>SWDP01000002.1:293350-316472 GCA_005116885.1 Nitrospira sp.
TGTCAGGTGGCCAGCACGGTGAGCGTGACAGCGACGTTTAACGTGCTACCTCCTCCGGGATCCTTTACGGTGACTATCCTTAAAGGAGGGACTGGCACCGGGAAAGTAGTCTCAGCCCCGACAGGCATCGATTGCGGCGCAATCTGCAATGCGAATTTTTTCAATAATACCAACGTGACGCTGACAGCAACAGCGGATGGTGGATCGACCTTCACAGGCTGGAGCGGCTCTGGTTGTACAGGCACAGGCAGCTGTGTCGTGAATACCGCAGCCACTGTGACGGCGACTTTCGACGCCCCTGCCGGCGCTGACATTTCAGGCGCCCCTTCAGCTGGAGGGGGCGGTTGCACGATCGCTCAGGCCGGCACGAACGACGTGTTGATGCCGATCATGTTGCTGATGACCATTGGGGCATTGATCTGGAGAAGTCGGCGTCGATTGTAGTCACGTGATAGGCACTCAAACACGTCACTCTTCTGCTGAGGTTTCCCGGGACATCCCGAGGAACCTCGGTGAGATGTGAGCAGCACGACCTCCCATATCCTGTCGGTCCTGTGCGAGAGGTGTGGCCTCAAAGCGGCGCCGGCCTTTTATCGCTCTCCGATTTTTCTTTCCTCGTTGGCCATGGGTGCAGTCGTCTGGTTTGTCTTGCCTTTCCTGGTGGTTGTCCAACCCTTGCCGTGGCGGCATATATTCTCACGACTGTTCTTTGTGGCGGTGCTGTGGCAGCCGGCGGTTGAAGAGCTCTTGTTTCGAGGATGTGTGCAAGGAATTTCACTGATCTCACCGATATCAGGTATGTGGTCGTGCAACCGAAAGAATAATTGACGCTTGCTCGACAGTTCTTCAACAATCGCCGAGACGCCTTCATGATCCCCCATCACCACCCCTAGCAGCTTGAGCTTTGACGCCAGATTGAGCGGCACGCGAGGCAGCGGTGGCGCACCGGACCCAGTTGCGCTCGCACTAACAGGATCAGGCGGAAGGGGAAAGAGTCCACTCTTTTGAATAGATTCAATCATCGCAGACGCAGAAGTCTTTGCCTCACCTTCCCGATCCGATACTGGTGAGGGGCGCACCGATCCGCTCGGAACAGACAAGGCCTCTGCTATCACGGCGTTGATGATGTGGGCCACCAGAAAGGCGCCGCACAGGATATAGGCGAATATGATGCCCCGACGTATCGTCATAGCCTTCAAGACCAACCGTCGATCAACCGTCACATGGACCAGGGCATTCTAATGCGCGGAGAAGGTTCTGTGCAAGAATAAGCCGTGATCCATGATTCGATCAGAAGTGTGCAGCTTGTAGACAACATTGTGTGAGCAAGGCATAATCCGTCCATGTTATCCCGCCACAACCGAGGAGTATGCTTGTGAAAAAAGCGTTGATCAGTGGTATTACAGGGCAGGATGGATCGTACTTGGCTGAATTTCTTCTGGGGAAGGGGTATGAGGTCTATGGCATTATTCGACGATCGAGCTCGTTCAATACGGGCCGGATCGATCCCATTTATGAAGACCCGCATGTTCCGCATCGACGGCTCCATTTAGTATATGGAGATCTCAACGACGCAAGTTCGCTGAACCGCATTATCCGAACGATCCAGCCGCATGAGATTTACAACCTGGGCGCACAAAGTCATGTGCGTGTGAGTTTTGATATCCCCGAGTATACCGGAGAAATTACCGGGCTTGGAACGATCCGCCTTCTGGAAGCCATTCGCGAGTCAGGGTTGAAGCCGAAGTTTTATCAAGCATCGTCCAGCGAAATGTTTGGCAAGGTGCAGGACGTCCCTCAGCGCGAAACAACGCCATTCTATCCCCGTAGTCCCTATGGAGCGGCCAAGGTCTATTCCTACTGGGTGACGGTGAATTATCGGGAGGCCTACGGCCTCTTCGCCTGTAACGGTATATTGTTCAACCATGAATCGCCTCGGCGCGGCGAAACGTTTGTGACGCGCAAGATCACGAAAGCCGCAGCCCGCATCAAGCTGGGTATTCAGCGAGATCTATTTCTGGGAAATCTTGATGCCAAGCGCGATTGGGGTTTCGCCGGCGACTACATCGAAGCCATGTGGATGATGTTGCAGGTGAAGACAGCTGACGATTATGTTATTGCGACTGGTGAAACACACACTGTCAAGGAAATGCTCGAGCTGGCGTTTGACCGTCTGCAATTAGATTGGAAGAAACATGTCAAGATCGATCACACGTACTTTCGTCCGACCGAGGTGGACCTTCTGATCGGCGATGCAAGCAAAGCGAAGAAAGAGCTTGGCTGGCAACCAAAGGTCACTTTCCATGAGTTGATAGCGATGATGGTGGATGCTGATCTGGCTGCAGAAACAGAAAAATTAGATGGGACACGGAAGCGAGGCTAAAAGTTAAACGTTGGAGGCACGCACACGGCTATGACATCATTTTGGAACGAGAAACGCATCGTCGTCACGGGCGGAGCAGGCTTTTTGGGATCGTGTGTCGTCGAACAGCTTCGCGCCAAAGGCTGCCGCGATATCGTCGTGCCTCGCAGTCAAGATTACGATCTCGTGCACATGGATGCCGTGGAGCAACTCTATCGCGATCATGCACCCGATATGGTCATCCATCTTGCGGCTCGGGTTGGAGGGATTGGCGCGAACCAAGCCAACCCAGGAAAGTTTTTCTATGACAATCTCATGATGGGCAGCCAGCTCATAGAAGTTGGGCGCCAACGGGGGCTGAAGAAATTTGTGGCATTGGGTACCATCTGCGCCTACCCCAAGTTTGCGGCAATCCCATTTAACGAAGACGACATCTGGGATGGTTATCCCGAAGAGACGAATGCACCCTATGGTCTTGCCAAAAAGATGATGCTGGTTCAGTCGCAAGCCTATCGTGAGCAATATGGGTTCAATTCAATTGTGTTATTCCCGGTGAACCTCTACGGCCCTCGCGATAACTTCGACCTGGCAACGTCTCATGTCATTCCCGCTTTAATACGCAAATGTGTGGCAGCCAAAGAAGCAGGCCACGCCACACTCACATTATGGGGAGATGGATCTCCGACCCGAGAATTTTTGTTTGCAGAGGATGCCGCGGAAGGTATCCTTCTCGCAGCCGAGCACTATGACGGAAGTTTGCCCATCAATCTGGGGACAGGGGAAGAGGTCACGATTCGCAATCTTGCTACCATGATCGCCGCGGAGGCTGGTTTCACCGGACAGATTGATTGGGATACTACCAAGCCCAACGGGCAGCTGCGACGGTGCCTCGATGTCAGTCGAGCCAAAGAATTATTTCGCTTTCAGGCGAAACATGCACTCCGGGACGGACTCAAGAAGACGATGCAGTGGTTTCTTGCCAATCGCCACAATCTTCGTGAAGTCACGTTCTAGCTCATGTCATTCTTGTGTATATCCACTATGACCGGGCCATGTCAGGGAGTTTCTTCGAAGAGCTCGGCATTCCCGATCCGGACATCAATCTTGAGGTTGGCTCCGGCACTCAGGCTGAACAAACCGCTGCCATCATGGTGGCGTATGAAAAAGTACTGCTGAAAGAAAAGAGCGACCTTTGCCTTGTCGTCGGGGATGTGACATCGACCATGGCCTGTTCCATCGCCGCCCGCAAGTTGGGGGTGCCGGTGGCGCATGTAGAGGGTGGCATCCGGTCAGGCGACTGGACCATGCCGGAAGAAATCAACCGGGTGGTGACCGACTCCATCACGAATTGGTTTTTCACCACCAGCGAAACGGCCAATGACAATCTGCGTCGCGCCGGCGTTACCGACGATCGTATCTGCTTTGTCGGCAATACGATGATCGACACCCTGCTCAAGCAGCTCCCACGCTTGCGCCAGCCGGCCTGTTGGCAGTCGCTCAAGCTTGAGCCGGGTAAGTATTTCGTCATCACCCTGCATCGTCCGGCCAATGTCGATGGGGAGCATCAGTTGCTCCAGCTGCTGCATGCCATAGCCGAAGGCACATGCGGTTTGCCGGTGGTGTTTCCGGTGCATCCACGCACCGCCAAGAACCTGCGCGATCTCGATAGTAAGACGCCGCAACTGAATTACGTCGACCCACTGGGATATTTGGAATTCAACTACTTGGTGAGGCATGCCAAAGGCGTGATCACTGATTCTGGCGGCATCACCGAAGAAACGACCGTGCTTGGCGTACCCTGCCTCACTCTGCGCGACAACACTGAGCGGCCAGAGACCATCACGATTGGGACGAACGAACTCATTGGAACCGACCCAAGCAAGCTGTCTCCCGCGCTGGCGCGATTGATGGCAGGGCAGTGGAAAAAAGGCGCGATTCCTCCCAAGTGGGACGGTAAGGCGGCAGCGCGGATCGTCGAGCATCTGGAGCGAGTGCTGGAAAGATAACGAAAAAGAACCTTCAACACCGAAGACCGAATCGGCGATCGGTAATATGCCATGCGCTGCTGACGGTCTTGAATCAGCGCCTCCTTGATCTCATTCAGGAACGGAACACCCTTCTGATCAACTATACGACGGATCATCCACAAGTCCGTGAGCAGCAGAAGAAGATCGATAACGTCAGAGCTGAGATGATTCTTGAGCTCCGAGCGAAGCTCAAAACCATGCAAGATCGGGAAGCCGCCCTCATGGATCAGCGCAATCGCTATCGGGATCGGTATTTTCAGTTCCCGCGAGCGGCGATACAGATGAGCCGCCTTGAGCGCGATGTGAAAATCAACGCGGATTTATTAGCGACACTCAAGGGAAAACTTCAAGAACTGCAGATCAAAAGTGCGGAACGGATTGAAGAAGTGACGATTATTGCGCCGGCGATCATGCCTAGGGCTCCGATCAATGCACCCAATACGGCGCTGAATCTCATGGTGGGCTCTCTCATGGGGGTCTTTCTCGGAATCGTCATCGCCTTTGCGCGCGAATCGTTCGATACATCGATCGGCACCATCGAAGGGGTCGAAGAGTTTCTGAAGGTGCCGGTCCTTGGTGTCATTCCGCAGTTCGACGGTAAGGAAATGGAGGCTGCCGCCCGTGCGGCTCTTCCAGCCGATGCCTCTGCATCGACTGTGGAAAACTTTTCAAAACTCATTTGCCTGATCGATCCGAAGTCTGTCCTGTCAGAAAGTCTGCGGTCGTTACGGACGAACATTCAATTCGCCAGTATGGACAAGAAGGTCAAATCGATCCTCTTTACCAGCGCGGGACTTGGAGAAGGCAAGAGCACCTGCGTCACCAATTTGGCGATCACACTCGCTCAGGAAGGACAACGAGTCTTGCTCGTCGACGCAGACCTTCGACGGCCGATTGTGCATCAGCGGCTAGGCCTCGAGCGAGCTCCCGGTCTGGCCGATGCCTTGGTGGGCAGTACGTCGTGGCGCAGCCACGTGCGGTCTACGACGGATTTAATGCTCGGGCCCATGGGGGTAGATCGAGTGATGAGCACGCCGGGATTGGACAACCTGCATATCTTGACCAGCGGATCAGAGATCGGTAATCCGAACGAGTTCCTCAACATGAATAAGATCAAGGCGTTCGTGAATGAGATGAACGAGGAATACGATCTCGTCCTCTTTGATACTCCTCCCATTCTCCCGGTTACAGATGCGGTGGCGTTCAGCTCACGTGTCGACGGGACGATTTTGGTCTACCAAGTCGGACGGATCGGTCGGAATGCTCTCAAGCGCGCCAAATTCCTCCTGGACCATGCGCAGGCCAATGTGATGGGCATTGTCTTGACAAACGTGAAATCCGAGGTCGCATCGGATTACGGTGTCTATCGGTACGAATATCGCTGACGCGGCAGGAGGAGTTGACTTCCCATGCATGCGTCGATGGTGAAACCTCAAGATGCCGTCATCGTTTCAGTGTTGGCCGCCGTGCTCGCACTCGGCCTCACGCTCGCGACTCCAACGATAGGGTTGCAGGTCGTTTTTGGTTTTCTCATCGTGTTGGTGGCCTTCACGTCGGTTCCCGCATCTCTCTTCCTGCTGATCGGTTCTATGTTGCTCTCTCCGGAAATTGCAGTTGGGCGAGTAGACGGGAGAGGTGTCGGGGTTCGAGAGCTCTCGTTGCGCGTAGACGATATCTTGCTCGCAATCATCGGATTTAGCTGGTTGGTCAAGACGATCATCTATCGCGATCTGGCCCTCTTTCGTGAGACACCGATCAATCGGCCCATCGTGTATTACATGCTGGTCTGTGTGCTTGCGACGCTAGTCGGTGTCATAGCCGGTCGCGTCCGTCCGCTGACGGGCTTCTTTTTTATTCTGAAATACTTTGAATACTTTTTTGTGTTTTTTATGGTTGTCAACCATGTGTCCACTAAACGACAGGTTGTCAGTCTGGTGACTGCGTTACTAGCCATCTGTTTCGTAATCAGTGTGTATGCGATCGTTCAGATTCCAAGCGGGCAACGGGCAAGCGCGCCGTTTGAAGGGGAAAGCGGCGAACCGAATACACTCGGTGGATACCTAGTCTTTATCATGGCGATTGTCACGGGACTCTTCCTTCACTTGAAGTCCGGACCGATTCGAGTTGTGCTCGCCCTTCTTATCGGGTTCATCAGTCTGGCTCTCATGGCCACTCTCTCTCGCTCGTCCTATCTGGCAGCTGGTGTGTTGATGCTGGCTGTGGCCTCGACGCAATGGCGGCGACCCGGTGTGCTCGCGTTTATGCTCCTACTCGCGATCGTACTCCCATTTGCCGCGCCTGCTAATGTGAAGGATCGAGTCAACGAGACGTTCTTTGGACGTCAATATGGGGGCGAGATCACAGTGGGACGCGTGGGGTTGGATCTCTCCACGACTGAGCGGCTGCGTTCTTGGCAGTATGTGCTGAAAGATTGGCTGCATAATCCTCTGATCGGACGCGGTGTCACCGGCTACGCTTGGGCGGACGCGCAATATGTCAAGATCCTCGGCGAAACGGGTCTCGCCGGCCTTGTCGCATTCATCTTTCTGATTGTCCGCTTGTGGCGGCGCGCACGCGAGACCTTTCTTGCTGAACAGGACCCATTTTGTAAGGGATTGGCCCACGGGTTGCTGCTCGGTATGGTGGCCATGCTTGCGCACGGCATCGGAGCCAACACCTTCATTATCATTCGGATCATGGAGCCATTTTGGCTGTGCGCGGGGCTCGTCATGATCTTGCCACGTCTGACAGCGAACCAGACAAACCCTGCCACTCACCGGGTGCCCGTATGAAGTGGTTTGTCTTTTGTTACTGGTATGAGCCGGATGCACCATCCGATCCGGTAGGGCTCGTTCGTCTCTGGGCATTGGCGCGACAGCTTGCAGGACATGGCGACAGCGTGACAGTCTTTCCTCCACGCTATCGATCCTCGTTGCTTCAGCGAGGGTTTTCAATTGTATCGATCCCGCTCCTTCCGTGGTCAGTCTTGCGTCCGATTTCCTACGCGGTTTTATCTTCCGTCATCGGCTTCGTGCGAGCCTGTTGGTCAAAGCCAGACGTCGTGTATTACCGGTGGATGGAAAGTCCTCACCCGCTGTTCCTCGCGAGACTGTTTGGAGCGCAATGCATCTGTGAGGTCAATGGAGAGCCGGTTCCTCCATGGGGCGTAAGCGGGTTGAGAAGTTGGATGACTCATGCCTTGGCTGCTTTTGCGCTACGCCGGTGCGATCGAGTGGTGGTGCTTACAAGTGGGCTAGGCAGCCTTGTGCGATCACAGTACGGTGTGCAGGCTGATCGCGTGGTCGTGTTGCCGAGCGGGTCGGATACAGAGGTGTTTAGACCCAAGGAAATGAGTCTGTGCAGGCAAGAAGAACAGTTAGACCCTGCGTGCCAATACATCGGGTTTGTCGGGAGTTTTTATCGGTATCAAGGTTTAGCAACCTTGTTGGAGGCATTTGCCCGCATCCATGCTCGCCGTCCCTCGACACGATTGCTCATGATCGGGGAAGGAGAACAAGCGGCAGCGTTTGTTGAGCAGGCGACACAGAGAGGTCTTACTTCTTGGATAACCTGGGCCGGTCGAGTCGAGTACACCCGTGTTCCCACATGGATTGGCGCTATGGACGTGTGTGTCGCGCCTTTTTGTGGTGATCGAGGTGAAACATCACCGGTGAAGCTGTTTGACTATCTAGCTTGCGGTAGGCCTGTCGTCGCGAGCGCTATTCCATCGGTCAATGCGCTGTTTTCTCGCGCGAATGGGGTCGTACTGGTTCAGCCTGATCAGATCGATGCGCTGGCTGAAGCTGTTTTGGACTTGTTGGCACGTCCTGATGAAGCATACCGATTGGGGCGTGAAGGTCGGGTGTTTGTCGAGCAGCAGTTTGGATGGCATGCAATCGTTCGCGCGTTACGTGACCTGGTTCGACCGATCATTCCACATGATCCTGATCGGCACCGGATTATGGCTAGTAAATAAAAGAGGTGGAAGAGTATGAGCCAGCTTGCGGCGGGTGAAAGAGGCGGGACTATCCCTGAGGAATTGTATTTGCAATTGATGAAGCAATGTCTGACGCGGATGCTTTGGAGAGAGAGATATCGGCCGATGACGTCGCTCAGCGGCTGGCGGAAGCTTGCATTGAAACCGATTCAATCGCTGTTGCATCAGGTGCAGTTGGAAGTTGTGAAAACTGAACCGGATCGAACAGACGCGAGGCAGGAGGGCCGTGATTGGCCGATTGAAGCAGAGACGATGGTTGGGTTGAAGCGGCTGGATAATCTCCAACATTGTGTGACATCGGTGATTCGAGATGCTGTGCCGGGAGATCTGATTGAAACCGGAGTCTGGCGTGGTGGATCGTCGATTTTTATGCGTGCGGTATTAAAAGCCTATGGAGATTGTTCAAGAAAGGTCTGGTTAGCTGATTCCTTTTGTGGGTTACCACAGCCTGATCCAGCCCGGTACCCGGTCGATCGCGGTGACACGCTGTGGACCTATCAAGAGTTGGCAATTTCGTTAGAAGAAGTGAAGGCCAATTTTTCCCGATATGGGCTGCTGGATGAGCAGGTGGCATTTTTGCCGGGCTGGTTTCGCGACACGCTACCGTCTGCGCCGATTAATCGATTGGCAGTCTTGAGGCTCGATGGTGATTTGTATGAGTCGACGATGGACGCATTGTCCGCCTTGTATCACAAGGTGTCGCCGGGGGGATTTATCATCGTCGATGATTACGGGTTACCGACTTGTCGCGCCGCCATCGAAGATTTTCGTCGGGCACGAGGGATTACCGATCAGATTCATCAGATCGATTGGACTGGGGCCTTCTGGCAACGCTCGGCGGAGAATAGAGGCTCAGTCGTTTCACAGGGCCACATTGCGCTGCACGCCGCTTCATAAGGCACAGTCCGCGCCATGAATATTCTGGTCGTGTGTGACGAGGATCTTGGAGTCGCCGGAGGGGGGGCTCAGCAGGTCGTGGGATTCGTGCGCGCGCTTGCGGTTCGAGGGCATGAGCTGCGGATCGTGGCGCCGAGGCCGACTGCTGAGATGAGAAATGACACCGCGTTAATCAGTGCGCGTGGGGTGTGGGTATGGGTTCCTCACTTGCCGATAATCAGACCATGGGTCTATCTGGTGGGCTCGGCGATTGCGTTGCTGTGGACTATGTGGCGGGAGAAACCTGACGTTATGCTGTGGTTTGATTCGCCGGGTCAGGCCGCTCCCTTGATCTGCGCAGGCCTGATGCGGTGCCCTTACGTGTTATTTGTGAATGGATTGGGGGGGGAAGAATTGACAGGCTTGTGGGGATGGACGCCCATCCGCAACGCGATTCAAGGAATCCTGCGGATGTCGGTGACGCGAGCTCAGGCGCTTGTCAGTGTGTGTCGTGAAATTCCTTTTTGGATGCAACGAGAATGGGGCGTTGTGGCTGGTCGATGCCATGTGATTCGAAACGGTGTCGATCCTTCCGTCTGTTCGCCTCGTCGCAAGGAGGAAGCCTGTCACCGACTCGGGCTTGACCGTAACGGACTGTACATCGGATTTGTCGGAGGGTTTTTCCCATGGCATGGACTCGATACCCTTGTCGATGCCATGGCGATAGTCCGCCGTGAATGCCCAGCCGCCAAGCTTCTGCTTGTCGGCGACGGCCATACAAGACCAGCGCTTCAAACGATGGTGCGTGAACGCGGTCTTGAAGAAGCCGTATCGTTTGTGGGGCGAGTGCCATTTGATGAAGTACCGTGGTGGATCGGGGCAAGCGATGTGTGTGTGGTTCTCCATCGATCGGTCCGATTCTATCCTGGTGATTCGATGAAGCTCTGGGAATATTTGGCGTGCGCGAGGCCTGTGGTTGCGACGGTCGGCGAGGGCTATGGCGATACAGTGGAGAGGTTGGGTGCCGGGTTTTCTGTGAAGGAAGAGGACTCGGTGGGGCTCGCCGAGGTCGTGCTTCGCGTACTCCGGGACCCTGCCTTGGCGAGGAAGATGGGGCAAGCCGGACGTGTGGCTGTTGTGCACTCTTATACGTGGGACGCGAGAGCGATGGAACTGGAACAGGTGTGCAGGGTGGTGGCGGCTGAATATGTACGTGACCGGGTGTGTGCCTGATGAATGTGCCGTCGATTCAAGATCGGATCCGTCCGGTTGGTCACGATGAGCCGATTCCAGGATCCATGAGAATCCGTCATCGTGTCCTGCAGGCCGGAGGATGGGCGCTCGCTGGATTTGCTGTTGAGAAGGGGATTGCGCTTCTCCAGCTTGTTGTTTTGGCGCGATTGCTGGTGCCAGGCGACTTTGGATTAATGATGGCATCCGCTGCCATTCTGCTTGCGGTTCAGGCCTTTTCTGAGCTGGGGCTAGAGCCGGCGGTCATTGCGAAGCCGAATGTCAATGAGGAAGATCTTCGCGTCGCGTGGACCTTGTCGATCATCAGAGGAATTGTATTGGCAATCGGTCTCTGGGGTCTGGCCGATGTGATTGCGACCGGAATGCAGATTCCCGAACTCGGGCTATTTATTCGTGTTCATACCGTGGGAATTCTTTTGCAGTCTGTACAGAGCCCGGAGTTGTTTGTATTGCTGAAGAAGCTGGATCTTAGGAAACGGGTGTCGTTTGATCTCAGTCGCCGTGTGCTTGAATCTTGCGCCACGATCGGTTTGGCCTGGTGGTGGCAAAGCGCATGGGCATTATTGGGCGGGCAGCTGGTCGCGTTCTTATTCGCGGCGATTCTGTCGTATTGGATTGCGCCGTGCCGCATCGGATGGTCGCTCAATCGCACATCATTGCAGAGCCTCTGGAACTATGGGCGATATCAGAATTTCACAGGATGGTTTCTTTTCACGGTTATGAGTGGAGGAGATCTCGTAGTAGGGCGTCTGTATGGAGTCACAGCGTTAGGCCACTATCAAGTCGCTATGGCGATTCCGATCATGATCGGCATTAGGGCTATGAGCGTAATCTCTCAAATCAGTTTGCCCACGTATGCCATGTTACAGAAGGATCGGCCTGGAGCGATGCGTGCCTTGAGTCTACAAATGGGCCTCACTGGGATGGTCATTGTGCCGAGCGCATTGGCGACAGCAACCCTTGCGCCGTATCTTGTTCCGTTTGTCTTCGGCCCAGCTTGGACCGCTGCGATCGATCCATTGCGAGTCCTCTGTTTGTTTGCGATTGCCGCAGCGTTCTGCAGTGTGATGGCTGCGTTTCACTGCGGGGCAAACCATCCTGAATTGCAAACCAAAATCTGGGCTGTGATGTGTGCGTGCTACGTCTTGATGGTGATTCCGTTCACGATGATGTGGGGACTTGTCGGGGCGGCCTTGACCATCACGCTGACATTCGTGATCGGTCTTGTTCTGCATGTCAGAGCGACGGTTCAGCTGTTGGGACATGAAGCCTGGCCGGCGTTTGGACCATTAGGATGGGCGGGAGGGCTGGCGGCGATTGTTGTGCTCGGTCTATTGCTCGGCTATGCGGTTCCCTCGATGAGAATGGAGCAGTGGCCGGCGGTGATATGCGTGCTTACCGGTATCAGTGTCTACGGATGGTATCTCTGGGCGCGAGAGTATCCTCGCCTGCGGACATTGTGGAGCGCCTAATCGGGGGAGGGTCTTCGGTGTACCAAGGAAACGGATTGGACGTCTCAATCATCATTGTGAATTGGAATACACGGGACTTGCTGCGCCGTTGTCTGCAGGCGATTGCGAGGGAAATAGGAGGCGTCCGTGCACAGGTACTTGTGGTGGATAACGGATCGAGTGACGGCAGTGCCCTTCTTGTGGCGGAAGAATTTCCATGGGTCGAATTGCTCAGAAACTCCGAGAATGTCGGCTTCGCTCGAGCCAACAATCAAGCCTATCAACGAGTACAAGGGCGCTATGTGCTGCTGTTGAATCCAGATACAGAGGTGGGACCCGGATCGATTGAGCACATGGTGCAGTTTCTCGATGCTGATCTCCAGCGGGCGGGAGTGACGGCGGTCTTACGAAATCTGGACGGGACGGTGCAGCGCTATCACAAACGGTTGCCTCGTTGGCGGTACGTGTTGTTCTCCGAGACGATATTGAGGAATTTATTCCCGGGCAATCGATGGCTTCGAGCCTTCTATATGCACGATGAGCCATTTGAAAGCATGACGGAGGTTGAGCAACCACCAGCGGCGTGCTTGATGCTGAGACGATCCATTCTTATGCCGTTGTTGTTCGACGAGCAGTTTCCCATTTTTTACAACGATGTGGACCTGTGCCGATGGTTGTACGATCACGGACATCGGCTATTCCTGCTACCGGAGGCTGAGGTCATGCATCATGGAGGCGCAGGCGGAGTATGTGAATTGCCCGATCAGGGGATCATCGATAGTTTGATAGGACTTGTTCGCTATTATCGAAAGCATGAAGGGCTTCTGTGTGCCGGAACATTGTGGCTGATTCTGACCGTCAATTCCTTGCTGGTGCTTGGAGGAGGATTGGGGAAGGTGCTGTTGGGCCGTCGCTCGCCGAAATGGTGGGGGAATGAGTTAGGCAAACGCGTGCGACTGGCCATTGGCCAAGAGGCTTTTCATTATCCCAAAGGCATGAACCCAGACCTGATGTCGTGTGTGGTGACATGCCGACACTAAGGACGGAAGAAGCTGTTCTGTGTTTGCTTTGTGGTACGCCCGGGGAAACGTTATTTCGTGGACTGCACGACCGTCTCTATTCAGTTGAAGGCGAGTTTGGCTTTGCCCGCTGTTCCAGCTGCGGACTGGTGTGGGAAAGCCCACGACCGACGATTGATGAGATTCCGAAATGCTATCCGGACGACTATGAACCGCATGAGGGAGGAGCGCTGGGCGAGGCGCCAATTCGACCGGCAGCTGGGGTTCGGGATGTGATGCGCGGGCTGATTCTGAGTGAGATTTTCGGCTACACCCGGTTTAAACGGGATGAGTGGTGGGCTTCGGTGGGGGGGCGTGTTCTCGGCCAGATTCCTGCGCTGCAAAACCGCGCACGATATGGACGCGACGAACTCTGTCCTCCCTTTGTCGAAGGTGGGACGCTTCTGGATATCGGATGCGGAGCGGGTGGGTATCTCTCGGCGATGAAGGCGCTCGGATGGACCGTTATGGGTATCGATCCATCCCCTCAAGCCGCCCGGATCGCACGCGAGAATTATGAGGTGCCTGTGAAAGTGGGGACGTTGGAAACATCTGGACTATCTGACCGCAGTATCGCTGTCGTGACGATGGTGCATGCCATTGAACATGTTCCCGATCCGTTGGCCCATTTGCGTGAGTGCCATCGGGTGTTGCAAGACGGCGGGCGCCTAGTTGTCACGACCACAAATATGGCGGGCCTTATGAGTCGGCTGTTTAAGGAGGATTGGATGGCGTTGGAGCCTCCGAGGCATTTGTGGTTGTTTACCCCGAACACGTTGCAGGCCTGTGTGGAGCGGGCAGGGTTTCGTGTCGAGCGTGTATTGACACGGCCATTCCTCTCCCATGTGAACTACGAAAAGAGCCTGCGGATCCGTCGCCAGGGACATGCGCGCGGCAACTTGCAGCCCTGCGATGCTGGCCCGGTCGCTCGAGGGCTCCATCGGCTCGAACGAGGGCTCTTGCCATTCTGGCGGTGGGCCGGCAATGAGCTCATGCTCAGCGCAGTCAAACAATAGGAGTCGATATTCCGTGGACCTCACGATCGCCATCATCAGCTACAACACGCGGGATTTGCTGCTGGCCTGTCTGCAATCTATTCAGGAGATGACGAAAGACGTGGAGTATGAACTGATCGTGATAGATAACGCATCCAGTGATGGTAGCGCCGCTGCCGTACGGGCCCAGTTCCCTCGGACAAGGGTGATTGCGAATCAAGACAACGGCGGCTATGCCAAAGCGTGTAACCAAGCTGTCGAAATCGGCAGAGGCCGGCACGTGCTCTTTCTGAACAGTGACACAGTGATGAGAGCCTGCACGCTTTCCAGGATGGTGGCATGTTTGGACATGCAGCCCGATATTGGGGCCGTAAGTTGTCTCCAATGCGATAAAGCCGGACAAGTGCTGCAGTCTTGCTTTCCCTTTCCTTCGGTCCGCGATCACCTCCGCTATTCGCCCTGGGTTCCAACGATCATTAAACGTGTGGTCGGTCGCGATGTTGAACTAGACTTTACGGTCTCGCAAGATGTGGAGTGGGCGAACGGCGCCTGTCTTATGGTGCGGAAGGGATTATTCGAACACATGGGGGGATTCGATAGTCGGTTTTTTATGTATTTCGAAGACGTCGATTTGTGTCGCCGGATTCATCAACGAGGCTATCGTGTATGGCATGCGGCGGACTGTGAAGTCGTCCATTTGATCGGACGCAGTAGTGTGGAGCATCGAGATCAACTCAATGTGCAGTGGGAGCTCAGCCGGATTCTCTATGTCGAGAAACATTTCTGGTGGCTCGAGCGGTTCATCATGAAAGCGTGGATAGGAGGGGGAGTGCTCGCAAAAATCTTCAAGGCTGCCTGCTCAGGTCGTTCCGATCGTTATCAGCAGATGGAGAAGTTGAAGGCGATGTTATGGCGCGTATGGGTGGGACAACAGCCTTGTAAAGGCCATGCCGCCTATTCAGTCGGAGGATAGGTGGTATCTGGGAAAGGCCGCAATCCAGTGTGGCGGAAACGGTGTGTTTGTGTTCGGTCTGAAGAAAGGTGTGGGCGGTCAATGAATCGGATCAGTGTCGACCAACGCGAACAGTACGATGATGAATGGAATGGGTGGAAAGCCGAGGCAACGGCGTTTGCCGGTGTACGCCGGTACGATCAGATCAGCAGGGTGGTCCACCTGCTAGGTGCGAGGAAGATCTTGGATGTAGGGTGCGGAGACGGTCGACTGGCAAGGGCCATCCGAGCAAGGGGTCTCGATGTCGTCATTCATGGTTGTGATGTGTCTATTGCGGCCCTCACTCGAAGTGAAGGACTCGATCGGCAGTACTGTGTCGACCTCAATTGTGAAGTCTTGCCGGAACCAGACGAGAGTTTCGATCTGGTCATTGCGAGCGAAGTGATCGAGCATTTGATCATGCCGGATCGTGTCCTGGAGGAATTTACTCGTGTCCTCAGGCATGGCGGCCATATCTTGCTGACCGTTCCGAACGTCGCGTTTTGGCGGTTCCGTGTTCAAGCATTGAGCGGTCAGGTGCCCTCCGTGACCGCCGATACTCGCCACCTACATTCGTTCAGCGCATCTCTCCTCGCGCAGCTCGTAGGGAAAGCCGGTTTACAGGTCGTGCAGCTTACAGGCCTGCGCCAACGATTCAATCGGCTTAGTCAGCTCCACTTTACATTGCTCAGTGATACTCTGCTGATTGTAGGAAGGAAACCGTGAGATCGTGGCATACGAGCTGACCAGGCACGAATTCAATCGAATCATCCGAGCCTACCGACCTTCTCGGTACGAGACGTTTGGAGCGCAGGACGCGCGGTTTACCACGCCGATGAATCATGCCTTGAAATGTCGAGATCGTCTCCATGTGGCGCTTCGAAGCGGATTGCAGCGATTGTCCGATGGACCCCAGACGATCGTGGATTTTGGTCCCTTCCCGGGCAGTCTGTTGCGTCTCTCGCGTGGGCTCCAGCCGACGAAAGCGGCGCGTCTGTTCGGTGCCGGACTGATGGCCAGTCCCGAGTTCGTGCAGTTCATGAAACAGGATGCCGATGTCGAGATTCTCACCGTCAACCTCGATCCTGCCGGGCAACAATTTGCTTCCAAAGGGTATCGGGAAACAGTGCCCTTGCCAGACCATTCCGTACAACTTGTGTTTGCACTGGAGATCGTTGAACACCTCACCTCCCCATTTCATTTAATGTCAGAGGCCTACAGAATTTGATATAATGATCCCAACGATGAATGGCGTCCTCACGCACGTGAATATGCGATGCACGAGCTAGCAGAGATGCTCCGCCATGTTGGGTTTGAGATCGCACAGTCGCGGTTTTTCCTGGGCGAGGACACCCAAGACTGTCAACAGACTGCTCGGCAGAGCGTGATCGATTGGGCCAAGGTGCCGTTCTATCTTATTCCACACTTGCGCGGGAGCTTATTGATTCTCGGGAGAAAACCATGACACCGGTCGTCCTTGCAGAACTGGCTGGGTCTTCGGCCTATGGAGGCGGTGAACGATATTTGGAACTGCTCTTTGACCGTCTCGACCGCACGCGATATCGCGCGATGCTCATCTGCCCTGAGCCTGGTCCATTCGTAGGGCGTATGAAAGAGCGCGGAGTGGAGACACACCTCGTCCACTTGGCGCCGTTGTTCAACCCCTTTGCCCTCTGGCGGTTGACCCGTTTGCTTCGGCGGGAACGAGTGACGATTCTCCAAACGCACGGTGCCAGGGCGAACTTTTATGGACGTATTGCGGGACGTCTGGCTGGGGTCCCGGTCATTATCTCAACAGTCCATAATTCACTAAAAGACTATGAGGTGTCT
Source organism: Nitrospira sp. (assembly GCA_005116885.1). Classification (GTDB taxonomy): domain Bacteria; phylum Nitrospirota; class Nitrospiria; order Nitrospirales; family Nitrospiraceae; genus Palsa-1315. The sequence goes on from SWDP01000002.1 coordinate 310,189, forward strand.
TTACTCACACGATGGTTCTACCTCACGGCGCTCCGTCTGACGGTCCCGCTCGTTCATCGGATCATCTGCGTCTCGAACTCCAGTCGTCGCGATCAGATTGATGAGTGCCCGGCTGTGGCGGCACGGAGTCAGACGGTTTACAACGGTGTAGATCCGTCAGCCTTTCCTTCGCAACCGAATCATCAGAAAGTCAGGGAGGAGCTTGGCATTGTATCGGGACCGGTATTGGTCATGATTGCCCGCTTGGCTGAAGCAAAGGGGCATCGGTTTTTGCTACAGGCGCTTCCAAACTTGATCAAGGCATGGCCGAACCTCTGTTGTGTGTTTGTGGGAGAGGGTGAGCTTCGTGAGCCCCTGCATCGCCTGGCAGTCGAACTTGCTGTCGAACGGTCCTGTTGCTTTCTAGGGGTCCGTGAGGACATTGCCGACATTCTGGCTGCTGCGGATGTCGTCGTGCTGCCGTCACTGTCCGAAGGGTTTCCGTTTGTGCTGTTAGAGGCATTGGCTATGGGCTGTCCTGTGGTGGCGACACGGGTCAACGGGATTCCAGAGTTGATTGAAGACCACAAGACTGGATTCCTCGTGCCGGCGCGAGATCCACATGCGCTGATGGTGGCTATTCGAGAAGTGCTGAGTGATCCAATCGCAGCTGTGAGGATGGGGGCATTGGGGCGAGCTCTGGTTCAAGAGCGGTTTACGGTGGACCGTATGGTTGAGAATACGACGGCGATCTTTGATGCGGCGTTAGACGACGCGGGCATTCGGGTACCCATTGAGAAACGGATGGCAGCGTGAAGCAGATAGCCATGCCAGAGACAGAACAGATTGTTTGTCCTTGTGGTAGTCAGGCCATGCCGCTCGATGTATTTCAGACTCCAACCAGACGGTATGTGCGTTGTCCGAGCTGTGAGCTTGTGTTTCTGAATCCTCGCCCGTTGGAGTCCACGGTCGAAGAGTTTTATCGGGAAGACTACGACGAGGCCTATGGCGAGGCCGAGGCGTCGTCGGACCGCGACCCAGTTTTTGCGAGTGTCGTGGGCCGTCTTGGCCTGTATCGGCAGCCTCCCGGTCGGCTGCTTGATATCGGGTGTGGAGACGGCGCGTTTTTGTCGCTCTGCCAGTCGGCAGGATGGACATGTTATGGGTTGGAATTGTCGAAAAAAGCAGCCGAGCGTGCGGCTCGTCGTCAGCTCACGGTGCTGCCATCTGATTGGTTGGAACGGACCGGCGATGGCGAACCGTTCGATGTCATCACCCTTGTGAACGTATTGGAAACGGTGCCGAATCCGGTGAGTCTCTTGCGGCAGGTCGCACGCGCATTGACGCCATCGGGTCTCGTCGTCATCAGAGCGACCAATGGGGTGTTTCATCTTCCGATGCGGACACCGGCCCAGTGGGTCGGGTCCCGCTTTGATCAGGCATTTCATCTTTTTCTCTATTCGCCTCACGCGCTCCGCTCGTTGCTCAAGGGGATCGGATTACACACCACTGCGATCCATAACTCGGTTCCCAGTCGAGGGCCTCTCGTTCCGGCGAACCCGTGGATGAGTCGCCTCAAGTGGCGGATCGGTGCGACGGCGTTCTGGTCCTGTGCGGAGGTGCTCTATAAGGTGTCGGGAGGGCGCATGGTCTGGGCGCCTTCATTTGAGCTCATTGCCCAGCGGAACAAGGTAGTGTCGTGAGCAGATCCCATTGGTTCAGTCTCCGTGGGCGACGTGCAATCAGATTTTTTGGCATAGTTGTTGTGCTCTGCCTGCTTGCCGCAGTAGCTACGTTCGGAGTGCGGTCATTATTTACTTCAGTGGGATCTGCCAAACATATCCGATATGAGCCGGTCGACGTGCCACCTCAAGAGATCTCGCCTCGCCACCAGAAGGAGCGGGAGGAGTATGAGCGACGAGAGCGAGTCTTGATAGAGAAGAGTCGGTAGTACGTTCATTTGGAGTGGCCATTTCATGTGTGGTATTTGCGGCCTCGTAGGGGACAACGATCCGGTTCTCCTTGACCGGATGCTCGATCGGCTTGTTCATCGAGGGCCGGACGAGGAGGGCACTCATCACGACGTAGGTATGGCCTTTGGAGCAAGGCGATTGCGCGTGATTGATCCTGCCGGTGGACGTCAGCCGGTCAGGAACGAGACCGGCTCCGTCTGGGCGGTGATGAATGGGGAGATCTACAACTATCGAGAGCTTCGCGAAGAGCTGATTCAAAAAGGCCATCGCTTCCAGTCCCATTGCGATACTGAAGTTCTGGTGCATTTGTACGAAGAGGAGGGGCCGGAAGCGGTCTACCGGTTGCGTGGAATGTTTGCCTACGCCATATGGGATCGAGAGCGGGACCTCGTGTTGCTGGTTCGCGATCGCTTGGGGATCAAACCTCTGTACTACGCTGCCCTACCTGGCAATGCGGGTGCTGATCAGCGTGTGGTCTTTTCTTCAGAGCTCCCGTCACTGCTGGAAGGACTGCCTCATTGGACGATTCGTCCACAGGCCATCGCCGACTTCCTATCGCTACTCTATGTGCCTGGCCCCGAAACGATCGTTGAAGGTGTTCATCAGCTTCAACCTGGGGAGGCTCTGAAGATTGTGCGGGGTCGTTTAGAGTTTTGGCGCTATTATCGTCCTGCGGAAGCGTTGGGTAATCAGGTTGCGCCTCCGCTGGGCGACCAACGAGCGCAGTTTCTGAGTGCGTTGCGTAACTCTGTCCAGGCGCATCTCGTCAGCGATGTCCCGCTCGGTCTGTTTCTGTCCGGTGGGTTGGACTCCGCGTCGATTCTGGCCTGCATGCGCGAGGTGATTCCTGGGTCAATCAAAACGTTTTCCCTCGGGTATGATGCGCCGGAAGACCAATCATACAATGAGCTCAAAGCCGCTCGGCTCCTCGCGACACACTTCGGGACGGACCATACAGAAGCCGTACTGCGACCCGATGTGGTCTCGCTCCTTCCTCGCGTGGTAGCTGGGATGGGAGAACCGTTTGCGGACTCTTCGGCCATTCCTACGTATCTGGTATCCGAAGTGGCCAGACGGTCTGTGACGGTTGCGCTGTCCGGTATCGGCGGCGATGAACTCTTCGGCGGCTATCCTCGCTATCTTGGGCTACAGGCTGCGGCTCGCTATGCATCGCTTCCTGTGGGGATGCGTTCATGGATTGCGTCTCGCGCTGTGTCCGGTCTGTCGGATGGCGCAGGAGGCCATGAGGTTCGTGGCCGCATCAAACGATTTCTCCTGGACGGCCATCGTCCGTTAGGTGAGCAATACCTCCGCTGGACGACATTTCAACCGGCAGGATGGGATGCGCCGTTGTATGCCGAGGCACTCCGGGCTGTTGTGGCCGATAATGTTTCCCTTCACCGTATCCGAGACTTCTTTCAAGAATGGCCCTCTTGCGACCCATCTGATCGTGCAATGGGTGTTGATTTACAGACCTATTTGCCGGACGATTTATTGCGGATGGGCGATCGGATGAGCATGGTCCATTCGCTTGAACTGCGTGTCCCTTTCTGCGATCACCGTCTGTTGGCCTTTGCCTGTTCGTTGTCTGCTTCGACAAAGTTTCATGGATGGAAGTCAAAAGGATTTATGAGATCGTCGCTGCAAGGCATGTTGCCTGAGAGTATTGTCGCAGCCAAGAAGCGAGGCTTCATGCTCCCGCTCGCACGATGGCTGAGAGAAGACCTGCGCGAGATGAGTCGTGATTTGCTTTCTGATGAGACCATCCGCCGTCGGGGTTACGTCAACCCTGCTTATGTGCAGTGGCTGCTTACAGAGCACCACAGCGGACGGCGGAATTTTACGGATCAACTCTATGCGCTCATGGTGTTGGAATTATGGCATGGGCAAGTGGCACAGCCTGTCTCTTCCTATCCAATGGGAGTCGGCGCGGCATGAACGTCGTCTTACTTGCAGAAGTCACGATCGAACAGGTCATCGGCGGCGCCGAGCGAGTGCTTCGGCAACAAGCGCTGGGGCTGGCCAAGCTGGGCCACGATGTGCGCGTGCTCGCGCGAGCTCCCTTTGAGTCTGCGGAGGCCGACCTATCGATCGGAAGTGTGAGAGAACGGCGGTATTCCGTCAAACGAACCAGCGAGCCGGCCTTTGTCTGGTCTTCGGTGAAAAATTCTCTTCGGGTATTTGACCGCTTGATGCAGGATTCCCCTGTCGATATCGCCATGATTCATCAATCGCTGGCTGGTCTCGGTCCGATTTTGTTCCGCTACGGGAAGGTCAATCGCTGGGTCTATGTCTGTCATTCGTTCGCGCACGAGGAATATCTCACCAGAGCAGAGCGGGCCGCGACAACGCATGAACGGGCCAGACGGCGGCTGAGCGTGCGCGCCCGGCGCTGGATTGAACGCATAGTGCTCCGTCGCTGTCATCATGTGATCGTCTTGAGCGAATTCATGAAGCAGCAAGTTATAGCCACGCATGGCATGACTCCGAAGTCCATTACCGTGGTTCCCGGCGCAGCCGATCCGGCCATGTTCTACCCGCCGCAGGATCGGAACGAGATCAGACGGGAACTCAAATTGCCGGAGAATCGTACGGTTTTGTTTACGGTTCGCAATCTGGTGCCTCGAATGGGGTTAGAGTATCTTCTCGAAGCCATGACGATGCTTGGAGCCGCGCAGCGAGACCTTCTTCTTCTGATTGGTGGGGAGGGCCCACTGCGCTCGCGATTGGAAGAATATATTTGCAGCAAGGGATTACACGATGCAGTCAGATTGCTCGGGTTTGTGCCGGAAGATCAATTAGCGAAGTACTACCAGGCTTCCGATTTAGTTGTGATGCCAACCCTACAACTCGAAGGGTTCGGCTTGGTGACGGTCGAGGCGTTAGCCTGCGGTACGCCGGTGATGGGGACACCGGTCGGCGCGATCCCTGAAGTGTTGAGCAGGGTTGATCCGATGTTTGTCACGGAAGGAACAGACGCGGCGTCTCTCGCAAAAACATTACGGCTGATATTAAAGCGGTTTCGCAGTCAACCAGGTGAGCGAGAGCGCTGGGCAACAAAAGGTCGCGCGATGGTGGAGCAGCGATACAATTGGGTGGCGCATACGGCAGATCTCGATCGACTGTTCGTGCGCTTGTCGAAAAACAGATTGGCTCGATCACGTGAGTCGGTCGGAGCGAAGAAGGTGATTCATGTGATTACGCGGCTGGACTATGGCGGGTCTGCACAGAACACGATGTTGACCGCGCTCGGTCATGACCGTACGCAGTTCGAGCCGTTGGTCGTTGCCGGGTATCCAGGGCGTTGGGATGCGCAAGGTGGGCAGGTCGCAACCGAAGAGAATTGCCGGCGACTTGAGAAAGCGGATATTCGCTGGATGCTGCTTCCTTCCCTGACAAGAGAGGTCCATCTACTGAAAGATATACAAGCCCTGTGGCAATTGACTTGCCTGTTCTGGCAAGAGCGTCCGGCATTGGTCCATACCCATACATCGAAGGCTGGTGTGTTGGGCCGAGTGGCGGCTTGGTTCGCGAGGGTGCCGATCATCGTTCATACGCCACACGGCCATGTGTTTTACGGGCATTTCGGTCCAACCCGATCCTGGCTGTTTCTTCAGATCGAACGGGTGCTAGGTGCGATGACGGATCGACTGATTGCGCTGACGGACGCGGAACGACAGGATCATCTCGATCGTGATGTCGGTAAAGCCGACCGGTTTGCTGTGGTACCGAGCGGGATCGATCGTGAGCGGTTTGGACTGGCGAGGGCTCAGGGGAAACAACAGCCGGAGTGGTTTGGCTGTCCACCGGATGCGTTGATCGTCGGATCGGTCGGATGGCTCACCGATATTAAAGGCCACAAATATCTGATCGAAGCTGTCTTCAAATTGAAAAAGGACTTCCCCTCCCTCCATCTCGTGATCGTCGGGAGTGGAGATCGGCATGACGCACTTCTGCAGCAGGCGGAATTGGCTGGAATCCTCGATGCGGTGCATTTCCTGGGTCACAGGGATGACGTCGAAGCCTGTCTGGCCGGGATGGATCTGTTTGTGTTGCCTTCGCTCAATGAAGGGATGGGGCGAGCGCTGGTCGAAGCCATGGCAGCTGGGTTGCCGGTGATTGCCTCCCGTGTCGGTGGCATTCCGGCCGTCATCAGCCACGAGCACACTGGTTTACTGGTGCCTCCTGGTAATGCCGATGCGTTGGTGGATGCCATACGGCGATTACTCGATCGGCCGAATTGGGCTAGGCAATTAGGCCTGGCTGCGGGCCGTAGCGTAGACAGCCGATATGGTTCGCGTTCAATGGTTCGCGTGATTGAATCAATTTTTG
>SWDP01000002.1:316572-332442 GCA_005116885.1 Nitrospira sp.
TGGCCGTTGCCGGGTCTTTTAAAACAACACGTCAGTTTTCCCTCTGTGTTGGAATACGGAATCGAACGGTACTTGGACGAGATCGAGGCAGCGCAGCGCCGTCACCCGAAGTTGATCATCCTACCCGGAGTCGAGGTCGCCCCCTATTACTATTGGACCGGCTCGATTTTGGAGCGAACGTTGACGATGCATAATGCTCAACGCAATCTTCTGGTGATCGGTCTGACCAAGCCGGAGGATTATCGTTCTCTTCCTGCGAGCGGGAATACATCGTCCTATACCTTCGATTGGCGAGGAGCGGTCAATGGTGTGCCGATGTTGTTGGCTATTCCAGCCGTCTGGTTGTGGAGGCCGATCCGGCGCGATCCCGATCGACGATCGCTACGGCGGGCTATCGCCTGTGTGCTGATCGTCCTTGCAGTGGCGCTGTTGGCGAATGCCTGGCCCCTGAGCCAGCCTGCGTTTAGTTCGTATGATGACCGATTGGGGTATCGTCCCTATCAGGCCCTCATCGATGATGTGAGGACTAAAGGTGGGCTTGTTTTTTGGTCGATGACAGAGGCTCGAGACTTTCATGAATATGCTGCTGGGCCACTGGGAATCGTCACCGTCAAGACGGAACCCCATCTTGAATCCTTGCTGCAGACGACAGGGTATACCGGATTTGGGGGGCTTTATCAGGATGGACGAACAGGTATCAAGCCGGGTGAACTGTGGGATCGGTTGTTGCAATTGCCCACAAGTGAACAGCGACCGATCCCTGTGCTGATCGGGGAACTGGCGTTTCATGGATTTACGGATGCGGGGAAGGACTTGCATCGACTTGTGACGGTGCTCTGGGTGAAAGATCGGACAGCGGCAGGTGTTCTTGAGGCGCTTCAGTCCGGTCACTCCTATGCGGTGGGGGATGGCGATCAGCATGTTCAACTTCGATTAGATGAGTTTCGAGTGGTATGCCAAGGTGGAACCAAATCGGCATCGGTTGGTGATAGGCTTGCTCCAGGCGGGGCACGCGATCTCATGGTCCGCCTTTCTGTCACGGCAGTCGATCGTGGCCGCCATCCTGTGAACGTGAGGGTGATCCGTTCCGGTCAGGTCCTCGCTCAGTTGGCTGGTGAAACACCGTTTCATGTCGACTGGCCTGACGCAGGCGTGCCAATCGCAGAGCGGATGACCTATCGAGTGGAGATCACCGGCAGTGGTGAACTCTTGAGTAACCCGATCTTTGTGGAGCCGATTCTCGCACTGCAGGCATCTCGCTGAGGCTCATTGATGCGCGTCACGATTCATCAACCACAGTATCTACCCTGGCTTGGGTATCTGGACAAGATCGATCAGGTGGATCTATTCATTGCCTTGGATTCAGTTCAATTCAAGAAGAACGAGTGGCAAAATCGCAATCGAATCAGGACGGCGAACGGTTGCCAATGGGTGACCGTACCGGTCCTTCATCGATTTGGCCAATTGGTGAAAGATGTTCAGATCAACCAAACTGTGAATTGGCAACGCCAGCACCGACATGCCATCGAGATGCAGTATGCGCAGGCGCCATTCCGTGACCACTACCTTCCGGAATTGCTCAGCCTCTATGCTCTGCCATGGGAGCGATTGCATGAGCTGAATATGGGAGTCATTCGTTGGCTGCTTGGTGCATACGGAATTACAACGCCTGTCCGCTGTGCGTCTGAGTGGGAGGCGCGCGAAGAGCCTACCGATCGATTGATTGATCTTTGTCATGCCGCCGGCGCATCGGGATATCTCTCCGGTCCGGGTGGGGAGCAATATCTGGATGTGATGCGATTTGAATCATCGGGATTAAAGCTGGAGATGCAACAGTTCCACCATCCGATATATCGGCAAGTCTATGAACCATTCATGCCGGCGATGTCGGCCATCGATCTGTTGTTCTGTTGTGGCCCGGAGGCACTGACGCGACTGCGTCAGGCACGAACGGGACAGAGTGTAGTAGCGGCCGGATAGCATTGAGCGAAGGGGGATGAGATGGCGACTGATCGTAGAAAGCCGATGCGAATTCTGGCCATCGGCGCGCATCCGGACGATATCGAAGCTGGGTGCGGAGGAACATTGCTCAAGTATGCACAAAAGGGGCATCGCATTTTTCTGATGGTGATGACAGCAGGAGACAAGGGAGGGTCGAGCGGCGTACGCAAGCGCGAGCAGGAAGAATCGGCGAAACAATTACGGGTCGAAAAAATTTATTGGGGCGGGTATGAGGACACGGCCGTTCCGATGGGGCGCGAACTGATTCAGGAGATCGAAGAGGTGGTAAAGGAAATTCAGCCGCACTTCATTTTCTCGCACTATCACGACGACACCCATCAAGATCACCGGCACCTGGCGATGAGCACGATCACTGCGACCCGCTATACTCAGAACGTGTTGTTCTATGAAGGACCGACTACCCAGAACTTTTCGCCGACAGTGTTCGTCGACATCGACCATGTGCTCGAGGACAAGGTCAAATCAATCGAGACCCACGCCTCCCAGGTAAGGAAGACCAACATTGAAGGTCTGAGTATTGTGGATGTAATTCGGGCCGGGGCGCATTTCCGCGGCATCCAGGGGCGAGTGAAAAATGCAGAAGGCTTCGTGCCGTTGCGATTGTTTATTAACATCGGCCAATGACGACGGTGGCGACCATGATTTCACACTCACGGCCTGCGATTTCGCAGGAGGATTTGCAAGTGACGGCCGATGTGCTTCGTTCGGGTCAGATTGCTCAAGGGCCCTGGGTTGAGCGATTTGAGCGTGAGATGGCCGCCTTTGTTGGCGTGCAGGGTGGGGTGGCGGTCAGTTCAGGGACTGCGGCGCTGGAGCTGGCGTTGCGGGCGCTTAGGATTGGAGCGGGCGATGAAGTGATCATGCCAAGTTATGTGTGTGCCGCGCCCTGGCTTGCGACGCAACGAGTAGGGGCACAGGCTACGCTTGTCGACATTGATGTGAATACGTTTAACATCGATCCACTTGCAGCCCGTCGGGCGATAACCAAAAAGACTCGCGCGATCATTGTCCCGCATCTGTTCGGTCTGCCGGCCGACTTGACGGCGCTCGAGGGGCTTGGGATTCCGTTGATCGAGGATTGTGCGCAGACGCTCGGGGTCACAGAACAAGGTCGGCTTGTCGGCACGGTTGGGCGGCTCACCGTCTGTTCCTTTTATGCGACGAAGATGTTGTGTGCAGGAGAAGGCGGGATGGTGTTATCGAATGAGGAGACGTTGCTCGAAGGCATCAAATCGCTGCGCGAATATGATGGCGTCGCGGCACTGGATCCATCATCCTTCAATCTCAAGCTGACCGACTTGCAGGCATCGCTTGCGCTCTCCCAGTTGGGGCGCTTCTCTGCCTTTCAGGAACGGCGCTCTTTCCTCGCCGCAGCATATCGGAGCACGCTTTCTTCTAAGACTGTCGTCTGTCCGAGTGCGCCTCCAGGCAGAACACATGGCTACTATCGATTTGTCATCAGGTTGCCGCATCTCAGGAGCAATCCCGACGGACTAATCGGACTAATTAGCCGGTTGGAGCAGCAGGGGATTCACTGCCGCAAGCCCGTCTTTCGCCCACTTCACCGTTATCTTGATCAGTCTGGTTTCCCTCATAGCGATGAAGCGGACCGAACGGCGCTGTCGATTCCGCTCTATCCCGATCTCACAGACGATGAAGTTCAGCAGATTCAGCAATCGTTGGTGCAGGTGCTTTCATGAAGGCTATCGATATAGAGATTCCACCCTTCGTGTTGCGCAGCACTCGACGTTGGCTGACACCGGCTGCGCTAGGGGCTCTGCTGGGAGCGGTGGCCTTAGCGGTTCCCACCATTCGTGAACTGTTCGTGTTCGAAGGTCTTCGGTGGCTCTATATCCTTCTCTTTGCGTTTCTCGGCGCCGGCGCGTTGACGCCGGTCATGGTGCATCTCAGTCATCAGTGGGGGCTGGTGGATCAACCGTCCGAGCGGAAGATCCACGTGTATCCGACTCCCAGGCTCGGTGGTGTAGCTGTCTTTCTTGGATTCCTCGGCTCGGTGCTGTTGAATTCAATCCTGCCGGACTGGATGATCGGGATCCTCACTGCTGGATCGCTGCTGTTGGTGGTCGGCGTCATCGACGATGTGTGGGAACTGCCCGCATCGTCCAAGCTGGTTGCTCAACTGGCGGCGGCGGGGATTGTCATCGCGACGGGCAAGGTTCTGACGCTGTTTCCAAGCGGCCCAGTCGGGGATGTGGCGAATGTGCTGCTGACGTTGCTCTGGATCGTCGGGATCACGAACGCCTTTAATTTTTTCGACGGGATGGATGGGTTGGCCACGGGGCTGGCGATTCTCATTGCCGGATTCATGGCAGCCGTGGCATTTGAAACAAATCAGTCTGGATTGGGCTGGCTCGCCATTGCCATTATCGGCGCAGGGGCCGGGTTTCTTCCCTACAATTTTCGAGGGCGCAAGCCTGCCTTGATCTTTCTTGGAGACGGGGGGGCGACCTTCCTGGGATTCACACTTGCCTGTCTCGCCGTGGAAGGGAATTGGGCGGATCATAGTCCAATCGTCTCGTTCAGTAATCCGCTCCTTATCTTCGGCGTGCTCATTTACGACATGATCCACATCACTGTGGAACGGGTGGCGACAGGGAAAGTGTGCTCCATGAAGGAATGGCTTGACTATGTGGGGAAAGATCACCTTCATCACCGGTTGGAACGAGCCTTGGGGTCTCGCCAAGCCAGTGTCGCAGTGATCTGTTTGATGACAATTTGCCTCGGGCTCGCGGCGTTAGCGCTCCGTCATGCGGGAACGACTGAAGCACTGTTGTTGCTGCTACAAGCCGGTTTGATTGTGGTCATCATCACGATCTTGGAATGGAGTGGCCGTCACAAGCACTAACCCCTTGCACTGTGCCGCAGTTCTCGCTACAAGATCCCTCCATGGTTCCTACTGTTGAATGGAAAGACGGCGCGGTACGACTACTTGACCAAAGCCGGTTACCGGAGTACGTCGAGTTTCTAGACTGCCTGGATTATCAGACTGTTGCCGATGCGATTCGTCACCTTAAAGTCAGAGGCGCCCCTGCGATTGGGGTGACCGCGTCGATGGGCGTCGCGCTTGGCGCCCAGACCGTTACAGCATCCGGCTATGAGGCCTTCGCCAAGGAGGTGCGTGCGATTTGCGATCATCTTGCGGCGACTAGACCAACAGCCGTCAATCTATTTTGGGCCATCGAACGGATGAAACGCCTGCTCGCCTCATTGCACGCGGAGTCGATTCCAGTAATCAAGACGGCGCTACTGAAGGAATCCCAAGTCATTCTGGATGAAGATATTGCGCTCTGTAAGGCCATGGGGAAACACGGCGCAGAGCTGATTGTAAGCGGCCAAACGATCCTGACCCATTGCAATGCCGGTGCGCTGGCAACAGCCGGCTATGGCACGGCACTGGGGGTCATTCGCGCGGCTTGGGAGCAGGGAAAGCAGATCCAGGTCATTGCTGACGAAACCCGGCCGGTGTTGCAAGGCGCGCGCCTTACGGCCTGGGAGTTGATGGAAGACAAGATTCCCGTGACGCTTATCACGGACAATATGGCTGGCGCACTCATGCGGCAGGGGAAGATCCACCTCTGTATCGTGGGAGCGGATCGCATTGCGGCAAATGGGGACGTGGCCAACAAGATCGGCACCTATTCAGTGGCCGTCCTGGCAAAAGCCCACGGCATTCCCTTCTATGTGGCTGCGCCCTATTCCACGATCGATTTGAAGACCAAAACAGGAGCGGACATTCCCATCGAACAACGGAATCCCTTGGAAGTGACCACCATTCATGGGAGTCATCCCATCGCACCAGCCGGAGTCGCAGTCTACAATCCGGCCTTCGACGTGACCCCGGCGGAATGGATCACCGGTATCATTACTGAGCGGGGTGTGTTCAAGCCAGGCGATCTCGCGGCACAGTTTCAGCTGTAGCCCGTTCCGCCATAAGACGAAGACGTTCTACTTTTTATGATGCCCCAGCTATCGCAGTGGAGGGCAACAGAATGACTATTCCCAGGCCAATCCGGTTCCCATAGTGTGCTGATCTCGAACTGCGTCTTGCTCTCCATGAAAAACGTCACGACGGGCGTGAAAGTGATGGGGTAGACACACGCGTCTATTAAGCCACCCTCTTGTGTCCATCCTCGTGCAGCGTTTATCATGAGGTGATCTCGAACCGGGCCACCGAACTGTTAGGGGGGGCGCGTGGTAGTAAGCTGGTGCACCCCAACGATCACGTCAACCTCGGTCAATCCAGCAACGACGTCATTCCCACCGCCATTCACATTGCCGCTGGAGAGCTGATCCAGCAGCAGCTCATCCCAGCCCTCACCGGCTTACAGACCTCGCTGACGCGCAAAGCGAAGGCGTTCGATCGGATCGTCAAGATCGGGCGCACCCATTTGCAGGATGCCACTCCGGTGCGGTTGGGGCAGGAATTCGGTGGATACGCCCGGCAGATTACCCTCGGGATTCAGCGGGTGAAACAGGCCCAAGCGGCCCTGAGCGAAGTGGCGCTCGGCGGCACCGCGGTCGGTACCGGGCTCAATTGCCATCCAAAGTTCTCCGCCAAGGTGCTGGCCCTCATTTCCAAGGAGACCGGCTGTACCTTTCTCGAAGCCACGAACCACTTTGAAGCGCAGTCAGCGCAGGATTCGCTGGTAGAGGCGAGCGGCGCGCTCAAGACCCTGGCCGTTAGTCTGATGAAGATCGCCAACGACATCCGCTTCCTGGGATCTGGCCCCCGCGCCGGATTGGGTGAACTCTCCCTGCCCGAAAACGAGCCCGGCTCCTCGATCATGCCGGGCAAGGTGAACCCGGTGATCTGCGAGGCGACCATGATGGTGGCCGCCCAGGTCATGGGAAACGACGCCGCGGTGGCGTTCGCCGGCACCCAGGGCAACTTCCAGCTCAACGTGATGATGCCGGTGATGGCTTATAACCTCTTCCAATCGATCGAACTCCTCTCGACCGTGTCTCCCAACTTCGCGATCAAGTGTGTTGATGGGATCACCGCCAATGAGGCACGGTGCAAGAGTCTGATCGAGCAGAGCCTGGCGATGTGTACGGCGCTGGCCCCGGAGATCGGCTACGACGCGGCGGCGAAACTCGCCAAGGAGGCGTATAAATCCGGCAAGACTGTGCGTCAGGTAGCCACCGAGCAAAAAGTTCTCTCTGAAAAGCGCCTCACCGAACTACTCGACCCCTGGCGGATGACTGAGCCGGGTGGACCAGTGGGAAGCGCGGGGGGATAGAAGGCAAGGGCCTGGCAATCCTCCTTGCTCGTGGAACGTGCACGAAGAAACGTTGTTCGTTCGACACGCGGGTGAGGATTAGCCAGGCCCCTGCCCAAGTGAGAGTGAGAAGGGTTCGGACTTCTTTTCAGGATCTTGTCCTGCTCCCTTTTCGTTTCCGGGACTTTTCAATATCCTGCCGCAGACAGTACTTGCCGGTGTGCGCACCCTCAGCCGCTCTATTCGATTTAGTGCTGAATCAAATTCGATTCACCACTGAATCCTTTTCGATTCACCTCGAACGCGTTCCATCATTCTCCGGCCGCTTCCCACAGACGAAATCTTTGCAAAAACCGTATGAGACAACCGACGGCACGTGCATGTTCTGTTGGGCACGCAGCTTGCTGTGTGGCTGGATATCAAGTTTCTGGATTACTCAGGAATGTCGCAGAGAACTATTTACATTACCCTACCTACGCGATAGTTGACTAATGAGACTTGCGCGGTCTACAAAACAACACGCATGGCCGGTTCTCGACGATTGGGCTCACTGAGGGATATTCCTTGCCGTATGCCTGCTAATTCGAATAAGAGCAAACAGGCATCACGTTCCCAACGATCGTGCACGGCGCTGCTCCTGAACCTGATGTTCCCTGCAGGGCTGGCTGGTTGTGGACAGCCTATTTCTGACAAGTCACCGAGCCTTGATTCGCATTCGAGCGTGGACAGGCTACCTCTGTCTAAGCAAGGTCCATCATTAGCAACAATTCAGCGACTCCAGTCACCCCGACGATGAACTCCATTCCTCTTGCCTTGGGAAACGAGACAGGTGCCGCATCAGGAAGAGAGACAGTTCCAGGAGGGGACCGTCCACATGCGATGCCTGTTCCCTCTTCTGAGCAAGAACACCCAGTGGAGGGCTTGGTCGTGCCAGAGCTGATGGCCCAAAAACTCAACTCACCGAATGTGCGAGTTCGGCTCCGAGCCCTTGATACCTGGGCAAATGAAGCCCCTCCGGGAGCGGTTGATCCATTTGTCCTGGCCTTCGAAGATACGGACGAACGAGTCTCGGCGCGAGCGCAGCAATTGATCGAGCAAGGTATGGCACGGAATCCGTGTCACATGCGATATATGACGGACAGTGGGCTATACAGCAGTCAGTCGGCGGCATACCAAGAAGACCAACGAGGAAAGGGGGGATGTTGGTTCTGATCTTTCGCTTTGCCAGGGACAGTTTCAATACTGTGGCCACGTGAGATGGCCCAAGCAGGAAGGAGATATCCGTGAAGAAACGACTCATCATTCAATCAAGCATCGGAGCGGTCGCGCTAGTAGTATGGAGTTTTTTGGGTACCGTGCCGGGCAGTCAGGCTGCCGGTCCCGTTAACTTCATTTCCACCGATGAACCGGGTTCTTGGTTCAAGTGCGTCGGAAATGGCTGTGTTGCCGCCGGTACGGAGTCTCTGGCTATCGTCGCACCCAACACCGTGGTGAAAATCACTGCCGGAAGGGAAACCAACACGGTCCACACCTTCACGAGCCTGGTCTACCCGACCGGAGCGAAGAATATGCCGTTTGATCAATCGAAGGCCTTTCGGGGGAGCAGAACCGTCCAGCTAGTGGATCCAGGCCTCTATGTCTTCGTGTGTAAGCTGCATCCTTTTATGCTCGCTGCGACAATCGTGGACAACCCTGAGACTGTGGACACCATTTCAATCCCTCCAGGGGGGCCGGCATATGATCTCGGTGAGAATCTTACGCTCAATAATAACCTCAGTGCCCTCCCTATCCCCACGACCAGCAACCTAGCCGCCAGGCTGTTGCGAACCTTTTTTCTGATCACGAACCCGGCCAACTACCAGGACCACAATAGTGCGACCAACCCTAGCCACACATGGAGTCTGCCTCTGCCTGGTGTGGTTGTCCAAGCTACTGGCGGTGCTCAGCTTTTGCTCAGTGCGCTGAGTATCCCCTCGCAAGCCCTCCCGGCATTGTCCAATCCGGGAACCCCAGGCATCGGCGAGGTCTGGATCGACCTTGAGTATGAGAAGACTGGCAGTAAAACGAAACCTGGAACCGCGGCGGTCGTGGATGCCAACACCTGGAAGGTCACCAGGAAGGTGGCCCTGCCCAGTATCAATATGAACAATCCCCACAACATGTGGGCCAGTGCAGACCAGTCGGTCATCTACCAGACCCAGTGGTTCGACACCAAGCTCACGTCGTTTAACCGCACCAGCGGCCTCCTGCTGCAGAATGTCGAAGTCGGCGAGTCTCCTGCTCACGTGATGACGCGTGTAGACACTGACCAGGTGCACGTGAGCCTCAATGGCGAAAACGCAATGATAGAACTCAACCCGCTCCTCGCGGGCATCAATCGGCGTATCCTCACGCAGCATCCTAGTGAAAAACCAGCGCAGCCTCATGCCCACTGGATGAGCTTCGACGGCCAGACCATGGTGACGCCCAACTCGAACACCGCTGACTCGACGGAGATCGATATACCAACGGGCACCATCGTGGCCAAGACACTGACAGGCACGCTCCCGATCGCGGCGGGGATGATGCCTGACGCGAGCAAATACTATGTTTCGAACTATCTTGATAGCACGATCACTTGCATATCCATCGGAGCGAATGCGTGTAATGATGGAGCCGGAAAAGTGGCGACGAAGAACATCAACCTCCTCCTAGGGGGCACCTCGTTTGCCAACTACGATCATATCGATGGTAGCCCAGATATGTCGGCTGCGGGTGCCCTTCCAATTCAGACACCGGTTAGCCCACATGGCAAGTACGTCGTTACGGCCAATACCTTGTCAGGGACGATCACCATCATTGACACCTCGACTGATACACTTGTGGCGGTGCTGCCTTGCAGCGCAGGATGTCATGGCGTGAACTTCGGGGCAAAGTCGGGTGGTGGGTACTATGCCTACGTCTCGAGCAAGTTCTCGAACGACCTCATCGTCGTCGATCCAGATCCGAACAACGACGGGTCAGGTGCTGATGCGGCGGAGGTGGGCCGCATCCTCCTCACGAGTGACGCAAATACAGCCATAGACGACCCACTGGGGGTCACTGCCTTCGCAGGGATGGGAGGCCAGGGTGTCTTGCCTGTCCCCAATGTGTATAATGGATGGGTGCAGAAGTTGCCGTTTGGTTTTTGTAATCCGCTGACGGTCCAGCAGCGGAATCCACTCGGCAATCTTTCATCTGTTAACTGCCCATAGGAATTTGTTCAGGGGGCTGAGATTGTCTTAGCGCGTAACATAGCTTCCTAGCCAAGGACCCGGTGAAGATGGTGCAACACCATCACACCGGGTCTTCTGGTTTTTGTGAATTGAACCACACAGAGTTCTGGCCAAGACAAATGGAAGTAATGTCCAAAGGTTTGGGGGTTGTTTGTATTGACAAGTCTCTCTATCGCGGGTAGCTTGGGCCTTCAGTTTGATGCCTACAAGTGATATCCAGGAAAATATTCAGGACTGAACCACGATGCAATCGGTGTCGACGCCGCGCATCTTTTCCGGACTATCTGAATGGTATGGGGACTTGCGTCCATCACCATCCCGCCTGGTGATGCTCTTAAGCCTGATGGTCCTTCTGGGGTTGGCCGGATGTGGACAGACGTCCTCAGACAGTTCACCAAACCTTAGCTCACGGGCAAGCGTGGGTGTGCCGCCTCTTTCCAAGCAGGGTCCGGTACCAGGCAACAACTCAGTGACCCCAGTTCCCCCAACGGCATACCCCACTCCTCTTGCCTTAGGAAAGTCACCAGGTGGTGCATCAGGAAAAGAGACCGGCTCAGGGGAGGGCAGTTCCCACGGGGTTCCTATCCCACCTTCAAAATTGGAAGATTTGCCGGAGTCCTTGGTTGTGCCTGCATGGATAGCCAAAGAACTCGACTCACCGGATGTGAATATCCGGCTCCGCGCCCTGGAGACGTGGGCACAGTCAGCGCCCCCGGGATCGGTTGATCCGTTGATCCTGGCCTCCGAGGATAAGGATCAACGAGTCCGGTCGCGGGCAATGGAATTGATCGAGCAAGACCAGGCACGAGAGGTTCGTGCCGAGCAGTTTGACGAGGGAGTGGAAGAGGCAAACGAGATACCAGAGTCTGGCGATACTGAGACAGCTGCGGAGCAAGTCGCGCATGATCCGCCGAATAAATGATTCGATTCAAGAGATCGCCCAAAGCCAACATCGAGGAGCCGCAAGGGTGACGATTCATAACCATGGGTTGACTGAGCATCGGCGCGTGCCGCACACATGTTCTTTATTCTCTTGATTCATGCGGAGGGAAGGTTCCCCCCACCTACAATCCCACTCAATACGCTGAATCCCACGCGGCCATAGATCGCCATTGAGTTTGAGCGGCCCTTTCGCTTTGACACCACAAAACACGCTATGTTAAAGTCCGCGGAACTGTTGAGGTTCTAGGCATTTTCCATCCATGTTTCTTAGGACACATTCTATGAGTACAGAAGGCAAGCATGTGATCATTGTGGCCGGTGCTGGACCAGCAGGAATGGCAGTGGCGAGTTCGCTTTCGAAGGTAGGCCATGAGGTCATTATTCTCAATCGCGATGTCAAGTTCGGCGGGCTGGCTGAATACGGGATCTTTCCATCAAAACTTAAGCTCCGCGGCGGGCTCAAAAAGCAGTACTGGGAATTGCTCGAGCGACCGAACGTCCACTATTTCGGCAATGTCTCGATCGGCAATGGCAAAGACCTGACGGTTGAGGAGGTGCGAAAGCTTGGCGCCAGCGCGGTCGTATTTTCTATCGGGGCACAGGGGACCAAAGCCATCGGCGTGGAGGGGGATTCCGCAAAGGGTGTGTTCCATGCGAAGGATGTAGTGTACCATTTCAATCGACTGCCAGGTTTCGGCGATCGGCCGTTCGATATGGGCAAGCATGTGGCCGTCATTGGTGCCGGCGACGTCATGGTCGATATCGCGCATTGGTTGGTTCGCTATAAGAAAGTTGAGCGGGTCACCGCGATTGTGCGGCGTGGGCCTGCCGAGCGAAAGTACAATCCGAAAGAGATCCGCGCCGTGTGCGCCAGTATGGATATGGAGGGGATCACCAATGAGGTGGATCGGATCAAGGATCGCCTTGCCGCAGTCGGCCAAAATGCCGGCGAGGTGCTCAAGGGCCTGACCGACGAATTTACGAAATGTGAACCGAAAGTCAGTGAAGCGAGTATGGGCTTCAAGTTCCTTGCGTCTCCCAAGCGTATTCTCGTCGATAGCAACAATCGCGTGCGTGGCTTGGAGATGGAAGATAACAAACTCGATCCAAAGGGCGAGGACACCGTGGCGGTCGGACTGAAACAATATTATGAGTTTCCCTGTGACTCCGTGGTGTTTGCCGTCGGGGATAAAGTTGATGAGACGGTTGGATTGCCGTATAAGGGCGGCATGTTCGTCACAAGTCCCAACAAGACCGGGAACGATCCGGATGATGCACTCTTCCAAGCCTATGATGAAACGACACAGACAGTCATCGATGGGGTATTTCTCGCTGGATGGGCCCGCAAAGCAAGTGACGGATTAGTGGGTATCGCGAAACGGGATGGGGATTGGTGCGCGGAAGTGGTCAATCGCTATCTTTCGACAAAATCTCCAGGGAATGATTCTGACACAAAAGTTGTCCTCGACAAGCTTGCCGCAGTGCTCACCGCTCATAAAAGCCATCCGGTCGGTCTGGAGGGACTCCGTATCCTCGAATCACAAGAAAGATCTCATTGGGGTGAGGATTGTATCGGGGAATTCAAATATGCGAGCAACCAGGAAATGCTCGAACTGATTGAGCGTGGAAAATCGTAACGGATCGGCCGCTGCATTCTATCTATCCCCCCATTTGAGTTTCTCTCTCAGCACATCGTAGTAATTGCTCTCTGGAAACCGGATCAATCGGGTCCGATACTCCGAGGTCTGAATGACGATCGTATCTCCCTGCACGATCGCCACGCCCACCTGCCCGTCAAGCGTGGTCATGGCACCGTCGTCTTTACTCGTGAGTGTCACATCGATCTCTGCGTTGCCCGGCACAATCAATGGCCGATGCGTCAATGTGTGAGGGCAAATCGGCGTCAGGATCAATGACTGGACTGCCGGATCGATAATGGGACCTCCCGCTGAAAGGGAGTACGCGGTGGATCCTGTCGGGCTGCTAACGATCAACCCGTCGCCACGCAAGTTAGTCACGAATCGACCCTGAATCGCGATCTTCAATTCGATCATGCGGGCCAGCGTGCCCTTGCTGATGACGACATCGTTCAACACCACGCCTTGCGCGACTGTTTCTCCATGTCGGTGAATATGCGTCCGGAGCATGAGTCGCTCATCAAGGACATAGTCGTTTGCAAATACCCGTTCAAGCGAAGGATACAGGTTCTCCAGCCGGACCTCGGTCAAAAAACCGAGCCCACCCATGTTGACGCCGAGGATGGGAATGCTTCGTTCTCCAGCCAGTCGGGCGGCATTGAGCATGGTCCCGTCTCCACCCAGGACCAGAAGGACATCTGCTTTGGCTGCCAAGTGGGTATTTTGATACCCGCCCTGTTCACCGAGAAGATTCGCCGATGTCGCATCTAAAATTACCTCGATACATCGAGCACGCAGCCAGGTCACAATATTCTGCAGCGTATTCTTGATCTCAGGAAATTTTGGCTTGACCAGGATTCCGATGCTTTTACTTTTCATCTGATGCAAC
The DNA here is from genome assembly GCA_005116885.1 of Nitrospira sp. Taxonomy (GTDB): domain Bacteria; phylum Nitrospirota; class Nitrospiria; order Nitrospirales; family Nitrospiraceae; genus Palsa-1315. The sequence goes on from SWDP01000002.1 coordinate 330,557, forward strand.
TCTGTTGTGGGGCGATGTTGAGAGCCCTGAAAACGTGTGCGATTGTATCGGGAGGGTTCTTTTGAAGTCAACGAACCGACGCATAGCAGACCTTCTCAATTAAAATTGATAACGTGCTTCAGACACGCGAGTTCTCCGCCTGTGTGATTGTCTCCTAGTCTTGACACTTAAAATCCTTCTAGTTAGAATTAGGTCAGATTTTTCGAGAACTTTGGGTGCCTGGAATCGGATATAGCCCAGCTACAAGGAGGCAGGATGTTCGAACGATTTACGGATAAGGGTCGGAAGATCATCATCCTCGCACGGGAAGAGGCTGAGCGTCATCAAAACGATTACCTCGGAACGGAGCACCTCGTCTTGGCCATCCTCCGTGAATCTGACGGAATTGCCCTGATGATCCTGAAAAAGATGGGACTCTCGACTGAACAAGTTCGATTGGAAATTGAACGGAACTTGCCCGGTGGGGGGACCACCATGACCTTTGGTGAAATTCCCTTCAGCCCTCGTGTGAAAAAGGTGATCGAATATGGGGTCGAAGAAGCCCGTCTTCTTGGACATAACCACATCGGCAGCGAGCATCTGTTATTGGGCCTTCTCCGGGAAGAGGAGGGGATTGGCGGAAAGATTCTCCGCAGCTTAGGGGCCAATCTTTTGACCGCCCGTCAACTCACCGTGACATTTCTGCGGAAGTCAGCTCCTCGCGAACGTGACCGGAAGAGCAATACCCCGGCACTCGATGAGTTCGGTCGCGATCTGACCCAACTTGCTCAGGCAGGGCAACTGGACCCAGTCATTGGCCGAGCCGACGAAATCGAGCGGGTGCTTCAGATTCTGAGCCGCCGCTCGAAAAACAATCCCGTGCTTATTGGGGAAGCCGGCGTCGGTAAGACAGCCATTGTCGAAGGGCTGGCCCAACGAATCATCCAGTCCGAAGTCCCCGATAACCTTCTTTCGCGACGTGTCATAGCCCTCGACCTTGGTTCATTGGTCGCTGGAACGAAGTATCGCGGCCAATTCGAAGAACGGCTGAAAGTTGTGATGAAGGAGATCGTGCAGGCCGGAAATATCATTATCTTCATCGATGAGCTCCATACCTTGGTGGGCTTAAAAGAAAAATACGAAGTGCATCATGGCGTAGATATTACTGATCCTGCGATTGTTGCCGCTGCCACTTTGTCTTACCGCTATATTGCCGACCGCCAATTGCCCGATAAGGCGATCGATTTGATCGACGAAGCGGGATCCCGCGCAAAGTTGCAGGCCTATGCCTTGCCGTCGGAGCTGAAGGCCATGGAGCAAGAGCTGAAAAAGGTCTCTCGCGATAAGGAACAGGCAATCTCGATGCAGAACTTCGAAGAAGCTGTTCGTCATCGCGAGGAAGAAGAACGGTTGCGTAAACTTCTCGATGAATCTAAGCGTGAGTGGAAGAAAAATCAGGAAAAAAACAAACCGACGATCGGAAAAGAAGAGGTGGCCTATGTCGTCTCTAAGATGACGGGCATTCCGCTCTTCAAGCTCGAAGAAGAAGAATCCAACAAACTGCTGCGCATGGAGGAATTCCTCCATAAGCGAGTGATTGGACAAAACGAGGCGATTTCAGCCGTGGCCCGTGCTATTCGACGGTCACGCGCCGGACTGAAAGAAGCGAAGAAGCCTATCGGCTCGTTTATTTTCCTGGGACCCACTGGGGTAGGGAAGACCGAGCTGGCAAGGACGCTAGCCGAGTTTCTCTTTAACAGCGAGGACTCGCTCATTCGGATCGATATGTCAGAATATCAGGAAAAGTTCACCAGTTCACGGCTCTTCGGCGCCCCTCCTGGGTACGTGGGATATGAAGAGGGCGGCCAATTGACCGAGCGAGTCAGGCGTCGGCCCTACTCAGTCGT
>SWDP01000002.1:332542-357154 GCA_005116885.1 Nitrospira sp.
GTACGGAGCCAGACCGATGCGCCGGACGATTCAGCGTGCGATCGGCGATCCGCTCTCCGAAGAGATGATTAGGGGACGATTTAAAGAATGCCGAAAGATCCGTGTGGTGCTTCGCGATGGAGCTCCGGCATTTATCGAGCAAGAGGCGATGGCTGGCGTCTGATATTCAAGCTCTGTACCGACGCGACGCTATGGTAGAAGGTACGATACGGCCCTTGTGGCAGCAGTTGGCCACAAGGGCCGTATTATTTCTCCGTTCTTAGAATGCGCGCCTGTCGATAGTCTTATCTGCGTGATCATCGGAGATTGTATGATGACGGCAGTTGAACAACCCACCGTAACCTGGACACCGGGGCCCGTTCTCGGTATCGAAACCTCATGCGACGAAACCGCTGCGTCGGTACTTGCCGCAGACGGCACAGTCCTCTCAAACTTGATTGCCTCGCAACATGCGGTGCACCGTCGATTCGGCGGCGTTGTGCCTGAACTCGCTTCCCGTGCGCACATTGAATCGATCGAAGAGGTGTCATCAGAGGCCGTACAACAATCCGGCCTTGCATGGTCGGATCTCACAGGAATCGCTGTGACGCAAGGACCAGGTTTAGCCGGTGCGCTGCTTGTCGGAGTCAACTATGCCAAAGCCCTTGCCTATGCCTTAAATATTCCAATAGTCTGCGTGAGCCACCTCGAAGGCCACATTGCCTCCGCGTGGCTGAAAGATCCAGCATTCCCATTACCCTGTGTTGTTCTGGTCGTATCGGGGGGACATACCCATCTGTATTACAAAGAGGTGAGCGGTTATTTTCGTCTCCTGGGTTCTACAAGAGATGATGCAGCAGGGGAGGCTTTTGACAAGGGCGCTCAGTTACTTGGGCTGGAGTATCCTGGTGGCCCAGCCATTGATCGCTTAGCTCGACAGGGAAACCCAGAGGCGATTGTGTTTCCCCGATCGTATCTAAAAGGTGGAAGCCTTGACTTTAGTTTCAGCGGTGTAAAAACAGCCTTGCTGTACAAACTTCAATCCATACCCGAACGCTCCCGAGCAGCACAGGCTGCTGACTTGGCGGCCAGCTATCAAGAAGCGATTGTGGACGTCTTGGTTCACAAATCTTTTGCTGCGGTTCGGGCATCTGGTGCACGTGCTTTGGCCGTTGTCGGAGGGGTGTCGGCCAATTCTCGATTACGTGGACTACTCCAACAACGAGCGGCGTCCGAAGGCTTAGAGCTCAGCCTTCCCCCGTTAGCGTACTGTACTGATAACGCCGCAATGATCGCAGCAGCAGGAAGGCGGGCCCTTCTCGCAGGTCTCCGTGCCCCGTTAGACATCGATGCCCAGGCCTCACTGGTTTCATCATTTGCGCGCACGATGTAATCGACGACCAAAAGGAAACGACGGCCATTCCAGAAATCCACGGACAGGTTCTTGGTCTCCGCGCCGGCCAGCTCGCCATGCTTGAGCGGCTGTATCGCCGCCGGATGTCCGCAGACGAAGTGTTATCGCCTGAAGCGGCAAAAACTCTCGCACAATTTACGCATGAAATTCGGCGCCCGATAGGTCTGGTCATTACCAGGCGTGGAGCGGTGCAAGATGTTCTGGTCGGGTCGGGTACCGAGCCCTCGCCAACGACCTTGACTGCCTTTCGAGCGAGCCCGCGGTCGTTGCGAGGTCTTCGGTTGATCCGGTCGCATCCAAAAGAGCAGCCTCTGACTCAAGAAGACCTCACGCTATTGGGCCTGCTTCGACTCGACATGATCGGAACGATGACGGTCACTCCAAAAGGCGAGCCAGGGCTGCTTTCCTTGGCCCATCTGAATCCACCCAGTCCGAAGGGGGAGCTTTATACCCTCTTGAAGCCCACGTTGGTCCATCTATGCCCGGTGAATTTCGACACATTCATTCGCGAACTGGAGGCAGATCTTCAACGTCAGAGCGGATCTCATACGATGGCTCAAAAGCCCACAGCCATTCTTGTGAGCGCCTCGCCTCAGAACAAGGCCGACCAAGAGGAACGTCTTTTCGAATTAGCCGAACTGGCTTCTTCTGCAGATCTCACGGTGATCGATCGGTTGGTGCAACGTACACAGAGCGGCCATCATCGATTTCAATTGGGGAGCGGCAAACTCAAGGATGTGCTGATGCACGCGATGCAGAAAGGCGCAGACCTGCTCATTTTTGATCAAGATTTGGCTCCCGCACAACTACGGGCCATTGATGAGATTACCGATCTTACCGTGATCGATCGGACCCAGCTGATTCTCGATATCTTTGCCCAACGAGCCCATAGTCGAGAAGGTAAAGTGCAGGTCGAATTGGCACAACTCCGGTATCTACTTCCGCGTCTCTCCGGTCAGGGAACCAGCCTCTCACGTTTGGGGGGCGGCATCGGGAGCAGAGGGCCTGGCGAAACAAAGCTCGAAACAGATCGACGTCGTATCAGAGAGCGCATCGACCATTTGGAGCGGGAAATCGAGGGTTTTGCCCGTCACCAAGATCAGCGGCGATCGCGTCGCGTTCGGCAGGCCTTTCCAGTCCTCTCCATCGTGGGCTATACGAATGCCGGCAAATCGACCTTGCTCAATGTCTTAACAAAAAGTGAAGTCAGCACCGCTCCGCGTGTGTTTGAAACGCTCGATACCACGAGCCGTAGGCTGCATTTCCCGCATGGCCGTGAAGTCATCCTCACGGACACTGTGGGGTTTATTCGCGATCTGCCCAAAGATCTGCTGGCAGCATTCAGAACGACATTGGACGAGATGCGCGATGCGGATCTCCTCTTGCACGTCGTCGATGCGGGGGCGAAAGATCTCGCTGCCCACATTGCATCGGTCGAGACCGTGCTTCAAAGCCTCGCCCTGGATCAGATACCACGGGTTCTTGTCTTTAATAAGTGTGACCAGCTTCCGGCCGGGCAAGCAGAGGTACTCTGTCGGCGCTACAGTGCAATCGGGATTTCGGCTTTGCAACCGGAAACCTTACCCCCGTTGCTCCGGCACCTCGAAGAGCGATTGGCCGATCTTGTGCCACTGGATGGGTCGTCGAAGAAACCTACAACCCAGGGGCCGACACTTGCATCTTGACCGTAACCCGCTGCACAATCGAATTATTCTGACATCAGCTATGGCAACGAAATCTTCACCTTTATTGGATACTCGAACACGACTTGGAGAGATTGCAAAGTCACTGAAGCGTGCGATGCCAAGCCCAAAGATGGAACTGGATCATCGTTCCCCGTGGGAGTTGCTCATTGCCACGATCCTCTCCGCTCAATGTACCGACCAGCGGGTGAACCAGGTCACGCCCTCTCTCTTTCAGCGTTATAGGCAACCGGCAGAACTGGCAGCCGCGCATCTTCCTGATGTTGAACAGATTATTCGTTCTACCGGTTTTTTCAAGAACAAGGCAAAGCATCTTGTCGCCTGCGGCAAAGCGGTAACCGAACGCTTCAGCGAACGCGTTCCGACGAAAATGGAAGAGTTGATCACCTTGCCGGGTGTCGGACGAAAGACCGCCAATGTCATTCTTGGGAACGCCTTCGGCCAGCCCAGTATCGTCGTCGATACTCACGTCAAGCGCGTTGCGAAGCGACTTGGTCTCACCCGATCAGATAATCCAGATCTGGTCGAACAGGACCTGCAGCATCTCATGCCGAAGTCTCAGTGGACGGCCGTCGCGCAACGTTTGTTACTGCATGGCCGCTATGTGTGTCTTGCCAGAAAACCTCAGTGCCGCACCTGTTCGATCTATCGGTATTGTACGTGGAATGAGAAAGGTTCCCAATGACTCGAAGCATGACCGGTTTTGGCCGACGGCAAGCCCCGTGGCAGGACGGATCAGTGACGGTGGAAATACGTTCCGTCAACCATCGTTTTCTCGAAGTTTCCTGCCGTCTTCCCCGGCCCTTGAGTCACCTGGAAGACGTGTTCAAAAAATCCGTCCAGCAACGCTGTACCCGTGGACGCATTGACATCACCGTGACTGTCCAGGCCGGCAAAGGCCGAGCTGGAAGCGTTAATCTTGACCAACCCCTCGCAAAACAGTACCATCAAGCCCTCCGTACGCTCAAAAAATCTCTGAAACTGAGCGGCCCCATTGATCTTGCGCTCGTGGCAGGGTTTCGTGATGTGCTGTCGGTATCGGATCAACCGGCGGAAGACCCTAAGCTGGCGAAGATGTCACAGCAATTGATGACAGAGGCCCTGTCGGATCTTGAGGGGATGCGAACACGCGAAGGCAAGGCACTGGCAGAGGATATGGGCTCACGGATTCAGACGATCCGAGGACATCGAACAAGTGTCGCGGCCCGAACTCCACTGTTGGCCCAGGAGATGTTCGTGAAAATGAAGGGGCGGGTAGAGAAGCTGTTGGGATCGGAGATTCCCGACCTTTCCCGTCTCCACCAGGAGTTGGCAATATACGCGGACCGTAGCGATATTACGGAAGAAATAGTCAGATTAGACTCGCATATGATACAGTTTGAGCAGACGCTTGACCGTTCAGAGTCCATAGGCAAAACACTTGATTTTCTGCTTCAAGAAATCGGGCGCGAAGTGAATACGATCGGCTCCAAAGCGAATGATGCGGAAATCGCAGGGCACGTAGTTCAGATGAAGGCCGAGCTCGAACGCATTCGTGAACAGGTCCAGAACGTCGAATGAATTCAGTCCCTGCAATCAGCTCTCCGGTACCGGAATCGGGCCACCCACGTTCCTCGACGGAGAGGCGAGGGATTCTTTTCATTATCTCCGCACCATCAGGGACGGGGAAAACGACGCTGTGTAAGCAACTGACGGCGAAGCTCCCGGGGCTGTGGCATTCAATTTCCTATACCACGAGGAAGCCTCGGCCAGGCGAAGAGCATGGGCGTGAGTATTTCTTCATTCAAGAGCAGCCATTCCGAGAGATGATCGATCGGAATGAGTTTATCGAGTGGGCGCATGTGTATGGACATCTCTATGGAACGCCACGGAAATCACTGACCGAAAAGATCGAGCAGGGGCTGGATGTGTTATTAGAGATCGATGTACAAGGCGCCATGCAGGTTAAGAAACGATTTGAAGATTCTGTGTCGATCTTTATCCTCCCTCCCTCGATGGCCGCGCTGAAATCCCGTCTTCAGACTCGTGCCTCCGATACCACGGAAGAGATTCAGGGACGGCTCAACAAAGTAAAAGAAGAGGTGTGGAGTTATCGCGAATACGCCTATGTCGTCCGTAATGAAGACCTCGGCCGATCCCTTCGCGATCTCGAAAGTATCTTCTGGTCTGAACGCTTGAAGACAAAACGTTTGAATATGACCTGGCTCGAGAATAATTTCATTCTTGACGATGAACAGAAAACTGAAGATCGCAAAGATCTTCCTTCACCCAAAGGAGTACCGAATCCATGAGCGACATGTTAAAAGTCTTGCCCCAATATAAAGAAGGCGAGTTCGATTCACGCCACCGGCTGTCGATCATCGCAGCCCAACGGGCGAAGCACATTGTCCAGGGATCTCGTCATGCCCCGTCACGCTTTACCAAAGAAACGACGATCGCCCTTGATGAAGTGCTTCGGGGGCAGGTCACTTATCTCATCGGCCAGGAAGCGCGGGATGCCATGAAAGAGTCGAAGCGCGGCAAAGAAGGCGAAATGGAGCGGATTGCCTTAATGACCGGCGACGATGCGAAAGAGATCAAGAAAGAACTGAGCGTCTATGTCGACGATTCCCCAAAGCCACCGGTGGTGGCAGAGAGCGGGGAGTAAGAGGAGTCAGTGGTGAAGAGTTCCGATTCAATCGGTCCAACATTGATCGGGAAACGGATCGTGCTTGGCGTGACCGGTAGCATTGCAGCCTATAAAGCTGTTGCATTGCTCCGGAGCTTGATCCGTGAAGGGGCGGTCGTGCAGGTCGTGATGACGCACGCGGCCACGAAATTTGTCACCCCGCTCACGTTTGAAGTGCTCTCAGGTCATCCGGTCTCGACAGATATGTTCGAAGCACATCAGGAAATGAAACACTTGTCATTGCCTGCACAGGCAGATGCGATCGTCATTGCGCCTGCCACCGCCAATTGTCTTGCAAAGGCAGCGTTGGGGCTGGGAGACGATCTGCTCTCGACCATGCTTTTGACGTCGCAGTGCCCGTTGATCATGGCCCCTGCCATGGATGGCGGGATGTGGACCCATCCATCTGTTCAAGAACATGTGAACACGTTGTGCGCGAGGGGAACGGTCGTTGTCACTCCAGAACTAGGTCCGCTCGCTTCTGGGCAGATCGGCCAAGGCCGTTTGGCAGAGGAAGGTAGGATATTGGAAGCGGTTCAAGTGGCCTTGGCTCCACAACGCGATTGGCAAGGGCATCGCGTTCTGGTCTCGGCCGGCCCGACACAAGAGCCGATCGATCCGGTGCGGTTTATTTCGAATCGGTCCTCCGGGAAGATGGGCTATGCTGTCGCCGAAGCTGCCCAGGCAAGGGGAGCGCAGGTGGTCCTTGTCACTGGCCCGACGGCATTACCGACTCCGAGAGGTATCGAGGTTGTGGCGGTAGCTACGGCTGAAGAGATGTTGCAGGTATTATCCATGCGTCTTGCCTGGTCGACCACTGTGATTATGGCCGCGGCTGTCGCAGACTTTCGCCCAACACACCCTGCGTCGCAAAAAATCAAAAAACAGGGACAACTAGCCGAGACGCTCACCCTTGAACGAACCGCTGACATTTTGGCTTCCTTATCTGCACAACGAACTACTCAACTTATGGTCGGCTTTGCCGCTGAGACCAGCGATCTCATCGCTCATGCACAAGCCAAGCTGACAGCAAAAGGCCTCGACCTGATCGTGGCCAACGATGTCACGAGGGAAGGCGCGGGATTCGGCAGCGATCAGAACGCAGCGACATTGATCGACCATCAGGGGATCATGACAGAACTACCCCTCATGCCAAAACGTGCGCTTGCCGATGCGATTTTGAACCGAGTTTATGAACTCTTTCGAGCCAGACAATCCAGCCAAACCCCCACGACAGTGATGGGAGGGCGCTAGCAGCCTATGGCTCAGAATCAGCAATCCGCCGAGAGCGCCCTGGAAATCGACCGACTGGCTGTCCAGTTAGCCAAGGATCCACGCTCCAAAGTGTTTATGCCACTGGCCGAAGAGTACGGAAAAGCCGGCATGTGGCAAGAAGCCGCGGGCGTCCTCGAAGATGGTCTGAACCTGTATCCTGGCTTTATTACGGCCATGGTCGCCCTCGGACGTGTCTACGACCACTTGGGTCAGGCCACTAAAGCCAAGGCAATTCTGGAAGAATCTGTCAGGTTAAGTCCCGAAAACCTGCGGGCCCACCGAACCCTGATGAAGATTTACCAGAGCCAGGGACTCATGGAGTCTGCGCTGCAATCCTGTTCGCTGATACTGGCCATCAACTCGCGTGATGAAGAAGCGCTCTCAATCCAATCTGCTCTGAGTGGACCACAGGCTCAGAAGAAAGAACCGGCTACGCCTGCGCCATCGGAGCTGCCGAAATCAATGAAGGGCAAACCGGAGATTGTCTCTGCTGTGCCACAGGTTGCGGCAACCACATCCACGGAGGCAGCCCCAGACCCCACAGATCTAATAGGGGAGCGGCCCGCAGACCTGGAGTCAGGTTCCCAACCCGCCGAGACCGCTGTGCAGTCTTTTTCTACGCCTCGTGCTGACGTCGTGGTGCAGTTAGAGTCCTGGCTGTATAGGATTCAATCCCGTCGTCACGATCGTGACTCTGTGAACGAATCACACCGCAAAGCTTCCTAAGACTTTTCACACGTTTGACCGGTCCCAGGCAGGCTGCTACAATGCCGCCCTGCTGGATTATGCTAGAGGGATTTGGACTCGCTACGTAACTATGTGAACAGTGCCATATGCTGCGAATACGAGTCTTACACGGCCCCAATCTCAATCTCCTCGGGAGCAGAGAGCCATCGATATATGGCACGCTTTCCCTCGAGGCTATAGACTCAGCCATCTCGAAATTGGCGGTTGAGTTGGCTGTGAAAGTAGACCTGCGCCAATCGAATAGTGAAGGAGAGTTGGTGACCTGGATTCAAGAGACTCGGGAGGAATACGACGGAATCATTATTAATCCTGCAGCCTACACCCACACCAGTATCGCCATTCGTGACGCAATTGCTGCAGTTGGGCTGCCGACGATTGAAGTACATCTGTCCAATATTTACCAGCGGGAAGAATTTCGCCACCGATCCTATATTTCAGGAGTCTCGATCGGACAAATTTCAGGCCTGGGCCCAACGGGCTATCTCCTCGCACTCCGGGGACTGCACGACCATCTGACTGCATCCAAACGCGGGAAGCTCACATCAGCGCAGACGGCATCGTGACTGGCGGTAAAAGAAAGGAAATCATGAGGGAGCCGGTCCAACAACTGCCTACACGTACAGTTTGAAGGGAGTATTGAGTGATTTCTACGACAGATTTTCGCGGGGGTGTGCGCCTGATGGTCGATAACCAGCCTTTCTATATCGTTGAGTTTCAACATGTAAAACCGGGGAAAGGTGGAGCCTTCGTGCGCACGAAGCTCAAGAGTTATCTCTCTGGGAATGTTCTGGATCGTACCTTCAGATCAGGCGAACGGTTCGAGGAGCCTGATCTCGAAGAACGCACGATGCAATTTCTCTATGCGACCGACGATGCCTATACCTTTATGGATACAGAAACGTTCGAACAACTCACGTTCGAAAAAGGAAAGCTCGGCGGAAATGCGGACCTCTTGAAAGAAGACATGACGGTGAAGATTCTGGTATACGAACACCGTCCGATCGACGTCGAGCTACCAAACTTTATCGAACTGAAAGTCAGCGATACGGATCCGGGTTTCCGTGGCGATACCGCCACAGGCGGCACCAAGCTTGCCACTCTTGAAACCGGCGCCACTATTAAGGTTCCGCTTTATATGGAAACAGGGACTGTGATCAGGATCGATACCCGTACTCGCGAGTATGTGGAGCGTGTGCGGTGAGCAAACGGGCTTCCAACAAGTCGAAGAAGAATAAGAAACCGGTCATCGTTTCGCAGACCGTTGCCTCAACCCAAAGCGGGGAGGGGTCGCCCTTGTTGTCAGGACAGCAGACCAAGCAGATTCAAGAACTGATCGATCTGCTGAAGAAGAACAGCCTCACCGAAATGGAGATCGAGCGCGAAGGTCTCAGAATCCGTGTGCGATACGAAACGGGGCTGAGAACGATGATGGCGACGGTCCAGGAGCCGGGGATGTCTGTCTCGTCACCCGCCTCATATGCACCTGCTACGACAGGCACCCTGATCGAAGATACGACAGGCATGATCACCATTGCGTCCCCAATCGTCGGGACGTTCTATCGCTCTCCCTCGCCTGACGCAGATCCCTATGTCGAAGAAGGCGATTATGTGAAAAAGGGACAGGTTCTCTGCATCGTGGAAGCGATGAAGTTGATGAACGAAATTGAATCGGAGATGAATGGGCGGATCACCAAAATTCTGGCTGAAAGCACCAAGCCGGTGGAGTATGGCCAATCGCTCTTCCTCATCGATCCGACTGCCACCTCCTAACCTCTTCCCTCGACCCACATCGGAGTACACACGTGTTCAAGAAGGTGTTGGTAGCCAATCGGGGTGAGATCGCGCTCCGCGTGATTCGCGCCTGTAAGGAACTCGGTATTCAGACCGTCGCGATCTGCTCAGAGGCCGATGCCTCGAGCCTACATGTGCGTGCAGCCGATGAGAAGGTCTGCGTCGGACCTGCCGACGCGGCGCTCAGCTACCGGAATATTCCCAACGTGCTGAGCGCTGCAGAGATCACCGGAGCAGACGCCATCCATCCCGGCTACGGATTCCTTTCAGAGAATGCCCACTTTGCTGAAGTCTGCGAATCCATCGGTGTGAAATTCATCGGTCCCTCGTCCGAACATATTGCGCTCCTTGGCGACAAAGCCAAAGCTCGCGAGATCGTTGCCGGGCGAGGTTTACCCGTCACGCCGGGCAGTCCTGGTGAATTGAAGAGCGAACAGGGGGCCCTCGAAGCCGCCGACAAAGTCGGTTATCCCGTGATCATCAAGGCTTCAGCCGGTGGGGGAGGACGCGGCATGCGCGTCGTCAACAAAGCCGAGGACCTTGCTCGCGCGTTTCAAGCTGCGCAGGCGGAAGCGAAGACAACCTTCGGCAATGACGCCGTCTATCTCGAACGATATTTTCTCGAGCCCCGCCATATCGAAGTGCAGATTGTTGCCGATCATCGTGGCCATGTTGTGCATCTCGGCGAGCGGGATTGCTCGATCCAGCGTCGGCACCAGAAGTTGCTCGAAGAAACGCCGTCTCCTGCCGTCAATGAGAAGCTCCGCCGAGAAATCTGCCGCGTCGCCGTCGAAGCCGTGAAAGCGGTCCACTACCGGAATGTCGGGACTGTCGAGTTCCTGCTCGACAAGGATCACAACTTCTTCTTCATGGAAGTGAATACCCGCATCCAGGTCGAGCATGCCATTACCGAAATGGTCACCGGCATCGATCTCATTAAAGAGCAAATCAGGCTCGCCGACGGACACTCCCTCTCGTTCAAACAACAAGACATCAAGCTCAACGGGCACAGTCTTGAATGCCGCATCAACGCTGAAGATCCTGAAAAGTTTACGCCATGTCCCGGCATGATCACCAAATACAGCGCCCCTGGCGGATTCGGCGTGCGCGTCGACTCGGCGATGGAATCAAACATGATGGTCGTTCCGTTCTATGATTCGATGATCGCCAAAATCATCACCCATGGCCGGGACCGGCAGGAATCTATCGCTCGTATGCGTCGGGCCCTCGACGAATTCGTGATCGAAGGTATCAAGACGACCATCCCGCTGCACAAGCGCATCCTCAACGACCCCGACTTCCAAAAGGGCCACGTCTCCACCAGTTTTCTCGAACGCTTCCTTACTAGCTAACGCAGTCCGCACTCTGTCCGACAGCGATTTCACGAATCCCCCTGTTTCCCAACATGCAATTGCACAGATGGTGCGGTCTGCCGCTGTCTCATGCGATGCGTGCTGACGCCTATTTAAGGACAGCATGTTTCTCATCACCCCACATTGGGAGATGCGGTTCAAGTATGAACTGAACGAAAAAGCGCGCACGAATCGAAACGCGTGGAATGAGAAAAAATCCATCCGTCAAGCCACAAAATATAGGGGCTCGACAGGGCAGGCCACAATGCCCATTTTTTAGGCAAACAGCTACGAGGTCGTTCAGCGGCGGCCTTTTCAACGAAACAAACCTCTCATCCACAGAGTTACCCACAGAAGCTGGGGAACAGATGGTGTGTTACATGTGGAGTAAGGCCGGTAGGTTCGATTGATCTGGCGTGTGGTGTGTATGTGATTGATTTGTAGGGCGCACTCATGAGGCGGATATCTCACACGCAACACAACGGTCTTCTTTTGTGCACATATGCTCGACATCCTGGTGCGGCGAGTCCCATATTTTATTTCGCTGGCCTATCCGATCCCTTCCCGGTGATCTTCTTGATTGCGTTTCCAACCGCAGATCCGAATTTGGGAATCTCCTTCTCGATATTATTGGCCGCGCTCTTCAACCCTCGTCCGAGGTCATCTACCGTGAGGCCCTTGCCGTCCCCTGTCTTATGATTATCGGGAGAGGTCGATGAGGTTGCTGCCGCAGCCTGTGAAAACCCTACGACCAAGAGAGCCACAATACTGATGATGGTCCTGTACATACGCCACCTCCCTGTTTTTGAAATTATATCATGCATAGGCTGACATTCCTGTAGGAAGAGCGCGAGGCGCATTCTAGTTCTGACTCAGAACGCAACGTGCTTTCTCGCGGGGAAAGGGGTATTCTTCCGCGGGTTAGCCCTCATGATTCATGAAGGTTGTCGCGAAAGCGCGCAGACACGAAGAAGGACCGGCACTCGGAGGCGTGAAGTCCTGAGGCATACTCATGCAGTATGTCGAAGGGCTGAACGGCGAGACTGCCCGCCACAGCCGCGCTTGCAGCAGAAGCTTCATGAATAATGTGGGTTCGAAGAGACTACTATGCAGGCAACATCACGTTGGATTCCTCTACCGCTGTACGCGCAAGTGCTTATCGCCGTGGCCTGTGGCGCGCTGCTTGGGGCGACCTTTGGTCGGGAGCCTTATCTGGGCGGCCTGCGCAACGAGGATCTAGGCTGGCTCGGCCTGCTCGTCGTGACGTTGCTCAAGACCCTCGCCATCCCGCTGATTTTCTTTGCGATTCTCGACGCTCTCATCCGTATAAGTCTCCCATTGCGCCAGGGTATCAAACTGCTCGGCATCTGCCTCGTCAATGTTTGTGTGGCCATGACGATTGGTCTTGTGATCATGAATACCTGGCAGCCAGGCTTGGCCTGGTATGGCCACGTTGATGAATTGCTGAACTTCGTACCAAACCCCAAGTTATCGACGGGCACCCCAGCGATTGTGCAAACCGGTGCACAGAGTCCGATCGAATACCTCGCTTCCTATATTCCCAGCACCATCATGACGCCGTTTTCGAGCGGCAACATCATCGGCGTTGTCCTTCTCGCCCTGTGCCTCGGCGCTATCCTTCGCCGCTTGCGTGGCGAGACAGACCAGGGTCGCGGAGCAGTTCATACCCTCGCACGGATCATTGAGCGCATCTATCGCTGGCTCGTGCAGATGCTCGGATGGATCATCCTTGCGGTGCCGCTCGCCGTGTTCGGCGTCGTCGCGCAGGTCGTCGGCAAGGCAGGCATCGGCGTCTTCGCCGTCCTCTGGGTCTTTCTCGCCGCCATGCTCTTGGGACTCGCCATCCACGCGCTCGTCTACTACCCACTCGTCGCCTGGCTGGTGGGGAAGAAGTCACCGAAGATCTATCTGGGACAAGGGGCTGATGCAATCATGACCGCCGTGTCGTGTAACAGCAGCCTCGCCACCGTGCCGGTCACCCTCCGGTGTCTCGATCGCATGCAGGTCTCACCGCAATCGGCGCGGCTCGCCGCCTGTGTCGGCACCAATCTCAACAACGACGGCATTACCCTCTATGAAGCGATGGCCGCGCTTTTTCTCGCCCAAGCGCTGGGATTCGATCTACCGATGGGCAATCAGTTGTTGATCGTCGCTGCGTCGATGATCGCAGGGGCCGGCGTAGCCGGCATTCCGGAAGCCGGGATGATCGTGTTGCCGCTTGTCCTCTCAGCCGCCGGCTTGCCGACCCACGTCATCGTCGCAGCCATTCCACTTATCCTGACAGTGGATTGGATCATTGCCCGAGCCCGCTCAGGCGTGAACGTCTTGAGCGATATGCTGGTTGCCATTCTCCTCGATGTAGGGCGTATCGCACCTGCCACCGAATCAATCGCGCTTCAGGCCCAATCTGAAGTCGCCAATCCCAATGAGCCGCAGCCATTCTAAGAAGCCCACAGGAAGGGCCTTCCCTCTCTTTACAACAATGGGAAGATAAAATATTATCCAGCGCCGTTGGATCATTGGTTGAGGAGTGGTAGATAGACGATGAGCAAAATTCTGATCTCCTACCGTCGTGAAGATAGTGCCGATGTCACCGGGCGGATCTACGACCGGCTCATCCAGAGGTTTGGTCAGGGGGCCGTCTTCAAGGATGTGGATTCGATTCCTCTTGGTGTTGATTTTCGCATCTATCTGGATCAACAAGTGGCCAAGTGCGAGGTGTTCCTCTCCGTGATCGGACGAGACTGGATGAAAAACATTGGCAGTACGGGAAAGACCAGGCTCGATGACCCAAGGGATTTCGTCCGCATTGAGATCGAGTCGGCGCTGAAGCGACAGATTCCAGTGATTCCTGTGCTTGTCGGAGGGGCATCAATCCCAGCCGCAGAGCAACTCCCGGCCAGCATTCAAAATTTGTCCTACCGTAATGGCATCGCGGTGCGGGTAGATCCTGATTTTCATCGGGATATGGATCGGTTGATCGAGTATCTGAAAAAGCTACCTGCCTCAGGAGAGGTGATTTCACAACGTCCCGCCAAAGCCAAGCAACCCATTGGTACCCAACCGCTCATTGTACGCGCTGAGGTACCGCCACACGAAGCCCCTTTCGAGATGGTAAAGGTGTCCAAAGGGCCGTTCCTTTATGGGGAGGGCAGAACCCGTAAGACGATCGACCAAGCGTATTGGATCGACAAGTATCCTGTGACGAATGAGAAATATCGCGCGTTCATCGTGGCAGATGGCTATGGGAATCGGGCGTACTGGAGTGAAGAAGGATGGAAGTGGAAGACCGAAAACAACATCGCAGGTCCAGGGTACTGGAATGACCCCACATGGAACCAGGCAGATCACCCAGTCGTTGGAGTCAGCTATTACGAAGCAGAGGCCTATGCAAAATGGGTAGGGAAACGACTACCGACTGAGCGGGAGTGGGAAAAGGCCGCGCGGGGCGAGGATGGGCGCGAGTATCCCTGGGGGAACGAGTTTGATAAGAACAAATGCAATATCATAGACTCGCCAAGGCTGCGCGACGTCTTCTCCCTGCAACCGGGGTCAGCAATGGGTCGTACAACGTCGGTCACCCAGTATCCCAACGGGGTCAGCTCTTATGGATGCTATGACATGGCAGGGAATGTTTGGGAGTGGTGTGCGGACTGGTACGACGAAGGGAAAGATTCTCGCGTGCTCCGTGGCGGTTCCTGGTTGAACAGACCGGCGTACCTGCGTGTCTCGAACCGGTCCAGGTACGATGCCGACTTCCGGAACTGCAACATCAGCTTTCGTCTCGTCCAGGACATTCCATAACCCTGTGCTCTTGTCCGGTGCAATCGTACCCGTAACGATGAATGTATTAGACATTAGGCCAGATGACATATAAAGCGTTTGTTTCTTCTACATTTGAGGATCTCAAGGACCATCGGGCTCACGTGATCCGCTCGTTGCGGCGAGCAGGCTTCTTTGTGGACCCTATGGAAGAATGGTCTGCGGACAGCGAGGAGCCAAAGAGATTTTCCCAGGATCGTCTCCATGGGTGCGATCTGTGCGTGCTCCTTATCGCGTTCCGTCGAGGCTCTGTTCCGGAGGGAGAAACTCGAAGTATCACACAGATGGAATACGATGCGGCTGTGAAGCAAGGTGTCAATATTGTCCCGTTCATGCTTACAGAAGATGCGCCTTGGCCTCGGAAGTTCGATGAGCTGGACAAGGATCCTGAGGTCAGAACCTGGCGCGAGCAGTTGAAGAAGAACCATGGCGTCGAATCGTTTGGCTTAGAGCCTCGCTCGATCGATCTGACGGGGACGCTGGGCCGTTGGCTGACACATCACACGTCAGCCCAGGCCGAGCCGCGGAACCATGAACGCATTGACTGGCCGGATGGCAAGTCTCCCTACCCTGGCCTCCTGTGGTTCGACGAGGACTATGCGCCGCTGTTCTTCGGGCGCGATCAGGAGGTCGACGACCTGATCGGCAAGATGAGCGAGCCAGAGGGTCGTGTGCTCATTGTGAGCGGGGCGTCGGGGTCAGGCAAGTCCTCCCTGGTGGCAGCCGGGCTGTGGCACGCCGTCATCAATGAAAGGCGGCTCCCAGGGAGCGAGCGCTGGGTCTGGCAGCGCATCCAGCCAAGCGATGGCGAGACTCCATTTCATTCGCTCGCGCAGGGTTTGAAACAGGCCTTTCGAGGAATCTCAAGGTCTGCACCTGAACTTGCCAAAGATTTTGCCGGGCGCCAGACGACAATCGGGGAACTTCTTGCTCCATACCTAGCTCAGGGGCAGGAATTGGTCCTGTTTGTCGATCAACTGGAAGAGCTATTCACGCGCGGCTTTCACAACGAGGATATTCAGAATGTTCTGGTGCAGCTTGTGGGGACAGCCCACCACATGCCCAATCGACTGCGCGTGGTTGCCACGGTGCGCAGTGAATTTATCGCGCGCCTGGAAGAGTCAGAGTCGATACTCCGGGTTCTCAACGCCGGGTACCATTATCACCTGGGTCCGGTATCGCCGAGGGCTTTGCAGGACATGATTGAACAGCCGGCCTATGTCACAGGCCACATTTTCGAGCCTCAAGTAATTGATGAGATTTTACGCGAATCGGCTCAAGAACCTGGGAGTCTTCCGCTTGTAGCCTATGTCTTAAAGCAACTATTTGAGCGTCGGCATAAGCGAACTTTTACGCGCGACGCCTACAAAGCCATTGGTGGGGTGGCCGGCGCCATCGGCACGCAGGCCGATCAGGTTATGGCTGGATTGGCTATCGATGTATGCGCCGCTTTCGACAACGTGTTTGCAGAGTTGGTGCACCTCGAACGCGACCGTCCACCGACTAGAAAACGCGCGTCGTTTGCGCGCTTTATTCCTAACAAGGCTGCGAACCATCTGATCGATGCGCTGGCAGGGCCAGATTGCCGAGTATTGGTGAAGAGCGGCAATGAACGGGACTCAGTTGTCGAAGTGGCGCATGAAAAACTGTTCGTCGCCTGGCAAAAGCTCAAAGACTGGATCGATCACAGCGGAGCTGACTTGCGACTCATCGATTATGCCGAGGAAGCGGCGACGCGGTGGCATGATCTTGGAGGGTATCTCCATGAGCTGTGGCGCTATGAGCGGGCGCGGTCGATTCAACAGGCCTTGGCTCGATTCAAAAAGTCGCCATCGATTCAACTTGCTACGCTGTTACAACCACAGCGGATGCTCATTGAGAAGCTCACCAGCGAAACACTTTCTCACCAAGAGCGCCTCTTGATCGGTCACAAGCTCGCGGAGTTCGGCGATCCACGGTCTGGTGTCGGCGTGCGTCAGGACGGTCTGCCGGATATTGCATGGATTGAGATTCCGCAGGGTCGTCTCACGCTTCAGGCGATTGATCATATCTTCGAGGTCAAGCCGTTCCGGATGGCCACATACCCGGTCACGAACAGTCAGTTTCAGGTATTCATCGACGACGGTGGCTATGGGAACGACGCCTGGTGGGAAGGCCTCGAGAAGATTGACGCGGCGGCTGAACCGAGATGGAAGGACGCCAATGCTCCCAGGGAAACGGTCTCCTGGTATGAAGCCGTGGCCTTTTGTCGCTGGTTGGGCCATAGGACGAAGTCGAGGATTCGCTTACCCACCGAGTGGGAATGGCAGCAGGCTGCCACAGGAGGCGATCCAACGAGCGAGTACTCATGGCCTGGCGGCTGGGATGCGGCTCGGTGCAATAGCTGGGAAAGCCGGCTGGGCCAGACGACCGCCGTAGGATTGTATGCAAGCGGAACATCGCGTCACGGGCTTCTCGATCTGGCGGGAAATATCTGGGAATGGTGCCAGAACAGGTATGAACAACCTGAGACGTTCAAATCGGTGGGCACGGAGGTGTCGGTCGCAGACCAGCGTGTGGTCCGTGGCGGCTCCTGGGACAACGAACGGGAGATCTTGCGTGTCTCGAACCGGTCCGGGAGCCCCGCCGACGACCGAGGCAGCAGTGTGGGGTTCCGTCTGGCTCAGGACATCCCGTCATTCTGAAGTGATTCTTCCAACCGTGACCCCTTCTCCGTATCGGAGGTGCGATGCGTGCGATTCAGCGTTTTGGCAAACAGCTTCATCGGCTGAGAACCAGCCGTGGTCTGACTCAGGAGCAGCTTGCCGTGACAGCCGGCTTGTCGTGTACGTTCCTGACCAGGTTGGAGTTGGGACAACACGACCCTTCATTGAGCACGCTGGTGCGAGTGGCGAAGGCGCTGAGGGTGTCGGTGATGGAGCTGTTAGGAGAGAGCGTGAGTGCGAGCCGGTGGTGGCAGGTAGGGGAGGCTCGCTTTGCAACGCGAGAAGCAGCCGAGGATCATGCTCGCACTGTAGGCGAGATGTTCATCGCGCGGTATCAAAACAGGCCGGGCGGCCCTGAACGACGGCTCCTTCCTGTTCGCGAGTCGAAATAGTCTGCTTTGCATGAGCCTCTCAAGCCGGTTCTGCATATTCCTCCGCCTCTGTGAGCGACTTGTGCGGTCCCCTTGCAGGGTGTAGGCTACCTTCAATGGAAATCCTCGCAATCATTCTCATGGTCATCGCTGTTGCCACGGCCTTAGTGTACTTCCTGAATTCACCAAGGGGCATGCGAGCCGTTCGTAACAAGACGGTGTCAACTATCCTCAACGATGTGCGAGCCCTGCAACAGTCCGTGCCTGCGACTCCGCTTCACGACATCTACTATGCGTTGGCGGAAGAGCGAACGAACAAAAGTAAATGGCTCACCGAGTTCAATTATTTGCACAAGCTACAGAATGCCGGGTGTTTCGATCCGAGAACGGCGCCACAACCTAAACAATTTGCTGAGCTGCTGGCGAGTGTGGAGGAGAAGATTCGGCTCCAGGCGAGTGAAATCGCCGGAGGCGGCTAGCAGGCCGTTGAGAAAGTCCGCCAGCGGCGTTCTCGCATCGTTCAGACCCTCAACGTACCCCAGAGGGTTGTTCATCGTGGCGCAGTGAGGAGCCACAGAAACACGAAGAGCCCGGCGGATGATCCACCAGGCCCTTCACTGTGTACTCCAAGCTATCGGCTAGACGCCAGTAGCTCTTTGTCTTCTCTTAGTACATGCCTTCCATGCCGCCGCCGTGGTTGTGTCCACCGCCACCGCCGGCCGGCTCTTTCTTCTCTTCTGGAATCTCGGTGATCATGACCTCGGTCGTGAGCATCAATCCCGCGACGCTCGCGGCGTTCTGCAACGCGCAACGAGACACCTTGGTCGGGTCGATGATGCCGGACTTGATCATGTCCACATATTCCTCGGTCGCGGCGTTGTAGCCACCACTGAGGTTCTTGTCATTGCGCACTTTCTCGACGATGACGGAGCCTTCCATCCCGGCGTTCACTGCGATCTGACGAATCGGCTCTTCGAGTGCACGGCGGATGATATTGACACCTACTTGCTGTTCCGCCACAAGCTTGAGCGAGTCCAATGCGCCGATGCAACGGAGATACGCTGTTCCACCCCCGGGGACGATGCCTTCCTCGACAGCTGCCTTGGTGGCGTGCAACGCGTCTTCGACGCGCGCCTTCTTTTCCTTCATTTCGGTTTCGGTCGCGGCGCCGACATTGATGACGGCCACACCGCCCACGATCTTCGCGAGGCGCTCCTGGAGCTTCTCACGATCGTAGTCCGAGGTTGTCTCGTCGATCTGCGCCTTGATCTGCTTCACGCGGCCTTCGATTTTCTTCGGATCGCCGTAGCCTTCTACGATTGTGGTGTTGTCCTTGTCGACGGTGATACGCTTCGCGCGGCCAAGGTCCGTGAGCTTCACATTTTCCAGCTTGATGCCGATGTCTTCCGAGATCACCTGGCCGCCGGTGAGGATCGAGATGTCTTCCAGCATGGCCTTGCGGCGATCGCCGAAGCCAGGGGCCTTGATGGCCGTCACGTTGAGCGTGCCGCGGAGCTTGTTTACCACCAGGGTGGCCAAGGCTTCGCCTTCCACGTCTTCTGCGAGGATCACGAGGGGCTTGCCCATCTTGGCAACCTGCTCGAGGACCGGCAGCAAGTCTTTCATGCTGCTGATCTTTTTCTCAGAAATGAGAATGAGCGGGTCTTCCATGACGGCTTCCATCCGCTCGGCGTTGGTGACGAAGTACGGGGAGATGTAGCCGCGGTCAAACTGCATGCCTTCGACCACATCCAACGAGGTGGTCATGGACTTGGCTTCTTCAACCGTGATCACGCCATCTTTGCCGACCTTCTCCATCGCTTCCGCGATGAGGTCGCCGATGGTCTTATCGTTGTTGGCTGAAATCGTCCCGACCTGGGAGATCTCGGTTTTGTTCTGGCAGGGCTTGCTCAGCTTCTTGAGCTCGGTAATGACGACTTCAACGGCCTTGTTGATCCCGCGCTGAATTTCCATCGGGTTCGCGCCGGCGGTGATATTCTTCACCCCTTCACGATAGATGGCTTGCGCGAGTACCGTTGCGGTCGTGGTGCCGTCGCCTGCTGTGTCACTGGTCTTGCTGGCGACTTCGCGCACGAGTTGGGCGCCCATGTTCTCGTAGGGATTCTTGAGTTCGATTTCTTTCGCAACGGTCACACCGTCCTTGGTGATGGTCGGAGCGCCGAACTTCTTATCGAGAATCGCGTTACGGCCCTTGGGACCGAGTGTTGCCTTGACGGCATCGGCGAGCTGATTCACCCCTCTGAGGATGGACGCGCGCGCTGAATCACCGTACATCAATTGCTTTGCCATGGTATGCCTCCCTTAAATAGTATCGTCGTTGTCGTGTGCTGGTGATTAACTGGTGAAGACGCCGAGGATGTCTTCTTCCTTCAGGATCAAACAATCCTCGTCTTCGATGCGGAGCTTACTGCCTGAATACTTGTCGAAGAGAACCTGTTCGCCGACCTTGACATTCTCAACCTTCTTGCCGATGGCTTGGACGATGCCTCGCTGTGGCTTCTCTTTTGCGCTGTCCGGCACGTAAATCCCGCCGGAGGTCCGATCCAATTCCTCGGTGTAGGTGACGAACACCCGGTCACCGAGAGGTTGAAACCCCTTGGATAGGTTCTTCTTTTCTGTCGTTTCCTTAGCTGCAGTGCTCATAGCAACACCCTCCTCATGAAGTTAGACCAATGAATAGTGACGATGTAGAACAGGTTCGGACTCGATGGTGTAACGGTAGTACTCCAGAACGAGCAGAAGTCCTGATCCTTGGGCACGGGAGTGAAGATAGCCCCGTGTTTGTCCAAGTCAAGGGGGGCAACGAGGAAATTCTTCTACGCACCCTTAGCACACCAATAACGGGGATCATAACCTATCAAGGGTTCGATAAGCCAGAATGTATTTTTTGGAATGAAGAAGGTATCGTCAGACTCTCAAGTGATCGAAATCTTTAATGTCTTTCTTAATATAATCACGCAAGCGCTTAATGATGCGGGCTTCGAGTTGCCTGGTCCGTTCTTTCGTAATGGAATACTTCGCGCCGAGGTCATCGAGCGTCAATGGGGTTTCTGAGAGGATTCGATTCCGCAAGATGTCTTCGTCCCGTTCGTTGAGTGTCTTGACGAATTCCGCGAGCTTGGCACGGAAGAGTGTCTGTAGCTGGGTGTGCGCCAATTGCTCATCGGCAGGGACCTGCTGAGAGGGGAGGACGTCCAGCAGGCTGCCTTCCTGGTCCTCGCCAAGGGGCTGGTCCAGCGAGAGCTCCCAGTTACCAAGCCGCTGCCCCATTTCAATGACGTCTCGCTCCCGGACGTTCAAGCGGTCAGCGAGCAGCTTCGTGTCTGGAGCGAATCCTTCTCGCTCAAGTTTGGCCTTCTCTTTTTTGAGGTTATAGAACAGCTTCCGTTGGTCCTGGGTCGTCCCGATCTTGACCAGTCGATAGTTGTTCAGCAAATAGCGAAGGATGTAGGCCCGGGACCACCAGGCCGCATAGGCGTAAAAGCGCACGTTCTTCGACGGGTCGAACTTTTTGATGGCATGCATCAGTCCGACATTACCTTCTTGGATGAGGTCCATGTGGTCGGCGCCTGTGTGGAGATATTCGGCGGCAATTGAGATGGACACGCGCAGGTTGGCCATGATGAGCTTGACCGCGGCATCCCGGCTGCCTTGGACTTTATATTCATGGAAGAGGCGCAGCTCTTCTTCTTTGGAGAGGTAGGGGTGGAGACGGACCTCCGCCAGATATTGCTGAAGAGCCGTGACCGGCACCACGGCGGTGGATTCGGCGGTGTGAGGAGCTTCTTTGGCTGTAGGGTGAGAGGCCTCGGGAGGTGGGCCGATCTCGGCGATCTCTTCATCGGATGGGTCCAGGACCTCCGGTTCGATGGGCTCTTCGTTGAGATTCTTATTGCGGGGACTCATACCGGTCGAGATTATCATAAGATCCTGCAGCCTGGGTGCTGAAAAAGTCGGCCAGCTGAAGAGACTTATTACTCGTGAAGCGTATTTTGCAGGACAATTGTGCTGGTAGCGATTGGCGTATCTCGGATGAGATGCGAACCACGCTTCATGAATGACGAGGTGGTGTATGCTCCCTTGCGCGAACGAAAGGGTGTCACCTATGATGGCGAGATTCTATCAATGAAATAGGCAAGCGGAATAGGTGAGAGTGGAAAGGGCGTCATGGCGATTCTGGGTATACTCCGGAGTGGGCACTGGCCATCTTTGGCTGGAGCATGGTTGCATCTGACGGTCAGCTTCATGGTGTGGCTGTTGATCGGCGCAATGAGCATTTCGCTCGCGCACGATCTCCAGTTGAGCGATCAGCAAGTGGCGTGGTTGGTGGCATTGCCGCTTCTTGGCGGAGCAGGCCTCAGAATGCTGGCGGGATGGAGCGCGGACTGGGTAGGCGCATGGCCCACCGCCCTGGTGATTCTCCTCGCGGAATTGGCGGCATTGCTATGGGGATGGCTGGGTGTATCTGGGTATCACGAGGCGTTAATCTTTGCGCTGCTGCTTGGCGTCGCCGGTGCAAGTTTTGCGGTCTCGTTGCCGATTGCTGGGCGAGCCTATCCACCGGCTGCGCAAGGCTTCGTGTTGGGTCTGGCTGCATCAGCGAATGTCGGCACTGTGCTGATCCTGTTTCTTGCGCCGCGATGGGTTGCCGTGATGGATTGGCACCAGGTCTGCGCGGTGATGGCCGGCATTGTCGTCGTCACACTGGTGCTGTTCATGTTTCTTGTGCCGCAGAGGCAGTCGAACGTGGTGTCCAGTCGCACCGAATGGTGGCGCAATGCGGCGGAACTCATCCGCCGCCGGTCTGCCTATTGGCTCTGCTTCTTGTATGCCGTCACATTCGGCGGGTTTGTCGGGTTCTGCAGCCTGTTGCCGTTGTTGTTGCACGACCTGTATCAGCTGGATGCGGTCATGGCCGGCACCATCGCCGCGGTATGTGGGCTGTTCGGTAGCCTGATTCGCCCCGTGGGGGGCTATGTTGCCGATCGGCTGGGGGGACTCCGGACCCTCTATTATGCGTTACCGGTCATTGTCGGGTCGTTGGTGGCCGTGACGAGTCCATCGCTTCCTCTGGCTGTGGCCATGATGGTGCTCGCGACCGGTGCGATGGGGTTTGGGAACGGCGCGGTCTTTCAATTAGTGGCTGAATGGTTCCCGAAAGACATCGGCCTGGCATCGGGTGTGGTGGGAGCGGCCGGCGGTTTCGGGGGATTTTTCTTGCCCCTCGTCACCGCAACCATGAAGGGGTTTACCGAAAGCTACGATACGGGTCTCTGGCTCTTCGCGGGATGTGGTGTCTGTGCCTGGGGAACGGTGATCGTCGCATTGCGGAATCGGGTCGCCTCTGTGGCAGGATCGTCTTCCTGAAGGAGATCCTTGTTGATCGTGGCAGGCGAAAAAATCATGTTACATCTGCAAAGTTAAATGATAAATTGACCCTCCATTGAGAACGAATCACTGACGATCAAATCGTATGGGACCTATGGCCACACCTTTTCATAGCATCGAAGACGCCATTCGAGACATCAAGCAGGGCAAACTTATCATCCTGGTGGATGACGAAGATCGCGAGAACGAAGGCGATCTGGTTATGGCTGCCCAACACGTCACCCCGCAAGCCGTCAACTTCATGGCCCGCCATGCCCGAGGGTTGATCTGTCTCGCCTTGACGCCCCAGCGTGTGGAGGAACTCCATCTCCCGCAGCAGGCCGTGGAGAACACGGCGACCTTCGGCACGGCCTTTACGGTGTCAATCGATGCCAGGAAAGATATTACGACGGGCATCTCGGCTGCGGATCGAGCCACGACGATTCATGTGGCGATCGACCCCAAGTCCAAACCCGGAGATTTGGCCCGACCTGGCCATATTTTTCCGTTAAAGGCACAACAAGGCGGAGTGCTAAAGCGGGCGGGGCAGACTGAAGGGTCTGTCGATCTGGCGCGGTTGGCCGGGCTCATTCCTGCCGGCGTAATCTGCGAAATCATGAACGAGGACGGCACCATGGCGCGCGTGCCGGAACTCGGGAAATTTGGGAAAGCGCACAAGTTGAAGATGGTGACGATCAAGGCGCTCATCGAATACCGCATGCAGCGGGAGCCCTTTGTGCGGAAGATGGCCAGTGCGCGGCTGCCAACGATGTTCGGCGATTTTGAAGCCGTGGCGTTCGAAAACGAATTAGATGGGGTCACGCATATTGCGTTGGTGAAAGGGCGTGTGGAGGGAGGCGATCCGACGCTGGTGCGCGTGCACTCAGGCTGTTTGACGGCCGATGCCCTCGGCTCGTTGCGATGCGACTGCCGGGATCAGCTCCATAAGGCAATGGAGGTAATTCAGAAGGAAGGACGCGGAGTGCTGCTCTATTTGAATCAGGAAGGGCGCGGCATCGGTTTGCTCAACAAGATCAGAGCCTATGGGTTGCAAGATCAGGGGTGCGATACAGTGGAAGCGAATGCGAAACTGGGATTCAAGGCAGACTTGCGCGATTATGGGGTCGGGGCGCAGATTCTCGTTAACCTCGGGCTACACCAGATCAGGCTCATCACGAATAATCCGCGCAAGATCGTCGGCATCGAAGGCTATGGATTAAAGGTGGTGGAGCGTGTGTCAATCGAGATTCAGCCGCGCGCGGCGAATGTGAAGTACTTGCGCACGAAAAAGAATAAAATGGGGCACATTCTTAAAAAAGTATAGCGGCTGCTCAAAATGGCCCCCAGCTTCGTTCTCGGCTCGAAACGATCCTCAA
>SWDP01000002.1:357254-380409 GCA_005116885.1 Nitrospira sp.
TCGAACGGTCTGATCCGGCTAAGTTCAATCGTGGAGGAGAGGCGGCCAAGTCCGCGATCGAAATGGCGACGGTCATGCGTCTTTTGCGGGTAGGCGAGGAGGTTCCGCCGAGCGTGAAGCGTGAAACGTCAGATAAGACACGGGCGCCGCGAAAGCGTAAATCCTAGTATGGGATCACGCCATCATGCCAGGGAGCGCGCGCTCCAGATTCTGTTTCAGTACGATATTCACGGCAAGCCGGGCCTGTGGCTGGATGTGTTTTGGAAGGAGAATGAGGCGACGGATGAAGTGCGGGCCTTCGCCGAACGGCTCGTGTCCGGAGTGTTGGAACAGAAACATGAGTTGGATGCCGTCATTGGCAAATATGCCACCAACTGGAAAATCAGCCGCATGCCGATTGTGGACCGTAATATCCTGCGTGCTGGCGCCTATGAATTGCTGTGGATGGATGATGTGCCGGCCAAGGTCACAGTCAACGAAGCCATTGAGTTGGCAAAAAGTTTCGGCGACGACGATGCGTCGAAGTTCGTGAACGGCATTCTGGATCAAATCTTGAACAAGGAATTGACGCTGGCTGCCAAGCGGGCTGAAGCAGGAGCCGTGAAGCGTGAAGCGTGAAGCGTATTTCGCAAAAAGCTTTCGCCAGTCAATCTTACGAACGACGCTTCACGAGATACGAGCGACGAGGGATTCATGATTGATCGCTATACCCGTCCCAGGATGAAAGCCATCTGGGAGCTGAAACGGAAGTACGAGATCTGGCTCGCTGTCGAACTGGCCGCCTGTGCAGCATTTGAACGGACGGGACAGGTTCCGCGCGGCACCGCGGCTCGTATCGGGAAGAAGGCCAGCATCGATGTGAAACGCATCGCCAGAATCGAGAAGGTGACGAAGCATGATGTCATTGCCTTTCTCGAATCGCTGCTGGAATCGGTGGGGCCGGAGCATCGGTTTCTCCACATGGGGCTGACCTCATCGGATATTGTCGACACCTCCTTGGCTGTGCAGATGACGGAGGCACTCGACCTCATTCTCGAGGATCTTGACGAGCTGATCGCTGTGTTGAAGCGGCAAGCGTTGAAGTACAAACATACGGTGATGGTTGGCCGGTCGCACGGCATTCATGGCGAACCGATTTCGTTCGGCTTCAAGCTGGCTATTTGGTACGAAGAAGCCTGTCGGCACCGAGAGCGATTGATGCACGTCCGGCAGGACATTGCGGTAGGTAAGCTTTCCGGCGCGATGGGCACGTTCGCACATCAAGGACCTGAAGTGGAGGCGTACGTCTGTGCCAAGCTGGGGCTCACGCCGGACCCCGTCTCGAATCAAATCGTGCAGCGAGATCGCCATGCCGCCTATGCCTCGGCGTTGGCGCTGTTGGCTGCGAGCATCGAAAAATTTGCGACTGAGATTCGCCATCTGCAACGGACTGAGGTGCTCGAAGCGGAGGAGTATTTTTCGGAAGGGCAGAAAGGCTCCTCGGCGATGCCGCACAAACGGAACCCGATCGCCTCGGAGAATCTCTGTGGGCTAGCGCGCATCGTGCGGAGCAATAGTGTCGCGGCGATGGAGAACGTCGCGCTGTGGCATGAGCGCGACATCAGCCATTCATCCGTCGAGCGCGTCATCATGCCGGACAGCACGATCTTGATCGATTATATGCTGGCGCGGATCACCGATGTCATCAAGCATCTGGTGGTCTACCCCGCCAATATGAAACGCAACCTCGATCTCACCGGAGGATTGGTCTATTCGCAACGGCTGCTGTTGCGGCTTATCGAGAAGGGCGCGCAGCGTAAGGAATCATATGAAGCAGTTCAGCGCAATGCCATGGCTTCATGGAAAGGAGCGGGGGCATTGCAAGAATTAGTCGGCAGGGATCCCTTCGTGGCGAAACATCTCACGGCAGCAGAGATAAAATCCTGTTTCGACCCGAAGTATTATTTGCGCCATCTTGATAAGATTTTCCGGCGGGTGTTCGGATCGAGGGCGCGTAAATCAGGGAAAGGAAGAAGACGATGAGGTCACTTATTACTACTCTCGTGCGTGTTGTGGTGCTGGTGTGTGTCGTGCTGGCGATAGTGCCGGCTGTCGAAGCAGCTGACCGCGACAAACTTCTGAGCGAGCCGGGCGTCTATGGCACCTTTGCTTCCTATAGCCTTGATGAGGCCTGGGGAAAACAAGATCAGGCGGTGCGCATTGCGCAATTGACCGTCCTGAAGGGAGTAGTCGAGCAGCATCGAGAAAAGTTGGCGATCGATCTCTATCTTCTTCGCGGGCTATCCGATCACGCGGACGTGCTCTTTCGCATCCATGCGACGGAGTTGCGCGAGACCCAACAGTTTCTTTTGGATCTTCAAGGCAGTCTCTTTGGTAAGCACCTCAAGACGGCCGGTGTCATGCACGGGTTGACCAAGAAGCCAAACTATGTACCGGGCATGCCGGAGAATCTCAAGACCGAGCTGAAGATTCCCAGCGAGCCGGGTCCCAAGCCCTATGTGATCGTGATTCCGATCAGGAAGAATGCAGACTGGTGGGGGTTGGATCAGGACAAGCGCGCAGCCATGATGCAGGAACATACGGAAGCCACGGTGCCCTATCTCAAGACGGTTAAACGGAAGCTCTATCACTCCAGCGGACTCGATGATCTGGATTTCATCACCTATTTTGAAACGTCCAAGCTGGAGGATTTCCACAGCCTGGTTTTGGCTTTGGAGAAGGTGAAAGAATTCCAGTATAATCGGCGGTTCGGTCATCCGACTTTGCTGGGGACCGTCAGATCCTTGGACGAGATCATCGAGATTCTGGCTCAGTAATTATGATGGATTGTGGTTTGAGGATAACCTATGCCCATGGGCGCGCTACTTTACGAAGGTAAGGCCAAGAAGGTCTTTGCGACGGACAAACCGGATCAGGTCGTCCAGTATTTCAAGGACGATGCGACGGCGTTCAACGCGCAAAAGCGTGGGACTATTGTTGAGAAAGGCGTGATCAATAACAAAGTGTCCGAGCGACTCTTTCGGTTGCTGGAACAGGCCGGTGTGCCGACGCATTTTGTCGAACGGCTGAGTGACAGGGAATTACTCACGAAGAAGGTGACAATCGTGCCGGTCGAAGTCGTGGTCCGCAACGTCGTAGCAGGCAGTTTGGCGAAGCGACTGGGCTTGAAAGAGGGTGATCCGATCGAGCCGGCCATCGTAGAGTGGTACTACAAGAACGATGCGCTGGGTGACCCCTTGATTGCCGACGAACATATTCGATTGATGAAGTTGGCGACGCCTGAGCAGATGATAGAGATCAAACGGCTCGCGTTGAAAGTGAACAGCCTCTTGCAGCCGTTCTTCCGTGAGCGACAGATGATCCTCGTCGACTTTAAGCTGGAATTTGGACTGCACAACGGCCAACTCATTCTGGCCGATGAGATTTCGCCGGACACCTGCCGCTTCTGGGATCTGACCACAAAGGAATCGATGGATAAGGATCGGTTTCGGAAGGATTTAGGGAAGATTGAAGAGGCGTATCGAGAAGTTCTGAGAAGAGTGTGCGGGTAGTCGAAGCCAACCCCTCCACCCCCTCGGGAACTTCCAAATCCTTTGGGAGGGGTAGGTGGGAGAGAAGAGATGCGGTGCCATTTTTAGTGCTCGCGGAGCCCCCACGATGAAACGGTGGTCGCTCGACCCGCGCACGTAAAACCGATCACCGCATCCTGGTGATAGCCGGCGTCTTTCGCTCACTGGGAAAGTGAAGAGAGGAAAATCGTGAGGTGGTTTAGGCAGTGGTTCATGAATTATGGGTTGGTGGCGTCGATTTTTGTGTCCACGGCGCTGGTGGCTGTCTTGGCTTATCGCTTAGATGGTTCACGCTGGCGTTGGCCGATGGTGGCGCTTGCCTTGGCCGGGCTCGGGACGATCGCAGGGATTTTATGGATCAGGAGATATATAGATAGACAGCCCAATGCGCCTGATCAGGGAGTGAAATAGCGAAGGTCGATTTGGCATTGGCAAGATACGTTTTACGGTGAGGAGGGATAGTGAAAGCCAAGATTCATGTCACGCTCAAGCAAGGGATTCTCGATCCACAGGGGAAGGCGATTGAGCATGCGCTCGATTCACTGGGGTTCAAGAATGTGGGCAATGTGCGGGTCGGGAAGTACATGGAAGTAGATCTCGATGAGAAGGATACGGTCAAGGCTGAGGCTCAGGTCAAGGCTATGTGCGAAAAGTTGTTGGCGAATACGATCGTTGAAGAATACAGATACGAACTGCAGTGAAGGGTGACGAGTGATGGGTGATGAGTTGATGCGGAAAGTTCCAGGTCTCGCAGGAGTGAATTTTCTTCGTTGCACCACACCCATCACTGGTCACTCATCACGCATCACAAGGGTGCTGCAATGAAGATCGGAGTGGTGGTTTTTCCGGGGAGTAATTGTGATCACGACTGTCAGCATATCTTTAAGGATGTGCTGGGGCAGTATGTGGAGATGATCTGGCACAAGGAGACCTTGCTGGCCGGGCTGGATGCGATTGTCCTCCCCGGCGGGTTTTCTTACGGCGACTATTTGCGGACTGGCGCAATTGCGCGGTTCTCGCCGGTGATGGGAGCGGTGAAGGAGTTTGCGAAGAAGGGTGGGATGGTGCTCGGCATTTGCAACGGGTTTCAGATTTTGCTCGAAGCTGGGTTGCTGCCAGGGGCCATGCTTAGGAACAAGTCGCTGCATTTCATCTGCAAGGACGTGTCTGTGAAGGTTGAAAATGCTGCCACCTCATTTACCAGCGCCTATGAGTCCGGTCAGGTGCTCAAGATTCCGATCGCCCATGCAGATGGGAACTACTACACCGATCCGGTCACGCTTGCGTCGATGCAGGCGAATGCGCAGATCGTGCTCCGCTATTGTACGCCAGAGGGTAAGGTAATGCCGGAAGCGAATCCAAACGGCTCGCTTGATAACATTGCCGGGATTATCAATGCCGAGGGCAATGTGCTGGGTATGATGCCGCACCCGGAACGCTGCGCGGAAGCGGTGTTGGGGAATGACGACGGGAAGCGTATTTTCCTGTCGATGCTGGAGCCGCTGAAGGGGAATAGGAAGCCGCTGAAGATGGTGGGGGTATGACCGCGGGTCCTGCCGCTGACCAGCCCGTCCGTCCTCGCACCCCGCCCGGTGTAGGGACCCCGCTGCGGGCGGATACCAGGTGTCGGTAGGGCAATATGCGAAGTTCTTAGAATCCACGTCCCAGGCAGCACCGCCAGACTGGAGCATCATGAACAAATCCCGCCACCAGAACCGCCCTGTTGTCAATGTGGATTGGGCGGATGCGACCGCCTACTGCACCTGGGCCGGCAAGCGCTTACCAACGGAGGCGGAGTGGGAGAAGGCAGCGCGGGGGGCAGATGGCCGGATCTATCCCTGGGGTAATGAGCTGCCGAGGGGGTTTCATGCGAATATGAAGAAAGAGAAGTGGAGCGATCATTATGTCTTGTCGCCGGTGGGAATGTATGAAGAAGGCAAGAGTCCCTATGGCATCTATGACATGGCCGGGAATGTCTGGGAGTGGATCAGCGATTGGTATGACCAGGACTATTATGGGTCCAGCCCTTCGAAGAATCCGACAGGGCCGCTCCAGGGCCAGTCCAAAGTGATACGTGGCGGTTCCTGGGGCAGCGGTGCTAAGGATTTGCGCTCCTCAGATCGGGACTCTCATTTGCCGTCGGCCCGGGGTATGGGCACCGGGTTTCGGTGCGTGAAGACTCCGTAGCTTTTGGTTTCGAGATTCTTGGGTCTGGCTTTGCGTTAAAGGGCCGCAAAGATATTCCTATTGAGCTCCGATACTATCGAGTAATAACCGGGGAAATTCTACTTTTCTGAACTGAGCCATCTCACCTAAGGAACCGCAGGGGCGCTATTCCTTTCACTGTTTCCACTTGATACTGCACCCTATACTGTCCTTCTGATGACCGTCGATCGGTTTCCCTGCAAGCAACGCATCGATCGCGGCGCGAAGATCGCGGCCTGTGACCGGCTTGTCGCTCCCAGGGCGGCTATCATCGAGTTGCCCGTGGTAGGCCAAGCGCCGTTCCCGGTCGAAGAGATAAAAATCAGGAGTGCAGGCCGCCCGATACGCTTTCGCGACGTCCTGGGTTTCATCAAAACACAAGGGAAAAGTGAAGCCCACGCGTTCGGCCATCTCTTTCAGTCGTGGCGGTGCGTCATCAGGATATTGCGTCGGATCGTTGCTGCTGATACCGACAATACCAAGCTCCGCGTCGATGTAGTCCTGCCCTAATTTGGCGATCTCGTTCTCGACATGTACCACATAGGGACAGTGACGGCAGATGAACATGACCAACAAGGCTGTCTTGTCAGCGAATGAGTCGAGCGAGTAGATCCGATCGCCGACCACATCGCGCAACGCAAATGGAGGCACAGGTGTTCCGAGCGGTAACATGCTTGTTGCGAATGCCATGGCGTCTCCTTCTCATTTTTCTCACGGTATTCTTGCCTGGAGCATGTCGCACTATGCGAGCTTCGTCAAGAGACTCGCCCACCCGCACTGTTCCGATATCGAAGTCTCGCTCTCACTATGGTAGCCTCCTGTGCATGACATCACATCAAAAAGGGGCATGAGCGTGAAACAGGGTTATCGGTTGATCATTGTCGATAGAGCCGGTGTGCTGGTTTCTGAGTTCCAACTAACGGAGAACGCGCTGGCTCAGCCGGAGGCCTTTGTCTCGGCACTCAAACAGTCGATCGAGGACATTGAAGAGGAGGAGTCATGAGCGTTTTGCGCTTATCCCATCCGTGCACAAGAATGCATGGCGTGTGTGACAAGGGGTCTTACTGATGGAATATGTTCATCTCGGTCGGGCTGGCGTGAAAGTCAGCCGGCTCTGTCTCGGCACGATGAACTTTGGGCCGGAGACCAACGAGACAGACAGTTTTGCCATCATGGATCGAGCGCTGGAGTTGGGCCTCAACTTTTTCGACACGGCGGACGTCTATGGTTGGAAAGTCGGCGAAGGCTGGACCGAGCAGATTATGGGACGTTGGTTCGCTCAGGGCGGAGGCCGGCGTGAAAAAGTCGTGTTGGCAACAAAAGTGTTCGGTCGGATGGGCGATTGGCCGAATCAGTCTCGGTTGTCAGCTCTGCACATCAAACGAGCCTGCGAGGCGAGCTTGCGGCGTCTGCAGACCGACTGCATCGATCTCTATCAGATCCATCATATTGATCGAGAGACGCCATGGGAGGAAATCTGGCAGGCGATGGAGCAACTCGTCCGTGAAGGCAAGGTGCTCTACATCGGCAGCAGCAATTTTGCCGGTTGGCATCTGGCTCAGGCGCAAGAAATAGCTCGCAGCCGCCACTTTCTTGGCCTCGTGTCGGAGCAGAGTCTCTACAATTTGAACGAGCGGACAGTTGAATTAGAAGTGATTCCAGCTTGCGAAACCTATGGCATCGGCCTGATCCCATGGAGTCCGCTCGCCCGCGGGTTATTGGCCGGGTCTTTGAAACCAGCCACAGTCGGTCGACGCGCGAAGGAAGATCTCAAAAAAGATATTGAGACCTCTCGCCCTAAGCTGGAAGCCTATGAAGCACTGTGCGCTCAGCTCGGCGAGCGTCCAGCCGATGTGGCCCTGTCCTGGTTGCTGCATCAGAAGGCCGTGACATCCTCGATTATCGGCCCGCGTACGATGGAACAACTGAATGGTACGATGCGGGTCCTGAGTCTCAGGTTGAGCAAGGAGACGCTGAAACGGCTTGATGAGATCTTCCCCGGCCCCGGTGGGCCTGCGCCAGAAGCCTACGCCTGGTGATCAAGGCTCAATCCATCATCGCTCCTGCCTGAAAGCATGACAGGGACAGAGTGGGGGAGGGGCTAGCGTGGGTACAGGTGGCGTACGTCTCATTGCACAGGTGTGCGGGCATAGGAGAGCACCAGACACCGCTCCATTCACTATCCCTGGCGGGTGGGACCTGTGCGGCTGTCAGTCATCTCTTTCCGAACCAGTTCTTCAGCTTCCAACCAATCTTCTACGTGGCGCTCCGCCTGTCGACCTCGCTGCTCATAGAGTTCATAGGCTTTTTTCGCAATCCGTTCCCTCACCTCATCTGAATACTTCTGCATCGACTCAGGCTCAGGGGACAGATTTCCCTTTCCCACATGGCCTGCATCAGAATGTTTCGACGTCATGAGCGTCCCTCCTTCGGCGACAGGTTTCTTCCCTTAACTATACCAGCCCGTCCGTCACGTTGCGCGGAGCAATTCATTGATCTTGCATCCTCGATCTTAGCCCTTTTAGAATACGCCACCCTGCGAGGGAACCTATGCCGTTTACGATTTACCCCCACGGTCGCTTTTCTATGCTACAGGATCTGTCCCGTTACGTGAGCCTTTTCCTTGCGCCATCACAGAGCTACTTGGTAGGTCTCGGGTTACTACTCATGGTTCTGATACTGAGTAGCCAACCAGTCTATGCCGAATGGGTATTGGCGAGTGGCGACGACGAAGTGGGATTAAAAGTCTACGTCGATCCCGCCACCCTTCGCCGCAACGGAAGTCTGGTAAAAATGTGGCAATTGTACGACTACAAGACCTTACAAACCGTGGCGGGCGATTCGCTATTGTCTATGAAACGGTTCAACGAATACGATTGTACAGAAGAGCGTACCCGTATGCTTGGCTATACGTGGTTCTCAGGTAACATGGGAAACGGGAACGTGGTGTACAGTACCATGGAGCAACTGCCGTGGGAGCCGGTTGTCCCTCGTACGATCAATCGAACGCTCTGGAAAGTGGCATGCGAGAAGAAATGATTTTGCCGGCGAGTAGTCCTGTTCATCGCAGAGTGGTCACAGACAGCTGTCGTACGAGGTGACTCCCCGGCGCACTGCATACGACGGAATCGCGCTGAAGATTGCTACTAAAAGAAGTATGGATAGACGACAAAATGCGCCCCCCCGCCGCACACGCGAATCCACCCCGTTCTCTATTCGTCGCGCTTGCCTCGTTCCTGCCTCTTGCCTCGCGACGCGTTGAGCCATCTCTCGCCAGGCACTTTTAGTAACGAGAGCGAATCATGCCGATTGTCATAGCCAAAATTCTGTTAGGCCGGGCACGACCTGGCATAAGTCTGTGGGGCGCAATTCGATGTCTCACGTTAGGGGAAATGCTTCAAGGTTCGGCAGAATTGGCCGCGTTGCTCAGTCTTCTTGTTGCAGCAACGATCTGGTTCATCACCTGGTTCAAGCCAAATTCCGTGGTCCATGTCAACGCAGCCGTATACACATACGAGCGCGGTTTCATACTGGAGGGAACCACCAAGACGACGTACTCTCATATGCAAAACCTCCTCTCCAATTGCACGCTCTGGCGATTTCCACGGGCGCTCCCAAAAACCAGCATAAAGATAACCGATTTGCACGCATGGGTCTTGAGCAAGTATCTTCTTGAGAACACGTCAGGCCAGGCCATCACACACATCCGCATAGGGGTTGCTTCTCCTCTTCTCAATCAGTTCACCGTATTATCGGCGACTCCGAACATCCAAGCTAAGGGGAGTGTAGAGTCACGCGCGAAAGATGGTCTTCGCATGTATGTGATCGCGATCGCCGCCCTCGCGCCCAACGATTCAGCGATGCTCAGCCTACAGACTCCCATCAACGACACTATGCGGCATGCTTTGTACGACGAGCATCACACCTTTCGTATTCCAACCGCATTCCTCTCGGCTGATCAGTTATGGAACGTCGGCTTGACAGTCACTCAGATCAGCGACTCGACCATGGCGGTGTTAGAGACTGACATGCACAGCGGTGAGAGAAGCATATCCATGGCTGACAAGGTTGAGAGTTGGAATCTCGACCCCTCGGATCCAGCACTGTTAGAAGAAGATGTGTCCTATCGACTTCTGCCGGCTGCATCCAATTGCCGAGCGGAAGCTGATGGAAAACCGGGAAAGTTGGACACTCAAAAGTAAGTAGGAACGTATGAACACAGCCGACACCAACGTACGCGACGAAGGACCCAACACGAGACTGGGTAGAATGGGTTGATCAGATTCACCTCCTTTCCCCTCTTCAGCGAGTATTGAACCAACCAACCACGGCTATGGTGTTCTTCTGGTGGTGAACTTTTTGACCTTCCTGCTAGAATAGCTCACGTATGACGGCCTTACGTTCGCCCGCGTTATCTGGTCTCTACATCATTCTCGACCCATCGGTTTGTCCTGCGCGCCCCTTGATTGAGGTGCTGGAAACTGCGGCTAAGGCCGGCGCCGTGCTCTTCCAATATCGCAACAAGACCGCATCGATGAAAGACGCCTATGTGGAAGCCTTGGCGCTTCGACAGGCTGCGGCGAACGCCGGTGTCCTCTTCATTGTCAACGATCGCTGCGACCTGGCCTTGGCCATCGATGCCGATGGCGTCCATTTGGGACAAGGGGACATGCCGCTCCACTTAGCAAGGAAAGTGATGGGTCCAGAGAAGCTGATCGGGATCTCCACTCATAGTCCGACGCAGGTGCGAGACGCCACCGTTGGGAAACCCGACTACCTTGGCTTTGGCCCCATCTTCACACCAGGTTCTAAGCAAGATCATGATCCGGTGGTTGGGCTTGAGGGGCTCCGTGCGATACGTTCACTCACACCGTTGCCCGTCTTTGCGATCGGCGGCATTCAGATCGACCAGGTGGGGGAAGTGGTGCGAGCTGGCGCAAATGGCGTCGCGGTTATCTCAGCTATTCTCAAGGCGCCTGATATCAGCCACGCTGTGAAGATGTTCCTTTCTCAGATGCCAAGACCAATCTCGCCAGCATCTTAATCGGAGCGGTCTTCGCGAGGTTAACCAAGGCCTCGTTCCAATTTCGTTTCACAAGAGGGCTGTGGGGTAGGGGACCTACTACGGGAACCCCTGCAAGGCGTCGAAGGAGGTTGACGGTGGACTCTTCCTGCGTGCGAGCGATCTTCGTCCGCACTGGCCGCTGCTGGTTTAACACCAATGCCACGACAGGAATATTTTGATCACGAAGCGCATGAAGGGTCAACAAGGCGTGATTGATTCCCCCCACACCTGATCGCCCAACCACAATTACTGGTAACCTCATTTTATTGATGAGGTCTAAGAGGTTAAGTGACTGTGACACATCGTTCAGTTGCGCCAGATGAAAGACCGTCTTGGCGACTTCCTCTCGCGATGGTGGCCGACCCAATGCATGATCGTTCCAGCTATCATCTACCGGCATGATTCCCGTTGTCAGTCCCGTCTTCTGCCAGCCAGGCAAGAGAAGATTCACACGGACGTTGCCTGCTCCCCACTCTTGGGCTGCGGTGCGGACAAGACCGATGAGACCGGCTTTTGATGCCGCGTAGGCGGCTTGTCCACTTGAACCATGGAATCCGGCGTGCGAACCAATGACGACGATCGACCCGCCACCGTGAGCGAGGAGGGGAGGGGCCATGGCACGAAGGCAGTGAAATGTTCCTGTTAGATTCGTGGCAAGCACCTCGGCCCAATCTTCTTCACGTTGTCTAAGCAGGAGATGGCTCCCTCCGATTCCGGCATTGCAGACAAACACTGACGGCGCAGGCATCCGGCGACACGAGGCCTCTATCATCAGTTGCACCGCATGCGTCTCACGAACATCGGCTTCGTAGAGGCAGCCGATGAAAGCACCGGAGGCGTAGCCTCTGGGCTACGTTGAGGATGCTTTCAAGGTGAGAAGGAAGCTGGCGGACTTTTTCAACATCTGCACGAGGATTATGGGTGGGATATTGCCTGAAGGCAAGCCTGTAGGCCCACCGATCTCCTTCCCTTGCCGCCTCCAGGATTCCTGTGGTACGGTCATCCCATTGATGAACTACTGGAGGATCTTGGGCATGCCATTGACGAAACAGGGGTACCGATGGGGCTTCATCGTGGGCTCAGTGCTGCTGCTCAACTGTATCCCCTGGTCAACCGCCTTCGCAACCGATGATGCCAGCCTCATTGAGCAATCCGCTGATTATTTTCCCGATCAGATCGGCAATACGTGGCGGTATCGTGGCCAGATAACCGAAGGGCCTCTGCAAACGATCGAGCATAAAATTTTCTCCAACGTCTCCTCGGTCACCGACACGAAAGTCATCAAGGGCATGACGGTCACCGTGTTTCACGATGCCAATCCAGGCAACCATGGCCCAATGGATAGTTTCTATCGGCGTGATAGCGTCGGCATCGTCTATTACGGTTCAGAACCGGGAACGCCCTTCGAAAAACAACTTGTGCCCTATCAGATCGTACGGTTCCCGATGAAGCTCTCGTCGTCCTTTCAGCAATTCAACCGCAAGGACATCGACTTCGGCACGGATTTGGACCGTGATGGCGTCAATGAAAAGGCAGATTCGCAGGGCGAAGCCACAGTGCTGGGGCATGAATCAGTGACGGTACCAGCCGGCACATTCAAGGATGCGGTGAAGTTGGAAGCACGCATGCACATGCAGATTCACCTCTCCGGCGCAAAGAAGACTGCCATGGGAACCGATGTGATGACCGCCTGGTTTGCAAAGGGTGTCGGGCTGGTCAAGTATGTCGAGCGGCAAGAGCTTGCGCAGATGGAAGACCGAGGCGTGGTGACCGATATCATGGAAGAACTGGAATCGTACGACATCAAGCCGCCAAAGGCCTCACTCGGGCGGGGCGAATCCTCGACGGAGGGTCTGCTCGCTAATGACTCGACTCACCACGAATTGCGTCAGGTACTCTTCCCCTCCGGCTTTCGCGCCGACTCCGGAGAGTCGGTGCCCTCCAAACGGCTGGCGTCCGACTAATGCGCCGGTGATCGGACGATTCAGGTAGAGATTCCCGACATCGAACTGTTTCTGTGCCAGTTCCAGATTGGCCGGGCTTCGCGAGTACACTCCACCGGTGAGTGCGTAGTCCGTTGAATTCGCCAGAGTCAGCGCATCCTGAAAGGAAGCTGCCCGCATGACTGCAAGGATCGGCCCGAAGACTTCTTCCTGGGCGACTCGATGCGTCGGCGCCACTTCCGCGAAGACCGTCGGCCCAACATACCAGCCTGGACCCGTCACAGCCCCTTCTACCAATAGGCGTGCTTCCTTCTTTCCAATCTCGATATACTCCTGAATCTTGGACTGCGCTCGATGATCGATCACCGGTCCAATCTGTGTCCCAGGCTCTTCTGGATTTCCAATCTTCAGACTCAGCACCGCCTCTTTGAGCCGCTCCAGAAAGCTCTCGTAGATCGCCTCATGTACGATTGCTCGGGAACAAGCGGAACACTTCTGTCCCGCATAACCGGTGAACGATGAAACCACTCCAACAATCGCGTCATCAAGATCCGCCGTATCATCGACGATGATCGCATTTTTCCCGCCCATCTCAGCCAGCACC
Organism: Nitrospira sp.; assembly: GCA_005116885.1. Classification (GTDB taxonomy): domain Bacteria; phylum Nitrospirota; class Nitrospiria; order Nitrospirales; family Nitrospiraceae; genus Palsa-1315. Next base: position 370,641 of record SWDP01000002.1, read on the forward strand.
CGTTTCACCATGCGCTGACCAGGCCTCAGAGTTCCGGCGTCCTTCAGAATGCCGAGTCCCACGTCTTTCGAACCGGTAAAGGCAATCGTGACAATATCGGGGTGGCACACCAATGCCCGTCCGACGTCAGGTCCGCCCTGTACACAACTGAATACTCCCGCTGGCACGCCAGCCTCCTGCAAGATCTCTGTGAGCCAATGCCCCATCATGGGCGAGCGTTCAGAGGGTTTGAAAATCACAGGATTTCCGGTGACGAGTGCTGCAGACACCATGCCGGTTGGAATTGCCAGCGGAAAATTCCACGGAGCGATGACGCCGGTGACTCCGCGAGGGCTATAGAGACGCTGATTCAGTTCACCGGGTTCCTGTCCTAATCGTTTGGGAGAAGCGAGCGTGCGCCAACTCGTCGCATAATATTCGAGAAAGTCGATGGCTTCTGCGAGATCCGCATCTGCCTCCCGCCAGGGTTTTCCACATTCCATGATCTCCCAGGCCGCCAACTCATCGCGCCTGGCCCGCATGATCGAAGCGGCGGCACAGAGAATATCCACTCGTCGTTCCGTAGTCGTGTCGCGCCAGGACTCCTGTGCCTGAACGGCCCGGCGCAGTGCCTGTTGGATATCACCTGAACTTGCACTGGACACCCGACCCACGACTTCATCCGGGCGTCCGGGGTTGCGCGATTCCATGAGAGGCCCCGTGAGACGAAGCCCCTTGGATGATGACGTCCATTGACGCCCTAACTGCGATCGCACCCTATCCAGGGCCTGCTGCATGGCAGTTCGACTGTCAACCTGCGAAAAATCACGCTGCGGTTCATTTTGAAACTCCTGCGTACCGCCCGGTTGAGATAGAGGAGCCGGCTTCTGGCTCAGACCTTCAAGAACCGGCGGAGCCAACAACGTGGCCAGAGACTGGGACTCCACATACTCCTTGCGGAGGAACGATTCATTCGAGGTGTTTTCCAGCAACCTCCGTACGAGATAGCCCATGCCCGGAAGCAGTTCACCCACCGGGGTGTAGAGTCGTAATCGGCGACCCTGCTGCATCACGGCATGTTGAAAGGGTTCGGCCATGCCGAAGATCATCTGATATTCCCAGGCTTCAGGGGAAGAAGCTTGAGCGATTCTGCAACCGCCTCGATATAGGCTAAGGTCCGGAGATTGTGTGTGCCGAAAGCTGGTCGAATGAGAGATGTCTGGGATAACAGGAGGGACGCCAGCGTCTCATAGTTCGCATCCGTCAATGCTTTGTGTTCAAAGAGAGGAACCGGCCAGCCTCGTTGCCGATAGCGAATCGTGTCCGAATCCCAGTAGGCTCCTTTCACCAACCGAATGGTAATGGGTATCCCGCGCCGGCGCACCCAGGTGAGGAGCGTCTCGATGTCTCGTGCGGTCTCCCGATGGTAGGCCTGCAACGCGAGACCTGCATAGGGATAATTTTTGTAGGACGGCTCCGCGAAGAGCCGGGTGAAGATCTTTACCAACAAGGTTTTTGTCTCGGCTTGTTCCATATCAAAAATCAATGACGCGGGGAGGCGCATGGCCAGATCGAGGATGGGTCGAAGCCGCGATGCCACCGACCGATAGCTCCCTTCCGGATCGATTGGATCGAGATGTGGAGAGAGAGCCGAAATTTTGATGGAAAGCTGAACTCGCGGGATCGATCCGAGATGGTCCCGTTCTAAGAAGGGGTTAGGCGGCCATGAGGCCGTGACTCGCCCGAACAGATTCAGCGCGTCCGTACAGCGATCGCGGTATCGGTCCGCCTCACGATCGCTGATGGTGGCCTCGCCCAACAAATCGACAGACCAGGCTCGTCCATCCTGCCACAGATCGGTCAATCGAGGCGCCGCTTCCTCGATCGTCGCACCGGCAATAAAGGTGCGTGCCATATGTTCAACTTGGCTTCTAATCGCCTTCCCGCTGAGCCGAGCTCCTATGCTGGTGGCGGAAAGCGCTTTCAGTCCCCAGTGCGTGCCGAAAAGGGTCGTGTCTCCTTCACCCATGTACTCGCGCGCTAGCGTGACGACCTGCTCGTCGTCTGTGATCGAAGGCAGGACATCGATAAATCGAAAGAGCTGTGCTTTGAATCGGCTATCCTGCATGGCCAGGTTCAGCGCCTGGTGCGACCACCAGCGCCCCTCGAAAAGCGTCGGAGTTTGACCGGCAGAAAGGCGGGCGAGTTGTTCACCGATTCGACGCACGGTCGGTTCGAGGGGGAGGGGAACTTCCTGCATCAATGCCTCACTGTCTAGAAGCCGGTAGGGTCACACCAGTATACACTGTGAGCATTCGCTTGAAACATTCCTGTAATTTCGGTATGCTGCATCACACCGGTTTTATCCTTCCACTGGGTGGCCCAACGATACTGAGAGATCCCCCGGTATGTAGAGTAAGGAGAGGTAATGCTCGCAACCGCATCTGACGCCACACCGACCACGTCTCCCTTTTCTCCGTTCAACTTCGCTTTATTCTGCGCCATCGTGGTTGCCTCGGTTATCGGTATTCCAGTCTATGGCTATTACTACGGATTCAGTCTCTTCGACTGGTCCCTGTTTCTGGCGATGTACATTGTCACAGGCATGGGTATCACCATCGGCTATCATCGGCTGGTGTCGCATCAGAGCTTCGAATGCCCAAACTGGGTCAAGGCTTGCATCCTCGTCGCCGGCGGTTGGGCGCTGCAAAATTCTGCTCTCAAGTGGGGCAGTGACCACATCCGCCATCATGCCAAGACAGATGAAGAAGAAGATCCCTACAACGCGACCAAGGGATTTTGGCACAGTCACTGTGGCTGGCTCTTTTACAATAGTATCTATCGCAAGGACAAATACGAGGTCCGTCTGCGTCGCGACCCTGTCGTGATGTGGCAACATCGCTACTACTGGCCGATCGTGGTCGCAGGACTTTTGCTACCATTTGTCCTTGGCCTCTGGCACGGTGGCTGGCAGGGCGGTATCAGCGGCTTCCTCTTGGGGGGTCTCTTCCGAATGTTTATGGTATTGAACTCCACCTTCACGATCAATTCGCTTTGTCACATGGTGGGGGCACAGCCGTACAGCAAGAAGGACAGCAGCCGCGATAGTTGGTTAGTCTCCTTTGTCAGCTTCGGCGAGGGGTATCACAATTTTCATCACACGTATGCGCGTGATTATCGCAATGGACCGCAGTGGTACAACTTCGACCCATCGAAATGGATTATTTACACGCTCTCGCTCATCGGGCTCACAAGCAATCTTCGTCGCAACGACCCCACCGTCGGGTAATCACTTCACAAACGACTCTCCAGACGGATGGTTGGCCCTTCTTTCTCCATATTTCCCCATTGTGCTATCGCCCATCGCACAATAGCCCCATTTTCTTTCTCCCTGTTCTTCGCTTATGATGGACTGGTGCGCCTGAGAGCCAGTCCTATTTTTGATTGTGTACGTAGAGGAGGAGCGTTTCATGGCTGATGAACCACAGTCCGGTCACGGGAAAGACAATCTTATTCCTGGCGTCAAATATGTCATTGCCGTCAGCAGCGGCAAAGGCGGGGTTGGCAAATCTACAGTCTCCGTCAACCTTGCCGTGGCTATGGCTTTGACCGGCGCCAAGGTCGGGCTGCTCGATGCAGATATTTATGGCCCGAACATTCCCATGATGATGGGTGTGACCAAGCCCCCGGAACAGAAAGACGGTAAGATCGCTCCAGCGGAAAGTCACGGCGTCAAGCTGATCTCCATGGGCTTCTTCGTGCCGGAAGATACGGCTGTAGTCTGGCGCGGTCCCATGGTCCACACTGCCATTCAACAGCTCTTCCGAGATGTGCTGTGGGGTGAGCTGGATTATTTACTCATCGATCTCCCACCCGGCACTGGAGACGCGCAGCTTACCCTAACTCAGTTGGTTCCACTCACCGGCGCCGTTACCGTCACGACGCCACAAGAAGTCGCCCTGCACGATGTTCGCAAGGGTATGATGATGTTCAAAAAGGTGAATGTGCCGCTGCTCGGCATTGTCGAGAATATGAGTTATTTTCTCTGCGGACACTGCGGCGAGCGAACCGAAATATTTTCGCATGGGGGAGGGGAAAGGGCTGCAGCCACACTGGGGGTCCCATTTCTCGGTCGTGTGCCCATCGATCCGGCAATTCGCGATGGCGGCGACTCAGGGACTCCGATTGTGATGGCTGATCCTGCATCTCCTCAATCGGCGGCGTTCCGGGACATTGCACAGAGAATCATGACTGGCGTCACCGGCGCGGCAACAGGAGTTCCGCCGATCGAAAGCCTGCTGAGCAAGATTAAAAACCCATTTGCGAAAACATAATCGTTGACACAAAAGAATGTGGCGAGCTATGACCACCGGCACTTGCATGGCCCATCCTTCAGCAAACATGGAGCGGTATAACGTCCAACTCGAACGCACCGACGTACAGGTGTATGTCTCACTCCGCTATCAACGAAATGAGGGGTACTGATTATGGCAACCTCCACTAAAGAACAGATCGACGTCACCGCGGCCTTGGTTCGCCTCTATGTGTTTTTGGCTCAATACCTTGACCGCTGTTCTGACGAGGCGGCCCGTAAAAACTATCCTGACTCCGAGCTGCAGGGACATCTGGCCGAGACAAGACGTCAACTCATGGAAATTCTGGCCGTCAACCCTGTTGTAAAGAAGAAGCTCGAACAGGAATGTGATCGGATTCTGGCCTTGGGTGCCTCCAGTCTTAAAGCTGGGGTTGCCGATGCCAAAACGCGCGAGGCAATCGGATCTGAACGAGCTATTCTCAGGAGCAAGACGCTCGCCTTGAGCGATCTGGTCGCCGTCTTCCGCGCTATGGAATAGCGAGCGTCTACTGGTATCCGGTATGGGGGAAAGCCTCGACAAACACCAGTTGGCCGGGTTCGATTCCCGGGAGCGAGGCTTCAGTCGGCCGGTGGTGTTTGAGCAACTAGAAAACGGCTACCGAGCTATCCTGCGCTACGAAACGGTTCTGCGAGAGACCGGGCCACAATTGACGCAGGATGACGCATTGCGGATGCTCATTCATACCTTGCAATCCGAGGGCTATCGACAACTTCGATCGCAAATGAGTTTTCGCAACGAAGTCTATCTTGGCTCACAAGAGATGTGGGTTGAATACCCTGATCCGGCGCCAGAACCTGAACCGGTCGGGTTCATGACTAGGCTTCTTAACAGGTTTCGCCCTCGCGCAACCAATGAATAATTTTGAACCATGACATTTATTCCAATCGAGAGCGTGCGGGCATCGAGCTCACCTGTCCAGTCTAGTTTCCGCCTCCCGCCCTGGTTCAAAGTCCAAGCGACGACCGGTCCAGATTATCTCGACATCAAGCAGACGATGGACCGGCTCAAGCTCCATACCATTTGCGAAGAAGCGCGCTGTCCGAACCGATGGGAATGTTGGAACGCACGCACCGCGACATTTCTGATCCTCGGCGATATCTGTACCAGGCGGTGCCACTACTGTTCAGTCGAGACAGGCAGACCTCTGGCGGTCGATCATGAAGAACCGCGTCGCGTCGCTGAAGCAATCCACGCATTAGGTCTTCGACATGCCGTGATCACATCGGTGAATCGGGATGAATTGAACGATGGAGGCGCCGCCATCTTTGCCGACACGATTCGGAAGACCAGACAGCTCAGCCCACACTGCACGATTGAAGTCTTGATTCCTGATTTTGAAGGCAATGAGACAGCCATCGCGATGGTCTGTGCCGAGAAGCCGGACATTCTGAATCACAACATTGAAACCGTCCGGCGGCTGTTTCCAGTAATCAGGCCGCAAGGAAGGTATCAACGATCGATCGAGCTACTCGGCAAGGCGAAGCAATGGGGCATGCGCACGAAATCCGGGTTGATCCTCGGGATGGGAGAAACCATCGACGAGGCCCGCGAAGTCATGCGCGACATTCATGCCGTCGGCTGCGACATCATGACCATCGGCCAATACCTCCAACCCACCAGAGAGCATCTGCCTGTTGCACGCTTCTACGATCCCAGCGAGTTTGCGATGCTAAAAGAAGAGGGGATGGCCATTGGTTTCACCCACGTCGAATCCGGTCCGCTCGTCCGTAGTTCCTACCATGCTGAGCAACAGGTAGGTTGAGGTTGATCATTTTTCGGCTTATTGGTTTGACGACAGCGCTGTGGTAATCAGCGTCTGTGCCTCCTCTTGAATCCGATTGAGATGGTCTTTCCCTCTGAAGCTTTCCGCGTAGAGTTTGTACACAGCCTCGGTACCGGAGGGGCGGGCGGCGAACCAGCCGTGCTCTGTCACAACTTTTAACCCGCCTATTGAGGCGCCATTACCGGGCGCGGTCGTCAGCTTAGCGACGATTCGATCTCCGGCCAATTCAGTTGCGCTCACTTGATCCGGCGAGAGCTTCGATAAGATGGTTTTCTGCGCCGAAGTCGCAGCTGCGTCGATCCGTTCATACACCGGTTCTCCGAGGTCGTTGGTCAATTCTCGGTACAGTTCGCCTGGGTCACGGCCGGTCTTGGCCATCATCTCCGCAGCAAGAAGATTCATGATGATGCCATCCTTGTCGGTCGTCCAGACCGATCCATCTCGACGAAGGAACGAGGCTCCTGCACTTTCTTCCCCGCCGAACCCAAGCGAACCGTCGAGCAGTCCGCTCACGAACCATTTGAAGCCGACCGGCACCTCGACAAGTTTGCGCTGGAGTTTCACTGCCACGCGGTCAATGAGGCTGCTGCTCACCAGCGTTTTTCCGATTCCTGCATCTGATTTCCATCCAGGACGGTTGGCAAAGAGGTAGGAGATTGAAACCGCAAGATAGTGATTGGGATTCATCAGACCGGTAGAGCGGGTGACAATGCCGTGCCGGTCGTTGTCCGCATCGTTGCCAAAGGCAACATCGAAGCGATCTTTCAGTGCGATGAGATTCGCCATGGCATAGGGCGAAGAGCAATCCATACGAATCTTCCCGTCCCAATCGAGTGGCATGAAGCGGAAGGTCGGATCGACGGAAGGATTGACGATTTCGATGTTCAGGCCGTACCGCTCTGCGATCGGCTGCCAATAGGCCACACCGGACCCGCCGAGGGGGTCGATGCCAAGCTTCAACCCGGCTGAGCGAAGTACGTCCATATGGATAATCTGCGCGAGATCGCCGATATAGGCGCCAAGGTAATCATGCTGGTGAGTGGTGCTCGCACGACGAGCCTGGTCGTACGACAGACGTGTTAAGCCGTGCAGATCAGTGGCAAGAAGGGCATTCGCCCGATCCTCTATCCACTTTGTGACCGCTGTGTCGGCTGGCCCACCATGCGGTGGGTTGTACTTGATGCCGCCGTCTTCCGGCGGATTGTGCGAAGGAGTGATCACAATACCATCGGCGAGCCCCAATGTTCTTCCTCGATTATAGGTGAGGATGGCGTGAGAGATGACCGGAGTAGGGGTATAGCCACCATCCTGATCGATCATCACCTCAACGCCATTGGCTGCCAGCACTTCTAGTGCGCTGATACAAGCTGGTTCCGAGAGTGCGTGGGTATCCTTGCCTAGATAGAGGGGGCCGCTTGTGCCCTGGCCGGCTCGATATTCACAAATCGCCTGTGTGACGGCCAAAATATGCCACTCATTAAAGCTTTTTTTGAAGGCAGATCCCCGATGTCCCGATGTGCCAAAGGCCACTCGTTGCTCACGCACTGTGGCATCGGGCTTCTCTGACGAGTAGGCTGCAAGGAGCTTCGATATATCGACGAGGACTGACGACGGCGCAAGACTTCCGGCAAGAGGATGAATAGCCATAGGTGTTGTGTAGGCCTAAACTCATCCACGTGTCAACTACCGTCGCGGGGTATTACTCACAGAAGAAGCCAGCGATTATGGTTTGGCAGAATCAGTGGTGCGCGTAGACAAAAGAGAGGGCTTCGGCAAAGGTGCGATAGTCCCTCCTCAATAGGTCCCGATTCGACAGGAAGTGGCACTCAGTTGCCAAGAAAGGTATTGAGGCGTCGGGTACTTTGTGTACCATCGGTACGCTGTTCGATACGCCACCTGAACCGTTGGCTCAGACTGCCAGGGAGTAAGATTGAGCCGATCATTCACATGAATTTCTAGTCACAACGTCCGCCGGCCCCGCTCCGTCTGAATCGCCTCGCCGATCGCACTTATGCCTGAATAGGCCGCTAACAGTCGGAGTGGGGATACAGGTCCTTCGATGAGTGGCTCAGCACACATACCGCAGTGTAGGACGGAGAAACCTACCAGTCGCCGGCCGTTCCCTCCGGGCATACATGCGCTGCTGAGAGCAGTTGATACGACACGGCTTCATCTTTTACGGCTGGCTCGTCGGCGCGGAGCATCGTCACGTCCATCTTTTCATCGGCAAACGTTTCGTCGCCGATCCGTAGAACGCTTTCCCGATTCAAAATCTTCATGGCATTGAGGCGAGCGACTTTGAGGGGAAACGTTCCGAACTGGTCTGCAAGCAAATGGAGTACCTGAACTGTCATCCGGCTATGATCGACATAAATAATCTGACGCATGGTCGCGTCGATAGGCGTCTTCAAGCTGACCACGGCTGAGACCGTCGGTTCGATAACCGGAATCGTCATCGTATATTTGCCTGGCGCATCCGCCGCCGCCGTATCCCACATCCCTGTGGCCTCCACGTTCGCGGTCGTAAACAGCGTGGTGGTCGGGCGCAGGAGAGGGGATTTGATGTCGAGGCGGAGATTGGTGAGGCGGTGGTCCGAGACATTCTCAATCAGGAACTTGATCACAACCCAGGATTGTGGATCAGGGGTCTTCGCCCGGCCTTTCGGCAAGGTCTGCTCGATGAGCCGGAGACGACAGTCGGACACCAGGTTTCGATTTTCATAAAAATAGGTTTTCCTGTCTCCTGCCAGAATAAAGGCTCGCTCATAGGTGTAGAAGGCGACACCGACATGGATAGGAGTCGGCTTGAACCAGGACACCACCACGGGAATGAGAAACAACACCAACGAGGATAAAAACCCAACGATAACAATTTTATTGAGCCGGCTTTGCCGTTTAAACCATCGCCACCATGCCTTCAATAGCATCATGCCTGTTCACTCATGGAGACATTCCCTCAGCCGATCATGTCGTACCGAACCACTGGCATCTTGTTCTCCTGCACCGAAGGCTGGCTATTTTTAGAACGTTCGGACAAGCCACATTCTTTATTTTGTGTGTCATTTTATGGCTCATATGCGTATTTATCATACAAGAAGTCAATGAACATGAGCGAATCGAAGGACCAGATCATTGCCGTGAGTCTATGCGTGAAGCTCAGTTGAGCACCAGCGCCACGATTGCGAAGGACGGCCAGGCCGCACCCGCAAGATTAGGCGACACGCTTCGAGAGGAATCGCATTATGAGAAGAGAGTGCAGGACCGCGATTCGATACGGAGTGATACTCCTTGTGCTCTTTGGAGCCAGCCTCCAGAGCCTGGCCGCCGATGTGGTGACGTCGGTTCAGCAAGTCTTGTCCAATCCTAGCGCGTTTCACCGGCATCGTGTCGCACTCAATGGACGGCTTACGCTGGTTGGGCAATGGGAAGGAAAAGACACGGTGGGAAGGCCTATCTGTGGACCAATTTTTAGGCTCGACGATGACACGGGGGAGATTCCGGTTCTCTATCTCATCCGATGCGATCAGCAGGAAGTCAATCGAATCTCCTCCATGGCAGGAGGCAAGGCCATGATCCATGCGACTATCGATTCTGTTACCGTAACGATGAATCCCGACGGATCAGATTATCA
>SWDP01000002.1:380509-401930 GCA_005116885.1 Nitrospira sp.
CTGGCGGACATCAGACTGGTCTAGACCGCTACCAATTGTGGGAGACGTATGGAGAAGGGTTGCAGCGCTTTCAGAACCTCGATATCGATGGGGATGATATCTCAGATCTTGTGAGGAAAAGTTGCCCAGGCAGCAATGAACCAGGTGATCCATGTATGCTGACGATTAAACTGTCCGCCGCTGGAGAGGAGCTTCACTTCGAGGCTTGGGGGTTTCGATTATTCCGATACAGCGGGCGATTCTATATCGCTGCGAATGCTGACAGCACACGAAAACAGACAAACATCTTTAAGATTACGAAGTCCGGCATTGGTCTGATCTGTGAGAAACTGTAGGAGGGTAACATGCTGAATTATCATTCATTGACACAGCAACAGTACGTGGATCTCCTGGTGAGCACGATTTCATCCTTCGAGGGGCCCGCGGCCACGGTCTATCAGAAGCCAGACGACCACACGACCATTGGCTATGGATATACCTTTTTCCGAAGCAATAATCTGGCGCTCTGGCAGGCGGCTGGGATCACGTTGACTTCGGCTGAAGTCACGCTCTTGCAAAGCATCGATGCTGCTCCAAATAATCAAAAGGACAGTCTCGCTCTTCAATTTACCCGCAGTATTTCAACGACCGAGGCGGTTGCCCTGCTCCGGCAAACGTACCCTCAGTACGAAGGGCCGGCGAACACCTTACTCATACCGTTCTCCAATGAGCGAGCCGCATTTGTCTCCCTCACATATAATCGGGCCACTGTAAAAAGGGGTCGCGTCTTGTAATAATATAATTAGCCCGCTCGACTCCAACCGCATAACCCACACGCTCACGATGCCATTGCGAGCAAGGCGTACAGCCCTTCTAAGGCGTGACACTCAACTTTCTGAATCTCGTGTTGAGCCGTCAGGTGAACGATCTACGGATTGCCGTCCATAGCGGCAACAAGTAGGTGATCGCTCAGGATTGGACACGAGCCATGCCGATCAAGGAAGCACCCCCCACACTTCTTTGTTGCATCATGGAAATCGTTTGTTCAGATTCATAGAGTATCCTAAGATAACGCCATGCCAGCCGACGTAGGGAGGGTTCCTCCTCCTTCTGATTCAACCACACCGTCTGCTACAGCGGGAGTCACGGACACGGGCCTGATCTGTCTGTTGATCTTGGCCCGGTTCTATGATTTGCCGGCCGATGGGGCACAGCTGCGCCATCAGTTTGCCCAGTCGAGCAAGCCGCTCTCCGACACAGATCTCCTCCGTGCCGCGAAACACCTTGGGCTCAAGGCTGGACTGCGCAAGACTCAGTGGAACACGTTGTCTGGAACGCCTCTCCCCGCGATCGCGAAGCGAACAGACGGGCGCTATGTCGTGCTGGCAAAGATTGAAGGGGAGAAGATCCTCGTTCAGGATCCTATCGAGGCGCGTCCGCTCGTTCTGTCACGAGAACAGTTCGAATCGGCTTGGACTGGGGAACTCCTGCTCTTTACGAAGCGAGCGAATCTCCGTCTGCAAGATCTGAAGTTCGATTTCACCTGGTTCATTCCCGCCATCGTGAAGTATCGCACGCTCCTTGGCGAGGTGCTGGTCGCGTCGTTCTTTTTGCAGTTGTTTGCCCTACTGACACCGCTTTTCACGCAAGTCGTCATCGACAAGGTGCTCGTCCATAAAGGCTTCACGACATTGCACGTCCTCGCCATCGGCATGATTGCCCTGGCGCTGTTCGATGCGATCTTGGGAGGACTTCGGACCTATCTGTTTTCTCATACGACGAACCGTATCGATGTCGGCCTGGGCGCGCAGTTGTTTCGCCATGTGTTGGCGCTCCCTTTGGCCTATTTCGAGGCGCGGCGGGTAGGGGACACGGTCGCGCGGGTACGTGAGCTGGAACATATCCGGCAGTTCTTGACGAGCCACTCGGTGACGGTGGTGCTCGATCTGTTGTTTACCGTCGTGTTTCTCGGCGTCATGTGGCTTTACAGTCCGATTCTCACGCTCGTAGTCATGGGCTCGTTGCCGCTCTATGCCCTTTTGTCGGTGGTCATCACACCGGCGATCCGCGCACGTTTGCACGAGAAGTTCAATCGTGGTGCAGACAATCAATCCTTCCTCGTGGAAGCGATCAGCGGCATTCAAACGGTGAAGGCCTTGGCCGTCGAGCCGCCGTTGTTGCGCAAGTGGGAAGAACAACTGGCGGGCTATGTGCGAGCCAGTTTTCGCGCTACCAGCTTGATGATGATCGCCGGCCAGACTGGGACATTTATTCAAAAGGTGACGACCGTCGCCGTGCTGTGGATGGGCGCTTATCGCGTGATTGAGGGAGACCTGACCATCGGGCAGTTGATTGCGTTCAACATGCTCTCGGCTCAAGTGACAGGACCGATGCTGCGACTGGTGAATCTCTGGCAAGAGTTCCAGCAGGTCGGCATTTCCGTTCAGCGACTGGGGGATATTCTCAACACTCAGCCGGAGCCTTCCTACAACCCGAATCGAACCACTCTACCCCAAGTCAATGGACAGGTCGTGTTCGAGGACGTGACCTTTCGCTATCGGCCTGATGGTACAGAGGTCTTACGCAAGGTGTCGTTCTCCGTCACGCCAGGTCAGGTGATTGGACTTGTCGGGCGGTCCGGATCCGGCAAGAGCACGATTGCCAAGCTGGTTCAACGGCTCTACGTGCCGGAGCGCGGGCGTATTCTTGTGGATGGTGTCGACCTTGCGCAGGTGGACCCGGCCTGGCTCCGCCGACAGGTGGGGGTGGTCCTTCAAGAAAATTTCCTCTTCAATTGTTCGGTGCGTGACAACATTGCGCTGACCGATCCAGGATTAGCGATGGAGCAAGTAATCCGGGCGTCCAAGCTGGCCGGCGCGCACGAATTCATTCTTGAATTGCCGGAAGGCTACGACACGATAGTTGGAGAGCATGGCTGCTCACTGTCCGGTGGGCAACGCCAGCGGGTTGCGATTGCCAGAGCGTTGGTCGCGAACCCGCGCATCCTGATCTTCGATGAAGCCACGAGCGCGCTGGACTATGAATCTGAGGCCATCATTCAGCAGAACATGGCGCAGATTAGTCAGGGGCGCACCGTCTTCATCATCGCCCATCGGCTGAGTACGGTGCGGCCGGCGCATCGGATTTATGTGGTGGACAAAGGTGAGATTGTCGAGCAGGGGGCACACGAAGAGTTGCTGCATATGCAGGGGTTCTATGCTCGCCTCCACCGACATCAAGACGGCCCTATACAGGTGACGGGATAACGAGGTAGAGAAACAGGCATGGCATTCGACGCGCTCTCACGTCATTGGACAGTCTGGAAGGCGGCTTGGCAGGCTGAGCAGGGCCATGCACTTGGCGCAATTTCAGGCGGACGCACGACGGAGTTTCTTCCTGCTGTGCTGGAAATTCAACAGGCGCCGCCTTCACCGATCGGTCGCGCCATCCTCTGGACGATCATGGCTGTATTCGGGAGCGGCGTCTTGTGGGCGACGTTGGGATGGATTGACATTGTGGCGACAGCACAAGGCAAGATTATCCCCAGCGGCTACTCCAAAGTGATTCAGCCGTATGAAGCTGGTGTGATCACCGCCATTCACGTGCAGGATGGGCAGATCGTCAAGCGGGGAGAGGTGCTGATTGAGCTCGACTCCACACAGAACCGAGCCGACCAACACCAAGCCACGAATGAATACCAGGCGGCGAAGATTGACGCGGCTCGCTTACGCGCCCTCATTGCCGGCCAATCAACGTTCAAGGCCCCTGCCGATGGCGATCCCCAACATGTCCTCCTGCAACGCCAGCTGCTTCGCGATCAACTTGCGGAGTATCAGGCCCGAGTCGGGGCCTCGAAACATTTGATCGATCAACGAAAGGCTGCGCTCGAGCAAACGATAGAGAATATCCAACGACTCGAAGCGACGGTGCCCATGGAAGCAGAACGTGCCGATGCGTTCAAGAAACTATTAGAGCACGATGCGGCGACCAAGCTGGACTTCCTTCAAGCGGAACAACAGCGAATCGATAAAACGCAAGAACTCGCCGGGCAACGTAAGAAACTGCATCAGGACCAGGCTGCGCTATCAGAAGCAGACACCAACTACCGCGCCCTCATCTCCGAGTTTCAACAGACGAAACAGGCAGAATTGTCTCTATTGGAAACGAAGGCCTCTTCCTTGATGCAGGATGTCACGAAAGCCGGACAGAAGGCTGATCTTCAACGATTGACGACTCCCATCGACGGCGTTGTGCAGCAGTTGGCGGTCCATACGGTAGGTGGAGTCGTCACTCCAGCTCAGGATCTCCTGATCGTCGTACCGCAGGACCATCCTGTTGAAGTGGCGGCCCAAGTCGAGAACAAGGATGTGGGGTTTGTGCAAAATGGCCAGATCGTGGAGATTAAGGTTGAGACCTTTCCCTTCACGCTGTACGGCACGATTCCGGGGAAAGTGTTGAGTGTGTCCGACGATGCCGCGCCAATTGAAAAGGTCGGGCTTGTGTATCCCACCAGGGTCAGCATGGACCGGGCCACAATCCAGGTGGAGGGGCGGCAGGTTCATCTATCGCCAGGTATGGCTGTCACGGTTGAGATCAAGACCGGCCAGCGCCGCGTGATGGAATATCTCCTGAGCCCCTTACTGAAATCAGTTAAGGAAAGCCTCAGAGAGAGATGAGTAAACTATTGATCTATAAGGTGTGCCTTGGCATGCCTATTACTATCATGGCCCTGTTAAGTCTGGGGTTCATCTATCAAACTGAGGATGCTCTTGGAGGAGGGGAGGGCAGTCTTACCACACCGTCACCTCCACTCCAGCTATTGAATTTGACCCTGCGCGATGCCTTAACTGCAGCAGTCGACAACAATCCCGATGTCCTCCTGTACCGTGAGCGGATCGAAGCAGCTCGGGGGCACGTACACACACAATTAGGCGCGATGCTTCCCAATCTCTCAGTGACCGCCCGTCAAACGAGGCAAACTCAGTTTCGTGGAACCTTCGGACTCGACCCTGTCAGATCCGATCCGTTCAGTATTTTTGACGCACGAGTGAGTGCATCGCAAAACCTCTTCAGTGTCAGTTTGATCCAGCGTTGGCGCGCTTCGCGCGAAATGCTCCAGGCCAGTGAAGCGGAGTCCGAGAGCCGAAAGTTCGACACGATGGCGAGCGTGGCACTCACGTATATGGAGGGCCTGAAGGCCATGGGGATGGTGAAGATGCATGAAGCCAACCAGTTGGTCATGAATGATCTGCTGGGGCTCATCAAGCAGCGACAACGCGCAGGGGTCGCGACGGGTCTTGACCTTGCTCGGCTCGACGCTCAGCTTGCCAGCGAGAGGCAGCAGACGTCAGTCGCATACTATTCCGTTGAGCGTGCCAAACTGAACCTGCTTAATTTGTTGGCGCTTCCCTATGAAACGCCACTGTCATTGCGCGATGAATTTCGCACCGACGTGCTTGACAGACCGTCTGTTCAGGTTGCCGTCGAAGATGCCTTGAAACAGCGGCCGGAGGTGATGGCTCAAGTGACACGCGTACGCGCCACAGAATTGACCTATTCCTCTATCACTGGCGAACGGTTGCCGTCGTTGGTGGCGCAAGGGGATTACGGCCTCATAGGGAATCGCTGGAACAATACCCTGGACACGTACAATATGGCGCTGTTGCTTCAAGTGCCAATTTTTGATGGAGGACAACGAGAAGGCCGTATCGCTGAATCCAGAAGCCAATTGAGGCAAGAGGCGCTTCGTCTTCAATCAATCTTAAACCATGTCAAAATGGAAGTGCATGATGCGATGGCCGGCGTGATTGCCGCAAGGGACCAAGTGAATATGGCTCAGGTCGGCATGCGGGCGGCATCGAAGGAGCTCGATCTGGCGCGTGAACGCTACACCGTGATTACAGCCTCAAGTCATTTCGAGCTGACAAACGGGTTAACGGCTATGGCTCGAGCTCGTGAAAACCTGGTCGAGGCGCTATTTCAAGTGAACGCCGCTCGCGTGAATTTAGCCAGAGCAACAGGCAGCCTCAACGCATTGGAGTAATCTCTGTCTGCTTTGAACATCTGTTCGTTGAAATCTTTGCGCGACGAGGGTAGTGTGGGGCAGTGGATTGAGATAAATTCATGAGTTGACATAATCATTCTTATCGGACACGATTGGTTTTAGTATATGTCCTTCGAACTCCTCGGTCGCATCCAGCAGGAACTCTCAATCACCGGCAGCGCCATCTATGAGACTGTTCTCGCGCTCTCAGAACGAGCCAACCGTAAAGTCCAGGTTCTTCGATTGCATAACCAAGCGTCAAATTTAATGGGCCAGATTGAACAGAGTCACGGCGACCTCGGGCGACACATTGTCGCCCTCAGCGCGAAACGATCTCCGCTCAACCAGGAGCCAACCCCGTCATCCGATCAATTGGGATATATCCTCGGTCAGGCCGGTGATCGTATTCAGCAACTGAAACAGAACTTGCTTCACGTCGATAGTCAAATTCGCGAGCTCAAGCTGGAAACGATTCACGATGAACTCTTGACTCTACAACAGGACCTGAGCCTTCGCACAGCGGCCCTCGAACGGCTCACAGTCGTCCAAGGGTCACCAGTTATCGGGAAGAGACTCGATGAGGTTGTCATGCCTCCGTCGGTTCGACTCGTCACAATCTTGCGCGGACCATTTCTCCTATCGACGGATGATACCCTGATCCTCCGCGTAGACGATATCCTGATCCTGATTGGACTACAGACAGACCTGACTCTGGTTGTCTCTGAATTCACCAATGCCCGGAACGGCAAACCGGCATAAATTCACTCGACCAAAATGGGCAGGATGACTCACCTATTCCGCATCATCATCAGCCTTGTCTTCATAGCCTTTCTTGATGGTCATTCATTTGCCGTTGCTGCGCCTGCTGCACCAAAACCCAGCGACCCGCCTGGCCTTCGCCTACTGGAAGAGATTCAAACCGTCATCACCGATCTGGCCGAATCAGCCAAACCATCCGTCGTGAATCTCTTTCCCCTTTCCGGACCGGGACGGGGGCGTGAGCCTGCTCAAGAACGAGCTCCCAATGCCTCCGGATCAGGGTCTGGCGTGATCATAGACCCTGAAGGGCACATCATCACGAATAACCATGTCATCGGGGATGCGACAGAAATCGAGGTCCGCTTTTCTGATAAATCCAAGTTGATGGCACAGGTCGTCGGCAGAGACCTGGATACAGACTTAGCCGTCCTCAAGGTCACTGCCGATCATCCACTCTCCAGCGCGAAATTCGGGGATTCGTCGTCTGTGCGTGTGGGTCAATGGGTGCTCGCCGTGGGAAATCCATTCGGGCTCGATCGAACCGTCACGCTTGGTGTCGTGAGTGGGGTCGGTCGGGAAAACGTCAATCTCTCGCGATACGAAAATTTTATTCAGACAGATGCATCGATCAATCCAGGCAACTCAGGCGGCCCGCTCTTCAACTTGCGCGGCGAAGTCATTGGAATCAATACGGCCATCATTAACTTCGCCCAAGGAATCGGGTTTGCCATTCCTTCCAACATGGCCAAGCACGTGTTTCAGCAATTGCTGGCGCAAGGACGGGTGACACGAGGCTGGCTGGGGGTCGGTATCCAGCCACTCACAATGGAGTTGGCCCGCAAGTTCGGCGTCAACGAAGGCGACGGGGTGCTGATCAACGAAGTCTTTGAGAAGGATCCGGCAGCGGAAGCAGGCATCAAACCCGGCGATATCTTGACCCGTATCGATGGGACTGTCATCGATACGCCAAACCGACTCACGCGCGTTGTAGCGGGATTCCTCCCGGGATCAACGGCTAAAGTTGAAATCGTCCGCGATCAGCAGCGCTTAGTGCTGGACGTCGCACTCATTGAACGTCGGGATCACGCCGTCATCACTTCGTTTCCCCAGGGACGGACTGAAGTCACGCTCGGATTCGATGTGCAAGATCTCACGCCAGGCCTTGCTGAGAAGTTTATGTTACGCGAAAACCGAGGTGTGATGATCAGCAAAGTAGAATCTGGAAGCCTTGCCCAAACAGAAGGCCTTCACGAGGGTGATCTCATCAAGGAAGTGAACCGTGCCGAAGTGCGGTCAGTCGAAGAGTTCACCAACGCAGTTTCTAAAGTCCGGCAAGGCGAAACCATTCTCCTTCGTGTACTGAGAGAAAGTCGCGCATTCTATGTCGTGCTGAAATCGATCACCCCCTAGTAGCATGCCGTAGCATTCCATGGGATGTTGTAGTCGAGATGAAACCTTCCGGTCTTTGCTCAATATTAAGCTCAACATTACATTGAGGTTAACTCGGCAAGTACCTGCTAATCAATGTGCTGAGGCATGTATATCCACCTTGTTGGCTTCGATAATTCGTACTGCAAGCTCATGTGGCACTTCGTCGTACTTCGTGAACTCCATTGCATAACTGCCGCGTCCGGCCGTCAATGAATTCAGCATCGTGGCATACATGAGCAACTCAGCCATGGGGACAAGGGCTGTAATCTGTTCCATCTGATCTTTCGCCTCCACATGGAGAATCCGCCCTCTCCGCGCATTCAAGTCCCCGATCACCCCGCCAATATGATCCGCCGGGGCTTCGACCTCCACCGACATGATCGGCTCTAACAGGACAGGATGAGCAGTCTCCAATGCTTTTTTGAACCCCATGGATGCGGCAATCTTAAACGCTATCTCGGATGAATCGACGGTATGGTACGAGCCCTCGTACACCGCCACCCGGCAATCGACAACAGGAAATCCTGCCACGCTTCCATGATGCATGGCTTCAATCACCCCCTTCTCTACGGCTGGAATAAAGTTGCGTGGAATGGCACCGCCGACCACTCTATTCTCAAACTTGAACCCCTCCCCGCGCGGCAAGGGCGTGAGTTCCAGCCAGCAATCACCATATTGCCCATGTCCACCGGTTTGCCTTTTATATTTCCCCTGCGCGTGTGCCGTGGCGCGAATGGTTTCGCGGTATGGAATCTTCGGCATATGCAGGACCACTTCTGCACCATACTTTCGACGCAATTTTTCAAGTGCAAGATCGATGTGCCACTGACTCATCCCACTTAACACCATTTCCTTCGTGTCGGCATGGCGCGAAAACTCGAGTGTCGGATCTTCCTCGATCAACTTATGCAGCCCGAGACTGATTTTTTCCATATCAGCATTGGACTTCGGCTCAATCGCAAAGGACAACACAGGACGCGGAAGCACCGGCTTTGGATAACAGATAGGAGCCTGTTCGTCACAGAGGGTATCGCCTGTTTGTGTGTCTTTGAGTTTTCCAATCGCGACAATCTCCCCTGCTCCGGCCGAAGACAACGCCGTATGTTTCTTCCCCAACACCGTGTACAGATGTCCACTTTTTTCTTTCCTCCCTCGCGAGCTGTTGAAGACCATGGAATCTGCGTGAAGAACCCCAGACAAAACACGCAGAAAGGATAGCCGTCCGACAAATGGGTCTATCAGCGTCTTGAAGACAATTCCTGAAAATGGGTCTTCACAAATAGCGCGGCGGTGGACTGGCTCGCCTGTGTCCGGATGCAGGCCTTCGAACGAGGTCGTCGAAGGCCGGTCCATCGGCGATGGCAGCAAGTCGACGATGGCGTTAAGGAGAGGAATAATCCCGATGTTGTTCATCGCGGAGCCGCGGTAGAGCGGGATGACCGTACGAGTCCGGGTGGCAACACGAAGCCCTTCGATCAGGTCCTCCTGCGTGAGCTCACCCATCGCAAGATACTGTTCCAGTAATCGGTCATCACACTCAGCCACGCTTTCTTGAATTCGCTTTCGCCCATCAGCGGCCAAAACCCGTGCATCTTCGGGTATCGGCAACTGCTGATGCAGAGGCGTCTCCGCCCGCGACGTGATCAGGACATCTTGTGCGAGATCCAACACACCCTCTAGGTGGCCGCCGCAGCTGTAGGGCAATGACATCGGCAATGGTGTGAGCCCCAGATCGCGTTGACAGATCGCACAGGCATTATCGAGTGAGGATTCCTCTTTATCCAATTCGTTGAGGAATAGAAGGCACGGCAAACCGAGTGTTGTAATGTGGGACCACACTCTGACGAGATCGCTCCGGATTCCCGATGAGACTCCTATCACCAGCACGACGGCATCCACCGACCGCAATGCCATCACCGTCTCACCGAGTAAGGCCATCGCTCCGGGAGGATCAACGAGATTGATAGTGGTGTGCTTCCAGGAACAGCGGAGGAGACTGGTGCTGACGGAACTACGCCGGTGCAATTCTTCCGGCTCGAAATCCGAGACCGTCGTGCCTTGGGTGATAGACCCAAGGTGGGGAACAACGCCGGAGGCAAAGAGCATGGCCTCAGCCAGCGAAGTCTTCCCGGCACCGGCACTCGAGATCAGGATCACGTTTCTGAGTGAATCTCTGGCTCGTTCGCTCATGGCGCCCTCCTCATGCGAATCGGAAGACAGGTGTGTCTTTCGAAAATGACATGGCTCCCTTACATCGTGACGACTCCTCCTTTGCTCACACGTCGGCGCCAGGGGTTGTCAACCATCCTTGATCGGCAAAGCTGACGTAGCGTCCATCGCCGACGATAAGATGGTCTAGAACCCGAATGCCCAGCACCTCCCCTGCCGATACCAGTCGTGCCGTCAAGACACGATCCTCCTGGCTTGGCGTAGGGTCGCCGCTAGGATGGTTGTGCAAAAAAATTACTGCGGCGGCTGATTCTTTCACGGCGAGTGTAAAGACTTCACGCGGATGGACAATGCTGAGGGTCAAACTGCCCTCCGATACCGTGGCATCGCGCATGATGGCGTGCTTCGCATCGAGTAACACAACTTTAAAGACTTCATGGCGTAAATCGCGCAGGGTTGGATGGTAGTGGGTAAAAAGGTCTTGGCTGGATGTGATTTTTGTTCCTTTGACCAGAGGACCTGCGAGAGCACGTTTTCCCAGTTCAAGGGCTGCCTTCAGTTGAGCCGCTTTGGCCTCCCCCACACCTGAGATTGCGCAGAGCTCTTCGATTCCGCACTGTGCAAGCCCGGCCACTCCACCAAGGCGATCCAGGATATCCATCCCCACTTGTACCGCTGAAGAGCCGTGACGACCAACTCGAAGAAGAATAGCCAGGAGTTGGGCATCGGTAAGCACGTGTGGCCCTTGAGAGAGTAAGCGTTCGCGCGGCCGTTCTGTTTCAGGCCACTGAGTGATGCCTTGCCCTCCTTTCTTAGCTGCCATTTATTCTCCTCGGACAAAAAAATGACACTCTGAACATTATCGTACTCATATGTACCCCTCGGTAACCCTGCGTAAACAAATACGTATCATCTAAGCTGTTGAAATTACGTACAGCAACATTTTGGTGCAGTACTTGCTTTGGCAAGCCTGCAGCAGTACACCATCACGTTGGGAGGAATCGATGGAATGTCCGAAGTGCAAAGGTCTCATGATGCTCGAGCGGTTCTCCGACTTCTTCTTAGTTTTCTATGCCTGGAAATGCATCAATTGCGGCGCCATCATCGATCGTACCATCTCAAATAATCGGCAAAAGAGCCTGGCTGCTCGAAAATCTCAAGCGGTGGTGACCCCCTGAACAATTGTGCGCTATCACCATATTGGCCAACCCTCTCCATTGCACAGATAGCCTACGCCCCTATTCTGAGGAAGCCTGCCATTCGCATCTTGTGTCATGGCATGGGGCGTCATTATAGTCCTCGATTCTGAGATCGTCAAAATACCCCATCCCTTTTAGACAACCATCTCCGTTGCTCCTCATCTACTCTGGACCGTTCCAATCACCACACGCATCTTGACCCCTTCAAAAACGCTGTGTTAGATTACGGATTCACGAGATACCACTCACATAACGTATGCGTGTTATTGCCGGATCCCACCGAGGTCGCAGATTAAGTGGCCCACAAGGGACTGCACTGCGTCCCACATCTGATAAGGTTCGCGAAGCCATTTTTTCAATTCTCGGGGCTCAAGTACCTGGAGGACGCTTTCTCGATTTGTATGCCGGTACTGGAGCCGTGGGGATCGAAGCGTTGAGCCGTGGAGCCGCAGCGGTCACCTTTGTTGAGTCGGACCCCACGGCTGTTCAGCTGTTACAGAAAAATCTACAGACCTGTCAACTGGTCAACCATGCGCAGATACATGTGGGACGGACTTCCGCCTTCCTTGATCGAAAAGATCGCTGGGATGGCCCCTACGATGTACTCTTTGCGGATCCACCGTATGCCGCGCTGGATGAGATAGACATCCTGATCCATGCCTGGAAACCGGGACTCTTATCGGAGCACGCGGCCGTCATGATTGAGCAAGACTCGCGCGCCGCATTGCCTGCATCGATCGACCATGCCACCCTTATTCGACGATACCAATATGGCGACACCGCACTGTATCTCTATAGTGTCTCCACTTCTGCGTCGACCGCATCATGAAGATCGGCATCTATCCGGGCACCTTTGACCCCATTACCCACGGACACACCGATATCATCAGGCGAAGCTTGCGCGTGTTTGATAAAGTCGTGGTCGCTGTTGCGCCCAATCCATCAAAACATCCACTCTTCACCCTGACTGAACGACTGGACATGATCAGGATCGTGATGAAGGAGTTGGAGCACGTCGAAGTGACCCACTTCGACGGCTTACTTGTCGACTTTGTTCAGCGATTCGGTGCCCATGCGATTATCCGCGGCTTGCGGGCCATCTCAGATTTCGAACATGAGTTTCAGATGGCCCTGATGAATCGAAAAATCGCCAAACAGGTTGAGACCGTCTTCCTGATGCCCAGCGAAGAATATTCCTATCTCTCCTCAACCATCATTAAAGATGTGGCCACTCATGGTGGAGCCCTCACAGCATTTCTCCATCCAGAAATTGCGCACCGATTGCAGGAACGGATTAGGAGTTTGAAATCATGAGGCTTGCTGCGCGAGCAGGGCGAATCGCCCCCTCCCCTACCTTGGCGATGGCTGCAACTGCAAAAGCGATGGCCGCACAGGGAATCGACGTCGCCGATTTCTCGTCCGGCGAACCGGATTTTGATACACCGGAACCGGTTAAAGCCGCTGCAGAAGCCGCCATTCGTGCAGGGTTTACAAAATACACCCCCTCGTCAGGCACCGATGAGCTCCGCCATGCGATTATCGACAAACTTCAACGAGAGCATGGGTTGCGGTACGAGAAATCTCAGATTCTGGTCTCCTGCGGCGCAAAACACTCGCTCTACAACCTTGCTGAAGCGCTCCTTGAAGCAGGTGATGAAATCATCATTCCCGTTCCCTATTGGGTCTCCTATGCCGATCAAGCGCTCCTGAACGATGCGACTCCGGTGTTCTTGCAAACGAGCGAAGAAGACGGATACGCCATTGATGCCCACGCATTGGAACGGCTCATTACCGCACGTACCAAAGCGATTATCGTCAATAGCCCAGGCAATCCGACGGGAGCGACCTACGACCGAAGGACGCTCGAACGCCTTGCTGAGCTGGCGCTGCGTCGGGATCTCCTGCTGATTTCAGACGAGATCTATGAAAAAATCCTCTACGATGGGGCGACGCACACGAGCATTGCCTCGCTAGGGCCGGAAGTCGCAGCCCGTACCGTTGTCATCAACGGGGTCTCCAAAGCCTACGCGATGACTGGCTGGCGGATCGGCTATGCAGCAGGGCCCAAAGACCTGTTAACCGCAATGGCAAATATTCAAAGTCAGAGTACATCCAACCCTTGTTCTATTTCACAAAAGGCTGCGGTTGTGGCGTTCCGCGACGGCGATGTCTTCACGGAAAAGATGGTGGCAGAGTTCGATCGGCGACGGCGCGTCATGATTGAGCGTTTGAATGCAATGCCCGGCGTTCACTGCCGAAAGCCTACCGGAGCGTTTTACGCATTTCCCAATGTTCGTGCGTTGCTCGGAAAGCAGGGCCCACATGGAATAATCCACACTCCAACCGATCTTGCAAATTATCTCTTGCATGAGTTCAAGGTTGCGGTGGTTCCCGGCGAGCCGTTCGGAAGCACCGAGCATATTCGACTATCGTATGCGACCAGTATGGGGACAATCGTTCGCGGAATGGATCGCCTCGATGCCGCATTTAAGCAATTGATCTAGCCTGGAGCAACGAAAGGACACCGGGGTTGAGGTGGCAATTGAACCGTAACATTTTAGGAATGGCGCTGATTGATTCAGCGCCTTGAGGCTGGAGGAACTGAACCGTGCCCATCTACGAATTTCAGTGTGAGAGCTGCGCAGACAGGTTTGAAATCAAGCAAAGCATGAAGGACGATCCTCTTACAACCTGCCCGCGATGCGGGAAGTCCGTACAGCGCCTTATTTCATCACCGGCCATCATGTTCAAAGGCAGCGGGTGGTACGTGACGGACTACTCTGACAAAATGAAGCCCTCTTCAGGCAGTGACGCACCAACAGCTCAGACCGGGGAAAAGAAAGACTCGCCGCCAAGTACCTCTGAGCCATCGACACCCGCGGCTTCCGCTACTCCAGCTCCTTCCCCTTCATCCCCACCGGCAAGTACCCAGTCGAATACAGCCACACAGGCAACAACGACCGCGCCGACGCCTTCCACATCGAAGTAGTTCACGAAGGCGAGGTCAGTTAGTGCTTGCTTGTGATCTTCGCTGGAGCCTTCTTCTTCACCGGGGCCTTTTGCGGAGCCTTATGCGTAACTTTTTTAGGCGCGACCTTTATCGACGGCTTGACGGCGCCAACCTTCGGCGCGCCAACTTTCGCCGATTTCGCTAAACGCTCCTGCGCTGCGGCCAGGCCGTTCTGCAAACTCGCTATCATGGTCGATTTATCCTGACTCGCTCTCGATAGATCGTTCACTTGCGTCTGCAAATCGTCTTTCACTTTTGCCATGGAGGTCAGCTGACTCTGTAATTGAGCTTTTTCCATCGTCGCACGCTGCATCTCGGATTGGAGTTGTTCGATTTGCGTTTGGAGCGCCGGAGGCCAGTAATCGCACCCGGATACACTCACCGAGACGAGCGTTATGGCGGCTACCGCAACCAGGTTACGCACCATCGCTGTTCGAATCATCGGGATTCTCCTTTCAGTGTAAACTAGACGATCAACTTTACTCACTATTAGGATCGAGAGACAAACCGTGGGCAGCCAACTGTGCAACGATGTCCTCTCGATCGATCGCACCATCGCGGATGATTCGAATCGGACCCTGGACATCAATCACAGTGGACGGCCGCCCACCGGGCGTCGGTCCAGCATCGACGATCAGATCAAGTGCGTCGCCAAAATAGTGCCGAACTTCTTCAGCAGTCGTAGGCGGCGGCATACCTTCACGGTTCGCACTGGTGCCGGTGAGAGGCCCGACTCGCTGCAAGAGTTCACACAGCGGCTGCCAGGCACTGAAACGGATGCCGACAGAGCGAGTCCCCGCCGTGACCGCGTCGGAAAGTCCAAGCGCTGCAGGGAAGACAATGGTAAGCGGCCCGGGCCAGAAGGCATTCATCAGCACGGTGGCGGCAGGTGGGATGTTTCGAACGAATGGGTTCAACTGAGCCCCTTCTCCAATAAGCACAAGAACCGGCTTTCCCTTCGACCGGCCTTTGACCTGCCACAATTTTACAAGTGCCTGCTCGTTGAATGGATCTACAGCAAGTCCGTAGAAACTTTCTGTCGGCAGGGCGATCAGTCCGTTCTCTCCGAGCACACGGCGCATCCTCTCAGCAAGCACAGAGACGGTGGATACACCGTAGCGCTCGATCCGTCCCATGGCAGAAACCATCAGTCCCCTTCAGCGTGCTGTACGGTGGGAGAACGCACGGCACGCGATATCTGTCCTATAGTGAGCACCTTCAAATGTAATCGACTTGGTCACACGATAGGCCTCAGCTTGCGCAGATTCGAGTGTTGCCCCACGCCCTATCACTCCCAGCACTCGGCCCCCGGCTGTGACGACTTCGGTACCAGTTCGCGCTGTACCTGCATGAAATACCATGCGTGTTGCCTCGGTTGTGCGTAGTAATCCATGAATGGCTCGGCCGGTCTGATAGGCTCCAGGATAGCCTTCTGACGTCATGACAACGCACACTACCGTATCATCATGCCAGTCCACGGCTAGTTGATCAAGGCGATGCTCGACCACCGCCTCTATCACTTCCAGTAAATCGGTCTTCAACAACGGGAGGACCACCTGCGTTTCAGGGTCTCCCATTCTCGCATTGAATTCCAAGGCATAGGCTGTGCCTTTCACAATCATGAGTCCGGCATACAGCACACCCTGAAACGGACAGCCCATGCGAGACAGAGCTTCGACGGCAGGATACAGGATCTGCCGGGTGACCTGTTCACACAATGCTCTGGTACCAAGCGGGGCAGGGCAATAGGCGCCCATACCTCCGGTATTGGGTCCCGTATCGCCGTCTCCAACACGTTTATGATCTTGTGCCGGCAGCATTGGCACCACAGTCAGGCCATCCGTGAATGCCATGATCGTCAGTTCTTCGCCGTCAAGAAACTGCTCGATCAAGACGCGCCGACCGGCTTGACCGAACCGCCCCTGTTCCATCGAATCACGGACCGCCTGTTTAGCCTCTTCACGCGTCGCCGCAACCACCACGCCCTTTCCTTGCGCCAATCCGTCGGCCTTCACGACGACAGGAAGTTCATGCTGATCGAGATACGCCAAGGCCGGGGCGATTTGATCGAAACTTTTCGCGTCCGCCGTAAGAATCTTTGCCCGGTCCATGATCTCTTTGGAGAATACTTTGCTGGCTTCAATGCGCGCAGCGGCTTTCGTGGGACCAAAGACTTTGAGCTTCGATGTGCGAAACTCGTCGACAATACCCAACGCCAATGGGGCTTCTG
This sequence comes from Nitrospira sp., assembly GCA_005116885.1. Lineage (GTDB taxonomy): Bacteria > Nitrospirota > Nitrospiria > Nitrospirales > Nitrospiraceae > Palsa-1315. The sequence continues at coordinate 397,330 of SWDP01000002.1, forward strand.
GCCCGACGACTGTCAGGTCAATCTGCTCCGATTGCACAAATGCTTTGAGCCCGGCAAGATCGTTGGCGTCAATTGGAACGCAGGTCGCAAGCGATTCGATCCCCGCATTGCCAGGAGCACAATAAAGCGTCGGCTTACGGGGGCTTTGCGCGAGCTTCCACACGATCGCGTGCTCTCGGCCCCCACTGCCGATGACGAGAATTTTCATAGGTGCATGTATCGCATAAAGAAAAAGCGGCTGCTCAAAATGGTTTCTCGCAAGGCCGCAGGAAGCCCGGTCACCGAGACGTACGCTTCGGTACGTTGAGCGTGGCCGGGCGATCGAGAACGACGCGAGAGGCCATTTTCAGCAGCCGCTCAATGGCGGAAGTGGCGCATGCCCGTCATAATCATCGCCACGCCTTGCTCATCGGCGGCTTTGATAATTTCAGCATCGCGAATCGAACCACCTGGCTGAATGACTGTCGTGATCCCTGCTTGCACGGCAGCGTCTAATCCATCCCGGAATGGAAAAAACGCATCCGACGCCATCACACACCCCTTAATCGGCATCTGGGCTTTCATCACCGCAAGTTTCACTGAATCGACTCGGCTCATCTGGCCGGCGCCGATCCCCACGGTCTGCCCTGGCTTCGCATACACAATCGCGTTCGACTTCACATGTTTGCAGACCTTCCAGGCAAAACTGCAGGCTGCATATTCCTCATCCGTCGGTTTGCGCACTGTCGGCACGTTGAGCGTCTTGAGATCAGGCAAGGCCCCGAGATCGCGATCTTGCACAATCAAGCCACCAACCAATTTCTTGAGATCGAATCCCTCTTGCTTCACACGGGTAAGCGGCCCCACGTCGAGCAACCGAAGATCCTTCTTTCGCTTCAATTCGGCCAGGGCATCGTCCGCAAAGCCCGGCGCAATCACGACTTCTACAAAGGTAGCGGTAATTTCCTTGGCCGCAGCCATATCGACGGGACGATTAAACGCAATGACGCCGCCGAACGCCGAAATAGGATCGGTCTCACGGGCCTTCACATAGGCATCGAGGGGTGTCGAACCCAAGGCCACACCGCACGGATTATTGTGTTTGATGATGGCCACGGCGGTGTCGTCGTATTCTTTTGCCAGTTCAAGCGCTGAATTGGCATCAAGGAAATTGTTATAGGACATGGCCTTGCCGTGCAGAATCTTCCCACGCGATACCGACGGTTCAGTCGAGTGCAGCTCCCGATAGAAGGCCCCTTGCTGATGCGGATTCTCTCCATAGCGAAGCATCTCTGCCCGTTCGAACTGCAAGGATAATAATTTGGGAAACTTAATCTCACTGCTTTCTATCTGTCGCTCGAGATACCCTGCGATCAGACTGTCGTACCGCGCCGTGTGTTGAAAGACCTTCATCGCCAACTCGCGACGTAGCTCACGCGACATCGTCCCCGCCTTCGCTGCATCAAGCACCCGCGGGTAATCAGCCGGATCGACGACCACCGAGACATCTTCATGATTCTTGGCGGCGGAACGCAGCATCGACGGCCCGCCGATATCGATGTTTTCAATGGCTTCTTCAAAAGGACAGTGGGGCTTTGCAATCGTGGCTTCGAACGGATAGAGATTGACGACGACGACGTCAATCGGCCCAATCCCCTGCTGCGCCATCTGCTCGACATGGGCCGGCACCGAACGGCGTCCCAGCAAGCCTCCATGGATCTTCGGGTGGAGTGTTTTGACCCGACCATCAAGAATCTCCGGTGAGCCTGTATAGGCCGCCACATCGGTGACCGCCACTCCGGCCTCTCGCAATGCTTTCGCTGTTCCTCCGGTCGAGAGGATTTCAGCACCCAGAGCCTCAAGCCCTTTTGCCATATCCACCACGCCGGCTTTCTCCGACACGCTAATCAATGCACGCTTGATACCGGCCATAGATGACTCCTTACGTGACAATCGTTCGCCGCAACACACATCGGAAGGCGCGCGAAGAATAGCAAATGAATATCAGCCTGACAAGTGGATTTGAACCTCGCTGTCTTCACAAATCGATTCTTCCATGTCACCCCAGATTAGGTTATCAGTAATATTCATCACTATTCGTGGTGCCACAGCATCAGAAACCGGATGAAAGAGAGCCGTTAAACGTCGAACGGAAAGCACTCTCTTCTCCCCACCGTTCTCCCACAGGTTGGTGATTGAGAACACACGCACGCCTGAACGCGGCAGACTAAAATAATCCAATGACGGCTCAAATCCTGTCTGGAATGAGTCCACGTAGTATGGTAGGGTGAGGAAATTCAATCAGCCACCGTTCGTCCGAGAGTTGATCCAAAATGCGCAGAGTGATTCTAGGCGCAGGCGCTGTCGCACTTACGTTTCTTGCCGCGATCTGCATCCCTCGCCATCTTCCACCATCGACAGCGTCGAGCCCCCTCACTCCTGCTTCGTTTCAAGCACGGTTAGAGCAAGGGACGCTGACTCTTCGTGGCTCACTTCCGAGTGAGGAGATCAAGGCCAGTATTCTTCAGCGAGCCCAAGATCTCTATGGCGCAGGGCCAAACCGCATCGTCAATCAATTGGTCGTAGATTCAGATGTGGGATCTGCATCGTGGGCAGGCGATGTCCCCAAAATCCTCCCCATCTTAGGGCACGTGAAGGAACGAGGCTCCATCATGATCGATGGTCGCTCGATTGTTCTCAGTGGGCAGGTCGACGACGATCATGCCAAAGCCGCCATGCTACAAGACATGAATCCCCTGAGGCAGTTGGGGCTCGAACTGGAAGATCATATCGTCATCACTCAGGTCGCAACTCCCTCCGCTCCGCTCCAGAAGAAGATCAATGAGATTATTTCGCGCGGCTCCATCGAATTTGAATCAAACACCACGACGATACTCCCTCGTGGCCGTGCCATACTCGACCAGCTGATACCCCTATTACGGCAAAGCCCTCACACGTCGATAGAGATCGGCGGTCATACAGATAAGTACGGCGCAGTGGACTATAACTTCGAACTCAGCCGCAACCGCGCCGAAGCGGTGCGACAATATTTCATCAGTCACGGACTCACGAACCAGTTCAACGCCGTCGGCTATGGCGCGTCTCGACCATTGTCGGGGGCCGGTTTTCAACATAACCGCCGCATCGAATTACATGTGAAAGGAGTGAGTAACCAATGATTGCATTCATAGGCCAGATCCTAGGATGTCTTCTCATTGCGGCAGGGATCGGCGGCGTGGTTGGATGGTTCCTGCGGCAGACGTCCCCAGGGCCGCACACACAAGAGTTCGAAGACACGAACACCGCTCTGAGCCTCAAAGAAGAGATGCTGGAAAGTGCGCAGTTTGAGCTGAAAGTCCAAGCTGCAGGGATGAAGGTTCTTGAGAGCAAGGTCCTCGAAGCGGAAGAGCTTCATCTATCGACCAGCCAAGAAATTTCAGAACGCAATGACCGGCTCCAGGCGCTACAAGAAGAGTTAGCCGTTCGTACGCAGCGGCTGACGGGCTTGGAAGCGCAAGAAGTCGCTATTCAGCAGCGTGTGAGGGAGTATGCCGCGACCGCTGCCACGCAGTCGGAGGAAATTCAGACACTCCAACGACACTACAAGGTCGCTCAACAGACAATCCAGTCGAATGAACAAGAACGGCGAGACTTTCAACGCCGTATCGCCGAGATGGAAGCTGCCAGTGTGGAAAACGATCGGCTCCACTCACGTGTGGAGGAACTCGAACCGGCCCAAGGACGGGTCCATTGGCTGGAAGTCCAACTCTGTGACCGAGATGCTGAGTATCGAGCCGCACTGCACCAACTCAACAGCCAACTCGCCGAACGAGATCAGCGCATCGGCAAACTAGAGTTCCTCTCTCAACATCTTCAGGAACATGAGCAGGCAATAGCGCACTGGGAAACCAAATATGCCCGCGCCATCACACAACATGACGCGCAGATCGCGACATTACAGCAGCAGCTTACCGCGCAAGAGCAACTCCGAGCCCAACTCCAACTCAATGAAGAACTCCTGCACGAGCGAGCCGAACACATCAACGGACTGCAGCAACGACTTCAAGAGTTCGAAACACAGCAGCAAGATTTGGCAGATCAAGCGAAAACCGCGGGAGAAAAGCAAGAGGAGATCGCTCGCCTCCGTAAGCGTCTGTTCGAAGTGAGAGCGGCGCTCCGCATCAAGACTGACGGGGGATCCGTTGCTCCTCGCTTGAAGACACGCCCGAACGGAAGTCAACTGAGTTTGGAGATGGAACAGGCGAAAGCGGCGAAAGACAAACTGAAAGACAAACCGAAAGATGGGCCCAAAGACGACTTGAGTAAGATTCACGGAATCGGTCCCGCCTTTGCGCGGACACTCTACAAAATGGGATTGTACAGCTATGGTCAGATTGCGCGTTGGACGCCGGAAGACATCAACAAAGTGGCGAAGAAACTCTACACGGCGCCCGACCGGATCAAACGAGATAATTGGATCGCCGGCGCAAAGCGGCAACATCGAGAGAAGTACGGAGAAAACCTCTAACCTGAGCCTGACCTATCAATTCACGTCGACTTCACTGCCTCTCTGATTGACCTCACCGTCTTGTAGGCTCATACCTACACCCCTACCTTTGAGG
>SWDP01000002.1:402030-428998 GCA_005116885.1 Nitrospira sp.
AAGACGTCAGCGTGCTTCACGTGTGGCAATAGCTCCTGGATGTCGGGAACGGTCACATCCATTTCTTTCGGGCTTGTATTGTGGCTTGGTGATGGAAACATATCGAACGTGTATGCGTATCAAATAATGGCGTACCTATGAAAATATTTATGGTGATTGCAGTAGTCATCCTCGGTGGTGCTCTTGCTGCGTATTATTACTGGGAGCAGACCCAGCCTGAACCTAAAGCAGTAGAAGTCACCGCGCTACCGCCGCCGATTGCACCGCCTAAACCGGTGGTGCGGCAAGTGGTGAAAATTCCCGAGGCACAGTCTCCGCTACCACAGCTGGGGGAGAGCGATAGTTTTATGCTTGACGCCTTGGCTGGCTTGATGGGCAAAGAATCAGTGATGAAGATCTTCCGCGTTGAACAAATCATCCACAATATCGTCGTCACTATTGATAACCTGCCGAACCAGAGCGTGCCAGTGAACGCGATGCCGATCACTCCGGTGCCGGGCAACCTTGTTGTTTTGGTGGCGAATGGGGAAATGAGCATGAGCCCAACAAACACAGCACGCTATACGCCGTATGTGCGTCTTGCCGGAGCGGTGAACACCGAGAAATTAGTGGCGCTGTATCTTCGCCTCTACCCGCTGTTTCAGAAGTCTTACGAGCAGCTAGGCTACCCCAATAAATATTTCAATGACCGTGTGATCGAAGTCATCGACAATTTGTTGGCCGCACCGGATATCAAAGAACCCGTGAAGCTCCTTCAGCCCAAAATAGTCTACGTCTATGCTGATTCTGATCTTGAAGGGCGCTCGATAGGCCAGAGGACTCTCATGCGGCTAGGGAGCGAGAACGAGGCGAAAGTCAAAACCAAGCTGCAAGAAATCAGACAAGAGCTATTTCTACATATGCATGCAGAAGAAGTACAACCTGCCGAGTAAAATATATCGGCAAGCCGATTGATCGAAATTGCCAGTACGTTGAGCGCGGGCTGGGACGCCTTGACAAGAATAAGAGAGGAATTGAAAGGGTTCGGGAGTCTTTTTTGAATTCTCCCACTTCGACGCCTGGCCTGCAATTTGGGATCATGTCTTGATATCTAGCAGTTTCTGGATGGCGAGGCTGCTCGCCACTCCTTGGTCGGCTCTCCCCTTTCGTCGTTTGCCTCTTCGGTGAGTCTGATCGAAAGCGAGTCACGAGACAGACTCCACCGACGACGGTCCTTACGAAAGATTGAAGGATTATCGGGTATTCAAGTAGACTCGCCTTCCACCAGCCCTATTCGGGCTACCGTGTTATGATTCATGTGGGGGCTACGAGCATGAACCACGATGACCAAATTCTGAGAGCCTATGCCGTCATCACCTCAATTCGTGCGAACGTTCCTGAGCGCCACGAGATTGAAGCGCGGTGGGTCAACGAGTTCAACGGTGCGATCGAGAAACTTGAGAAGTCGCTGGGCATTGATCTGCAGGAGTTCAAGGTTCCGCAAGACGCACTCAAACGATTTGTCGCTTCGTGCAACAGCCTGACGAATGACGTAACCTACCTCGAAGGTCTATGGTGCGAACGGGCCATTCTCATGCAGAAGCTTGACTCGGTATTGGTGTACTTCACGGGGTTGCAAGACCGAGAAGACTATAAAATTGGTTTTCATCCATCTAATTAGGCATAGCTGCAGCAACATCAAACCGTGCTCCATTGATTGGGGTTGCACTCGGCCAGCCTGGCTTCGAACTCCTGCAATGATGGCAGTCCTGTCAACCGGTCGCTTCACACATCTCTCAACCTAGGGTGGACCTTTTTGCTAAATCGTCATTCGGCCCCCTCTCTAGTCTTGTGTGTTCTGGCTTGCAAAATAATACACCTGACTAACACCGGTCGTTTCTCCTCACCATCCGCTATGGTCAAGTTAGTAGGGTCATAGGGTCACATCTTGCTTTATGATATTGCCAGGGCAGACTGCGTCCATGGCTCGTCCACTCCGCATCGAATATCCTAAACCAGGGTGCCCCTTGCGGCCCACCATTTCGTAGCTGATGGTGGGCAAAAAGAATCGAGAGTTTTTCCTATGATTGACGCAGGATAGACAGTCGTGAAAGATTGCTTCCGCCGTTGTTCTTACTCCTATACGCAACTCGAAGAAAGGAGCAGTTCATGAAACTCCAATGGCTCGCCTCAACCGCTGTGGCCATGCTGGTGATAGGCGTCGCTCCAAGCTTTGCCGCGCTGGCCCCCACAAAGATATGCGCGCTTCTCACACGTGAAGAACTGGCGGCCACCGGAGTCGCTATCACAGGCTTATTCCCGGACGACTCTGTGTCACTCAAGAAAGGCTCAGTGCCTGGATTAATCACCGATATGCAGATGGACCAATGCACGAGCGAGATGGCCGCGCACGACACGGCTTTTCCAGTACGCTGGTCGGTCGCCACAACCAAAGATCCGATTGACAAGAAAGCCTGGGACAAGATGGCTGACGCGCTCGATCAGGACGAGAAAGAAAAAGCTGACGACTCGGAACTACGGCTCATTATTGAGGGAATCGATTGCGAAACGTTCTCGTGGCCAGAAAAATCCGGCAAGCACATTTATGCGGTCAGCTGCACCGCTCATAAGGGCGCACGTCACGTCACGCTGGAGTTCGCGCATACAGACCGAGCCAAACTTCTCCCCGCCAAGACCGTCAAGCAACTTCTCGACAAGATGTTGGCCAGACTGTGAGCCATCCGCCGAGCCATTTTTATCCTCCTTCGCCGAATACCCCGCCGCTTCCGGCCTTCGTAGCCGAAAAGGCTACTTCGGCAAGTAGCCTGCTTCGGGGAACTTTATTCTGAGTTCGCAGATATATCCCCTCACCGTATCTCTGACTTGTCCTCAATAGTTTGTTGATGCTACGGTGCGTCTCTTCAGAGGTAGACCTCAGCGAGGCACTCTGTCGGATAAGGCATCGGCCATATAAAGTCATTCTTAAGGAGACTCGTCATGCCCAAGAAACTGTCGCCCCCTGAACTCATGCGGAACCTCACCATCGGATACTGGATCGCGCGGCTCATTCATGTCGCGGCGAAACTCAAGCTGGCCGACTTACTGAAGAAGGGACCGCGCACCGTCGAGGATTTGGCGGCAGCCGCAAACGTCCAGCCGCAGGCGCTCTACCGTATCCTTCGCGCATTGGCAAGCGTCGGCGTCTTCGCAGAAACCAAGAACGGACGGTTCAAACTCACGCCGCTCGCCTCAACGCTTCAGACGGGTGTCCCCACCTCCATGCATGCATGGGCACTCATGATCAACGAGAACTGGGGGTGGGATGCCTGGAAGGAACTCCTCTATGGAGTCAAGACCGGCGAGATGCCATTCCTCAGGGCCCACGGTGTTCCGCTCTTCGAGTATTTCGAACAACACACCGAAGACCTTCAGGTCTTTGGTGAATCGATGACCAGCATTTCGATAACCGAGAACCCGACGGTCCCAGCCGCTTATACGTTCTCGGGGATCCAAACTCTGGTGGATGTCGGCGGCGGACATGGCAGCCTTCTGGCGACCATCCTCAAAGCCAACCCAAAACTAAAGGGCATACTCTACGACCAATCCTCTGTTATCGCTCGCGCTGAGAAGGACCAGCACGTCACTGCAAAAGGGATCAAGGAGCGCTGCAGGCTCGAATCCGGGAGCTTCTTCGAATCCGTGCCAAAAGGCGGCGATGCCTACATCATGAAGTACATCCTCCACGATTGGAACGATGAAGAGTGCGTGAAAATCCTCAGCAACTGCCGTGACGCAATGACCGAGAAGGGGAAAGTCCTCATCGTCGATAACGTCATCGCCCCCGGCAACAACCCAAGCTGGGGCAAGCTCCTCGACATTCAAATGCTCATCATCGGAGGACGCGAACGCACAAAGAAGGAATTCGCTGCATTGTTTGCAGAAGGCGGGTTGAAGCTGACCCGAGTGGTCCCGACCAAGGGGCCCCTTAGCATCATTGAAGGAGTTCGGGCGTAATAGACGACATTCTCGCGCCTGCGAATACTCTCGAGAATGGGACAACACCATAACCCCTGAGGGGAATCACCGCCAGATCCCAGCAGCTAATGTGTAGCCTAGCCACACGGCGCCAAGACCTACCAGCACTTGAGCGCCGACGTTCAGCAACGCCAGTCCAACGTCTCCCCCTCGGATCAGGTTCATCGTGTCATGGCCAAAGGCCGAATAGGTTGTAAACCCGCCGAGGATACCGACAAGCAGAAAGGTTTGGGCATCCACACCGATGAACGTGCGAGCGGAAAATAGTTCCGACAGGAAGCCGATACAGAAGCAACCAAGGATATTTACCACCAGCGTGCCAAAAGGGAATGCGACACCCTGGCTGAGCATTTGCACAAAACCGCTGACAAGATAACGCAGAACAGAGCCAATGAACCCGCCTGCCCCGATTAACAAGAATTTGATCATCGAACGGTTTTACACCCAACGCGTCATGCGGTCGACGGGCATTCAGATCTTCTCAATGTTGTCGCTCACGGACGGAGCCACGTGACACCTCCGTCCGCAGTATGAAGCAGCAGCACACCTATCGAACATTGACGTAACCACGTGGAACCTCGTCACACCATGTGCGTCATACGGACATTCTCTGTTCCGCCCATCAGGCTTGAGGCTTCTCTGACGATCCAGGCGTAAGGTCGCCGGAGAATTTTTTCTGGAGAAGTTTTCGCCCCAGGATCGTAATCCCTAATGCGAGACCGAGCGAGAGGGGAACGAACAAGGCAGAGGCGATATCCGCATTGGGCAACCATCCCATCGCATGAAGTCCTTTGAAGATATAAGCCATGAGCCCGCTGAGATAGTAGGCAATCACAATCACCGACAAGCCTTCCACCGTGTACTGGAGGATGGCCTGGCTTTTCGTCGTCTTATCGACACTGGCTAAGAGTGTCAGATTTTGGGATTGGAGCATGAGGTCCACGCGGGCACGAAGGATGGAAATGACCCCTTCAAAACCGCTGCGGAGGGTGTCGATCCGCTTCAACAGTTGTTGATAGCCCTCCGCGACCCCCGTAATCCCGCTGAGAACATAGTCAGACATCGGCCGATACAGGGGCAGTGTGCGTTCGTTGAGTGACGCCAACGTCCTGTGCACGATCTTGTCATAGGGCACTGACGCGGACAGCTCGAAATGCAGCTTGCCGGCCAGCCGAGTGGTTTTCAACAAGTCTTGCGTCAGCCCATTGAGCCAGCGCTGAAGCGTCACAGCATCGGCATGACCGATATGTCCGCTGATGATTTCACGCTGCTTTAAGTGTACCTGCTCGAACTTATAGGCCTGATCGATCGCAGCCGAAAACAGCGGCTTTTGCATCAGCAATAAATGGTAGTAGGTTTCGATCCGGACAACGGCATCGACGATATCTTTCAGGTGAGACTTGCTGGACCTTCCAGACCCGACACTCACCCAGTAGCGCTCGCCCCCATGGTCATCCGGTGTAAAGCTGGTCACCAACGAGGTTTCCTCATCGAGAATCCGGCTGCCATACATGACAGGTCCCGGAAGCAGTGCGCGCAATGCCTCACTGCTTGGCAGGGGTTCAGCCATCAGCACGATGTCTAAACGGCAGACCTCCACCCCATGCGGTGTGACGGGAAACCGATAGTCAGGAAAGGTCAGCGGGCCAAACGTGACTCTCTTGGTCTGAGGGGAGGGAATATGCCAGACTTGATAACTGTAGTACTCGGTATGTGCTTGCCAGATCATGATGAGCTGATCGCCATTCGCCGCCTTCTTGACCCCAGAGCCAAACGCGTCACGAATCACTATCGCGTCATCGGGAACCTTGAACGCATCGAGGAGAGACCTGAACTCATCCCGACTCGCCGGCCGCTGCAGTGGCGGGTCGCTCATGCGAACCGCTTTATAGTGCACGTGTGCAGGAGTTTGTAGATGCTCGGCCCAGAGCATGTGAGACTGCTCATGCAGCTTTCGAATCAGCTCGCCTGTATCCCGCTTGATCATCTCAGGTTCAGTCATGCGACGACTCTAATAAAGGTACACTTGCAAACGAACTGCCGCCTCAGGCTACTGAGTTGCCGGCAATCCTGTCAACTGATCGCGAGTCTGCGAGGCGATCAGAAGATCACTTCATTCAGCACAGAGCGATACACCAAAGTGAACGACCCTGCTCACCTCAGTTCTCGGAGATATGCTGGATCCCTTTCGGCCGCCTCAAGTCGTCCCGCCCCTACACCCACCCCAGAGGGGCGCCGTGGCCTAACCCCCTTCGCTCGCTGAGGCACTACCGAGCAATATTTTAAGCATTTATTGGAACTCCATCTCTTTTTGTCCTACAGGCACTATTATTCGATGTCCTAGCTAGTCACAATGTTTTTCGAGCCGCATGCTAGACAAGAGAACTCAACATAGGTAAGATCGGGAAAAATAGGTAGGATGCTATGGCTACAATTCTTGTTATCGATGACGAAGAATCAATTCGAACCCTCCTGACGGAAGTCCTTGGGAGGGCGAACCACCATGTGCTCGTAGCCCAGGATGGTCAGGAGGGCTTGACGCTCTATAAGCAGAACAAGGTGGATCTGGTCCTCATGGACATCTTGATGCCGGGAACAGACGGCCTCGAAGCCACGCTAGAACTGACCAGGGAATATGTCGACGCAAAGGTCATTGCGATGACCGGCGCGCAAGGCGACAAGAACTTCCTCGATGTCGCAAAACTCTTCGGTGCCCGCCGTGTCTTCGAAAAACCCTTCGATCTCGACACATTCGTCAAGGCCATCAACGAAGAACTCGCCAAGTAGCGATCACCGCCCAGCCGCCTGTCTTCGGCCTCATCATCGTTGTCATCCCGGAATCGTCTCCCTCGACCTTGCCGTCAAAAGATGCAAATGCCTGGCACTAGCCACGACGTATCGTCATGATTCTGGCAGGAGCAATACGTGATATTCGAAATGAGTCCCCCCACAAGAACACGAGATGTGAGCTTCCTGATCCTCTGGGTCGTGTTCACACTGATGGTGGGAATATTGCCGCTGAGCAACTTTGTTGGGCATTCACACTGGGAATATATTAAGTGGGTTCCGATTCCGACCGTTGAAGATCTTCGTTCCCCGAAATATCTCCTCGACATCTCTTCCGACATCGTCGGGAACACCTTACTTTTTTTACCTCTTGGTTATGTTCTGCGGCGGGTGCTCACCTCTTCCAGTCCTTTTAGATGCTTGCTTATCGCTGCCGGGATCGGTGGCATGCTGTCTCTCAGCATCGAACTGTATCAAGTCTATTGCCACAGCCGCTTTCCCTCAATCTTTGACGTCATCACCAATGTGACCGGAACAGTCATAGGAGTCCGCGTTCCTCTCTTCTCACGAAAGAACGCCTCGCCGGCCCCGCAACATCTGAACAGGACACCTCATCCAGAAGATCGTCGCCACACTCCTTAGCCCACATAAGCTGGAGCCATTCTATTGTCATCACACCATCACAATTTCCGCCAACTCAGCGTCCTGCACTGAGTTCTTTCCTGGCCAATGAACGCATCATGACCGGGTCGCTGTAGGCTACTTCGCTGAGCGCGTCCATCATATGCATGCCCTTGGCTACCACCAACTCCTTCGCCTTCGCATAGTTCTTGGCACTGAACCTCGCCACCGCCGGCTGACCATTCACAATCTGACAAGCCAGGATATCTGCCTTGCTGGGGTTCGACGAGTTCTTCGTCAATTTTCAGGCGAGTTCCCTCATTCGTCGGGCCTATGCATTCGAGACGATTCGACTCACGATGCCCTATGTGTCTGCGCGGGTATTCAAAGACGGGCGCATGAATCTGGCGGAACTCGTGCCGCCGGAAGATGGATCACAACCGGTCGCGCCGCCGCAGGCTGAGAAGACCCCAGCCGAAATTCCCGCCATCGAAATCGGAGAATTTGAGATCGCGCAAGGGGTCGTCGAGTTTCGCGATGAATCGAAGCCCAAGCCCTATGTGCTTGATATTGTCCCCATCCACATTGTGCTCAAGAATTTTCATACCAAACCAGGCGGTGACAATGCGTATGCCTTCACCGCGGAGTTGGGTAAGGGCGAAACGCTTTCCTGGGCAGGCACCATCTCGCTCGAACCGATTCAATCCTCCGGCCAGTTCTCCCTCTCAGGGGTGAAGCTGCACGGGTTGTGGCAATACCTGCATGATCGCTTCCGCTTCGATGTGATCGACGGCACTGTCGCCGCTGATGCCATGTACGCGTTCGATGCCAGTGCGACTCCCATCAAGCTTCAGGTTTCACAGGCGAATGTCCAGGTTGAAAAGCTTGCGGTCAGGGAAGACGGGAACCTCGACCCAGAGATTACGATTCCATCGCTGAGCGTGAGGGGTATCGAGGTGGATCTCGCGACGCACAAGGTGACGGTTGGAACGATTGGGGTTGAGCGTGCGTCGTTCACGGCCTGGTTGAATCCTGACGGCACGGTGAACTATCAACAGATGTTTGCTCCTGTGGATGCTGTTGAGCCACCCCCGGCAGCGAACAGCGGCTCGTCGAAACCCAAAGACGAGATGTCATGGGCGATTTGGCTCAAGGAGATTACGCTACAGGATCATTCGATTGATTTTGAGGATCGCACATTGCCGACTCCTGCTCATGTCGAAGTACGGGCCTTGACCGTCAAGACCCACGACGTGCGGATTCCGATCACCGCGGCCCTGCCGCTTGAGGTGGGGCTGCAGCTGAATGGAACAGGAACGATCCGTGTGAATGGTTCGGTGCTGCCTAACCCGTTTCAGACCGATGTCGTCTTGGTATTTAATAATATAGCGATCAGGCCGTTTCAACCATACTTCGAGAAATTTGCGCGTATCAATGTCCAGTCTGGCACCATCAATCTTGATGGGGCAATGCATCTTGCCACTGAACATCCGAACGGTCCGCTGATGTCGTATGAGGGTAACGCCAGTATCGAGGGATTAAGCGTGGCTGACCGTGACCAAGGTGACGAGGTCGCCTCACTGCAAGCATTCTCCCTCAAAAAAGTCCGTGTGACTGTCGATCCGACGGCGGTTGCGATTGCAGAGGTGGGCCTGCAGCAACCCATGGTGCATCTTGTTGTGCAGCAGGATGGTGGATTGAATCTCGGCAAGCTTGCCGCTGCGACGTCGCCATCGGCTCCAGCGACGGATGAAAAGACTATGGAGTCTCGGAGCGCCAAGAGCCCACCCGTGCCCATGACGATCGATGTGGTGAACCTCGCCAAGGCGGCCGTCACATTTCAGGATAATTCGGTGCAGCCACCGGTTCTCACGGGGCTGTCCAATCTGACCGGTACGGTCAAGGGACTCTCGTCGAAGCAGTTGGCTAAAGCAGACGTGTACCTCACCGGTCGAGTGGGTAAGGTGGCGCCGCTCAAGATTGCTGGGACAATCAATCCTTTGACGGAGGATGCATTTACAGATCTCACGATCACGCTTGGGGGCATGGATCTGACTGCAGAAAGCCCTTACAGCGGCAAGTATGTGGGTTATCGATTGTCAAAAGGAAAGCTCTCACTCGATTTGAAGTACAAAGTCTCTCAAAAACAACTTGAAGCGGAAAACAAAGTGGTGGTCGATCAATTGACGTTCGGGGAGAAAGTCGACAGCCCGGATGCGACGTCGTTGCCTGTTCCACTTGCGGTGGCACTCTTGAAGGACCGTAAGGGGCGCATCGACATCGATTTGCCTATTCGTGGCGACCTGAAGGATCCAGACTTTAAGTATGGCAAAGTGGTGATCTCAACATTGCTCAATCTGCTCACGAAAATTGTGGCCTCTCCGTTTACCCTGATGGGGAAGCTGATTCCCGGCGGTGGTGCCGAAGAGGATTTACAGTTCATTGCCTTTGACCCGGGCAGCGCAACCGTGCCGGATCAGGAAATGAAGAAATTCGAAGCCTTGGCAAAAGGGTTGGAAGAACGGCCTGGGCTCAGACTCGAGATTACTGGGACGGCCGATCCCGAGCTGGATCGTGCGGCCATCAGAATGCGTAAGCTAAAGGACCAACTGATCGCCATGAGACAGCGCGAAGGGGGACAATCTTCGCCCAAATTGGAGGAGCTGTCGAACAAAGATGAGTCGCGATTGGTAACTGAACTCTATGAGAAGCAGCGTGAGCAAATTGAAAAAGCCGGGCCGCCTCAACCGACCGACGCTGTGCAGCAACCACCGACAGTCATGGAAATGAAGCAGCGGCTGGCTGTGGCTATTCTTGTCGATGAGCTGGAACTTCGTGCCTTGGCCAGTCAGCGTGCGGAACAGGTGCGCGATCAATTGATCGAGGTAGGAACGTTGGCAGAGGAGCGAGTGTTCCTTTTGGAAATCGATCTGACTGCGTCCGGGAATGATCAGGTGAGAAGTCCGCTCACAATCACAGCCGGATCATGAGAAACGGGACGGGAAAATTGGAATAATGAACGGGGCGAGACGTGGAGGAATCAGGGACCGATTACTCATACGTCAGGACCAAACAGGCTGCGCGCGGGCGCTTCCATATTGGAGACTATTCGTTCGATGGCCAGTCGAGTGTGTGCGCGTGAGCGAGGTCATCGCCAGCGAAGGGCTTTGGCCCTGCATGATCCAATGATGGCTCAAGGGATGGCCTGGGCTTCACGCGCTCGCGGTACGTCCGGCGGCCGGACAAATCCAGTGCTCCGGCTGCCTTCCTGGTTATGGTCTGACGCGCTGAATGGTGGAGGCGTAACCGTCGTCGGAGACGAAAGCTTTCACCTGATCGCCGATGGCGACCTGGTCCATTTTTGTCTGGTCGTCCACACGGACCCGCCTGGTTTCTCCGGCGTCGTCTTTGATTGAGACATGCCTGGCTCCAATGTCATTCACCCTGCCGGTTATAGAGTCCTGCTTAAACCGCTCAGCCATTGTGGGCGAGGCCGCTCGTTTCTCCGACGCATTCTGGGTGCATCCGATTGCACTGAGAGTCACTCCCGCCATGATCATCATGGCCATCATTCCGATTCGCATATAGTACCTCCTGGTTATTGAACACACCCTCCGCTTCACGCTGTGCATGCCACTATGGGAAGTTCCTGCCCACGCATCTGCGGGAACAGCCGGTACATTGAAGTCCCCTCGCTTGATGACTTGTCAATCCAGTACAAATGTTACTTTCAAATCGACACGATATAAGGTGACCTTGCCGTCGTCGATCACCACGTGTTGCTCCTTCACCCTAGCCGATTTAATTCCGTGTATGGTTTTGGATGCCCGGGTGATTCCGTTTTGAATGGCATCTTCGAAATTTTTAGGCGATTCGGCACTCAACTCGATGATCTTGGCTATGGACATGAGACTATTCCTTTTTTATAAGGCATGTGCCTGCGGTTGCTGCCAGCGTGTAAAGATAACGAGATGGATACGACTTTCTCATATACAAGAGTTGCGGTCTGTGCAAATTGATACACTTTGAGTATGTCGTTTACCAAGATTAGGTGTGAGGTACGACAGTCAGAGGGGGAGGTAAATCGGTGTTCGAGTGCTCTGTCAGCCAATGCCTGTGGGTACAGTGAGGCATCGGGCGCACAACGGGTTGAATGACTGTAGCAACATAGGCGAGCAGATCCGCATTCCATCGGCCAAGGTGGAAGGCATGGTCACAAATTTTTAACCGCATTATTTGTGACGGTTCATCACGAGATCGCTGAGCCGCGTCGCAGACCAGCGCGCGGAGGATAATAAGGAAACGGACGATACGGGAGTGTGTTCTCCCAGCAAAGTAAAGCTATGGGAGAGAATACTTACGCTTCGACTCGAAAGGGCCTAGTTGATGAATAAATGCGCACCTATGCGGGAACCAGAGCCGAAAAAAACCGCCACAGCGGGAACCCTCGAATACTCCGCCGTCAAGGAGAGAGCCACCAACCGACGAACCGCCGAGAGAGGAGCCTGACGATAGTGGTTCTCCTATGAAAGTCGGGCGGGGCCATGGGGATGGGTGCTCAATTGCATATAGACTGGCGAACACTTGTCTGAAGATAACGATCGAAGGCGACGGTCAAATAGTTATAGTCATGAATCTGGCTGGCATGCCGGAGGCGAATCTTGTCGATGAATCGCCCCAGTTGGGTGATGCCACCCAGCTGGGCTTTCGGACTCCTCGGTTACTGTGTGCTCATGGCGCGGCCTCTCGGATCGCTCTTGCACTTCGTCCGGGAAAGACAGTATCGTACTGCGGATAGCATTATCGAGTTGTTGGTTTGAACGTGAATAAAGGAGGCTACCATGGCACTACGATTGGGAGATGAGGCGCCGAACTTTACGGCAGAGACGACCGAAGGGACTGTCAACTTTCACGAGTGGTTGGGCGGCGGATGGGGGATTCTCTTCTCGCACCCCAAAGACTATACCCCGGTCTGTACCACTGAGTTGGGGACTGTCGCGAAGATTACACCGGAGTTTACGAAGCGAGGCGTGAAAGTCATCGCCGTCAGTGTCGACCCATTAGATTCGCACAAGGGTTGGATTAACGACATCAACGAGACGCAACACACGACGATGAACTATCCGATCATTGCCGATCCTGACAAGAAGGTTGCGACGCTGTACGATATGATTCACCCGAATGCAATGGACAACATGACGGTTCGATCAGTGTTCATCATTGGGCCGGACAAAAAGGTAAAGTTGACCTTGACCTATCCAGCCTCATGTGGTCGAAACTTCGACGAACTCTTGCGAGTCATTGACTCGCTTCAATTGACCTCGAAGTTCAAAGTCGCAACACCGGCCAATTGGAAAGACGGGGAGGATTGCATCATCACTCCGGCTGTAAACGACGCCGAAGCCAAGACGTTGTTTCCCAAGGGCTTCAAGAGCGTGAAGCCCTACCTGCGCTATACCCCTCAGCCGAATAAGTAGTATACGGTTTGACTAACATGGAGGGCGGGAGAGGCTTTGAGCTTCTCCCGCCCTTCGTGTTTCTTGATCAGGATGCTGAGAAAGTTCGCCAGCTTCGTTCTTGCTTAGCCAAGAGGCTCAACGTACCGAAGTGTACACCGCCTCGCCTCTTCGCTCGCTGCGGCCTTGCAGGACGGCCTTTTTGCGTATCCTGCTGGGTGTTTCGTCTTATCTCAGACGTGCAGGCGTATGAGGCGTCAGTGCGAATAAGGGCACGACAATGCATGAGAGGAGGATTAATGCCTTGATCGCGCGGTGAATTGAATCATTCGTGTTATTCCTTCGCGGTCCAGCCGAGGACGATAACCCCCATGCCGAGCAAGGCGATTCCGGCTCCGGTCCAGTCGAAGACGGAGAGCTTCTCGCCGTCCACGACTTTCAGCCAGACGAGGGCCGTTGCCACATAGACACCGCCATAGGCCGCGTAGACTCGCCCACTGGGTGACGGTAGGAGAGTATGGGGATTTTCTACGGTCCGGGGGAGGCCATCTACCTCCAGGTTGGGAGAAGATGAACCAAATGAAATACCACAAGCGTCCGGTCATGGGGGTAGATTGGGCGGATGCGGCTGCCTATTGTAAATCAGTCGGCAAACGTTTGCCGACTGAGGCGGAGTGGGAGAAGGCGGCACGAGGGACGGATGGCCGTGTCTATCCGTGGGGGAACGATTCTCCGTCATCGCTCCATGCGAACTATGGGAAATATGGCACGAACGATTTAGAAGCATTGTCACCGGTAGGATCGTTGGAAAAAGGTAAAAGTCCTTATGGTGTGTACGATATGGCTGGGAACGTCTGGGAGTGGGTCAGCGATTGGTATGACACGGATTATTATAAGAGCAGTCCGCAGCAGAATCCCGAAGGACTGCCGACAGGTGGGTTCAAAGTCATCCGCGGTGGAGCCTGGAACAGCAGCGCGAAAAATCTGCGATCATCGGATCGGTACTGGGACCCTCCGTCGTTCCGGAGCTTATACCTCCCTGGGTTTCGGTGTGTGAAAAAGCCATAGTGACTGCTTGTGTAATGAGCGATTGCGGCCTGTCGGGGAGGCTCATGTAACGTGACAACATCTCACCGTATTCTTCTCTTCTCGATTGCGGCATTGATGTGCCTGGACCTCAGCCTGGCGATGAGCAGTGCTGCAGAGCCACAGATTAGAGGGGCATCAGATAAGAAGTCTTTCAACACGGTGCCCTTCGTTCCAAACCCCTCAGACACACAACGGGGTGATCTCGAACGGATGGTTGATCAATGTGTACAAACGGTCGAGAGAGAAGTGCCGGGGGGTCATTTCAGTGCGAATGCAGCCGGAGGCATCGTGAAGACGATAGGCGGAGATCAAGAACGATTTACGTTTTGGAAGTGTATGTTGGGAAAGGGACAGTCGCTTGCTCCAATCAATAAATGAGGCGACGACCTCGCATGATTCATGACTGTTCATAGCCACATTGCACAGTCATCACGCGAGAGACGTGCGCAGGCCCTTCAGGCGAGGCAACTCCCCGCGTGATGGTTTCGAGAGAGGTAGCTTCCTGGAGGGATTGTCCACGGAGGTTGGCCCTCTTCAAGTCAAGAGTTATTCCCCACGGTGTATAGTTATTCTCTTTCGCCGAATACCGCATAGCTTCCGGCCTTCGCAGCCGAAGTGGCTGCTTCGGCGGAGTAGGCTGCTGCGGGGAGCTTCATTTCACCGGAATACTGATCACAATCGCTCCCATGACATCATTGATCTTGAAGTCCCGTTTGGGGCTGTCCGGATGGGAATTATGGCAGCCGATGCAAGCCTGGGCCACAGCCAGATCTGGATAGACGGCTTGGAAGTACCGGGTGCCTCCTTCTTTCACAAAACCGGTATAGGGCTTGGTCTGATGAGTGAGAATGGTGCCCAGGCCTTCCTTCTCGAACTCACTTCTGGCGACATTCCGTTTATTGATCGGCCAGAGGCTGATCAACCGATACTGTACGCCGATGCCTTTTCTCGCCATGACCCGGCCAGACTCCATCAGGAATTGAGCCGGGAGCGGCAGCGTATTCTTCTCCTCCCAGTTCTCCGAGGCCACGACTACCCCTTTGATCTGCATTCGTTCAACGACGTGCTTGGTGTACACCTCACGGTCCGCTTCAATCATCGCATACAGATAGTCCGCCACCGTTTCGACAGGCAGACTCACGGCTGTCCCTTCCGCCATCGCACTACTCGGCCAACCTAAGCCGGCGACACTCAAGCAGAACATCAGAGCGAGAACTCCAGATTGCCACTTGCCGGAGGATGTCATAGAGACCTCCTTGGTTTCTTCACGGATGCGCCGACGTCATTTGCCGCGGCTCCATGAAGGGGTGAGGGGCATTGCGGATCAGAGGGTTCGCAATCGTAGCGATGAGCAAACGGGTCAGTTCGATCGTCGAGATGGAGTCAGGAAAATGGTAAGGGGAGTGGAAGCCGTGATGTGTGCGAGGCGATTGAGTTAGCTGGTCATTTGGATCGCTGGAGTAGTGGCGAGGGGTGGCGGAGTAGGAAAATACCCAAGCCATAGCCCGGTTCTCCCTGTCAGTATGATGCAGAGTGACTACCGGATCATACGATGAGTCATCATACGCTTCGCACAGCAGGCTGTCTAATGAACAATTTCAGTGCAGATTCGTGGTTGGAGAAACACGGTCTTGCCATTGCACATCATGAGAATCCTCATGTGCCAGGAATCGCTCCAAAAGCGTCGTGGAGATATGGGCTTTTTGAAAATCTGAGTCGCCGGGAATATGCCGATGTTCTTCCTATCTCGCATTCTTCATGAAGGTTCGTTGCGAAAGCGTGCAGACGTGACGCGAGACAGGCACTCGGAGGCGTGAAACGCTGAAGCATGCTCGTGCCGTATCTCGAAGCGCTGAACGGCGAGACTGCCTGTCGCAGCAGCGTATCCGCGCTTGCAGCAGAAGGTTCATGAATAATGCAGGCTAGACCCAGTTTTCGATTCTGAGGCCTGGCACTCGCCGAAATTCTCTCGCATTGTTCGTGATAAGGCGAACTCCTAAGCTCAGTGCGTGGGCCGCGATCAATAAATCCATAGCACCAATGGGCGTTCCTTTCTGTTCAAGGTTCGCACGGAGTCGGCCATAGGCTGTTGCGGCATCTCGATCAAACGCGGCAACATCGAGCGGTGAGATAAATTGATCAAGGGCTATTCGATTCTTTGTGGGATGCCGGCTCTTGCTTGCTCCATACTCGAGTTCAGCCACCGTCACGCTGGAAATCCCAATGTCATCGACCGGATGTGAGAGGAAGCGTTCAAGTACAGAGGGTGGCTGGTGCTTGATGAGGTAGATGCAAATATTGGTATCCAACATCAGTTTCATGCGAATGACCGCTTGCGCTTTTGGATAGCCGGTTGCCGACGACCCTCCTCCATAAAGTCTGCCGTGAAATTCTTCAAGCTGTTCATGAACGGGGCCCATGATTGTTTCTTCGGTCGTATGACAAGGGTATTGCCGCGCCGCTGAATTTCAACTTCGTCGCCATCGAGTTGGAACTCGCGGGGAATGCGAACGGCTTGGCTGTTCCCACTCATGAAGAGCCGAGTCTTTTTTGAAGTCATGAGGTGTTCTCCTTGGAATCCTATTTGTATATACGTGATGATATACATCATGGCGAAGTGTGTCAATGGACAGTCACGAAATCGCTTCCAGGTTCAGCTCGCGAGAAATGGCGAAAGAGGCGAATTCTTGCAATCGTACATCGGAAGGGGGACCTGCGTTCATGGCCTGTTCTATTTCAGTGGAAAGAGGAGCCGACGGCCATATCTACGAGGCTATCTGCAATAGAAGGATCGGTTAGTCGAGATTGCGGTCTATGCGGATGTCATCCGGCCATGGTCAGCCATTGCTTAAACCGGGCTGGGAAGCCGAGGGATGTTTGTAGGACGTGGCGCGTGTGTGCATGGTTTTCTGAGAAAATATTCCCGATCCCATATTTCCCCCTCACACTCGATTGCGGGGGGGGGGCAGACAGCACTCACCCTTTGACCTTTGGCCACTGGTTGTAGCCGACGGATGAATCATTTGATTTCAAGGCGTGGATGAATTCAACCTCCTTCTGAGTTACCTCAGCCTGTGTAGCAGTATCGGATTCCCAGAGAATCTCTCTTGTGATGGTGAAGCGGCGTCTTTGCTCTCGGGTGAAGTCTTTTGCGATTAGACCACTGTCTGCGCTACCGAAGTAGTTGATACTGTCGGTCCGATCCTGACCGACGTAAATCTTCCCATTGGGGTAGGTAATCTTGTAGATGATACTCATCGCCGAATCGGGGGTTACCGAGGTCAATCCTCAAATGCCGTCTACGTGGAGATTCAGGGGTCAGAGACCAACAAGCCGAGCGCCGCTGGTTGACGCCCACCCTGGAAGCACAGGTTAGGTCGCTTCAAGTTCCTTGAGCGTCTTGCCTGCATTGCTTTTCCACGCGAGTAGGCCGTTTGCCGATCCTCCGTGCACAACGGTTGCGGCAGCACTGGGGCTACTAAACTCAGAATCGCGCGTAAACTTGTAGTGATTTCCTTCTTCGACCAAAGTCCCATCTTCGATCAACCGTTTCCGTGAAGTGAGAGTATTCGGATACTGATGAGCAGACGCTCGTTCCTTGAGAACCGCTTGCGATCCCCTTAGCACGAGAAAGCCGCTTGGAGTTAGATGACCGGTGGCCTTTAGTCCTTTGATCTCACAGACTAGAACCTGCTTTTCAGCATGGCCTGCCGGCGCCGAGCCTATTGGCTGTAATGCGTCAGTTCCCAGCACAGGCATCAGCTGGTGAATTCTCTCAAGAAATATTTCCATATCTTCGCGGTCGGACTCAGGGAGCTTGGACCCACTAGACTGGCCATTCATCACTAAGGCACGTCCAGCTGCCTTCGCTTGCTCGATGAGTCGGCCTTCAAGGTATCGAACATGAGCCTTCGTCAAGTTCTCGTCCTTGCTGATGAAGAAATAGACATGATTCCAGAAGTCCCTTTCGAGGTGGCCACGCAGGCGATCACGGATGCTCTCAGCTTCGCCAACGTAGACAGCAGACTTGCCCGATTCTGAATCGGTACCACGCAAGAAATACACGCCTGACTTCGCAGTTTCGTCTCGTGCAAGAACTCCATCAAGCTCACTGCGGGGACCAGCGACTGCCTTTCCTGTCCAGTTCGAAAGTTCCGCAGTCCGTAAGCGCTTCGCGTCGCCGTGGACCAAGAACAGCTTTATGGTTGCGCTGGGCATAGGTTAGGGCTGTCTAGGTAATAAGTCTGCTGCGGATAGGTTAAAAATTTCCTGCCTGCACTACGTCCTCGATGCTGTTGATGTCAAGCCAGTGTCCAGCTGTATAGAGCACGCGGATGGGGTACTGCCGTTTCAACAATTCTTGGAGCAGCTGAGGGATGCCGGCTTTGCGATTGTCTGGCTTCGCCAAGATTTCCGTAATGATGTCGGTGATGACGGTGGCCGCGCTGGGTGAGACTTTGAGGAATCCCATCCAGACCCCGTGGATGGATTCTTTGGGGAGCGTGTCTCCCAATTGCTTGAGATAGATCTTGGCGTTGAAGGCTCTTCTTGAATTGGGAATGGTGCACTCGGTAAATCCGCCGAGGCGGGCATAGCTGCTTTGCTCCTGCCAGTTGCTATCGACAAAAATCACGCAGTCATCCGTTTCCTGACAGAGAGATTGGGGAATATATTTGTTGAACAGCACGTCGCCGTAGGAAACGACCGTGCTCTGTGGCGGTCCTTTCCGAGATCGAAGGGCTTTCAAGAGGGAATCCAGTTCGCCGGTGTCTGCAAAGTCGTCGTTATCGACATACGTCAGGCTGGGCAGATTGACGGCTGCCTTTTTATACCCACGGACTACCACAATATCCTTGATGCCGACAGCATTGTACGCATCGACAATGTGGGAGAGAATCGGTGCGCCCTGGATGTTGACCATCGTTTTGGGTTGCTGTTCGGTGAGTTCTCCCAGTTCTTTCCCCCGGGAGGCGGCCAGCACGATGGCACAGGTATCTTCGGCGCCTTTCGGCAGATAACGGTCTTCAGCCTCTTGTAGTTCTGCGGCGTTTTGCAGGCGGAAAATTTCTGAAACCGGCGCGACTTTGTCTTCGATGGAGAGCAGCTGTTCATCCTCCTTGAGGGTCCGCGCGGTTTTCTGCATGGCAGCTACCGCAGTCCGGAGCATGTGATTGGCCCAGATGACAATTGAAATGCCGTGTTGGCGAAATATATCAGTGGGCGTGGCGTAGTATTTTGTCGGCACGATGACGACCGGGCAGCGATTGCCCCATTCCTGTTTGAACGCCAGGATTTCATCTGGTACCGACAGGGCACTGTGAATGAGGATGCCGTCCGCTCCTGCCTGATGATAGGCCTCGGCGCGTCGCAAGGCTTCCGCCAGTCCCCAGCCGCAGATAAAGGCTTCCACGCGGGCGATAATGGAAAAGTCCTGGTCAGACTGTGCGTCTTTGCCGGCTTTGATCTTGCCGCAGAACTCCTGCATGTCTGCCATGGGTTGGGCGTTCCCTTTGATAAAACTATTCGTCTTGGGGAAGAGTTTGTCTTCGATACAGACCGCGGCGATCTTGCGTTGTTCCAGTTTGCGGACCAGGCGTTGCATGTTGTTGAAGTTGCCGTAGCCTGTATCGCCATCGAGAAGAATTGGAATCGTTGTCGCATCGGACATGAATTCCAGGGTTTCCAGGACTTGGGTCCAGCTGGCTTCGTTGTTGTCACGGACACCGAATTGCGCGGAAATGGAAAGGCCGCTGGCCCAGATACCTCGAAAGCCGGCTTCTTGAACAATTTTTGCGCTGAGGCCGTTATGGGCTTCACAGATGAATTCGAGCTGTTCAGACAAGAGTAGTTTCCTGAATTGACTCGATGGGGAAAGGCTTTCAGTCGAACTCATGGATGTCCTTCCTTGTTCTCGCCGAAACGCTCGGAGGGGAGTGCCTCCCTATCGGGCTCGCCAGTTGGCAAGAATACCGGTTTCACTAGGAGAAATCACCTTGCAGGTTTGGGGCGTGAAATGCAGGATCGAGGAATTAGAATCGTGTAGCGGATGGAGTTCCCCAACTTCTGTGGATAACCCTGTGTATGACAGCCTCATCGATTGAGAAAAGGCCTCAATGGAGGGCCGTCTCAGCTGTTTGCCTGAAAAATGGGCATTGTGGTCTCTCAAATAGACCCCCCATATTTTGTGGCTTGACGGATAATTTTTTCTCTTTACCACAAGCAATAGTCGTTTCTCTGTTTTGTGTAAATTTTTTAGTTGAACGGATTATCTAATTGTAGGGTGCTTCGTAGAGGATTGCACTTATGCACAGCTTCAATGGAATTGCTAGAGAATTAATCATGAAAATCCATACGCACGTATCGTATTTCACCGATTGGAATCGGGTCATGGTCCAAACGATGTGTGTGGAGCTGATTGTTGGTAGGGAGCGCTAATATCAGGTTATTCCACCGATTGGCCCTGTAGAAAAACGGCTTGTTCCAGTGCGCGGAAGAATTGCTGATACGGGCCTGGTTCTTCGACGGCCTGCAAGTAGAACTGTGCGCTGGCCCGGACGATAAGTTGGGATTCTCCGCGTGGACGGATGGTGGCGGTGAAGCGCACGAGATTACTGCGGTGGTGGAACGGGCCCCATGTGTGAAAATTGCGCGTCAGGAGGAGGAGGGTGTCAGGGCGATAGAGGAGATAGGACGGGTCGGTGCCGTAGGACTGTTCGCTCTCGACAAATTTCTTTCCGGAAATGATTCCCAACTCTTCATCCAGCACTTCCACATTGAAGTCTAAGTCTTGCATAGTGGAAACGATGGCTTCGAACATCCGCCGACGATCCGTGGTATCAAATGCGCGCGTTTGCGCAGCTCGGATTTTGAGTTGGCTCGCTTCCGATAGCCAGATCTGCTCCCGCGAGTTCCATTGGTTTTGATGCCGTGATTCGTAGGGAGCACAGCCGTGGATCAGGAGCGAGCAGAGAAGCGAGGTAGCCACTGCGCTATGCGCGGCGACGTATCTGAGGGGCAGAGGCGCCATGGTGGGAATCTTTTACTCCTTCGTCAGAAAAAGCGAACGCTCGAGGGATGCAAAGAAATTTTGATACACCTTGGGGTCGTCAATGGGCTTGTTGTTGTAAATAGCATTGGCGCGGATGGTCAGGCGATCCTTCGTGTCCTGACGCACGGTGACGGTGACACTGATCACGTCGTAATAGTTGGGCTCGGCGAATCGCGCGGCCGTCACGAGCCCGAGCGGCTCATTGGCTCGCTCGATGATGAACCCGAGGTCTTGAAGCGATGCAATGACTCCACGTATGGCGACGTTCCGGTCTTTGACATCGAACGTGCGTGTCTGGAGACTTCGGATCTTGAGTTGCGCATCGGTCGGCGCCAGAAGATCTTGTGGCGTTGGCGGTGTGGAGCAGCCGTAGAGTAGGAGGCTTCCGACGATGAGCATACTTCCCCAGACACATCGTTTGTCGGTCATAAATCCTCGTCTTCGTTCGATCATATGGAATGCGCTTCCAGAAACACGGCTTTGGAGAGCTTTGCGAAGAATTGTTGGTAAATTTCTGGGTCCCGGATCATTTCCATATACTGTTGGCCAGGTGGAATGTATTGGTTGTCGGTTTGTCCGTCACCTTTCCATATGACGCGGTAGAACACGATACGGACTTCTTGCCTGCTGGCATCGTGATTGAGCGGCCTGGTGATCAACCCTGCCGCTATCTTCTGATGCAGATCCACCGGGGCGAGCAGTTTGCCGAGTGAGAGAATCAAGAACAGGGCCCGCTGGATATATTGACCGTATTCCCGTGCGCTGCGCTCTTTCGTGGCACGCAGAAACCCAACCTCGTGCACACTCTCCTCGACTTGAAAGCCGAGATCTTGGAGCACCGCGGCCGACGCCGACAACAATTCTTTTTCATCGCGCGTCTCAAAGAACCGGGTCTGCATGGCCCGGTGCATGGGCGCTTCTGCCGTCAGTTGCAGCAACTCGGCCGGCTCCGTGTGCGTGACACATCCGGTCAGCAGCATGAGCGAGGCCAGACAGGCTCCCAGCAGTTTCAGGTTACCTCGCCGGCCTGCGAACAGCCACTTAGAATTGTGTGGAGTTGTAGGCAAAGTCCCGAACCTTTTTTTCTTCGTCGTACTTGATGATGATGGTCAGGGTTCGCTGACGCTGCGAGCTGGAACTGCTACGTGAATTAGCGCCCAGGATGATCAGCCCGGCAAAGGAAGAGCTGGAGGTGTCGACCCGATCGGTTGAGACCTTGTCGTACATCCAGACCTCGCGACGTTTCTCATCCGTCGTCACGATATTCGGCGAGCCGAGGAGTTCTGCGACTTGAGACGCCGCCATGCCGACCTTGATCTCACCCTGAACCTTTCCGACTGTCAGCCGATCCTCTTTGATTTCGGCCCGGTCACTGCTACAGCCGGCAGCGGCTATCAATACACAGAGTCCGAGTGCGATCCATGCATTCTTCATCTGCTGTCTCCCTTCTGTGTGATGTCTGATTGGAGTGTGATGCCCTTGGAAAGGGCGCTCTGCTCCCTTTCCTGTAGCCGACTCACCCAGCGACCACTATTCCTGGAGCGGCAGTTGGCGCTTCCGTTTCTCATGATCGTAAAGGATACACGTTTCGTGAGGAGAAAACACTCAGGCTGCGCAGGCGTGGCGATCCTGCTGGTCGAACGTACTTCGAGGCGATGCGCATGCGTACGATGTCGGGTGGGAGGCTACGCGTGAATGTGTCGTAACGGGATTGCACGGTCACTCCCCACAGCCCTTCATGGTCGGCGCCCGCATCCTTACAGGGCAGTTTCGTTGTTTCCGCAGGGATTATCAGCACCGTTTTCTCTGCCGGATTCTCCTGGTTGATCACGGTGAGTTGATACCTGGTGACCTTCGGGTCGTTTGTTTTGTCCCATGAGATGCTGCAAGCCGGTCCTACGGTTGTCGGCCGCAGACTATGCCGAAGTGAAGGAGCGTTATCTCGCCCGCTTTCCTCAATCGGCCATGATGTTTGGTTTCGCAGATCTTGCCCTCTGGGAATTGCGGCTACAAGACGCACATTTGGTGTTAGGGTTTGCGCAAGCCTACCTCTCAAATGCGACGGCTCCTCTTGCTTGGCTACACCAGAGACCTGAGCAGAAGGGCAACTAGCAGGGCGCTGAAAAATTCCGCCAGCTTCGTTCTCGCCTTGAACAGATCCTCAACGTACCCGAGAGGGTACGCGTGCGGTCTGTTCGTCGGCTGCGGCCTTGCTGGACGATCTTTTTGAGCACCCTGCGGGAGTGTTTCCCTTGTATCCAAAACATGCAGCCATCTAAGTTAGAGTGCTTGAGGTAGTTTTCTCGCAGCTTGCGAGTTGACGAAGGAAGAACAAGGCGCTGGGCAGAAAGATCCGGCGTTATGGTTCGTTCTCAGCCGAGGATCTGTAGGTCAAATAGAGCGCGATACTCCCGATTAGTGCAATGATCAGGCTTGCGGCGAATATGGTGGAAAACCTCAGTGGAGTAATATAGCGGTGGTAAAGAAGAGGTAGGAGAATGGGGGCTACCACGGCCGCAGCGAGCCCTAGTATGTGACGTTTCAGGTAGATCGGTTCGCCTGGCTTACGCCTCATGTTCGATAAGCCCTAATCATGTGTGTATCGAGCGAAGGCCTTCCGATTTTCCCCACGTCACCCTAAGGGGAGCAGTCAGACTGTCCTTCACTGCGCGCATCGGACGAGCACAGTTTCATCGGCGCGTTCTGCGAGCAAGAAGGATGGTCTGACTGTTCCCCGCTCTTTCTATTTTACAAGAAACGGTTTCGAACTTTCTCCTGAGGCGGTGGTGATGGTGAGGAGGACCAGGCCTTTCTTCCCACCGCTCGGCACGGTCGTTGCGATGCTGTCATTCGTCTGGCGAAACTGAGCCGGGTGGCCTGGGCCGAACGAGACACCTCGCATACAGGCTGCTGCACCGAAGTTGGTTCCCGTAATGGAGACCTTGTCTCCCACTTTCCCTTGGTCAGGTGAGAGCTTGTTGAGCGTTGGTGCCTCACCGAAACAGGATGGAGATTTTCCGGCGATCTCCGCCGTAGAAAATTTTTTCGCGGGTGCTTGTGGGGCAGGTGTGCTTGTGCTGCCTTGTGCCGGTTTGCTGGCCTTCTTCTCCTGCTTGACTGGTTCGGCAGCTGAGCTGACGACTGGGGTAATCGCCGTCAGACCCAGTGCCAGTATTGCGATTGCGACTGTGATTCTGGAACCTGCTGCTGAGTGCATGTCCGCCCTCCGATTTATTACTGAACGTACAGATGTCACGTCGATCACCGGTTTTGAAGCCTATCGAATCAATCTTCGATCGTGGAAATATCGCCAACGTCCTGCCCGAGCTCTTTCGCTTTGAGCACTCGCCGCATGATTTTACCGGACCGGGTTTTGGGGAGTGAAGGCACGATGTCGATTTCGGACGGCACGGCAATTTTTCCCAACTCCTTCAGCACTTGATCCTTAATCGACTGGACCAGGGCCGGACTGTCCACCTCTCCCTGCTTCAATATGACAAAGGCCTTGATGGATTCGCCGACGAGCTTGTGCGGTTTGCCGATCACGGCGGCTTCTGCGACGGCTGGGTGGCTGACCAGCGCGCTTTCCACTTCGGCGGTGCCGAGTCGGTTGCCGGCCACTTTGATCACGTCGTCGGCGCGGCCCATGAACCACATGTACCCGTCTGCATCTTTATGGCAGATGTCGCCGGCGGTGTAACAGTTCGGAATCGTGTTCCAATAGGTTTTGTAGCGTTCCGGATCTTTGTAGATGGTCCGCATCATCGAAGGCCAGGGTTTTTTGATGACGGCAAATCCGCCGGCGTTGGCGGGGAGGCTATTGCCCTGGCTGTCCACGACATCGGCCTCGATACCGAGAAAGGGCCTGGTTGCGGAACCCGGCTTCAAAGGGACGGTCGGCAACGGGGTAATCAGGATGGAGCCTGTTTCGGTTTGCCACCAGGTGTCCATGATCGGTTTATGTCCCCCGGCTGCGCGATGGAACCATTCCCAGGCTTCGGGATTGATCGGCTCGCCTACGCTGCCAAGAATACGAAGGGTAGAGAGATTGTATTTCTTGGGCCAATCTTCTCCATAACGCATGAGCAGACGAATGGCGGTGGGAGTCGTATAGAAAATTGAGACACCATAGCGTTCGATCAAATCCCACCAGCGGCCAGGGTTCGGATAGTCTGGTTTCCCTTCAGCTGTGAGGATTGTGGCTCCGTTGAGGAGGGGACCATAGACGATGTAACTGTGGCCGGTCACCCAGCCCGGGTCGGCGACACAAAAGTAGACATCGTCCTCCTTGAGATCGAAGACGTATTTCGTGGTGATGTAGGTCCCGACCATGTAGCCGCCGTGGACATGGACCACGCCTTTGGGTTTCCCGGTCGTGCCTGATGTGTAGAGAATGTACAAGGGGTGTTCTGCATCGAGAGGCTCGGCTGCGCAGATCGCCTTTTCGCCCTTGACCCAGTCGTGCCAATCGATTTCCTTTGGCGTGGATAAGCTCACATATGGAATCTGACGCCGTAAGACCACGACATGTTCGACCGTGGGGGAATTCGCAACGGCTTGGTCGACCACTGGCTTGAGGTTGAGAACCTTTCCCCTATCAAACCCGACGTCAGCCGTAATGACCAGCTTGGACTCGGCATCCTGAATGCGGTTTGCGAGGGCCGGGGCGCTGAACCCAGAATATACGACACTATGGATGAGGCCGATGCGTGCGCAGGCGAGCATGGCGACGATCTGTTCGGGAACTTTCGGTAGGTAGATCGTGACCCGGTCACCTTTCGTGAGTCCAAGTTTCTTGAGCGCATTTGCGCAGCGATTGACCTGTCGGTACAACTCACCGTAGGTGATGACCCGTTCCTGGTCGTTCTCGCCCACCCAGATGATGGCGACTTTGTTCTTGCGCCAGGTGTTGACGTGACGATCTAGGCAATTATAGGCAATGTTGCACGTCGCGCCGACGAACCACTTGGCCCAGGGATAATTCCATTCCAACACCTTGGTCCAGGGGGAGAACCACTCAAGTTCCTTCGCGACATCGCTCCAGAAACCTTCAGGGTCGGCGATCGATTTCTTGTAGGCGCTTTCATAATCCTGAATGTGAGCAACGGCTTTGGTTTCAGCAGTAGGCTGATACACACGACTTTCCTTGAGGAGGGTATCGATGTTGTCTGCCATGGCGCGGAGACTCCTTACGGTCAAGGTAGATCAAGGGGAAGCGAATCGCGCTCATTATGCTGGAGGGGCGAGGGGGAACTCAACTATACCTTTCGCGCCTAATCCCCGAGGTTGAAACCTTCCTCGCCCGGTATCATTCCCACCGCCCGCACTTGGAGTTAGAACTCAAGGAGAATAATGCGGGGTCTATACAAAGCACAGAGCGTGAGGGTATCTTCCTCCTTTTTGGAGTGAGGCCCTTGTAGTCCGGCCCTCTTCCGAGGCCTCCTCTCTGCGTCTCTCTAGAGGAACCGCCCACCGAGCCAGGAAGCCACGAAAGGCGGTCGAGGAGAAACGCGCGTGCTTCTTTCGTGCTGCGCAGGAAGGGGACGCCACAAAGTCCTCGAAGCGTCGAATGGCCTGCTGGGTTTTGAGCGGTCTCGCGAGCGGTGAACGTAGGCATCATCGATATGCTCATGCCTGAGATACACGGTCTCGAACTGATGGTAGAGCTGAATAGGAGCTTTCCCCACGTCAAAGCCACGCCATATCCGGTGGCTTAAAGGGAGCAGGAGGGCTGTCGTGGGCTATATTGGAAATGGACGCCTGGCGGTCGAGGTGACAGGATTCGAGAAGAGCGTTGCGCTCGAAACCGTACAGACGGCAGGACTCGCCGACAAGCTTGACGTCTACGGATTTTTCCCCGGCGGCGATCACATACCTTTCAAAGAGGCTGGGGTGTCAACCGCCACCGTCGACACGATCAATCCGGAGATTATGCACACCGTGGCTCGGTATG
>SWDP01000002.1:429098-436644 GCA_005116885.1 Nitrospira sp.
CACCGTGGTTTTGTATGTGACCGCACAGGCCTGGAGATTGGCAAATCTTCCGTGAGGGCACCGATTATCAACTGCCCGGCAAACCTGTTTCATTGGTTGATTGCTTCGTGCTTCATACTGGTCATTGGCAGTTCCATGTCGTGCGAAACCCATCCGAATCTGGTGATTTATCAATCTGAGGCTGCATGGGTTGCCCTCCGAGAGTTACCAGCCGGATATCCATCGCTCGGCCCGAATCATCACCCCTACACGATCGACCCTAAAAAATTGTTGACTCTCTTAGAACCTCTCGAATACCGTGAAGGCTCATTATTGCCGTTTTCTTGGGGACACCCACGTAAGGTATTTTCCGTGAATCAGGGGAAAACGCTGGCTCAGGAACTGGTGAAAGCGTTCGGATCGGCGCTTCCGCAGGAAGTGGTGACCTTCACGATTGCGGATGAAGAGAAGCCGGATCGACGCACGAAAGGCTTCACGTTCATCGTGGGCGACGAGTTGCATCTGATCATCGAAGAGCTACGAAGGCCTGTCTACCAAGGAGAGCAGAAACCGTATCAGCAGCAATTGTTTCAATGGGAGTTACTACCGGCCAGCAGACAGCGACACTACACCAGTCGTCCCGGAGGAAAAGGGGTGATCAGCAACTGGATCATTGCCCCGCTCCGATAAGGAGCAGTATGGCATGAAAGAACATCGGCCTCGGTTTCATAAGCGCACTGATGTGCGGATTTCCATATTGGACAAAGCCGTCTTCGTGGTTCTCCTCCTTTACATGCTCGCTCCAAGCAGGCTGTTTGCTCAGACCGTAAGCCAACCGGCCGTGACGCACAAGGAGGATACGGTCGACAAGCTGAAAGAACGGCTCCAGCAGATTGAGGAACAGCACAAAACAGAACTGACGGAATTGAAAGACCGCCTCGATCTCGTAGAAAAACAACAGAGCAGCTTGTCGGATCAGCTTGTCCAGAACATCAAAGTAGGCGCCTACGGCGCCGTCGCGTTCGAAAGTCTCAAGGACCGGCGCACGACCTATGACGGCAACTTGGAATTGTTGATTTCGGGAAATATCCACGACCGAATTCGCATCTACTCCGAAATCGATCTTGGTCTTCCAAGCGGAACCGCTGAGGCAGAGCAGGCATACGTCGACCTTCTGCTTGCTCAAGCGTTCAACTTTCGTGCCGGTGTATTGCTGATTCCGTTCGGCAAGTTCAACCTCGATCACTTCGACCCTCGCCGGGACCTCACGCGCCCCCCCTCCGTCGCGCGTCTCGTGACCCCCACCACCTGGGGCGACTTAGGATTCGGCATGTTCGGTTTCGTGCCGGTCTCAGATAATGTCAAAGCCACCTACGAC
The DNA here is from genome assembly GCA_005116885.1 of Nitrospira sp. Classification (GTDB taxonomy): domain Bacteria; phylum Nitrospirota; class Nitrospiria; order Nitrospirales; family Nitrospiraceae; genus Palsa-1315. Next base: position 430,456 of record SWDP01000002.1, read on the forward strand.
ATTCAGGTGATCAACGGGCTGACGGATAAGTTTATCGCGGCGCCCGGCAACATTCCTGACCTAGGCCTGCAAAGCGCACGAACAGGCTTGCACCCTGATAATAACGGCGATAAGGCGATTGTTGGCCGTGGGACCTTCAAATTCTTCGACCAGTACGAAATCGGATTTTCGGGATACCGTGGAGCCTATAAGCCCAACAACAGCGACAAGATTACCGGTATGGCACTCGATGGGGAATTCAAGCCTCGAAACGTGAGCATTTTGGAAAATTTTGTGCTCAGAGGCGAATTCGCACGTTTTAATATCGAAGGATCGACGGCGCCGTCGAGTTTGTGGGGCTACTATGCCCAGCTGACCTACCGCTTTTGGTTTTCTGCCTTGAACTCGACCGTCCTAGGAAGACACTTCAACAACCCAACCTTCGCGCTTGTCGGCCTCATCGGCCATACGAAGACCAATACCACCGCGAGTCCCACGGGCAGTCTGTCCGGAAATCAGTATATTGTCGGATTCAACTATCGTCCGGTCGAAGATTATGTGATCAAGGCAGAGTATCAATTCAATGACGGCCAAGACCAACAGAATCTCTCCGATGGGTTTCTCGCCTCCGTCGCGTGGATTTTCTAACGGCCATACTATGAGTCTCTCGCCCCATACAAGACACCGCTGGCCGGAAGCGCTGGCCATCGCAGCCGCCATCTGGTTATGTGCTGCCTTCGCCCACGCTGAATCCATCGCCGTCATCGTCAACAAAAACAACTCCACCGAGCCATTGCGTGAGGCGGTCGTCTCCAGCATGTATCACGGCGAAACCATCCATTGGTCGAACGGCGAGAGAATCAAGCTGGTCAATCGAGAAATCTCCGCTCCCATCAGAAAGCAATTTTACGAGCACGTGCTCAATGCCAAGTCGGATCAAGTGTTTTATCGCCAGGGCACGCCGATTCCCGTGCAAAGCGTCATTGAGCGATCCGACGAAACGGTCGTCACCTTCGTCGCCACCATCGAAGGCGCCATCGGGTATGTCAGCCTGTCGCGTCTGAAAAAGATCGGCAGTGACCAGGTGAAGGTGGTCTTAATCATTGAATAGATGCTGAAAACGCCGGCATGAAGAATTCGCTGTTAAACAAGTTGATCGCCCTCTTTTTTGTCGTGTTCTTTTGCGCCATCGGCGGCCTGACCTATTTTGCCTATACGTCAAGCCGCGACGCCATGCTGCAAGAGTTCAAGATTCGCGGGCGTTCGCTTGCCAAGGCCATCGCTTCCGAGTCGAGCACGTATTACCACACCCGCGACGTCGAAGGGTTTACCTCCCTCCTCCAATCGCTCGGTGAAACGGAGGACGTGCTGGCCATTCTCACGTATCGTTCGCCTAAGACCCTATGGATCGAGTTCGCCGGCATCGAGCTCACCGCTGAAGATCTGCCTCTGCAGGAGACCACGGACACCTGGCAGTATGACGAGGTGCTCTCACGGGGACATGTCGTGTCCGAATTCGGAAACGCCGTCGCTGACTCCGTGAAACCGGCCCTAGGCGGCAGAGACAGGGCGGCCTCTCCAGCGGGCTGGATCCGTGTGTTCCTGGACCGGCAGGCACTTGAACAGCGGCTTGGTACGCTGGTTACCCAAACCCTGCTCGTCAGCGCCTTGACGATCCTGCTGGGAGGGGGTGCGTTCACCTTGCTGCTCCGCCAATCCCTTCGTGTCATCGGCCCCCTCACGGCAGCAACCAAGAAGGTTGCTCAGGGAAATTTGCGCATAGTCGTCCCCGTGTCCAGCCATGACGAGTTGGGGGAGTTGGCGCAAGGTTTTAACAGCATGACCGAGCAGTTATTGATAACGACCGTGTCCAAGAACTATGTGGACAACATCCTTCGTTCCATGATCGACACCCTGGTCGTTGTCAATCCGGACGGCACCATCGGAAGCGTCAACCGAGCCACCGTACAACTCCTCGGATACGAGGAACATGAGCTGTTGGGTCGACACATCACCATCCTCTTCCCGCAGAAGGAAGGATTGTTCTCCGGAGAGACGCATGAAGAGCTCCTACGGGAGAGCGTGATCGATCATGGAGAAACAACGTGCCGGACGAAAGACGGCCGAGTGATCTCGATGCTCTTTTCCGCCGCCGTGATGCGGAGCGAGGACGGCCTCATTCAAGGAATCGCCTGCGTCGGCAAAGATATGACCAAGATCAAACAGGCGGAGGAGCAACTCCGGCTGCACGAAGCCGCTCTCGAATCCGCCGCGAACGCGATTGTCATTATGGACCGGAGGGGGCGCATCACCTGGGCTAATCCTTCCTTCACAACGCTGACCGGCTATTCTCTTGAAGAAGCCATCGGCCAGGACATGCGCCTCTTGAAGTCGGACAAGCACGATCAGCAATTCTATCAAGACTTCTGGGATACGATCTTCAGCGGGAAGGTATGGCAAGGCGAGGTCATCAATCGGAAGAAGGACGGGAGCCTGTATACGGAAGAGGAAACAATCACCCCGGTCTACGGCCAAAACAGGGAAGTCAGCCACTTCATCAGCATCAAGCAGGACGTCACGGAACGAAAGCGCGGAGAAGAAACCATCCTGGAGGCACACGAAACACTCAAACAACTCGACCACATGCGATCAAATTTTTTTGCCGACATCAGTCATGAGCTTCGAACGCCATTGACCGTGATTCGCGGCGAAGCTGAAGTGACCATCCGTGGAAAGGATAAGTCCATCGTTGAATACAAAACCGTCCTGGAGCGAATCGTCCAATTGACCAACCAGGTCAACAATCTGGTCGGGGACTTGTTGTTTCTCTCACGATCCGAATCGGGTACCATTGAGATCTACAAACGCCCCATCCCGCTGCTCGATCTCCTCCTGGAGATGCACCAGGAAGGACAGGTACTGGCAGAAAAAAAACGCATTACGGTCACGCTGACCAGCCGGAGCGACACCCCCATTATTGTGAACGGAGATCCGCAACGCCTTCGACAACTCTTTATGATCATCATCGGCAACGCCGTGAACTACACGAACCTGGGAGGAGCCATCACCGTGAATCTGGAGAACGACGAGATGTCTGCCAGGGTCGTTGTGGCCGACAATGGCATCGGGATACCGGAGAAGGATCTCCCCCATGTATTTCAGCGCTTTTATCGGGTGAAACGGACGCATCATCATACAATCCGCACCGGGTCCGGTTTGGGGTTGCCGATCGCCCAATGGATCGCAGAGACGCACGATGGGAATGTGTCTATCGAGAGCGTCCTCGATCAAGGGACCACCGTCACCATTGAACTCCCCCTACACAGACTCCGGTCATCCCAGGCAAGCCGATAGGATCTCCAGGAAAGGATAACCTTGCGTTTACGAAGTCCGATCTCATTCGTCAAATGGATATCGACCGTTCGTTCACCGAGAACGTGTAAATGAGTACGCACATCCTAGTGGTTGAAGACGACGAGCGGATTTCAGGTTTTGTCAAGCGCGGCCTTGAGGCAGAAGGCTACCTCGTGGACCTCGCCCAAGACGGGCAGGAAGGAATTCAGAAGGGCATGGACCCTTATGATGTGATCGTCCTTGACCTGCTCCTGCCTGAAAAAAACGGGCACGAGGTCTGCCAGGCCCTGCGTCATGAACAGATCCAGACCCCCATCTTGATCCTGACGGCCAAAGAGGCGCTCCAAGACAAACTGCTCAGCTTCGACTACGGCGCAGACGATTATCTCACTAAGCCCTTTGCCTTCGAAGAACTGCTCGCCCGGATCAAAGCGCTCCTCCGCCGCAAGCCGTACAAGGAATCGGTTGTGGAACTGACGGTAGCCGATCTCATTCTGAATCGGGATTCCAGGGAAGTTCGTCGAGGAAGCAAGGCCATTTCGTTGACTCGAAAAGAGTTCGACCTCCTCGACTTCCTTATGTCGAATCCTGACAAGGCGTTAAGCCGCGTGTCGATTCTCGAACAAGTCTGGGGCTACCATTACGACACCCTCACCAATGTCGTTGACGTCTACATCGGGTATCTTCGAAAAAAAGTCGACGTCGGCACAAAGAATAAGCTGATTCAGACAGTGCGGGATTTTGGATACAAGATCTCCGAGAACCACCCCTCCTAACCTCGTTTTCATCGGGACCGTTCACTCCGCTCATTTCACCTAATTCTTATCAACTTCTCATCTTCTTCTTATCTGGCTCTTATTTATTTCAGATAGGGTCACACAGTCCTGGCAGATTGCGGACACACCTCGGTGCTGGCGGTTTCGTACTGATCGCCCCAGTAGCGGACGAGTGTGCGTCGATGGTCGAAAGCAAGATTGTCCAACACGCGGCACATACCGGAAATAGGTTTTGGCGATGTAGCGAATTACTGGTTTCATGAAACGTGGGTTTAATGCAGAAGCCGATAAGGTGAACCTCGCATCGGGAAAGGTTCGAACCTTCGCGCTGCCGAAGCCTACGCGTAGGATACGGCCATCCTAGTGGATGGCTGTATCCTACGATCAAGCCCCCATAACGAGGAAACATGAAAATACTTAGCCTGGGCTTTTTCGTTCTGCTCACGTTGATCCTGGGGCATTCTGGAGCCGCGCTTGCTACCGAACGCAAGACCCCGATTGCACCGGAAGAATTTTTGAAGATGAAGAATCCTGTGGCGCTGAGCCCCGAAGTCCTGCAAGAGGCCGCTGACATGTATAAAGACAAGTGCGTCAAGTGCCATGGCGCCAACGGGAATGGCAAGGGGTCCGCCACCAAGGGGCTGGACGTGAAGCCGAGAGACTATACGGACAAAACACTGATGGTAAAAATTCCAGATGGACAACTCTGCTGGATCATCCTTAACGGGAGCGACTTGGATACAACAGATATGGAGGGGTATAAGAAAAAATTTACGGAAGACCAGGTGTGGAAACTGGTGCACTATATCCGATCATTCGCGCCGTAAATTTGTACGGCCTAACAGGGGGAGGGATCATGCGTCTTCGGCTAATCATGTGTGCCGTCATGTTGAGCATTGCGGCTTCGGGATTGTCGGCGCTAGTCGCGCCGCAGGAGGCACAAGCGATTAAGATCGGTCTGGGAATGGAGGTTCAAATGCGAATAATTCCCAAAGTTCACTTCTGAAAATCGATGAAATTGAGCTGTTGGCCGGCACCCCGCTTGGGAAGACCGGAAGAGCCTCTGGCTACGGAGTTGTAAATTTCGCGGAAGGCAATGTCGGCATCGGTCAGGCCTACGCCCAAATCAACGACCTCCTAGGGGCGACAGGACATGGCCTGCTCAACGTCAAAGCCGGCCAGTTCGACATCGCACTGCCTTTTCTCTCCCACTCACAACGGGTGATTAAACAGCGATACTACGCCCAAAGCCAACTCGGCATACTCGGCGCTCGCGATAGAGGAACGGTTGGTGACGAGAGCGAAGCGCAGGAATTTTACAACACGGCAATTGAGATCAACGGGCAAATGGTCGGGGAAGAGTCGAAGGACCTCACTCATCGGTACGCTGTAGGGGTCTTTCAACCTCAAGGTCTAAATCCCACAAACAATGCAAATCTCACAAACAGATTAGGGGATCCTGGCTTCTATGCGACCTACGCCCTCAACTTTCTTGAGAACTTCAACATTGGAGCCATCTATAAACGAGATGTGGTGAATAATGCGACTCTGGGCGTCCCTGATGCCAAGAAGGCCCTAGACAAGTTCGGCGTAGCAGGTGAGGCGAAAGTCGGACCATTTATTGCCACCCTGGGGTATTTCAGATCTGAAGCTATCAATGCGCGAGATCTCCAAAATTATATGGGCGAAGTTCTGTTCATACCCGACAAACAGTGGGTCGTCGGAGCTCGGGTGGATCACATCGATCAGGAGTTAGCACAATCAGGCACCAGAACCACCGCCATGGGACGGTATAACATTACTCCCAGTGTCTTCGTCCAGGCGGAATGGAGAGTAACCGATGGCCTAAACCAAGCGACTGATCAGTTACGAGGTCGGGCATTTCTCGTCGCGCTCTTTTGATTCGCACCACCGTTGGAGCTGTGTGCGTCACGCACTGGTTCGATTGGGACGGGGGCGACTCGTCAGGGCTGGTCCCGGAGATCTGGCTACGTCGATAAATAAGAACCCTGCCCGTAAGGGCGGGGTTCTTTACTTGACGACAAAACACCGGATGAGATCTACTTTAAGAATGTGCCCG
>SWDP01000002.1:436744-492214 GCA_005116885.1 Nitrospira sp.
TCGCGGGTTGTGGACCGGGCCTGTGGAGCTGGTGTGCGAACCGCCGGAGAAGCAGAAGTATTCGCACACCGCCTTGCCGGCGATCGTGGCGCCTGAGAAGACGGAAGCGATCCCTGTATTTAGCCAACAGACGGGGGAGCCTTGTTCGACTTGCCACAGTGTGATCCCTAAACTAAACCCAACGGGGCAAAATTTCCGCACGAACGGATTCCGATTTCTAGAAGACACGAAACGGGAAGCACTACAGGATCTGAAACATGTCCCACGTTCGGCTGAGATCAAGGTTGAGACTGAATGTAAAAATGAGGCTGGGTACACTCAAGATCCTAGCGAAAGAGTTGGCACACGGCATGGAGGAGCTGCTGGTTCAGGATCTTCCGAGGCTGATCGTTGAGCCTCACCCCCACCCGCTTGACCTCGACGTGCGACAGCCGAGTGCATCGTGTGCCTTTGGGAGCGAACTGCCGCCGCAGCCCGGTCACTATAACCACACTCTTTACACGATTTTCTCATCGTTATGGTACAGTGCCGCACAACCGATGGCTTCTGCATTGCATCATCTCATGAAACGAATCCGGCTCAGTATTCCAGCCATAGTGAGTATGGTGTGCCTGCTCGCCAGTGCGTGCGCCACCACTCCCAAGGTCGTAGACACGGTCCTTACTGATGGTCCGCGAGGCGCAGTGTCTCTCCAAAGTGTGGAGGACTCGTGGTTCAAGACCGCTCACCCATTGTTCGTGAGTCCTGTGTTGCTCACGCACATGTTGCGTGGCATAGAGATTCAGGTGCTGCCTGATGACAAGACCACCGCGGCACGCGTTTTTTCCGACAAGGACACCGAATTCCTCAGCCCTCTGATAAGTACAGCGCTGTCCAAAGCGGCAAAAGATCAGCTCGTGGTATTCCGCGTTTCCCGTGGCACAGATACGGAGAGTGATACTACTGGGGGTGTTCTGTACGTCCAGGGACGATTGCTGCATCTCGCCCTCACTCACTACCGCACGAATCTAAATCCAGACGGGAAGCTGGATCGCCAGTCTCGTAATCCGAGAGGGTTGGAGCCAGGCCAGATCAGGTTTGTTCCAGAAACGGTGAGGCGATCGAGTTTGAATGAACAGCCGGACTTGCTCAATCCGCCTCCGCTGGCCACACTCATCATTGATTACCAATCGCTGGCCAGAAGTGTGGAATCACAGTCCGCGCCAGGTCAATCTCAACCGCTCTATTCAGACGATACAGCCGTGCCCCATCAGGATGTCCAGTCCATCCTACCAACCAGCGGAACCGCACCCTCTCACGAGACGCCGGATGCCTATGCCGAAGAGAGTCGCGTTGTCAAAGAACTGGTCATGCAGCACGCCATAGAACTCGATGCGTTGAAGGAAGACGTGCGTGCGCTGCAACACCGACTCGCTGAGATCGAGTCAGAGGCGCTGAAAACGACGAAGCGGAAACCGGCCTCGCCACTGCGCAAGTCTGTTCCCTAAACGGTCAGCATTCCCCATCATGATCTTTCCTGAAACTCTCTGAGCGAGAGCGGGATGTGAATCTGAATTTCTTTCGCCCCGTCCTCATCCTATTTCTTACCAACTTCTCATCTGCTTCTCATTCGCCTCTTATCTTTTTCAGCTAGGCTTGGGCTCACGACAGAATTGCGAACACACCTCTCTGCTGCCGGTCTTACGCTGATCACCCCTGTACATACAGGATCTGCGTGGGAAGTTCGAAGATATGAACCTATCGGAACGCAACACGGACAGCGAACGGGCTCTGGAGATGGAGAGAGAGGCGATACCATGCGTATCCTGTTGGTGGAAGATGATCAGCGGATTGCAGGTTTCATGAAACGCGGGCTTGCAGCAGAGGCCTATGATGTGGATCTCGCATCAGGAAAGGCTCAAGCCCTTGCGCTGATTGAAGCCTGCCCCTATGACGTCATCATATTGGACATCTTTCTAGGGGTAGATGACGGGCTAGACATCTGTCGGGTCCTTCGGCAGCGATCGATGAGAACCCCCATTGTGATCATGACGGCCAAGGATTCTGCAGAAACCAGACAGGCCAGCGAGGAAGCCGGCGCCGATGCGTATCTTCCGAAGCCCTTTCCGTTTGACGATCTCTTGGCAACGATCATGCGCCTTCATAAGTCTTATGTGTCTGCTGATTCCTTGAGAGAAATCAAGGCAGGATGACGGTCCTTCCCACAGAGAAGGACCGACGACGTTTACAAATCTCTCTGTGCTTCGTCAAATGGGCATGGGCTCATCGGGAAAAGGGCATGACGGATATTTCAACGTTCACCGAATAGTCCCTGTACATCCCTACAGGATAAAGGAGCCGGTATGAAGAGACTTCTCATCTCTTCTCACGACACCTTCGGCCTCGGCAATATCCGGCGCATCATGAATATCGCCACCTATCTGCACCAGGCCATTCCGGACCTGTCCATCCTCATCGTGACTGGGTCTCCTATGATCCAGAGCTTTCGCATCCCCAAGGGAATCGATTACATCAAGCTCCCTTGCCTCAGCCGAACGGAGAACGAGGGGTACTCGGCGAAATATCTCGACTCGAAAATCAGCGAGGTGATTCGACTGAGGTCCGATCTCATCCTCTCGGCAGTGCTCAATTTCAAGCCAGACCTCATGCTCGTCGACAAGAAGCCCTACGGCGTCAAGCACGAATTGCGCGAGACGCTGAATCTTGTGAAGGGCTATCTGCCCAATACCAGAACCATCCTCCTGCTTCGGGACATCCTCGATGCGCCGGCAATAACCACCAAGGCGTGGGAGGACAACGGATATTATGAGGCGGTGAAATCCGTCTACGACCTCGTGCTCGTGTTGGGAACGCCGGACATATTCGATCCCCGAGCCGAATATGGCTTTCCAATTTCAGCTTCTGAAAAAGTTGAATTCTGCGGGTACCTCCAGCCGCAAGCTCTTCTCAGAGACCGAGACGCCATCAGAAGAGAGCTTCAGGTCGAGCGCGATGAGCGGCTCATCTTGGTGACAGCGGGCGGCGGAGAAGACGGGCATGCGCTGTTACAGACCTATACCAAGACCTTGCAACACATGCCGCCCAGGACGCGTATCCGGAGCCTGATCGTCACCGGCCCAGAGATGTCGGAGCCGCAGCGGAAGACCTTGAACCAGTCGGCGCTGCGGTTTCCGGGTGTCAGAATGCTCGAATTCACGAATGACCTGCCGAGCTACATGAACGCATCCGACCTGGTGGTATCGATGGGAGGCTACAACACGGTGTGTGAAATCCTGGGCCTGAAGAAACGCGCGATCATTGTTCCCCGCGTCAGGCCGGTGGAGGAACAATGGATACGGGCAGAACGGATGGCCAGCTTGGATCTTTTGACCACCATTCATCCGGACTTACTCACGCCTCAAGGCCTGCTTGACACCATTCTTGTGGAAATCAGTTCGGACCAACCTCTGCGTCCCACGTTAGATCTGACTGCGCTTCCCACGCTCACGAATCATGTCTCGATGTTGCTCGACAGCACGTATGAACCGGCGCATCTGGAGTACCTTTCCCACTGACAGCTATGAGCGACATGAAGGTGAACCAACAGACAGTGGGGTATCTCCTGAAGACGTATCCGAAAGTTTCGGAGACCTTCATCCTGCAGGAGATCCTCGATCTGGAAGCGCTCGGTCTCAGCCTGGAGATTTTTTCCCTCCAACGACCGACCGACGAAATCGTACCCAGCTTGGTCAAGCAAGTCCTGGCCCCTGTCACCTATCTTCCGACATCGATAGGGCAGCAAGAAGGCCGCCCCCTGATGGCCCATCTGCGGCTGTTTACCACACACCCGCAGCGATATATAGACGCCCTCCGATTTGTACGACAACGGCAAGAAGGGCCGTCGTGGTCAGAGTTCATCCAGGGAGGCTGCCTGGCCTGGGCGCTCCTGAAATCAGGTATCCGCCATCTCCACGCGCATTTCGCCACCGAGCCGGCCGGGACGGCTGAATTGGTCCATCGTTTCACAGGGATTCCATATAGTCTCACCTGCCATGCAAAGGACATCTTTCTTTCCTCTGCCGAAGTGCTTCGACGAAAGATCCAGCAGGCACAGTTTGTCGTGACCTGCACCGAGGCGAATCGCGCACACCTTCAGCGCATCGCCGGCGACAGCACACCGATCCACCGGCTCTATCATGGGTTAAACCTGGCGCGGTTCGATGCGTTGCGCACGCACGACTCCTCTGTTGACACGAGCATCCCCACGATCCTCAGCGTAGGTCGATTCCGTGCGAAGAAGGGCTTTCTGACATTGATTCACGCCTGCCGGCTCTTAGTGGACGCGGGATATCGGTTCTGCTGCCACATCGTCGGCTATGGGCCACTCCAGCCGGACATGGAGAGACTAATCCGTACGCTCGGCCTGGGCGAAACCCTGTCGTTGTGCGGCAAGAAGACCCTGGAGGAGGTCGTGGACCTCTACCAGCACGCGACCATTTTTGCCCTGCCCTGCCAGGTGGCCGATGATGGGGATCGCGACGGCATACCGAACGTGTTCATGGAAGCGATGGCGATGGGGCTTCCGGTCGTGTCGACCGACGTATCGGGAATTCCCGAACTGATCCACCACAATCGAAACGGCCTCCTGGTTCCACAACAAAACGCCGAGTCATTGGCCAAGGCACTGGGCCGGCTGCTTGAGAATCCGGAACTGAGATACACGCTCGGCCGGGCTGGGCGGGACACCATCGTTCAGAATTTTTCGTCCGTACAGTCCAGCCGACGACTCAAAGAGCTGTTCTCCGAGTGTATGCACGCCCAGCCGACGAAGGTCGAATTCCACGAGTCCCTGACTCCTGCACCTGTCTGGCGTGAGCCAGAACTGACTGATGCGACACCTCATGGAGGGCAGGGAACGATCGGCTACATTTTGAAAGGCTTTCCCCGCAATTCAGAAGCCTTTATCACGAATGAGATCTATCTCTTGGAACGGATGGGGCTCAAGCTTCGCCTGTTCTCAGCTTTTCAGGGCGACGACGCACGTACAGGGTCTCGTGTCCAAGCTATCGCGTCCCGGCTGACCTACCTCCCCGAATGCGAGCAGGCCAAGGACGGCGGCTTCATTCCTTGGTTGGTCGCAAATGTCACGAGATATCTTCCCAGCCATCTCCAAGTGCTGAGGGTCGCACCTCGCCGATATCTTCGGACGCTGTTCGAGGCGCTACGGCTAAGTATCCATTGTCGGACGGGAACCTTTCTGTGGCCCAAGAAAGTGTTTTACAAAGACTTCCTCCGCTCTGGCTTCATCGCCTGCCAGGTCAACGAGGCTGGTGACATCCGCCACCTTCATGCACATTTCTGCCACGGCTCGACCACCATGGCCATGTTCGCCAGCATGCTGACCGGTCTTCCGTTCAGCTTCACCGCCCATGCCAAGGATATCTATCTGCCGAAGTTAAATCCCGGTGACCTCCTACAGATTAAGATGCGACGAGCAAAGTTTGTCGTGACCTGCACCGGATCCAATAAACAGTATTTGGAGGAAGCCTGCCCTGATGGGGCGCCCGTTTACACGATTTACCATGGTGTCGATACCTCCCGGTTTCATCCCTCAGCGGATAGAGAGCCTGATGTGCCGCTGATTCTCTCGGTGGGTCGATTCGTCGAAAAAAAAGGCTTCCTGTTCTTGGTGCAGGCCTGTCGGATTCTGAGAGACCACGGGCATCAGTTTCATTGTCGGATCGTGGGCGAGCCGGACGAGCAAAGCGGGCTCGTTCGTCAGTTGATCTTTCAGTCAGCACTTGAAGACAGGATTGTCATCGAGCCGGGCGTGACCCAGGATGAGTTACGAGCCCTGTATCGACAGGCCACTATGTTTGTCCTGCCTTGCCAGATCGTCGATAACGGGGATCGTGACGGCATCCCGAACGTGCTGGCCGAAGCCATGGCCACAGGCCTTCCAGTCGTCTCGACGGACATCTCGGGCATTCCAGAATTGGTGGTTCACCGTGACAACGGCTTGTTGGTCCCGCAACGAGATGTGCACACCCTCGCCAAAGCGATGGAAGAGCTGTTAACCGATGCCCAACTGCGACAGAGATTAGGGCAGGCAGGGCGAGACACGATCGGACGCATCTTCGACTCAGCAACGACCACCAAACAACTGTGCTCGTTATTCGCTTCGCAGGCGTGCGCTGAATCGAACGTTCAGAAGGAATCTCATGCCACTTGCTGCTGATCAACAGGTCGTTTCCACGACTGCGGGATGCGGACGCCTGTTCCGCGCCCCGTACGACGCTTGGACGCCGGACCAGCTCCTTCGTCATTTCCAAACAAGGACGTCGCCGCGCTATTTTCCTGTTGTGGATCCCATCGAATCCGCACGGGAAAAGATCGAGCATATTCTCAACGGCCGGTTTGAGTTTAATCAGGAATCCCATATCGTGCCGGCGCCGATCCGATGGACCGTGAATTCCAGTCACGATCGTGAATGGCTGATACTCCTCCACAAGTTCTACTACGCCGTCGGACTGGGGACGGCATATGACGAGACCAAGGCTTCTTGTTACGCTGAGAAGTGGGTCGATCTCACGACATCCTGGATTGAAACAGTTCCACTGGATTTCTTGCCTAGCGACGTAGCCGGACGGCGCATCCAAAATTGGATATTCGCGCACTACTACTTTGTGACGCTCCATCAACCAGCTGCCATTGATTCCCACTTTTACATGCGGTTCCTCGAATCGTTACATCGTCAGATTTGCTATCTGCGTGAGCACCTCACGCCGGCGCGAAACCACCGCACCTTGGAGCTCTGCGCGATCTTTCTAGCGGCCGTGGCGTTTCCAGAATTTGTCGAAGCGGAGGACTGGCTCGCATTTTCTACATGCGAGCTGTCGAGCAATATTCAAACTGACTTCCTGCCGGATGGAGTCCATTGCGAACTCTCCACCGATTACCATCATCTCGTCCTCAAGAATTATCTCTGGATCCTCAAGCTGGCCCAGCTCAACCATATCGACATGCCGGAGTCGATAGACGAGGGGATCAAGAAGGCTCTTGAGTTCTCCGTCTATTCACATAGGCCTGACGGCGCAATTCCATCGCTGAGTGATGGAGATAGCCGGAGTTTCCTCGACCTGCTGGAGCAGGGCTACGAACTCTACGGCAGTGAGCACTTCAAGTACGTTGCGTCTCAAGGGATGACTGGAACACCTCCCGGAGACCGATCGCGTGGATTTTCCGCGAGCGGATATTACATCCTCCGGAGTGGCTGGGGCGATCAGAACGAATCGTACCAGGACCAGAGGTATTTGATCTTCGACTGCGGCCCTCTCGGCGCCGGAAACCATGGGCACCTCGATCTCTTGAGTTTCGAGATGGCCGCCTACGGCCGGCCATTGATCGTCGATCCAGGGCGCTATACCTACGACGAATCCGGGGAGACCAATTGGCGGGCGCTCTTCCGAGGAACCGCCTACCACAATACCGTGCTCGTGGATGGGAAGAATCAAACGAGGTACGAGTGGAAGAAAAACCGATTCAAGATTTCCGGACCAGAACCGGAGCGCGAACTGAAGGCGTTCGTCAGCCGCGAAGGACTCGATTATGTGCACGGAATCGCGAGGAGCCACGAGTACCCGGTCGTTCACGAGCGGAAGATAGTATTCGTCAATGGGGAATACTGGGTGATTGTCGATCTCCTGAGAGCGAGCAAGCCCCATGAGTACGACCTGTTATTTCACCTGTCGCCTCCGGCGCAGGATCGGGTCTCGGTCATGGTGTCGGACGACACATTGTCGATTCATTCACCGCAGCTCGTTCTCGCGCAGCCGCTCATCCCAGACATTCGCCCCTTCATTCAAGAAGGCTTTGTGTCCACTTCATATGGTGAAAAACAGCGCGCCCCGATCGTGAGGCTGACCCAGCGAAACTCAAGCTCGTGCTTCCTCACCGCTGTGTATCCATACAAAGGTGACGAACCATACATCTCAGTGGAAATGCCGGAACCAGACCGGGGGCCACAGGCCCTTCAGTTGGGCGAACACGGGCCAGTACGTATCACCATTACGCGCAATGGGATTCGATATCGAGACGACCTGGTGTTTACCGGTCAGGCCGCCTCGCACGGTGGAATTCCTGATGTGCCGTCCTCAACTCATGTACGCATCTCGAGGACGGACCATCACAGCAAACTTCTGTTTCGGTATCAGGCCTGAATCATGATGAATCATGCTGTTATCAACGGAGCTTCCCAATCTCGACACTCCGAGGTTCTTTTGCGCCACAAGATCCCGACGGACGCCCTGCTCTCGCACCTCGCGGCGATCCTTGCCCCGGAGTCAGCTGAGGACTTTTTGACTTACAACCTGCGCGCTGGCCTGCGACTGAAAGTTTATTGACACATGAGCTCCCTAGTTACACTGAGCACAGCCTCCACGCTGGATTTCCTGAGAGCACCGTACGCCTCAATGTCGGCCGATGAGCTATCGAGTTACTTCCAAACCAGAACCTGCGTTCGATATTTTCCTCTACCCCACGGATCCCCGGCGCACGTGGAACGAGCCGATAAGATCGTACAGCATGAGTTTGAGTTCAATAATGAGGTCCACCGGCTGCCCAAGACCTTCGACTGGAAGATGAATCCAAGCCTAGACATCGAGTGGCTGATTCTATTACACAAGTTTTATTACGCCAAGGATCTCGCCGCAGCCTATGACTTCACGGGAGAGGAAGAATACGCAAGGAAATGGATGGAGTTGGTTTCGTCGTGGATCGGGGATGTGCCGGATGGCTTTATCGACAGCCAAGTCACTGGGCGGCGATTGCAGCAGTGGCTATTCGCGTATCACTACTTCATTCCGGGGCGACGTTCGACTTCAATGGCCCCATCATTCCTGGTGGAGTTTGTCCAATCGATTAATTCGCAGGTGCTCTACTTGCGCGAGCACCTGACCCCTGAAGGCAACCACCGCACCATCGAGCTGTACGCCATCTTCTTGGTGGCCGTGATGTTCCCGGAGCTGAGAGAGGCCATGTCGCTTCTCGAATTCGCGAAGCAGGAGTTGCTCAAGAATATGGAACAGGATCTCCTAGGAGACGGTGTCCATCGCGAGCTGTCTACCGATTACCATCATACGGTTCTCAAGAACTACCTTCGCGTACGGGCGCTGGCTGTTCTCAACCGAATCACACTGCCTCCGAGATACAACGAACTCATCAATAAGGCATTGGAGTTTTCCGTCTATGTCCATAAACCGGACGGGCTGATTCCGGCGATCAATGATGGAGACAGTAATAGCTACCTGTCCTTCTTGAAGAAGGCCTGCGCGGGGGATCCCAACGAACACCTGCTGTACGTGGTCTCCAAGGGCAAAGAAGGGTCGCCTCCGCGTGAGCGCTCAAAAGGATTCCCGGACAGCGGGTACTATGTGCTTCGTGGGAGCTGGACGGATGAGCCGTATGAAGACGGATTGTATTTATTGTTCGACTGCGGGCCTCTGGGATTCGGCAGTCATGGACATTACGACCTGCTGAATTTCGAGGCAGCCGCCTACGGCCATTCACTCATCGTCGACCCAGGCAGGTATACCTACAGCGAAGACAGCAGTGACGGCGTCAATTGGCGCAGAGTATTCAAGGGTACGGCCTACCACAACACCGTTGTCGTGGATGGGAAGGATCAAATCCCCTATTGCCTTGGAGCGCCAATCACACCGGAGCCACAGGCACGGCTGAAAACATTTGCCACGGCAGATGGGTTTGATTTCATCCACGCACAAGCCGTGAGCCATGAATATCCCGTTATCCATGAACGCATGGTCTTTTTTGTTGTTCCGGAATATTGGATCGTATCGGATCTTCTGCAGGGCGAAGGCTGCCATACCTATGACCTGCGTTTTCACTTGGCTCCAAGGGCACAGGGTCGAACCACCTTGCGCGCTGGGGAGAACAGTACATGGGTCTCTTCCCCGAATCTTCTTATCGCCCAGCCACGATCGTCGGACATACACGCGGCAATAGAAGAGGGATTTGTTTCAGCAGCGTATGGCGTCAGACAGGACGCGCCGATCGTAAAGTTCACCCAGAAGGCCGATGAAACCGCTTTCTTCCATACCGTGATCTATCCGTACCGCACGGAGCGACCAGTCCTTGACGTAGAACGCCTCACAGTGCACGACTCGCACCAACGCTGTTCCCCGACCCGGGCCACGGCTCTGAAGATCACGATTCGCTCAGAGACGGAGCAATATTGCGATTATCTCTTTATGGCGCATGAACAGCCGAGAGGCGAGTATCGTTTCGATGACATTGTGTGTCGAAGCCAGGTGCTATTTCTAAGGAAAGACCACGTCGGCCGTGTCGTGAATCTACAGGCCGAAGGGCTGGATCATCTGCAGGTCGGATCCACGGTCCTGACGGAAGGCATCGCAGGGCGCGGACGGGTGAGTTATCGAGGTGATCGGCTCTATTC
This sequence comes from Nitrospira sp., assembly GCA_005116885.1. GTDB lineage: Bacteria > Nitrospirota > Nitrospiria > Nitrospirales > Nitrospiraceae > Palsa-1315. The sequence goes on from SWDP01000002.1 coordinate 447,198, forward strand.
GAGCACGCCGGGAAGAACCCTGAGAACCGCGTTCGAATCGGAGCAGGGTAACGCCCTGTCGCAGTGAGTCCGTGTGAACCACGTCTCGAGAAAGTAAAGAGCAGCATGCGGAGCGATCCAGAGTTTCCCCATCTTTCAACGGCATTGTCTCCACTGCTCATGCAGGAGTTGCTGCAAACCACGTTAGTGGGTCAGCTCGACGACCAACGGCACGGGCTCGTAGTCGGGTCATGCGTCATAGGGGAAACGCGCTACAAGCCTGGAAAGAGTTGCGTTCTGTCGTATCACCTCCAATTACACGATGTCAGCACCGGCTCTCACCATGAGCAGGTCGTATCAGCACGGTTATGTAGGCCTGACGAGGGAATGGCGGAGTTTGACCGGGCGAAATCCATACAGCTATTTCGCGTGCCTAGGCTGCAATCCTTGGCGTATCTACCTGAGACGGAGATGGTCGTATGGTCATTCCCCAATGACCGAAAGCTCACGCATCTGCCGCAGCTTCTGAATCTCGAGTTTCTTGCGGCCCATCTCTCCTCAAAGCTGGCATTGATTGGTCTCGATGGCTCCAATGAGATAGAGACGATCACTACGGAGGTCTTGCACTACTTGCCCGAACGGTCGTGCATGATTCGTTATCGTCTGACAGCGAAACGCCGATCGACTGGGGAGTCCTGTGCGTTGACGCTCTACGGAAAGATCTATCGTGATGATATCGGCGTCGAGGTCCATTCGATCATGTACCAACTTGCGGAGCAGATGCCTGGGAGTGCCGTTCCGCTCGGGTATGATCCGGAGCTGAGAACCTTGTGGCAATCGCATGTGCCGGGCGAACCATTCCTATGGGAATCGTTGGAATCGTCTGACGCGTTGGACGTGGTCCGAAGAATTGCGCGATGTGTCGCGGAATTCCATTGTTGCACGGTTCGCACCCCAAGTCGATTTGATCTGCCCGACATTGATGAGTCTCTTCTGGACACCATCAAGGCCGCTGAGCACGCGTATCCTGATCTTGCAGGCCGCATAACGTCACTGGTGAACGCGTTGTTGGCTCAACGAAGGTCGATGTGCTGGTCGGGTGCCCTGACCACGCCTATTCACCGTGATCTCAAGATGCGCAATTTTCTAATCGGCGGGGAGAAAGTCGCGCTCATCGACATGGACTCTGTGTGCCTCGGCGATCCTATGACCGACATAGGCAGTCTGATCGCCAATTTCCATCTCAATGGAATTCGCGCCGGAGCCGATATCGGCAGCATTCGTAAGATCGTGGACGTGTTTTGCTCCGCCTATGCCGAAGCCGTCCCCTGGGCCGTGTCTCGACCCCGGATGAACTGGTTCACGGCGACGGCCTTCATCCACGAGATTACGCGCAGGAGCATTCGGCAGCTGGATAACGAGCGTATGCAATACATCAACCAGTACCTCGACCTCAGCGAACTCTATTCTTCTATGTGATCCGAGGTCGCGCACAATGGGAATGAAACAGACCATGACTCCTGAAACAATTTGCGCCAAAAGCCGCCCGCTGACAATCTTCCTCGCGAGGCACGGACAAAGTGAGTCGAATCGTGAAGAGCGTATTTCAGGGCAGGCGGATCCAACCTTGACCGAGAAGGGCCACCGGCAAGCGCAGCGGTTGGCGACAGCTCTACGGAGCATACCTCTGACCAAGATTCTAACCAGCACCTTGAGGAGGTCCATAGAAACGGCACGGCCGACCGCCGAATCGCAAGAGATGTCCTTGTGTGCCCTGGACGCACTCAAGGAGATGAGTTTCGGGGTCTTGGAAGGCCAACTGCGCAGAGATCTCGATCATGAATCGCAACGCCTCCTAGACCAATGGACCACAAACAAGTTGCATTTCAGAATCCCGGGTGGCGAACACTTGGTCGATGTTCAGAGACGGGTGCTCCCGGTTCTCTCGCAAGTTCTTACGGAGAACCCTGACGGCACACTTCTCGTCGTTGGGCATCGCCATACCAATATCGTGATCTTGAGCGCCTTAATGGGCTGGCATGTGGAATATCTTGCGGACCTGTCCATTCGGAGCAAGTACGTGTACGAGATACAGTGCACTCCAACTCCCCACATCTACACTATCTGCCTCACAGGAAAAGGACGCGGAACTCGGGCTGAAGGGTTTTTCAACGAAGACGACCCTATGTGCTCATCGCATGAACACCAGACATGGTCAGGAAAACCAGAATACGCGGATTTTCACCATGAGACGGATCCGCGATACGGGAATGGGAATGCATAACCTAACCAAATTCGCTGATCCCGCTGTGATGAAGGCCATGCTCTCGGAGCGCCTCCCGTTGTTTTGTCCGGACAGCGTGGCGATTACGAGTTGCCACGTTCAGCATGTGCGATATTCCCCAAAGAAGAAGCCAGAAAATGCAAGCCTGGCCGCCTGCTACCATCTTGGGATCAGAGACAGGGACTCCCAGCGCGAGCAACGTGTGATCTTGTACTGCAAAGCATTTCGCGGAGGCCACAGCCAGAGAGAGATCGACACCTTGCCCCAGCAACGCGCAGGCACACAAGCGCTTCATAGCATGCCGCTCCACTTCCGCGATCTAGATCTGCTTATGTGGGTCTTTCCGGCAGATCCGGCGATCCCGCATCTACCGGAGGTGAGTGATCCGGAGCGAGTCACGGCGCACCTTCCCTACTCATCCCTTCCGAAGGGCCTCGATGGGCCGGGGGACGTGAGGTCAGTCGAAGTGCAGATTATCAATTATCGCCCTGAGTTGCGGTGCACAACCCGGTACGATCTTCACTGGGGCGCGGCCGATCAGCTTCAGCATCTCACCATCTTCGGGAAGACGTTTCGAAGCGGGGAGGCGCGCGATGTCTACGCTAGAAGCGAATACTTATGGAACCGTTTCTCCGGCGTCGATGAGAATGTCCTCTTTGCCCAACCGTTGGGATACACGCCTGCGGTACAGACCCTCTGGCAACTCGGCATTGAAGGGATTCCACTCTGTTGTGTGATCGGGGAAGACAACTGTGATGCCTATCTCAAGACGATCGCCAAGGGACTGGCCATGGTTCACAACAGTAACTTGAAGGGTCTCCCGACATGGACTCTGGGCGAGCACCTGACTGAAGTCGAGAAGAAGATCGAGAAACTACGCCGGGCGGCGCCTTCGCTGGTGGGAGAACTGAACCTCCTCGCAGAGCGTATCCAGCACGACGCGCCGAACCCCTCCGACATTCCGTTTCGGCCAATGTATTGGGATTTCCACGTCAATCAGCTCTTGGATCAAGACGGAAAGGTGGCTTTCTTCGATTTTGACGAGCTGGCTATAGGAGATCCCTTGCAAGATATTGCAAATTTCATCGTGGATCTACACTTTCGAGACGTAAGGCAATTTCTAGCTCGACGGATGGCGAAGTCCTTGTACGACTCCTACCGATCTCAGGTGAAGTGGGAGGTTCCGATCGATCGCGTCAGGTGGCACGCGAGAGTCCAGTTCATCAATAAAGCCTATAGAGTTTACATTCAGCAGTCTCCTGACGTCAAAGAGACTGTTAAGGAAATCATCCATATGGCGGCCCAAGAGACGACGTTGGACTGGATCGACAACGCGAGGCTGATCGAGGAGATGTCACGATGAAGAAGCGGGTACTCATGTATTGCCAGCATGTTCTAGGGATGGGGCATCTCGTAAGAAGCCTGGAGATTGTTCGGGCGTTGACGGACTGGGACGTCACATTTTTGAACGGCGGCGATCTCTGCCCCGGCATGGAATTTCCCCCTCAGACTGAGGTAATAAATCTCCCACCGATCAAGTCGGAATCGGATTTCAAGACCATCCTGGCTTCAGAGAAGGGTCAGGATCTGGAGGCCGTAAAACGGATTCGCGCGAGCCGAATCCAGGCAGAGTTTGCCCGCATCCAGCCCGACGTCTTTCTCATCGAAATGTTTCCGTTCGGACGAAAACACTTTGCATTCGAGCTGGTGCCGGTCTTAGAACAGATCCGGCTCAAAAGGATGCCGACAGCCGTGGCGTGCAGTCTTCGTGACATCCTGGTCAATAATAAGCGAAATCAGGCGCAGCATAACGAACGGGCGATCACGCTCATAAACCGGTACTTCGATCTGCTCTTGATCCACGCCGACCCGCGATTTCAGACCCTCGATGAAACGTTTCCACGGGTCCGGGAGCTTCGGTGCGATATCAGATATACGGGATTTGTCTCGCAAGCGGCTCCGCAGAGCCTCGGCGTAGCACCTGACCGCACGGCCTCGGACCAACCCATGATTCTCGTGAGCATTGGGGGAGGCCGAGTCGGCTATGAACTGGTGGAATGCGCACTGCAGGCATCGGCACATCTTCGAACAAGCCTCCCACACCGCATGATGATCTTGACGGGGCCCTATATGCCGGAGGAGTTGTTTCAACAGCTCCTCAAGTCGGCAGAGACGCAGGAGCAGGTGACCATCTCGCGATACACCCCTTATTTTCTTGCTTACCTAAAGCAGGCCTCCCTCTCCGTCAGCATGGCCGGCTATAACACCTGCATGAATCTGCTGGCCACTGGTACCAGGGCCTTGGTCGTTCCGTTTACTGGTGGAGGCAATACCGAGCAAACCCTCCGCGCAGAAAAACTGGCTCAACTCGGAGTCGTCGGCGTACTCAGCGAATCGCCGTTGCGACCGGACTACCTGGCGGAACGAATGATTCAGGCTCTCCGAACTCCGGCCCCGACACACACACTGTCTCTCGATCAAGGTGGCGCCATGAAGACCGCGGCCTACCTACAAGAGTTGGCAGCGAGAAGGACGCCTGTACCGGGGAACATGGCCCCTATTTCCTTCTCCCTTCCGAATGGAAACCACCGAATCCCTTGGCAAACTGAATTGAGGAGAAGCCTGGAGTTGCTTCAGGCTGAGGGAAAGAAAGTCCGGATCTTCTTCCGAGACGACGACATCGACGAGGATGAGGATTTTCTTGTACGGTTGCTCGACCTGTTCCTGGCCCACGGGGTGCCGCTCAACTTGGCGATCATACCCGATCTCCTCTCGGACGCTACGGTGAGGCAACTCCACACGAGAGAATTATGGATTCCGGAATCCCTCGGGCTGATTCAGCACGGGTGGAAACACATCAACCACGAGCAAGAAGGGCGGAAATGCGAGTTTGGAATCAGCCGCTCGCTGGCCGACAAATTCAACGATATCGCGCGTGGAAAATCTCGGCTGGAGGAGGCCTTCGGTCCGCGTTTCTATCCCGCCTTCACGCCCCCCTGGAATCGTTGCACACATGACACCTACGGCGTACTGGACGAACTCGGATTTGTAGTGCTCTCAAAAGATCGGGAGAAAGACTCCGCCCAAGGCCATCGTTTCCAAGAGATTTCCACCACACTGGATCTATATCGCTGGAAAGATGGGGCCACGCTCAAACCTGCCGATGAGATCGTGCCGGCCCTCATCAGCCAAATGCGGGACCTCGACACGATCGGGATTCTCTTGCACCATAAAGTCATGGACCGCACTGCACTGACGTTTCTCGACCAACTGCTGGATGAGCTGGCGCGATGTCCAGTCGTACGGTTCCATACGCTCAAAACCCTCATGCAACAGATCGAGGCCACACAATCCGGTTCATAATCGTACACACTATGAGCTCGCATCAACACAGTCGGTTTAAAGATATCGTTCTCAGCTACTTGCTGAAGATGAAGGGAAGTCTTTCCTTGGCTGGCCTGTGCCTCGTCGGGTACACAGCCATCGATCTGATGAAACCCTGGCCGCTCAAAGTCCTGTTCGACTATGTACTGTTACAGCAGCCGCTCCCGCCTTTCCTGTCTATGCTCCAGGGCGTGCTCCAAGATGGCATGTTGGTGCCACTCAGTGTTGTGGCCGGTGTGATCGTCTGCATCAGCGTCCTGAGTGGCCTGTGTTCGTATGGCCAGATGTATCTGACGACGAAAGTTGGCTTTCAGCTCAGCGCCATGCTCCGGAATGAACTGTTCTCTCGCTTACAACGCCTGTCTCTGTCTTTCCACCATCAAACCCGTTCCGGCGAACTGCTCACCAAAGTGTCGAGCGACACCACGGCGCTCAGGGATGTCTTTGCCGACTGGGCGCTCACGATGGTCAGCCATTCCCTGACGCTTCTCGGCATGATGGTGATCATGTGCCTGTTGAACTGGAGATTGGCCCTCGTCGCCCTCGCGACCTTGCCGGTTCTCGGTGCTCTCATCTTCGTCTTGATCCGGAAGCTCAAGACCACCGCCCAGAAACAACGGAAGCAAGAAGGGGAAATTGCCGCCCATATCAATGAGGTCTTGGGAGCCATCTCGCTCGTCCAGGCGTTCGGCCGAGAGGAGCATGAAGAATCGCGGCTTCAGAAGTACAGCGACCACCATGTGGAACAAGGCATCCAGACGGCGAGGCTCACCGCATCTGTCTCAAGAATGGTCCACGTCGTGGAAGCGCTCGGAACCGCCGGCACCGTGCTCTTCGGAGGCTGGTTGGTCCTCGCAAAACAGATGACACCGGGCGATCTGCTCATTTTTCTCGCCTATGGCCATTCTCTATATAAACCGGTACGAAACTTGAGCAGTCTCTCAGTCAAGTTCTCTCGGGCAATGGTCAGTGCGAAACGTGTCGCGGATATCCTCGACATCGAGCCGGAGACCTGCGATCTGCCCGATGCACGAGAGGCCTCGGCCTTGCGAGGGGATATCGTGTTCCACCAGGTCACGTTCGGCTATGAGCGCAACACGAACGTGTTGCATGAGGTGTCCTATCACATCAAGGTAGGCCAAAAGGTAGCATTGGTCGGATCCTCCGGAGCCGGAAAGTCGACCATCGTCAACCTGCTCCTCCGCCTATACGAACCCCAGAGCGGCTCCATCCTGATCGATGGAACCGACAGCACACAGTACAACCGGGAATCTCTCCGGCAACACATCGGCATCGTCCTGCAAGATACGGTGTTGTTCGGCGCAAGTATCGCCGAAAATATTTCCTATGGGAAACCCGATGCGTCGCGCGATGAGATCGAACGAGCGGCGACACTCGCCTACGCGCACGACTTCATTGTCGCGTTGCCCAACGGTTATGACACTATCCTCGGCGAGAGGGGCGGCACCCTGTCCGGAGGACAACGGCAGCGGATCTGCCTGGCACGCGCCATTATCAAGCAGCCCTCGATCCTCATCCTCGATGAGCCGACATCCGCCGTGGATCCGGTATCGGCTTCGCTGATTCGCGACACCGTGGCCCGTCTTCAGGCAGGCAAGACGACCCTCGTGATCGCCCATCAATTCGTTGCGATGGAGCAGTTCGATCAGATTCTGGTTCTCGAAAACGGCCGCTTGGTCGAGCAAGGCACGCACCGACAGCTCGTAGCTCGCAAAGGCCAGTATTATGCCCTGCTTGCTCATCAGGCGCACGGGACGCAATGGGAAGACGCTGGTGCAGCAAGTACTCTCCATCCTGAAACTGAAGGGGAGACTGAAACCTATGCTTAAGCGGGAACAAGCATGGTTATGAACACCGATAGTCCAAGGACCTATGTCTTGACGATCGATGTCGAGATCGACGCAGGCCCTAAATGGAAGACGTCGAATCCTGCGTCATATGAAGGGGTCTATATAGGCATTGAAGTCCTTCAGCGTCTTTGTGACACCTACGGGGTCAAGCCCGTGTACCTGATCAGCCCCGCAGTCATGGTCGACCAGAAAGCGGTTGATTGTCTGAAGTCTCTCAATAGGAATCATTGTGAGCTAGGCACACATCTGCACGGGGAATACATTCCCCCGATGGAAAAGTTTCCAGGGCCGGATTTCAGTGGATGTGACCCCAAAGATATGCAGTGTGAATATGACAAAGATGTCGAATTTGAGAAACTCAAAAATCTAACGAACAAGTTTGTTGACCTGTTTGGATATGCCCCAAAGTCATTTCGCGCAGGAAGATTTGGGGCGAGAGGATGGACTGTGGAGTGCCTCGAACGGCTGGGGTACACGCACGACACCAGTGTAACCCCCTTCCGCAATTGGCATGACATCGCGGATTTTCACAACCCGGCAGCCTTTCACCGTACTACCCGTCGAAAGACAACATCTGTCTGCAGGGAACGTCAACGATTTTGGAGGTTCCGGTTTCCATCACCCCCAATTTGGAGTGGCTCAGACCGACCCCTCGGTTCTCAGATTTCGACCAATGCAAGAAGGTCATCGATTGGTATGAAGCCCACACGGCTCCGACCGTCTTATGCAGCATGTTTCACAACGTAGAACTGGTCCCGAACAAGAGTCCGTACTGCAAGACCGCAGAGGACTGCACCGCGATGCTCGAGAGGATAGAACAGACGTTTCACCTGTTAAAAACCCGGGGCTATCTCTTCAAGACACTCGATCAAATAACCGTAGACGGGTAACGCTGATCATGCTGTGCATCCACTGACATTTGCAGAGGATTGCCGCAACCTAGGACGCCTGACACCACACCATGCGCAACGTTCTCATGATCATAGATAAGTTTGGGTGGTCGTACGACGCCATCGTGAAAGGACTGACAAAAGGCCATGTCGATGGCGCGCTGTCGTTCGACATCGTTTCCTTGGCAGACAACCTCGATTATATCGAACGGCATCACACGCAGTATGATCTCGTATTCGCCGTGGGCTGGACACTGATCATGTCCAAAAAGAGGACGCATCAGTACCGCCAAGAATTGACTTTTCTCGATCGCAAAAAACTCATCACAGGTATCCATTCGCACCGTTCGTGGGATGAATATGCCACGCTCCCCGACGCCTATCCTCCCCCACCCAAAGAACTGATCGAGGAGCTCTCCACGCTGAAGCGCATCAATGTCATTAGTCGGCGCTTGTTTGCAATTTTTCGGGACGCCGGATTGTCGAACATCACTTTGACGGAAAATGGCGTGGACACGGACCTCTTTGCCTCCGCTCATCCCATTGCCACCGATCGTCGCAGGCCTCTGGTTGTCGGCTTTTGCGGAAGTACGCACATCGACAAGCACGATCATTTGAAGGGGTATTCCCAATTTATTGCGCCGCTTCGCGAGCTTCCCAACGTGGAAATCAAAGTCCTGGGTGGCAAAGGCGAGGGACAAGTCAAGCGGGAGGAGATGCCCCAGCTGTACAACCAGATCGACCTGTATATCTGCGCGTCAACTTCTGAAGGATTTTCCCAGAGTGTCCTTGAGGCCTCTGCCTGTGGGCGAGGCGTGATTTCCACCCGAGTGGGCGGCTGTGAAGATCTCATCACGGAAGGGCATAACGGGTTCTTCATTGAGAGAGATCTCTCGGCAATCAAACGTCTCGTTACCCAGTTGGAAGCCGATCGTCTTCTGGTCCAACAACTTGGAGGTAATAATCGAAAGCGGGTTCTGGAACGGTATGCCTGGGCTATCCAAGGACCAGTGTGGTTGGAATTTATTCAATCCAATCTTCCGGAACCTGTCGGGGCATGACACTCTTTCATACGGCAAGGGCACGGAGCATACGAAGAGTTGAATTCCTGTTCACAAACCGACTTCACGGCGACGCGTCATGACCATTATCTGTACCGGCAAAATCGCCAATACGACTGTGGGTCATATCGACCACGCGATGGCCTATCCAGCGGGATTCCAGCGGCTGGGCCATGACGTCTATGTGATGGAGCGGGTGGGGTCGAACCGCTGCACCGATTCCAACAAGCAAACGATACCCTTTGAACAATGGGATGGCCGGCTTCATTTCGAAGAAGTGATGAGGACCTACGGCATATGGCCTCGGTGCTGCTTGATTTACAAGAACGGAGAAGCCACCCACGGCCTCTCCTATGCCGAGGCAGTGAACGTAGCCAAACGATGCGATGTACTGATCACCCGTAGTGGAGAGATCCATAAGGCTCCGGAGATATTCGAACAGGCCAGGCAACGAGCCTACTTTGATGGCAATCCAGGCAACACACAGGTTCTTCTTCAACAGCATGGAGAGAATTACGAGAGTTTGAACCGCTACGACCACCTGTTCACTTTAGGTCTCAACATTGGCACAGAGGCCTGTCCCATTCCGACGGGGTGCCGCCAGTGGCATCCGTTGGTACGGCCCGTCGTTCTGTCACTGTGGCCGACCAGCTCAAGTCTCGGCGGCAAGTGCTTCACGACGATTTCAACCTGGAAGGGGAGGGCCACCTTCGAGTGGGATGGGCGGTATTCAGGCGATAAATCAGACAATTGGTCTCATTTCCTCGATCTTCCCCAAAAAGCGGGGCAGGAATTTGAAATCGCTTTGCAGATCGACTCTGCCGATCATCAAACCGATCGCCATCTCTTTCAAGATAAACACTGGCGGCTCTCGGATCCAGGGACACTCCGCAATCTCGCTGACTACCGCGATTATATCGGGCGATCCCGTGCCGAGTTTAGCGTCGCACATAATCGGTATGTCCAATTTTCTACAGGCTGGTTCAGCGACCGAAGCGCCCTGTATCTGGCCAGCGGGAAGCCGGTCCTCGTGCAGTCAACCGGGATTGAGCCTCATCTCCCGACGGGAAAGGGGCTGCTGACGTTTACCACGATGGAGGAAGCCATGGCCGGTATCGAAGAGATTAACGGGAACTATGCGCTCCACAGCCGGACAGCGCGAGAGATTGCCGAGGAGTATTTCGATTCGGATCGGGTGCTGGCAAAGATACTCAACAAAATTGGGTGTTGATTTCAGAAGTCAGGGTTACGCCCGTTGGCTCACCAGGCGCGCATCGAGCACGCTCCGTCCTGAAACTGAAGGGGAGGCAGAAACATGATGCGTTCACGGTGGGTCTCCTTCGGTCGAGTGCAGGTGGGGTTGGCGATTCACCGACACCCTACACCTTCGGATGACCCAACGTCATACGCTATTTTGAACAAGAGTGGGACAGACGACTAAATCATATGGCTGAACTTCATCTTAAAAAAGTACTGTATTACTGTCAGAGCCTGGTGGGGATTGGCCATCTGACTTGTAGCCTGCGCATCATTCACGAACTGCTGCACCATGCTGAAGTCGATTTGATTCAAGGTGGGCTGGATACCGGCACATCATTAGAGCACCCACGCTATCGAAATTTAATATTGCCGACACTGCTGCATGACCACGAATCGGGGGGCTTTTTTGATCCGGACGATGAAAGCGGCGTGGACGAAATATGGAAAGCCCGCAGTGAAGCGATACGCAATTTTCTGAATGGCCCTTACCATGCCATTGTTGTTGAGTTTTATCCTTTCGGACGTAGACGGTTTAAGCGCGAAATTCAGGATTTGTTTCGGGCAGTGAAGGACATCTCCGGCCCGGTTCCTATTTTCACTTCTGTGCGTGAAGCGCTAGTGCCGCGCACGGTTGAGAAAGAGCGCCGTATGGTGGAGTCGGTGAAAAAACATATTCACACGGTGTTTATTCGCGGCGATCCTGAAGTCGTTCGCTTTGACGAAACTTTTTCTTTGGCACATAAAATTGAAGATCGCCTGTGCTACACCGGTTATGTCAGCCCGCCGGCGCCGCAGTCTTGGCCAAAGCGAAAAAAACAAATTTTGGTCAGCCAGGGCGGTGGTAATGTCGGGCGTGAACTGCTCGAAGGCGCAATCGGCGCAGCGGCACTGATGCCGGAGTATTCATTTTTATTGGCGACCGGCTCGCGCACCACGCCTGCCGAGATGGAGGCGCTTAGAGAAACGGTACGCGGGAATAATGTGGAAATCAAACCTTTTTTACCCGACTTCCAGCGGCATTTGCTGGAGTCCGCTGTGTCAATCTGCATGGGTGGCGACAATACGCTGCTCGACGTAATTACCGCGCGCACACCGACGCTCGCCTATCCGTATCAAGGCAATAGCGAGCAAGGTTTTCGTATCAAAAAATTTTCCGAAAAAGGTTTGTTGCATGCATTGGAAGCCGCGGACTTGGCGCTGGAACGGCTTAAGGAGAAAATCGAACTGGCGCTCAGCACACCTTGCGCAACAAAAAGTATCGCTATAAACGGCGCATTCCTGACCAGCGAAAAAATCAAAGCGGTGTTGGCGCAACCGCCTGACGCTATTTAGCCAAATGTACATGTCAGGCGTGAACCCCATTATTGCCGAGAACCTGCGAGCTGGCACTGATAGCTGGCAGCTCACACGTCCTGCCACATCGCGTGAAATAGAAGGCTACGCATCAGCCACCAGCGTTAATCGCGGTGATGCAATCCATTTGTACGTCAACACTCGCTCGCCGACGTTTCTGTTGGAAGTTTTTCGCATGGGGTGGTACCAAAATCTTGGCGCGCGGCAAGTTGTTGGTCCGTTAGTCATTGAAGGTACGGAGCAGGTTATGCCGACAATGGATGACGAGACAGGTCTGTTGGATTGTGGCTGGATCAAGCCATTCATTTTGACGACGCATAATCCCGGCGGCCATATCGACTGGGTAAGCGGCGTGTATCTGGCGAAACTCACCGCAACTGACAGCGGGGCACAGAGCTATATTATTTTTGTCGTGCGCGACGATCAGCGTCCTGCGAATCTGTTATTTCAACTCAGCGTGTCAACGTATCAAGCCTACAATTATTGGGGTGGCAAATCCCTTTATAACTGGGGCAGCACGGAGAAAAAACGCGCAGCGAAAGTTTCGTTTAATCGACCCTATGCAGCTAACGCGGAAAATCCGGCAGCCGCTTACGGCATGGGATCGGGTGAGTTTTTGACCAATCTGCAGCCGCATCCGGATAGCTACGGGGCGAGCAATGCTGGCTGGGACTACAACATGGTGCGCTGGTTAGAGCGCGAAGGTTATGACTTGGCTTACTGCACCAGCATCGACACTCATTCATTATCGAAGTTGCCGGCATGCAAAGCGTGGCTTTCCGTTGGACATGATGAATATTGGTCATGGGAAATGCGGCAGCATATTGAGTCTGCGCGAGATGCAGGCGTGCATCTGGGATTTTTCACGGCAAATTGTGCGTACTGGCAAGTTCGCTTTGAGAAAAGTGCCGCATCTGGTTCTGAAAATCGAATCATGGTTTGTTACAAGAAAGCGAAGCGCGATCCGGTCGCTGCGGGTGGCAAGGATATGTCCCTCGCTACTGATAAATGGCGCAGTGATGCGGTGAATCGGCCTGAAGCGCAATTAATAGGCGTGATGTATGCGGGCGATCCCGTTGACGCCGATATAGTGATCAAAGCGCCGGAGCACTGGGTGTTTGCCGATACTGGACTTGAATCAGGCGCAAAATTAAAAGGGTTGTTGGGTTACGAGGTCGATTGTGTGCCTGATCTTGCAACCTCAACGGCTCAGATATTGGCAGCATCACCGTGGACAGCACTAAACGATACCAGCCAGCAAGGCGTAGCGCACATGAGTATGTATATGGCGGCCAGCGGCGCAATGGTGTTCGCTACCGGATCAATCCAATGGGCTTGGGGTTTGGATGATTACAATGTGCCGGCATTGCGGACTTCACGGTTGAGTTCAGCCGCGCAGCAAATTACGCGCAATGTATTCGAACAGTTTTTAACGGTACCAAGCCGAAAATGAACTTAGGACTCGCGTCAAACTACACTCACTACTTTGTTCGCCGAAGTGGCAGCAATGTGTAATCCCAGACGCCATGGAAGTCGGCACGCTTGAGATGCAACGCGGCCAACTCGGAGTCGGTCACGCTGATACCTGTGGGATACTGGCCGGTGTCGAGTTCGGCGAGAATCCTCAGTCCGGCCTGGGTGGTCGTGTTGGCGATCAACTGCACGATCACGTCGTGGCTGACCAGAGACCTGCCGCGCCAATTGCGGCTGATGTGAGAGAACTTGCGATGCTCGATCTTGTCCCACTTACTCGTGCCGGGCGGCACGTGACATACGTGGATGGGCATCCTCAGTTTGATCGCCAGCTCCTGCAGAGCCATCTCCCACAGGCGAGAGCGGCTGCCATTACTGCCCCCGCTGTTGTCGCAGATCAGCAGCTCGCGCGGGGACAAGAAAAGGGGTCTGGATGACAGACCTATTTGACCAGCTTCTCGTCTTGGGCCAGGGACGTTTGTTCGAACAGGGAACGCACATGCCGTTGTTAGACCGTCGGGGCCTCTCTGCGAACCTCTCTAGCGCAGCCGTCGCCTCGCCAACTCTGAGATCAAGATGTCGTCTTACTGTGCCGGAGATGCCGCTTCTCGGCAGAGGACGATGTGAGCCTTCCTGCCTCATCTCGATCTCATTATTCTATATGAGACGTTCATGAATACTGCGGGTTCGTTTCACCGGTTACCTTTCCTTCAATCGCCCGTCTAATCCATCAGGGTCAGAGAGAAGGAGGGTATTCTGCGGCAGGTTCATTCAAAGATCTCCATGACTGTTCTTTCGATTGCACGGCTTCTATCGGGGTGCATGCCGACGTTGGTTCGCGACGATGTGCAACGGACAACAGGGCTGGAGAGTGACTGTGCCGGGAGCGAAAGGAAATTGACCTGTATGCTCAGTAAGACCGGAATTCAACGCACTATCGTGTCGGCTGCTGTTGCGCTGTTGTTCGCCAGTACAGCGCAGGCCGCAGCTGAGTTGAAGAATGGGCCTGCAAACCTCTTAACGCCATCATCAACCGAAGCGTCGTCAACAACAACGCCCGCGGCAAAGCCTCTTGACCCAAATACACCATCGGACCCCCCCGAACCCACTGCGCCAACGATCGAACCGTTTGATCAGAATGCCCCACCGAGAGCCACGATACCCATCGGGCCCAATCTGACGTTCGGCGGCTATGTATCACTCGAGGGAGAAACCAATCGCAACTATCGCCTCACGTCAAAGCCGGGCGATGCAAACAGCATCTTGACGCCTACACTCTCCCCCGCGTTCGCCTATACCCCCAACCAATACCTTCAGATCTATGCGAATCCTGCTCTTGAGATACCGGTTGCCGTCGAGAAAACTGGGGAGAATCCTCAAACGACGAAGTTGAACTTGAACCTTGTCTTCTTAACTCTGAAAAATGTCGTGCCGGGCGCAAAGCTGCAAGTCGGAAGGCAGCGGTTTATCGACACCAGAAGATGGCTGTTCAACGAAAACATGGACGCGGCCAGGCTGGCCTACCAATATGAAAACCTATCCCTGGAGCTTTCGGTCAGCCAATTCAATCTGGTGCAGCGGAACCTATTGAGACGAGAAGAACTGGAGGACGAGGAAACGTTCGTCAATTATTACGCGTATGCCGACTACGCATTCGGCAAGAAAAATCACGTTGGCGTATTTGCGCTCTATCAGGATCAGCAGCGCCTCGGCACAGCACGTCCTTTCTATCTCGGCATCCAGTCAGGAGGGAGACTCGTGAAGGGCTTGAAATACTGGATTCAAGCAGCCATTGTGCGCGGAACGGACGGCGCCAAGAGCATTCGAGGAGAGGCGATCGATGTGGGGTTGACGCAACGCTTTGACGGGTTCTGGGAGCCTTCCATTACCATCGGCTACGCCTATGGTACCGGAGACAGAAATCCAGATGACAATGTCGATACACGTTTTCGACAAACTGGCTTTCAAGGAAATTCCGATAAATTCAATGGCGTGGCGCGGTTTAAATATTACGGAGAAGTGCTGGATCCCAGACTGACGAATCTCATGGTATTCACCGGCGGGGCCGGCATCCGACCATTCGAAAAGACATCGTTCGACTTGGTCTATCACTATTATCTACAAGACCACACCTCGACAAGCATTCGTGGCTCTGATCTCGCAACTGACCCTACCGGACTCAGCAAGCATGTCGGCAGTGAACTCGATTTGGTGGCAGGATATCAGGGCACCCCGCAACTCCAAACCAAGTTTGTCCTCGGTTATTTTTTACCTGGTAGAGCTTTTCCTGAAGGCTCCCGTGATGGCGCGTTTCTGGCCAGCATCCTCTTGCGATACAACTTCTACTAGCCGGCATAATTCTTGACCGTTCGTCGATCCCCGTCCTTCCTCCCCCCTAGAAGCCTGTCCGACGTTACCTTCGTGACGAGGCGAAGGAAAGGCGGTCAGATGCGAGGCCGCAGGTCAGAAAAAACCGGAGGCGTATTCGCTCTTAGAGTCAGACATCTAACGCAACGAACAGGTTAACGCATGGACGTGGTGCTTGCCTCCATCTATGGGCTGCCGGTTACTGTGCCGGTGATGCCCCTTCTCGACAGGGCACGAAGTGAGCCTCCTCATCTTGATCTCGTTATTCTAAAAGAAATATTCATGAATGCTGCGGGTTAGCTTCACCCTTTACCTTTCCTTCGTCCTCTCGTCTAACTCAACAGCGAGGCCGGAAGGAGGGGGTCATGCGACAAGTCCATTCCAAACCCACTTGTCGGCACTGCCTCGCGCGTTCTTCCAAAACGTCCGATAGCCTAGATGTTTACTTGGGTAGATATCTGTAATTTTAGTTGATAGTTTCCTCACCTTCCGATACTGTTCTCCGGGTTTTCAGATATTGAGCCTCGATGAACAGAATCGAGGCTCGCAGTTAACTCGTCGTCTGAGAGGAGGCAAATAATGCGGAGAAGAAGTGTGCGTGTGTGGCTCGGGGTCATGGCGTTCTGTGGTGGGTTGTTGGGGACTTCTTCGGTAAGCTTTGTGCAGGCCAGTGATCCACGTATCATTTTTGAGCTGACTGACGAGCCAGGCGCCTGGTTCAGAAATGCGGCAGGGCCGGTGGCCGGGTTCAAGTCGCTGGCGGTGGCCACACCTGGGACAGAAGTGCGGTTCGACGGAAAATCTAACACGGTGCATACGCGCACCAGCCTGATTTTCCCAACCGGCGCGATTAATATGCCGTTCGACACGACGCCTCGCAAGGGTTCGGACACGGTCGTGTTGCATACGCCTGGGCTCTATGTGTTCACGTGCAAGATTCATCCATACATGTTCGGCGCAGTCATCGTGGACGATCCGAGCACCACTGGATTGGATCTCGGCGAGTCCATTACGTTGGTGAACGGCATCACTGTTCCTACCAGCAGCGATCTTGCTACGCGCTTACTCCGCACCTTTTTCATCGCGACGAATCCGGCCAACTGGGAGGACTATACCTCCGCGGCCCCTTGGCACATTACCTATCCGAGCGTGGAGGTGCGCATTACGGGCGGCGCGGTTGCCAATCTCGATGCTGTGTTGAGCGCCCGGTATGGGAACGATAAGCCCAAAGAGGCACTCCTCAACCCCACGACTAACGCTGTGGGTGAAATCTGGGTCGATACCCAGTTTGAAAAGACTGCGGGAAAGACCAAGCCTGGCACAGCCACGGCCATTAATGGCCAGACCTGGCAGGCAAGGCGCAAGGTGGCGCTTCCTCAAATCAACATGAACAATCCCCACAACATGTGGACGGATAAGAACCAGAATCTGATCTATCAGACTCAATGGTTCGACAGTAAGTTGGCGGTGTTCAACCGCACGACAGGGCAGTTCCTGAACAACATCTCTGTTGGTGAATCGCCGGCTCACGTGATGACCAGAACCGATACCGATCAACTGCACGTGACGTTGAACGGGTCGCCTACTAACGATTCTGTCGTTGAGCTCGCGCCGATGGCGAATGGGGTGCAGCGGCGTATCAACATTGGGCGTGGCAATCCTCACGCCCATTGGATGAGCCATGATGGTAAGTTGATGGTGACGCCTAATGCCTTCTCGGCCGACAGCACCCAGTACAATTTTGCCAATAACTCAATTGACGCCATTCTGCCGGCGGGGGTTCTTCCGATCGCAACCGGCATGACGCCCGATTCGAAGAAAACCTATGTGGCTAGCCTGCTGGATAGTACGATCACAGTGATCGACACTCAGGCAAAGACGGTGGTGGGGACCATCAACTTGCTGGCGAACTACAATGCTGTGACCGGAGTTGTTTCGCCTGATCCAGTCAGCGGTGTGACATTTGTCGGTGCCTTGCCAATCCAGACACCGGTCAGCCCCAATGGGAAAAGCATGGTCACGGCGAATACGCTCACGGCGACCATTACCATCGTCGACCCAGTCACCGACACGGTGGTGGCGATGTTGCCTTGCGATCCAGGTTGCCACGGCGTACAGTACGGCGCGAAGGTGGGCGGTGGGTACTATGCCTACGTGTCGAGCAAGTTCTCCAACAGGCTGCTCGTCGTCGATCCCGATCCCAACAGCGACGGCAATCCGGCTGATGCAGCCATTGTCGGTAAGATTTTGCTCACGTCCGTGGGCACGACGGCGACCGACGACACCATCGTCGGCAATCGCGGTATGGGCGGTCAGGGTCTCCTGACGATCCCGGTTGTGTACAACGGATGGGTTCAGAATCTTCCGCAAGCTTGGAAGGACCAACTGACGGCAGCGCAACGTAATCCGATTCAGTAAGCAACAGATTAATCCAGCCTGGGGTCACACCCCAGGCTGGATCCTGATCATACCCTCGCCGAAATCTTATCTTCCTCAGTTTTCCGTTTACCTTTCTTCCGCTCCTCCGTCTAACCAAACAGACGAGGCTAGAAGGAGGGTTCTATGCGACAGATTTATTCAAAGACAAGTGCGTTTATCCTTGCAGTTTCCCTGTTTCTATCGGGGTGCAAGTCGACGTTGGTTCGCGACAATGTGAAACGGACAACAGGGCTGGAGGGTCACTGTGCCGGGAGCGAATGGGTCGACGATTCTTCGCTGGCGGTGTTGCCGGTGCCGGTCGTTGCCTTTTTCGTACCCCACTTTGATCTGCACAAAGTTTCCAGTGAGCCCTACTTGCATCGGTGCGGCGACAGCACACGCGTCGTCAATCGCGATGTGTCGGTCAACACGACGGCCTGCCTTCCCGCCGGTCTCACACGGATCATTACACTGGGCGTGTGGCAGTGGTGTCCAGCACATGTGGCCTGGTCGGCAGATGTGTTGGCAGATGGACGACGGACAACGGCTGATTAACCGTGGTGAACGGCAATCAGGGGTCAGCCAGTTCGGTCCGTCAGAGAGTCGCCGTCGAGGAATGGTGCGGTCTCTTGGGGTAGATAGCTTGAGTGCGGAGGTCATGCGCCACACGGTGGTGCGGGGCGAGCGCATCATCGGTATCGATCACAACATTCCTGGTCAGGATACCCTGAAGCGGTATGGCGCGGCGCGAAACAGAGTGGGGAAATTGATGCTGAACGGCACGGCCGGTGGCAATGTATGGGAGGAGTCTGATCATGAAATATGGACAATCTGTGACGTGGAAAGAAGTCGTAGTGGGAATGGTGGCGGGCCTATTCTTGGTCAGTGTCCCGGCGACCGGCCAATCGAGTGAGCCAATCGGAGATCCGGCAGCGCGGATGGATAACAGGGGGCCTGGTTCTCTCAATAGTGGCCCAGGATCGATGAACAGTGGATCAAGTGGACACAGTGGCCGGCGCGGTGGAGATGATACTCGTATGGGGCATGCGGGCGATATACGGCAGGAGGATCGCCGGGAAGATAGACGGGCCGATCGACAACAGGATCGCCGAGAAGACCGGCAGGCTGATCGGCGGGAAGATCGCCGATCGAACGAGGGTGGTGAAATCCGTGGGCTCGATCGGGCTGATCAGGTGGCAGGTGAACATGGCCGGCAGGGGCGAGATCATGCCCAAATGATCCAAATGGATCGACCGAACAGACCGGAACGGATGGACCCTCCTGATCGTCTGGACCGACCAGAGGGATCGGGCCAGTCTGGACACAACTAGGCCCTGTCCAATACAGCATGATAGTTCGAGCGGCGCTGAGCACTCTCGGTGCCGCTCGCATTTCGAGATCACAGTCAGCAAATGTTGAATCGGCCATACGCTTCCAGCTATGTTCTCTGCCGTCACTGAAGCGGCCGGAGCATCGAGCACAACCGCGATGGAACGAACGAGCTGGGACATACTAACACAAGAATTATTTCAGTCTCGGCCGAGAGGTGAGACTATAGAAAGGATGGATTATGAGATGGCAGTGGCGGGCGATGTCTCTAGCGATCGGATTCACGGTGGCAAGTGGAGTGGGATTGGCCATGGCGGCATCACCGGCGGATAAGACTGATCCAGGACCCGCTTCGCCCGATCGGAATTGGCAGATTGGGTTTACGCCAAGCTATAGCAGCGGAAATTACGGAACGAATACGACCAGTTCGTTTCTCTACGCTCCAATTTCAATTCGTCGGTTTTTTAAAGACGGCGATGTCTCCCTGGTGATTCCCTTCGTCACGGTGACGACGGATGGTACGGTTACCCTGGTTGGTGGGCAGCCTACTCAAACCCTGCCCGACAGTTGTTTTAGCAATAGTGGTTCAGGGAATGCTGAAGACAGGCCAGAGTGCCAAGGGACTGGGGGGGCGACGGGTGGTGTCCAGGGTCAGAAGGTGACGACCTCCGGTCTCGGGGACATTATCCTCAGGGGCCGCTACTATCTCGTTGAGGAGAAGGACTGGGTTCCCCTCGTTGCGATCACGGGTCGTGTGAAGCTGCCGACTGCCGATGAGTCGCGCGGGCTTGGGACGGGTAAGATGGACGAGGGAGTTGGAGCCGAGATTTCCAAGCGTTTGGGGAATAACTGGATTACGTTTCTCGATGGGGGCTTCAACATCATCGGTCGACCGGAAGGCCGGAATCTCAGAAACCAGTGGTGGTATGACGTTGGAGGGGGATATTACTTCACGAAGGACTTGCTTGGCAGCGTCTACTTCGAGGAATACCGGTCGCTCGTCTCCGGAAACCAAAACATCCGCGACGTCTTTTTTGGCATGAACTATAGGGCCTCCTCAGAGTGGCGTTTCAATGGGGGAGTCGCCGTGGGCCTATCCAATGGAGCCCCTGACCATGTTTTTTCTGTCGGGACTAGCTACCGCTTCTAACCCTTTCGAGGCGTTTACGACCGGCCTAGCGTTTCGTCCAATGGTACAGATACGCAGCACAAGCAGGCGCCGGATGGCCATGTCGGATCGGCAAGCATGGTCATGCCGGTAGATCACCGCGGGTCGGACGATGAAGCCAAGCTGATTGCGCGGAGCCTGAGGCAAGATCCCGATGCGTTTGGGCAGTTGGTCGAACGATACGCGACGGTCATTGTGAACTTGGCCTATCGGATGGTGGGTGAGCGGACTGAGGCCGAAGATCTGGCACAGGAAACATTCGTCGCGGCGTTCAAGGCACTGCCGACATTCAGAGCTGAGTCGAAATTTTCCACCTGGCTCTACCGGATCGCCGCGAACAAATGTAAGGATTGGCTCCGAGCCAAACGGCCTGGGCAGAGTGTTCGTGACGTCGATGTGGAGGAGGTGCTCGATGACCGAGTGGTGGAGGAGCGAACCCCCGAGCGGCTTCTGTCGCAGCAGCAAGTTGCAGCGCAATTGGATCGGGCGATTCAACGGTTGCCGCCGCTCTACCGAGAAGCCTTTGTGCTGAAGCATGTCGAAGGATTGAGTTACGAGGAGATGCAGGAGATTCTCAGCGTGAACGCAGATACGTTGAAAATGCGGGTGTATAAGGGACGGCTACAGCTGAGTCGGGAGTTGGTGGAACTGAAAGAGGCATAGGGATGGGCGAACAAGACCTGCTAATCCAACGTTTTCTCGACGACGACCTGACGCCGGAGGAGCGGGTGGCCTTTCTCCAAGCGGTGGATGCCGATCCGTCGTTGCGGCGGCGCTGGCTCAATCTTGAATTGGTTGTGGCGGAGGCGGCGCAGTTGCCCCGTCTCGCGCCGTCGGCACGATTCCTTGCCCAAGTCCTGACCAAGTTAGCCCCGGCACCCATCAGCCCGTGGGATCGACTCCGCGCGGCGATCACGACGCCACGGACCCTGGAATGGAATTTTGTCGGCGCTATGGCAGCGGCCTGTGTCGCAGTTGTCGCAGTTGTCGGCCTCATGCGATTCGCGCCGGAACGGATCGTGGAGGTGCCAATCCCGGTTGCTGGGATTCAGGCGCAGACGGCGTCGTCCGCGCCAGGACAAGAGAGCAAGGTGTTTGTACGGCTCGTGTTGCTTCAACCTGGGGCTCGGTCGGTCTCGGTGGCCGGCGACTTCAATGACTGGAATCCTGGCCAGACCAAGTTGGAACGGTCCGAGGGTGGGATGTGGACGGCGACGATCGCTCTGAAGCCGGGCCGTTATCAGTACATGTTCGTTGTTGACGGCAAACAGTGGATCGCCGATCCGTTGGCGGAAGAGGGAGCGGGCGATGGATTTGGGGCGCAGAATGCGGTGCTCGATGTCGCGATCTGACATTCCGAGCCGGTCTCTTGCAACGAGTCGAGAGGTTGGATACTCTCTCTCGCATGAGGATGCCACCAGCGGGATTCAGCCGCCTCTTGCGAGTTGTTATGGTCGCATGCATGGTCGTCGGTCTGTCGGCCTGCGCGAACACCATAAAAAAGCCGGAGTTGCCGAAGCCTGTGGCAGGTGGTATGCGATTCGCGCTGTTGGCGCCGGAAGCCAAGCAGGTGTCGCTGGCGGGCTCCTTTAACGGATGGGCCGGAGAGGCAATCAAGATGAAGATGAGCGATGGGACAGGTCTCTGGTCGGTGGATGTGCCGTTGCGAGAGGGAGAATACACTTTCATGTATCTGGTTGATGGGAAGCGCTGGGTGACGCCTCCACTGGCTGAAGATTTTGTGACGGATGGATTCGGACAAACGAACGGAATCGTGATCGTTCACTAAGGCTATGAACAAGCGAATCGACATACAAGTGTGGCTTCTTTGCCTAGCTTTGGGGCTGCCCGCCGTTCCTGCCGTAGCAGAGTCGCTTTCGATACAAGATCGGGAGGCGATCAATCGGCTGAGTACGGCGCGGGGTCACTCGGCGGAAGAGGTCAATCAGTTGCTCGATCAAGTTTCCAGGGCCGGCGAAAGAGGCCTTCCAACCGAGCCGTTGGCGAATAAGGTAAAAGAGGGGTTAGCCAAGGGTGTGGAGCCGAGGCGGATCGATCTGGTGTTGAAGCAGATGGTGGGGAACTTCGAGTCGGCCCGAGAGGTGTTGCAAGAGTCGGTGGAGAAAGGGATGGTCGATCAGGATCAAGGAAACCGTCAGCGAGCCATGGAGTCGTTGGCCGAAGCATTTGGCCGTGGCGCTACGGCCGATGAGGTGCGTGATTTGGCGCGAAGCGGGCACCAGCAAGGGCAAAGGATGAGCCCGGACATGTTGGGAGTCGGCGCGAAAAGTTTGGCGGTGATCAAGGAAGCCATGATTCCCTCGAAAGACGGCGCAGCGGTCGTGGCGGAGGGCATGCGGCAGGGCTATCGCCCATCCGAACTGGCGGATCTGGCGCGTGAGATGAAACGGCATGGAAAAGATTTTCAGGAGGGGCGTCTGACAACGGAATCCATTCGCGACCAGATTTCGAGAGGTGAGCGGGGCGATCGACTGTTTCGCGATGAGGATCACAGTGGGTCCGGTGGTGGAGATCGGTCCGGTGGAGGGGATCGGATGGGTCGGGACAGGGATTCGGGTCGCGGGGGGCGGGATGATCGAGGTGACCGTTCTGACCGTGGTGGCCGTGACGACCGTGGTGGACAGGATGATCGTGGCGGCGGTGGTGGCCACGGCGGTCGTGATCACTAGCGCAGCCTGTGTACGCTCGGCGTATCCTGTTCCGTGCTCGCGCAATCTTTCGCATATCCTCAACAGTGCAGATCTTTCCCATTGAGCGTGATGAATACATCTGTGCTCTATCTTGGGCCGCCTTGATCATTCAGGGCAAAATATATTGGCATGATGACGAAAAAGGAGCAGGCAAGCATTATCGCGGCACTTGAGCGTGCCTCACGGCATCTCGCACAGGAGAAGCATGATCGCCAAGGTAAGCGGCATCGCTGATTGCTGAACTGGCAGAGGGTCAGAGAGGAGGCGCGCGCGATAGATGTTGCGAGCGCCTCCTCTCATGTCGAGACCGATTCGTTTAGCGGCCGTGGCCACCGTGATCGCCCCGTTGATCCACATGCCGCTCTGCACGTTGATCGAACTGACGGTCTTCTCTTCGGTCCATCTGCCGGTCATCGTGGCTATCAGCTCGCCGGTCCAGTTGCCGATCTTCCCGTCGATCCTCTCGATTCTCTCGATCCTCTCGGCGATCGAGGTGCCGATCTTCTGTCGGTCTTCCCGTCTATCCAATTGCCGATCCACCCTTCGATCTTCTTGTCGGATATCCGCTTGCGCGAATACCACATTGGGTAGGACGGCAGGGGCTGCCATGACTATGATCAAGCTGGCAATTGTTCCGGCTCTTAAGAGACTGTGCTGCATATGCGTGCTCCTTCACAGGGAGATTGCAACAATGTATTTCCCCCGATGCGACCAACGCTATGGACACCTCTGACATAGGAGGATGGACTGTCGGATTTCCACGGAGAATAATGCCGTTTCTTGACAGTGGTGCTGAGGCGAGAGTACGGTAAATTTATTACGCATCACATACTGAGACTGGTTTAATTGATGTTGCCAATCGCCTCCCGACGACTGGGGATCTTTCTTTTCGGGTTTCTTGCCTGCTCGCTGGTGGCGACGTTTTGTTTGCCTTTGGCGTCTGCCCAACTGGGCAAGCCGGAAGGGCTGTACTACAAATCGTGGGCCATTGTGATCGGAGTGGAAAACTATCTCCTCGCTCCGAAAATTCCAGGCACGATTGAGGATGCCAAAAGAGTGGCCCAGGCGTTTCGCCAACTGGGCTTCGACGAGGTTGTCGAACTCTACGACAAGGATGCGAGTGCTCGCCGTCTGCAACAGACACTGTCGGATTTTTTACCTCGCAAAGTTGGCCGATATGATCGGCTCGTGATCTATTTCGCCGGACATGCGGGTGTCACGCAAGATTTCGATGCCAAGGAACTTGGCTATCTCGTCCCCTGGGATGCGCAGAGGGAGAATGTGACCAAGTCGGTGACGTTCGAACAGCTCAAAGAATTCAGCCGGCGTAGTGCGTCTAAGCACACGCTCTTTTTCTTGAACGCGGCGGTTCGCGGGTGGGAAGTGAGTACAGTTCAGCCGTTGTCCCTGGAAGGACGATTCGCTCCGGAAGATGAGACTGAACGCCGTGCGGTGCAAGTATTGACAGCGGGCGATAAAGGCGAGTCGTTGAGTCTTGAGAATGGGAAAAGTCTGTTCGTGCAGGCGCTGGTGAACGGGCTGAGCGGCATGGCGGATCGTAATAAAAATGGATGGCTCATGGCCTCGGAAGTTGGAGCCTATATACAGCAACAGGTTCTGGAGCAGTCGAACGGCGCTCAGCACCCACTCTTTGTGCAGCTTGAGGGGGAAGGGGATACGGTGTTGATGGAGGGGCGAAAGGCTGCCTTTACTCACGGAGCCGAGCCCCAGTCACCGGCTGAACGACGACAGGCTGCAAAGATGCAATATGAACGGGCCTTCGCACTTCTTCAAACCGAGAAGTCTCCGGAGGAGGCGTTGGAGCGGTTGGAGAAAGCGCTGGAATATGACCCCACGTTCGGCGACGCCTATGTGCTGAAGAGCTATATGCGGCTAGAAGTCTTGCCGAATCTTGACGATGCATTGTCCACTGCAACGTTGGCGGTACAGTATGCCCCGAAGAATCCTGATGCGCAGTATACCCTCGGGTTGATTCACGAAAAGCGTGGGCAGTATATCGAAGCTGAGCGTGCCATGCGGGAGGCGCTGGTAGTCAATCCCAACTATGTGGATGTCTATTTTTCGCTCGGCATCCTCTACGCCGACAAGATACAGGATCAATCGAAATCGGTCGAGGTCTTCACACGCTATCTCGAACTCGGCGGGAGCCATGCCCGCGCCAGGGCTGCGGTGGCACAGTCAACACCCGCGAAGCCATAGCAGGATGCTGAAAAATGATGCGGGGTAGCTGGGACGATCCCCGTGCTCGCGCAACGCGCGGCCTCCGAAGGCCCTCGTTGGACGCGCGCAGTTGGAATCATCCCACCCACCCCTTAATGAGAGTCTCGCCGTTCAGCCCTTCGACATACTGCACGAGTATGCCTCAGGGCTTCACGTCTCCGAGTGCCCGTCTCGCCTCGCGTTTGCACGCTTTCGCGACGAACCTTCATGAATAATGCGGGCTAGGGAACACATGTGATGGGAGTCAGGATTGGAAGGGAGCTGACAGGAGTGGAGGAAAGACGTCGAGTCGTGGTTGAAAAAGTGACGCCTGTAGTCGATGGAGGCCGTTATCCGATCAAGAGAACGGTAGGGGAAGATGTCGTGGTCGAGGCGGATGTTTTTGCAGACGGTCATGATTGTGTGGGCGTGGCGCTGCTGTTTCGCCGAGATGGTGAGCTGGAGTGGCATGAGACACCGATGACCGGTCTGACGAATGACCGATGGCAGGCATCGTTTCAGACGGCCGAGCTTGGCCGCTATGTGTACACCGTAATCGGTTGGGTTGATCATTTTCTGACGTGGCGGCAGGGTTTTATAAAGAAGATAGACGCAGGTCAAGCGGTGCTTGTGGAGATACTCGAGGGAGTCAGATTGATTGATGCGGCAAGTCAGCGCGCCCCGGGAATGGAAGGACAATCGCTGAAAGAATGGGTAGACCGACTGAAGTCATCAGCTGAGTCAGAGCGAAGGCGCATCGAACAGGTATTGGATCCGAACATGGCTGCTTTAATGGCGAAGTATCCTGACCGACGCTTCGCGACGCAGTATGAAAGAGAGCTCGGAGTGGTTGTGGATCGACAGAAGGCCAGGTTCAGCGCCTGGTATGAGATGTTCCCACGTTCATGCTC
This sequence comes from Nitrospira sp., assembly GCA_005116885.1. Lineage (GTDB taxonomy): Bacteria > Nitrospirota > Nitrospiria > Nitrospirales > Nitrospiraceae > Palsa-1315. The sequence continues at coordinate 473,877 of SWDP01000002.1, forward strand.
TCAGGGGGGCGAGCACGGGACGTTCAAAGATTGTGAAGCGCGCCTTCCATATATTGCATCCATGGGGTTTGACGTGTTGTATGTGCCTCCTATCCACCCTATCGGCATCACGCATCGGAAGGGTAAGAATAATGTGCCGACCGCAGGGCTGGATGATCCAGGAAGTCCATGGGGAATCGGTTCATCGGACGGAGGGCATGAGGCAATCCATCAACAACTAGGAACCGCGAAGGATTTTAGGCGGTTTTTGGAAAAGGCGAGATCGTTCGGGATCGAAATCGCGTTGGATCTGGCCTTTCAGTGTTCTCCCGACCACCCGTACGTCACGCAACATCGTGAGTGGTTTAAGGTCAGATCGGACGGAACGGTGCAATATGCGGAGAATCCACCCAAAAAATATCAGGACATCGTTCCGTTAGATTTTGAGACGGACCAGTGGGATCCGCTCTGGCAGGAGTTGAAGCGCGTCGTGATCCACTGGATTGAGCAAGGGGTGCGTATCTTTCGCGTGGACAATCCACATACCAAGCCGTTTAGATTTTGGGAATGGCTGATTCATGAAATTCGCGTGGACTATCCAGATGTCATGTTCCTGGCCGAAGCGTTCACACGGCCCAAGGTGATGTACCGGTTGGCGAAGTTGGGTTTTACCCAGTCGTATACCTATTTCGCCTGGCGTAGCTCGAAAGCGGACCTTACGGAGTATTTCACCGAACTGACTCAGAGTGAGCTGCACGAGTATTTCCGGCCCAACCTTTGGCCTAATACGCCGGATATTTTGACAGAGGAGCTTCAACAGGGAGGCCGGCCTGCCTTTATGGCTCGATTGGTCCTGGCATCGACGTTAGGCGCGAGTTATGGGATTTATGGACCCGCTTTTGAACTGTGCGAGAACCGCCCGCTGAAGGAGGGGAGTGAGGAGTATCTGAATTCGGAGAAGTATGAGATCAAGCAGTGGAATATCGAGCGGGACGATAGTTTGAAAGAGTTCATCGGTCTGGTGAACCGGATTCGTCGTGAGAATCCAGCGCTTCACAGCAACGAGAGGCTGCACTTCCACAGGACAGATCATGAACAATTGATCTGCTATAGCAAAAGCACTGCGGATCGATCCAACGTCATTGTGGTTGTCGTCAATTTGAGTCCGCATCATACCCACTCCGGCTGGGTTTTCCTGGATCTCGACTCGTTGGGGCTCGATACGCAGCATCCCTTTCAGGTGCACGATCTATTGACGAATGTTTCGTATCGTTGGGATGGATCGCGCAACTATGTCGAGCTCAATCCGCACTCTGTACCTGCCCATATTTTCCTTGTGCGCCGCTGGCTCCGTAGGGAACAAGACTTCGACTATTACATCTAAGAGACATAAGGTTGCCTATGTTGATTGTCGCCGAACAATGGGAGCGTGTTCTGGAAGGGGAAGCCCGCGCCTCTTTGGAGTCTCGACTGATAGACTTCATGATTGTACGTAGATGGTTTGCAAGTAAAGCTCGTGTAATACATTCAGTCTGCATCGTCGAGTCCGTACCCATCCATACTCGATCGAGCGTCGTGGCACTACTTTTCATCCGGGTTAAATATGTGGACGGCACTTCAGAAATGTATACGCTCCCTCTCACGACGGCATTCGGTGAACAGGTGGCTCAGATTCAACATGATTTACCCGGTACTATTGTGGCGACGTTGAAGGTTCAAGCCAAAGATTCTGAACAGATCGGGGTCTTGTACGATGCGCTTTGGAGTCCAGACTTTTCGAGGACGCTGTTGACTGCCATCGAGAGAGGTAGCCGTTTCACTGGCGAAGCGGGCGTTCTGATTGCGTCCCCCACGCAGGCCTATGGGGATCTGATAGGCGGCGGGGTCTCCCTGGACCCTGCGGTCTTGAAAGCAGAGCAGAGCAACACATCGGTGGCCTATGGTGATCGTGTCCTCTTGAAAATGTATCGGCGTCTTGAGACTGGAATCAATCCGGATCTGGAGATCGGCCGGATGTTGACGGCCATGAATTTTCCTCATAGCCCCCCTCTTGCTGGATCCCTCGAGTATGTCCGTAAAAATAACGAGACTGTGACCGTCGCAATCCTTCAGGGTTTCGTGCACAACCAAGGCGATGCATGGAATTATACCCTTGATGCGTTCGATCAGTACGTCGTGCGTTGTCAGGTTCAAACACCTGGGTCAGCGCATGAGCTGACGTTCGCTGGATCGATTCTGGAAGCAGCACAGGGAGACATTCCCCTTGTCGCGCGTGAATGTATCGGTCCGTATCTGGACTCAGTCTCCCTATTAGGCCAGCGTACCGCCGAACTTCATGCTGCACTGGCGACCGTTCAAGATAACCCTGATTTCATGCCCGAGCCGTTCTCGTTGGAATACCGTCGATCTCGCTACGAGTCCATGGGCCGGCTGGTTTCGCAAACCTGTTCGCTGTTAAGGAGTCGACTCAACGGTTTACCTTCGAGCACGGAGCAGGAGGCGCGACGAGTACTGAACAATGAGTCTCGAATGCAGAATCGATTTCGAGCATTTTCTGAGTTAGAAACCTGCGCACGACGAACTCGATGTCATGGGGATTATCATCTCGGTCAAGTGCTCTGGACTGGGCGGGATTTTCTGATCAGCGATTTCGAAGGTGAGCCGGCCCGCCCGCTCAGTGAACGACGCATGAAGCATAGCCCGATCATGGATGTGGCGGGCATGTTACGGTCATTGTATTACGCGCCGTATGCCGCGCTCTTGCGTCAACAACCGCTTTGGCATGCAGAGGGCGCCGGCGCAAGCCTCGATCCCTGGATCCGGTTCTGGTGTGGCTGGGTTAGCGTCGCGTTTCTGAAGTCGTATCTCAAGATTGCAGAGACGGCTTCGTTCTGGCCTGGAACCCAATCAGAGTTCCACGTACTCCTGGATGCGCATCTTCTCGAAAAGGCCGTCTATGAAATCGGGTATGAACTCAACAATCGGCCGCATTGGGTGGGGATTCCCATTCGTGGAGTCCTGGAAATATTAGAGATGAAAACACGTACAGCGATGTAGCCGCACCGTACCAATGATGAGTGGCGCTCTAGTGTCTTGCCACTCTATACCACTCTGCTAGAAAGACAGAGATCTTCACTCGCACGAATCGTTCTCCCGGCTTCTTACGGTACCTGTGCCAACAGCTCCAGGACCGCTTCATTCCACCCCGCCGGCCCTATTCCTGGCGCATGAATCATCCGAGGTAGTTGGATATCAGGGTCATAGGATCCGTCTGGTTTTTGGACGAGAATCGGATAATCCACCATCGCGAGCAAGGTCGCGTCATTGATGCTGTCACCGATCCCAATCGTTTCGATCCGATCCGTTTCTCCTTGCATGCGTTGTTGCCGGTGGTAGCAGCCTAGGAGCTTGGAAGCGGCCTTTCCCTTATCGGTTTCTCCTGTGAGATGAAATAACCGGCCACCTTTTGTCCATCGGAGTCCCCTGGTGACGATTTGACGGCACACTTCTTCAATGAGCGGCTGAGGGCCTTGTAGGAGGAAGGGTTCATCGTATTCCCGTTGCTTGGCCAGGATGGCGTCTGCGCGCGGGAGCCCGGTGACTTGCATAATCGTTTCTATTGATAGGTCGCCAAATCCTTGCAATGGCGTTTCAAGCGCGTCTTCTATTTGTTTCAAGACATCTCGCAGCATGTGATACGGAAGGCCTAATTCCATGACTTGATACGGAGGTCGCGTTCGCATGCGTTCCAAGGGGAAATCGAAAAATCCTTGAGGGATAAACACCGCACCGCCATTTTCGACAATGAAAGGGTTCTGAAGGCCAAGCCGCTGTCGAATCGGCTCCATTTCTGCTCGAGTTTTACTCGAGGCCAGCACGAGGGGAATGCCTTGCTCGCGAAGCGCGGTAAGGGCTGGTAGAGCGGCTTTGTACGAATAGGTCGTACTGTCCAGGAGCGAACCATCTAAGTCTGTGAACACGATCAAGTTGGGCATGCTCGTGTGCCGTTACCAGTGATGGAGATCGTCATCCGGGTTGGCTTTGGATCGATTGATCAGTCGTCGCTCCAAGAGCTCTTTGGCAAGATCGGAGGCGCCAAGCCCGAATGCAATGGCTCCGGCCAGCACAATCCCTCCCCAGGTAATGCCGAATCCCACGACGACGATGTGTTGGGCAATGCCGAGTTGTTCGAGCGCCATGGCGGCTGCAAGGACTTGTATACCCCATCGAGAACAGGCTGCGATGAGTCGGGCGGGTGGGAGGCCGGCGTTGACGGCGGCAATCAGGACCGCCTGGGAGACAAAGTTCGAGAGAAAGTACCCGGCCAGGAGAATCACCGCTGCGGTGACCAGATGTGGCACATAGGCAAGGAGTGACTGGGCGAACTGGTTGATCGGGGTCAGGTTGAGCGCTCCTAACGCCGCGATCGAGGCCATCACGACCACCGTCCAATAGATACCCCGACCGACGAGACGAGAGGGATCGGTTTTCACTCCTCCACGGAGGAGCGCCGCATTCATTCCTACCCGATCGCAAAAATGGTCGAACCCGATCACACGAAGCAGCCGTTCTGAAAAAGACCCGAGCGCCCAGGCCGTGAAGATCCCACCGAGTAGGATGATGCCCATGGCGAGCACATTCGGGAGTACGGTCAACACTTGACGTCCGAGCAGTTCCAGCGGTCCAAGAAGAGCTTGGTTGATGAAGTCACTCATGATCACCTCCTGCGTCGGTGCTGGTGTGATGCAATAGAGCCGGAGCGGCAGGTTGCGGCGCCGGCGGTTGCCAACGTTCAACCAGATAGGGTTTCATGCGTTCGAACGTGTGGCACAACGCTTCGATCTTCTGCTCTGCTTCCACGGACGTCAAGCCCTGGGTCGCATGGACAAACGAGGCGGTCCGACCTAAGTACAGGGGAGTGAGGGCTTTAAGGAGGTGGTCGCGTCGTATGATTCGTTTGCGATGCGCAATCGCCGCATCGTAGACGACCTGAACCCACAGTTCATCGGGGATACGACAGTCGGTGTTGGACGTTCCCTGGAGATCGCGGAGTTGCGCGAATGTATCGTCGGCCAGGATCTGGCGCCAGATGGGCTCAAGATCGGCGAGGCCTTGTCGATAGTGCAAGACCATCCGTTCCATATTGACATGGACCGGTTCGACACCCACCTCGTAGGTGAATCCAAAGAGTGGAACCGGCTGGGATCCTTCCAGTCGAGACCAAAGCACTTCATGCTTTTCCATGAGGGCAAAGAGCGCTCCCATCACTTGCGTCAACATGGCCGACAAGTCGGCTGATGGGTCCTTTGGATTATGGATTTTTGCGCCGAGGAAGCTTTGGCAGATCCGTGCGCCACTGGCAATGGCTTCCGTCGTCATCCAGATATCGATACCGAAGCGCGCGACTTCCGATTCCCAGACGTGTTGGTCGAGATAGTGGGCCGCAAGCGCTCCAGAAAAACCAAACTCCCCGCCGATAGGCTGGCGCACCCGTCGTCCGTAGAGCGCTCTGGTCAGTGGATAGGCGAGACTGTTTGTGATTGTGCCGTCGTATTTGTGGCGGAGATAATAGGGCGCGACATAGTCGTATCCCTCTTCTAGGATGGGGCGGAGCAAGAGCCCAATCCATTCCGGAGAACTACTGCGGAGATCTGCGTCGACGACTGCGCAGGCCCGGGCATTCAATCGTCGGGCAATCTCGAAGATCGTCCTGAACGCGCTGCCTTTTCCGGGAATCCCATGGTACGGCGTCACGATTCGATGCAGGATACTCTGCTGGTCGGCAATGAAGAGATGTTCAAAATCGATCGCGGTGCGGGCGACGATGGCCGGCGTCTGATCCGATGAGCCACCGTCGGAATTGACCAGGACGGCTCGACGGCCAGGGAAATGTTTAGCGAGCCCCACGCTTACGGCCCGCACGACATGTGCCACCGTATCCGCGTTGTTATAGCTCGGAATCCCGACGAGCACCTCTGCAGAGCCAATTTCTTGGATGCGTGCTTCAGTCTGTGGAGTGAGTGGGGTGAGATTCGTGCTCATGAAGGAGTGCCTGCCGGCTCAGAGGTGGGATCCCAGACATGATCGGCCTCGACAGCTTCGACCAGGCGATCAAAAATATCGGGCACAGCATGGGTGACGCGACTCCAGTTTGAAATCATGGGGACACCAAGCGGGTCATCGAGAAACCCCTCGGTGGCGAGCTTCATGCCTTTCAGGAACACTTCGACGGCCGTGCGTTCCTGGTGCCGGTCGAACGTGAGGCTGTTGATGGACGCGTCGTTTTCGTATCGGCTGATCGCTTCCTGAGCAGCCTGCAAATACGTGGCACGTAAGGTCTTGAGGATACCGTCAGATAACACGACGCCTTCGCTCGCGAGATTCCTGAAGAGCGATTTCGTGATGTCGACACACATCTTGAGGAGGCCGGCATCGGGATTGTGGGCTGAGAGTTCTTGGTGTTTGTGGTCATAGGCGTCCGCAATATCGGCTTGGCAAATGCGGCGTAAGGCGCAGTTCCGATAGACTTCCGCGAGGACGCCGATTTCTAGTCCCCAGTCCCCTGGAATTCTATTGGTCCAAGCCAGGTCCCTCACCATGGCGAACTCGCCGGCTAGAGGATAACGAAAGCTGTCGAGAAAGGTCAGGAGTGCGTGAGGTCCCACAAGCTGTTGGAGGCTTCGGATCATCGGCGTAATGAAGAGGCGCGTTACTCTGCCATTGAGGCGGTCGGTTACTCGGCTGTAATAACCCTTGCAGAACTCATACCCGAGATTGGGATTGGCGATGGGATAGCAGAGGCGCGCCAGATATTCACGGCTGTAACTTGTGATGTCACAGTCGTGGAGTGCGATGACTTGGCTGTGATTTCTGGCCAATACATAACCGAAGGCGGTCCAGCAGCCCCGCCCTTTGCCCTGTAAGCCGATATCGAGGTTGTGATCGACCAGGACCTTGAGGATGGCTTGGATACGCGCACCGTCATTCCAGATAAGGCGAACCCGCTGGGGTAGGACAGAAAAGAATTGCTTCGCCAGACGAAATTCTAAGGCCGAAGCTCGATCCAGGGAGATGACAATTTCATTGAGATACGACACAGTTTTAAGGGTCTCTACAATGGCTTTCAATGCCGGCCGTCCCAATTCTGAGTAGAGGGAGGGGAGGACCAATGCAATGGGATTGACGCGCCCATAACGCGTCAACTCTTGCTCCAGTTGGTTGACATTTGGCTGCCCGAGGCGGTGAAGCACGGTGACCACCCCGTTTTGATAGAAATCTGACATTGGAGCCTCCGGTAAGCGAGTCCTTGGACCTGACTACATCCTGCCATCCTGAAGGATGATGAGTGGTCGTTGTCGAAGCCGTAAGCCTACGCCTTAGGGCGGTATCGTTTTCGTATAATACAACAGTTGGGCAGGTGATGTGCCACTAGATAATATTGACAGTGGAGCCGTTCGGAGAGCAAACCGGCTGGACAGATGAAGAAGGTGGTGGGAAAACACTTCACCCGCCTACGCAAGAAGCCACAGCTGCCCGTCCTCCGCAGTAGACTTCTACGGAGGGTGGATAAAACTCTGGAGGATGCGCAGCGGGTGTCCTCCGACCCGTCGGCCAGAGCCTATGGGCGGCGTGCCGAAGCCTTGGCGAAGGAGGACACGCTTCGGCGGGTTCCGCCGAAGACACAAAACACTCCCGTTAACCTCGCATTATTCACGAGGGTTCGTGACGAAACCGCCGAGACGACACGCGAGACGGGCGCGCGGAGCCGCGAGGGAGGGAAGCATACTTGAACAGTATGTTGACCGACTGAGCGGCGAGCCCGCCCGACGTCAGGCTTGTCGTAGCGGCGTATCGGAGGTTGCAGTAGAAGTTTTCGTGAATAATGCGGGCTAGGATGAAGCGGTCTTTCTGTCGGAGTAGACATGGCGACAAAAGAACTATGGCAATTACAGCTGGGGGCGTGGCCTATCGGTCCATCCAAGGTTCATTTTCGAGTGTGGGCTCCTTATGCCAAACAGGTTGAGGTCGATCTTTCTGGACCATCGCAGCGTCCAAGCGGCCACCCTGTTCAGTTGAAACTGTGCGAGCGTGGATACTTTGAAGCCACGGTGTACGGGATCGAGCCAGGCGCACGGTACCGCTATGTATTGGATGAGCAGAAGTCACGCCCCGACCCGGTGTCCCGTTTCCAACCGGAAGGCGTGCATGGACCGTCTGCGGTCACCGTTCCTCATACATTTCAGTGGTCCGATGACCGCTGGTCTGGGGCCCCCATCGAACGATTCATCATCTACGAATTGCATGTCGGTACGTTTACCCGAGAGGGGACATTTCAAGCGATCATTCCATTGCTCGAGTATCTACAGAACGACGTGGGCGTGACGGCGATTGAACTCATGCCGATCGCCCAATTTCCCGGCACACGCAACTGGGGATATGACGGCGCGTCTCCCTATGCAGTGCAATCCTCCTATGGTGGACCTGACGGTCTTCGAGCCTTGGTCAATGCCTGTCATGAAAGGGGCATCGCCGTCATACTGGATGTCGTCTATAACCACCTTGGACCTGAAGGAAATTACCTGAGCGACTTCGGCCCCTACTTCACGGACCGATACCGAACTCCGTGGGGCTGTGCGATCAACTATGACGGACCGGACAGCGACGAAGTCCGCTCATATGTCATCAATAATGCGCTGTATTGGGTGACGGAGTTTCATATAGACGCACTCCGATTAGATGCGATCCATAGCATCTTCGACTGTAGCACTCGCCACATTTTGCGGGAACTGACCGAAGCCGTGCACGCTCAAGCCGAGCGGTTGGGCCGGCTCATTCATGTGATTGCTGAGAGTGATCTGAACGATGTACGAGTCATAGCTCCGATTGCAGAAGGCGGTTATGGTTTGGATAGCCAGTGGAACGACGACTTTCACCATGCGTTGCACACAGTGCTCACGGGTGAGAGAAGAGGTTATTACGAGGACTTCGGACGACTTGACCAACTGGCTACGGCACTGAAGGAAGGGTTTGTCTATTCTGGACAGCGATCCTCTTTTCGTCGTCGCCGCCATGGGAGTTCGTCGATTTCCCGCCCGCTCTCACAATTTATCGTCTATTCTCAAAACCACGATCAGGTCGGGAACCGCGCAGAGGGAGAGCGTCTCAGCACCCTAGTTCCCCGCGACGCGCTGAAAGTGGCGGCCGCAGCCTGTCTCTTGGCGCCGAATATTCCGCTGCTGTTCATGGGTGAAGAATACGGAGAGACTGCGCCGTTTCTGTACTTCATCGAGCACGGGGATCCCACTCTCGTTGACGCAGTCCGGAAGGGTCGACGCGCTGAATTCTCGTCGTTTGCTTGGGAGGGAGAGCTGTCGGACCCACAGGATCCTGCGACATTCGAACGCTCACGGGTCCATCCAGGACCGCAGACACGGGAGGAATGCGGTCAGCTCCTGCGCTGGTATCGTCGTCTCATCGGGATCCGAACATCCGTACCCGCGCTCGGGGCAGCGCAGCGAGACCAACATGAGCATGATATATGGGTTGAGGAAGGGGACCAGATCCTGGTTCTGTATCGACGGGTTCTCAACTCACGGGCAGCGCTGGTGATTCTGAGTGTGAATCGGGATCAAATTTCAGTCACGTTACGAAAACCTCTTGGAACGTGGGAGTTGATCGTCGCCTCGTGGGACGTAGAGTTTGGAGGATCTGGCCGTAACCATGTTCCTGCCACAGTGGTCGTTGGAGAACAGGCGCAAACTATTTCCATGCCGGCTTACAGCGTGGCGATCTACCTGGAATGCATCCCGTCAATGTAACAAGGGCACCAATGAGCCACCTCACTCAGTTGGAAGCATGAGAGCGGTGGGTTGATCCGCAAAGTTCAATCGGTGTTTGGTCATCCCTTGCGGAGGCGTTGTGCAATGCGGCATGTCGCTTGCCAGAACATTTCTGCCTCTATTTTACCCGCGATATCCTCTCTTGCAGCCTCTCGACTTGGGTGCGGTCGCGGTGGAGGTGAGGGTTGACCCGACTGTGACCTCCCAAGGAGTGGTTGACTTTGCTTAGGCGTGACTGACAAGGTTGACAGATCTGGGATGCCGGAACTCCATCTGAAAATATTCGTGGATGAGCGCGTCCAAACAACCTGAGAACCTGCCTGAGAATACCATGAACCTCAAGGTCTCTCACCCGAAGATTCCTGCTGCGACGTACCGGCTTCAGTTTAACAATACTTTCACATTTGTTGATGCCGCTTATATTGTGCCGTATCTGCATGCGTTAGGTATTACGGATTGTTACGCATCATCCTACTTGATGGCCGTACCCGGGAGTCCTCACGGCTATGACATTGTCGATCCGACGACATTGAACCCCGACCTCGGAACCGAACAGGACTTTCAAATCTTTGCTGACTCACTTGCACAGCACGGCATGGGACAGATTCTGGATGTCGTGCCGAATCATATGGGCATCTCAAAATCGTGTAACGCCTGGTGGCAGGATGTCTTGGAGAACGGACCTAGTGCGCATTACGCATCGTTCTTTGACATTGATTGGCGGCCTGTCAAGGCCGAGCTGGAAGGAAAAGTGCTTCTGCCTATTTTGGGGGAGCAGTATGGAACCGTCGTGGAGAACCAGCAGATCATCCTGGAATACGATGAAGGACGGTTCTTCTTCCGTTACTTCGATCACCAGCTTCCCGTTGATCCAAAGCACTCAGCGATGATTCTCGCCCTGCGTTTGGATGAGTTGATCAGCCGGACGCAGTCGGAAGACCTGCCTGTGCAGGAGCTGCAAAGTATCCTGACCGCTCTTCGACACCTGCCCGATCGCAATGAAGCGGATCCTGCCCAGGTTGCAGAGCGTTATCGGGAGAAGGAGATTATCAGGCGGCGACTCTTACGCATCATGAACGAGAGCCAAACTGTCCAGAAGTTTATTCAAGACAATGTCGCGATCTATAACGGGACAAAGGGAGACTCGAAAAGCTTCGATCTACTGGATCAACTCCTGAGCTACCAGGTGTATCGACTTGCCTATTGGCGTGTCGCTTCAGAGGAAATCAACTACCGACGTTTCTTCGATATCAATGAACTGGCAGCTGTTCGCATGGAGGATCCTGCCGTATTTCTCTCCTCTCACGAACTCATCCTTCAGCTCTTAAAGAATGGAGCGGCCACCGGATTGCGTATCGATCATGTTGATGGATTGTACGACCCTAGCACCTACCTTGGGCAGTTACAGGCGTGGGCCAAAACTCACCTTGCTCCCCGCGAAGAGGAAACCGAGCGACCGCTTTTTCTTGTCGTCGAAAAAATCCTCACGAAGGAAGAGACACTGCCTGTTCAATGGCCTGTCTATGGTACGACAGGGTACGATTTCCTCACCCTGGTCAATGGGTTGTTTGTGGACGGCTCACATGAACAGGCTTTCAATCGGCTCTATGCCCGTTTTATCGGCAATCACCTTTCCTTTGAAGACTGTGCCTATGAAAGTAAGCAGCTGATTATGCGAGCGTCCATGTCGAGCGAGATCAACGTGCTTGGGTATCAGCTTAATCATCTCTCGGAAATGAACCGACGATTCAGAGATTTCACGCTGAACAGCCTGATTCACGCCATTCGTGAAATTATCGCCTGTTTTCCTGTCTACAGGACGTATGTGACTCCGGGCGAGGAACCGGTGATGGATCGGGATCGGTCCTATATCCGGCTGGCAGTCTCTAGGGCCAAGCGCAAGAATCCTGCGCTAAGCGGTCTTGTGTTCGACTTCGTCCAGGATATTCTGCTCAAGCAGGCCAGCTATCACACCGAACGGGAGCGCCATGATCAACTGAGGTTTGCAATGAAATTTCAGCAGATCACGGGCACGGTCATGGCGAAGGGGGCCGAAGACACGGCCTTTTACGTATATAACCGGCTTGCGTCACTGAACGAGGTCGGTGGCGATCCTCTGCAATTCGGGATTTCGGTGCAGACCTTCCACGAGCGCATGCGTCAGCGTCGGGCGCATTGGCCGGCAAGTATGTGCACAACTTCGACTCACGACACGAAACGTAGCGAAGACGTGCGAGCCAGGATTAATGTCCTTTCAGAAATCCCGCAAGACTGGAAAGCGCGTATCCTTCGATGGAGCGCACTCAACCAAGGGTATAAAACTGAAGTGGACGGGATGCTCGCTCCTGATCGCAACGAGGAATACTTGCTCTATCAAACCTTAATCGGTGCCTGGCCATTTCATGCAATGGACGAAGACGAATGCAAAAGCTTCAGTGATCGAATTCAGGCCTATATGGCAAAAGCGTTGAAGGAGGCTAAGATTCATACGAGCTGGGTCAATCCAAACCATGCGTATGACCAAGCTGTGCGTGATTTCATTGAACGTATTCTGGTTCGTGCGTCGCCCAACCCGTTCTTGGCGGATTTCCTACCCTTTCAACGAGAGATCGCGCGTCATGGTGTCTATAACTCGCTTTCGCAAGTGCTTCTCAAAATTGCAGCGCCCGGCATTCCTGATTTTTACCAGGGCGCTGAACTGTGGGATTTCAGCCTGGTCGATCCGGACAACCGTCGGCCGGTGGACTATAAATTGCGAGCCGGTTTCTTGGCTGGCTGTCAGTCAAGCCGTGGAATACAATGATCTGATCAGCGTCGGTTCGTTCAGGAATTGCTTGCGACGGTTTCAGACGGGCGGATAAAAATGTACATGACGACGGTTGGCCTACACTATCGTCGTGCGCATGCGTCATTGTTCTTAAGCGGGGAATATGTTCCGCTCAAGGTCGAAGGAACGAAGAAGAAGCATGTATGCGCGTTTGCCAGAATTTATGAGGATCGGGCTGTCGTTGCAATCGTTCCGGTTTTGCTCAGAGGACTGTGCCGAGAGACCGAATCCTTTCCGTTCGATCCAAATTTATGGGAGGACACATGGGTGATCGTGCCGTCCTGGAGACCAGCCTCCTGTTATCAGAACCTATTAACCGGGGAAATTCTATCCTCGACCGAGACTGAAGGCAAACAGAGCCTCCGTCTGGCTGAGATCTTGGGCTCCTGCCCGGTCGCACTGCTCGAGCGGATGACTTGAGCCTCGGCACATTGTCTGCGCCCCTGGAAATCTCTACGTCACTGCGGCATCATTCACTGTGGCAGTTCAAATTTGAAGCGGCCAGCCAAAAATCTCCCATAATTTTCGGTTGGATGGTAGGATGGCGACGCTCTGAAGCGTATCATTGCGGTGAAGATTGGAACGGTAAGGAGGAGAGTTGTGCGCAAGGCTGACAAACCGTTTTGTTTTACCGGGTCAAGCGAGCTGCGAGAGAGTCTAGGGAAGGAAGCGGAGGATGAAAAGCGGTTGGTCGAATTGCTCGAAGAGGTCCCGCTCGACTCTATCTATTATCATACCCACACCTGTTTTCTACGGCACAGTCAGGTCGAACAGCTGTATCCCAATGACTTTGCCCAGTGGGTGGCGATGGAAGTCCGAGATCATGTCCTTGGTGAGCGGCTTGCCGTCATCGACCCATTCGAATTTCAAGGGCTTGAGCTGTTACGGGAAGAGCTGATTTCAGTCATCGACGATCACTTGTCGCGCACACCGATTGTGCCTCGAGTGATCTTCGGCAAGCCGTTCAGTTTCAATCAGTCCAGAATTTTAGAGGTGTCCACTGGTCTGGAGGCTTGGACATTACAAGAGTTTCGGAATGCATTATCTGAGGTAGATGTAAGCGCGATCTATTATCATATGTTTGAAGCTCGTCGCCGTCTCAGCAAGCAGGAGAGCGACTTTTCAGCCTGGATCGAGGAGAGCCTGAATATGCCGGATTTGGCTGGGAAGCTTCGCGCGATCAATCCGTATCGCGGAAGTCTTGAGCGGCACAGATCCGCGCTCTTAACCGTGTGTGATGAGTTTCTCGCGAAGCATTCCGACTCGTAGAGACGAGGATATTTGCTGTGACGAACGTCGACCCGCTGTGGTTTAAAGATGCCGTGTTTTACGAGCTGCACGTCAAAGCGTTTTGCGACAGCAATGACGACGGGATTGGAGATTTTCGCGGCCTGACAGCGAAACTTGATTATCTTGAGTGGTTAGGGGTCACCTGCCTTTGGCTCTTGCCATTTTTTCCTTCTCCGTTGCGCGATGATGGCTATGATGTCGCGGACTATCGCGGCGTGTTTCCGGATTACGGCTCACTCGAAGACCTCCGAACCTTTCTTGATGAAGCACATCGGCGTGGGATTCGTGTCATCGCAGATCTCGTCCTCAACCACACGTCCGATCAGCATCCTTGGTTTCAAGAGGCGAGACGATCTCCCGAGTCGCCCCTGCGCAGCTTTTACGTGTGGAGTGACAGTGAGAAAAAATATGGGAAGGCCCGAATCATTTTTATCGATACAGAGCGATCCAATTGGACCTGGGATCCCGTCGCAAAGCAATACTATTGGCATCGGTTTTTCAGCCACCAGCCGGACCTGAACTATGACAATCCCGAACTGCGAAAGGCGATGCTGGAGGTCATGGCCTTTTGGTTGGATCAGGGACTGGATGGGTTCCGGTGTGATGCCGTGCCGTATTTGATTGAGCGTGAGGGCACGATATGTGAGAACCTGCCGGAGACACACGAGTATTTGAAGGATATTCGCAAGTGGATCGATGCGCGATACCCAGGGCGAATTCTGCTGGCAGAAGCGAATCAATGGCCGGCCGATGTCCGTCCCTATTTCGGCGAGAGCAATGAATGTCACATGGCCTTTCATTTTCCGTTGATGCCAAGGCTATTCATGGGCGTGCGAAGCGAGGATTGGCATCCGATCGTCGACATGTTCACGCACACGCCGGCCATTCCCGATGAATGTCAGTGGTGTTTGTTTCTCCGCAATCACGATGAGCTGACGCTAGAGATGTGTTCCGGTGAAGAACGGGACTACATGTACTATGCCTATGCGCGGGATCCTCAGATGCGGCGTAATATCGGCATCGCGCGTCGTCTCGCTCCCTTGCTTGAAAACGACCGGCGCAAGATCGAGCTCCTGAACAGCCTCGTGTTTACTCTGCCTGGCAGTCCCATCATTTATTATGGGGATGAGATCGGGATGGGAGATAACGTGCATTTGGGGGATCGTAACGGTGTGCGCACACCGATGCAGTGGAACGTCGACCGGAATGCGGGGTTTTCCAAGGCCGATCCCGCGAAATTGTATCTTCCCGTCATCACCGATTCGATCTATGGATATCAAGCGACCAACGTAGAAGCCCAGCGCCAAACGCCCTATTCCCTGGCGCACTGGATGAAAAGCATGATCGCCATCCGCAAAAAGCATCCGGCATTCGGGCGAGGGACGATCGAGTTTCTCCGTCCGCGAAACGACAAGGTGCTGGTGTATCTCCGGCAGTACCGGGATGAGACCCTCCTCATGGTCCAAAACCTGGGCGGGTCTGCGCAAGCGGTGGAGTTGGATCTCGTCAAGTTCGCCGGGGCTGTGCCGGTCGAATTATTCGGCGAGACGCGGTTTCCATCGATCGGCGATAGACCCTATATGTTGAGCCTTGCGCCGTACGGGTATTACTGGTTTAAGTTGCGTCAGGCGCCTTCTGAGGAAACCGCCTACGGAATCGAGGGAAGTGTGATTTAATGAGGGCATAATTGGGGGCGACACGAAAGCTATGCGACTGGAGTTGGATGACTATCGGGATTGCGCGACGAAGGGGACGGTCGATTTCCTGTATCGGCTGAGCGATTTGGTCAAAGGGCGAAGCTTTTTGCAGGTCAATGCCGTCCGATACGGGGGCGGTATGGCGGAGGTGTTACGTCGTCTTGTGCCGATGTTGACATCGTTGGGGGTCGATGCCCGTTGGGAAGTCCTCGCTGGCGACCAGGAGTTTTTTGACGTCAGCAAGCGGATCAGCAATGCGCTGCAAGGCCAGGAACAAGTGTTTACTGAACAGATGTCTCACGTCTATCTCAAGATCAATCGTCAAAATGCCCAAGTGCTCAATCTCGACGCCGACCTTGTGATGGTCCATGATCCTGGGCCTGCTGCACTGATCGAACACCGTAAGGGCGGGAAATGGATCTGGCGGTGCTATCTGGATCTTTCGCAGCCTCAGCGCCGAGCCTGGAGCTTCCTTCGCCATTTTGTTGTCCGCTATGACGCCGCCATTTTTTCCGTCACTGGATTTGCCCAACGGCTTCCGATTCCCAAGTTTCTCATCTATCCCTCGATCGATCCGTTAAGCGAAAAAAACCGCGAGTTATCACGAGCAGAAGTGTCCCACACGCTGGATCGTCTTGGGATTCCAAGGGACAAGCCGATTCTGTTGCAGGTGGCGCGTTTCGATCGCTTCAAGGATCCGGTCGGAGCCATCAAGGCCTACCGTATAGTCAAGAAACATTACGATTGTCGCCTGATTCTGGCCGGCGGAGGCGTGGCAAACGATTCGGAAGGAGAAGCGGTGTTGGCCGATGTACAAACCGCTGCCGGATCCGACACCGACATCCATGTGTTGCAGTTGCCTCCTGAAGCAGATAGAGAGATTAATGCGCTCCAGAGAGGTGCGACGATTGTCCTTCAGAAGTCGATTAAAGAGGGGTTCGGTTTGGCGGTCTCAGAGGCGATGTGGAAAGGCAAGCCGGTTGTCGGTGGCACGGCCGGAGGGATTGCCGATCAGATTATCGATGGTGTCACCGGCTATACGGTACATTCTATAGAAGGGGCTGCATTCAGAGTCAGGCATCTTCTGAATAATCCCGGTTTGAGTCAGCGGATGGGAGGCGCAGCCCGAGAGCATGTGCGGCGAAACTTTCTCATCACGCGACACCTGGCGGATTATTTGACGCTCTTGAAGATATTCACGCAGTGATGGCGGGATGGCGACTGTCAGATTCACAGCGTGTCGGCGTGGATAATGAGTCGCGATGACGATGATCAAGACAGTGTTGAGCCAGGTTCGCCAGCAAGTAGGAGACATCGAAAAAGTCGAAGTGCTGGTGGGAATCCCCACGTTCAATAACGCGGCGACGGTGGGGTCGGTGGTGAACGCGGTCAAGGCTGGTATACGCAAGGTGTGCCCCCAGGCTTCTGTTATCGTGGTGAATGCGGATGCTGGCTCACAAGACGGCACACCGGAAACCATCACACGCACGATAGGGTCTGATCTTTCGACCGTGTGTATCCAGCACTTGGAAGGTGGTGTGTTTCCGAGTCCGATCTCTCTCCAGGCGCTGTCTGAGTCAGGTGTGCCTGGCCGCGAGCATGCATTTCGAGCCTTTTTCACGATTGCAGAAGCATTGCAGGCAAGAGCCTGTGTCGTGATCGATGCCAATCTTCGCTCCTTTACGCCCGATTGGTTGGATGTCTTGCTTCATCCTATCCTTGAAAAGGATGTCGACTATGTCGCCCCGCTCTTCCGCCGGGCGAGATATGAGGGCAGCTTGACGAATTGCATCATCTATCCCCTCAATCGGGCGCTCTATGGCAAACAGATCCGTTATCAGAGCGGCGGAGGCTATGGCTTTTCCGGAAAGCTTGCACACCTCTACTTGGCGAGGAACGTATGGGAGGGAGTGGGGGCACGGTATGGGATCGATAGCTGGTTGACTACCGTTGCCGTTGCCGAAGGATGTGAAGTCTCTCAAAGCTTTTTGGGAGACAGGGTTCAAGATATCAAATTGACCGGAGTCGAACTTTCAGTGGTGCTCGCCCAAGCTGTGGGGGGACTGTTTTATCTCATGGAAACGTATCAGGATGTGTGGGAAGGCAGAGTGGGGTCTGTGCCGATCCCGCAATTTGGTTTTCCTTATGAGGCTGGACCAGTAGGTGGCGCAATCAATGTTGAACGGATGGTGAGAGGATTCCGACAGGGGTTACGAGATCTTCTGCCTATCTGGGAGATCATTCTGGCTCCAGAGACGCTGGCCGGAATCCTCGCCTTAGGCGTAGTCGAGGCAGAAGAATTCCGTTTTCCTGAGGCGCTATGGGTCCAGACCATTTACGATTTCGCGTTGGCTTACCATGAGAAGGCGCTCCATCGCGAACACTTGCTCAAGTCCCTGACCCCTCTTTATCTTGGGCAAACCGCCTCGCTTGTCCTGAGGACCAGGGATGGGCCGCCAGAGGATGTCGAACGCGCCATCGAAGCACTGTGTAGGACATTTGAGAGCATGAAACCGTATTTGACGCAGCGATGGCGATTCCTATGAGCAGAATGCGCCAGGGAGCCATTGAGCTTGATGCGGAGCCTTTTGCACGCGTCGAGGTCGTCTTAGCCCGCATGATTCATGACGCTTCTGCTGCAAGCGCGGATACGCGGCTGCGACGGGCAGCCTCACCGTTCAGCCCTTCGACATACTACACGAGTAT
>SWDP01000002.1:492314-525582 GCA_005116885.1 Nitrospira sp.
CCGAAGCCTTGGCGAAGGAGGACACGCTTCGGCGGGTTCCGCCGAAGACACAAAAGGGACCACGGCTGTAAAGCCGTGGGGCTCCACCTTTTGGGTCTCGTGCCAGAATAGGTTGAGCCACGATCGGAGTCAGTTTTTGCCGTATAGACGGAGCTTACGGAAGAGCGTTTTGCGGTGGATCCCAAGGATATCAGCTGCCGCGCCGTGGTCCTGATGATGGGCCTCCAGCACCCGCAGAATATAATTCTTTTCCATATCGTGAAGAGTCTCCCATCCACGAGCCCGCGCTTGGATGTGAGCAGGCGCTGTCCGAATCGTTTCAGGAAGATCTTCCGGCGTAATGATGGGATAGGGGGTCAAGGCAATAGCTCGCTCAATCACGTGTTCGAGTTCACGGACATTGCCGGGCCATGCGTAGCGTGTCAGCAAAGGAATGGTGTCCGGCGAGAGACCGGTTACCGGTCTCTCTTTGGTTCGCCCGAATTTATCGACGAAGTACCGGCTTAAAAGTGGAATATCTTCAATCCGATCTCGCAAGGGAGGAAGGACAATGGTGATCACTTCCAGTCGATAAAAAAGATCCTCTCGAAAGGTCCCGGCTTCGACGAGTGGCTTCAATGCTTTTTTCGTTGCGGCGATGATTCTGACATCAATGGCGCGAGGCGTTTCGCTTCCGACGCGTCGGATTTCGCGCTCCTGTATTGCACGGAGCAACTTGCTCTGCATCATGGGAGAGAGGTCTGCGATCTCGTCCAGAAAACAGGTGCCGAGATTCGCCTGTTCCAGCAACCCTTTTTTTGTTGCGATGGCTCCGGTAAACGCACCACGTTCGTGGCCAAAGAGTTCAGACTCAAGGAGCGTCTCGGCCAACGAGCCCGTGTCGATCGCGACGAACGGCCCGCCGCTTCTACCGCTGTTGGCATGAATGGCGCGGGCGATCAACTCCTTTCCGGTCCCACTCTCTCCCTGGATGAGCACGGTGCTGTCCGTCTCCGCGACTCGGGCAATCATTTTATAGACTTCGACCATTCCGCCACTACTGCCCACGAGGTTGTCGAATCGGTATCGATCGCGTAATTGGCCCCGTAAAGAACGATTTTCCCGTACGAGCTTGGTATGTTCGAGCGCGCGCCGGACCACTAACCGAATGTCCTCGACGACAAACGGCTTGCTGAGATAATCGAATGCTCCGGCCTTAATGGCGTCCACAGCAGTCTTGAGCGATCCGTAAGCGGTCAACAAGACTACTGGAATATCCGGTTCTTTCTCGCGCACGGCGGCAAGTAATGCCAGCCCGTCCATACCTGGCATATGAATGTCGGTGATGACGAGTTCAGGTTGCCATTGCTCGAGTCGCCTGAGCGCGGTCTCCGCGTCCTCGGCGGTTTCGACCTCGAATCCCTCTTTGGCCACGATCTCGTGCATCAAGGCCAACGTCTCGGCGTCGTCGTCCACGACCATGACACGGGATGGTCGCAGCATCAGCGCGCTCCTCCGTCGGCTGGAAGCTCAATCGTGAATCGTGAACCTTTTTGCAACTCGCTCTCTACTTTGATATCTCCGCCGTGCGCCCGTACGGTTTCCAGTGCGCTCGCCAGCCCCAATCCCGTGCCACGCCCGGCTCGCTTTGTGGTAAAGAATGGCTGAAAGATTTGTACAAGCTGCGCCGCGCTCATCCCGCAGCCTGTATCGATAAGTTCCACCGCGACCCATGGGCGATGAGCCGGCTGACCGAGCGCAGCGTGGGGAGAGACTCGCACGACCAGTGTCCCTCCGTCAGGCATCGCGTCGAGTGCGTTTTCGATCAAACTGTGGAACACCTCATGGAGCTGCTGGGAATCGGCCTCAACTTTCTCGATCTGCTGGCTCCATTCTGTCGCCAGTGTAATCTTCTGGCGGTCGAATTCAGGCTGGAAGAGTGCGAGACATTCCGCGACACAGGCATTGAGATCGATGGGAGATCGCACCGGATCCGGTCTCCGGGCATACAACAGGAGGTCTTGAATGATTTTTGACGTTCGTTCGATCTGAGCCTCCACGGTCTGTAACCGTCGTCGAGACGCTGTACTCAGAGTCTGGTCCTCAGCCAGGAGTTGAATATGGCCCGACAGCGCGGTCAAGGGTGTGCCGATTTTATGTGCCACGGTCGCAGCGACCTGCCCAATAGCCGAGAGGCGTTGCGCGCGCGCAGCATCGCGCTGTGCCGCCGAAAGCAATTCGTTCGTCTGGGCCAACGCCCGATTTTTCTCCAGCACTTCAGTGGTCGCCTCGATGACTTTCTGCTGAAGGCCGTCATTCATCTCGCGCAGGGATTCCGTCAATTGTGCATTGTCTTGAGTCGCTTCACGGATCTTCCTCACCATGTCATTGAACGTACCGGCCAGTTCTCCGAGTTCATCCTGTTCCTCAACAGGGACGACCGAGGTCATGGTTCCCTGAGACACCGATTCAATGGCAGTGAGCAGTCGTTTTACAGGACGATGTACCTTAAAGTACAGAAACAGATTGATGGCGACGACGATCGCCAGTCCCGTCTGCAACCGTCTCGTTCTGGAGGCTTGCAGGATGGACTCTAAGGCTTCATCCATTTGCCTGGTAGAGAACTCGGCATAGGTCGCTCCTACCACGACATCCTTCAAGACGATCGGGGCAGCCAGGAAGACGCGATGGGTATTTTTCCTGTCCGCATAATCGATCAGCGGCCGCTGTTCCTCGCGTACTCGCTTGATAAGGTCAAACGCCCTCTCTTGCCTCGGGTGCGAGAGAAGTAGCAATTCTGTGGGGCCCGCGCTGGTGATCGGGATAGGATTTTCTCCCGGTTCCGCTGGAAATTCGTACATCACGATGTTGAGGAGATCCGGCAGATTGGCAAAGATCTTCTCCAATTCTTTGGTTCGCGCCTCCCGGTTTGCTAGCTGAGCACGACTGGTGACGTTCTGGTCGACGGAATATCCGACAGCCAGAGCCGCCGCACGGACATTGTCTTCCACGATGTGCTGGATCGAGCGGGCCTCGAGCCAGTCCGTCGCTCCTGCGGAGACGCCGACGATGAAAATGACGATCAGCGTCACCTTGATCTGAAGGCTGAGTCGGTGCCACCAGTTCAGCATGGGGCTATGCTAGTCCCTCGGGTTTTCTTGTTCAATCGAAATTCGAGACAAGATGTCTACAGTGGGACAAGTTGTCTCTAGTTCTGGCGAGCAATCCAGGACGTGTCACATCGCCAGGCGTGATCACCAAGCGAAAACATTCGATTTTTCGATGTCTTGAGATGAGGGGTCGTGCTGAGTCTCTTGTGGCATGAGGTTTGCTGAATTCATGGCAAGAGAATCTTTGGGGTATCAGGAGTAACGGATCGTGATGGAACAAGTTGTTGTGGTCGAGGCTGATGTTGTGTTGGGCGCTGTCCTTGCCGAAGTGCTACGGCACAGCGGGTATGAAGTGACGTTCGTCAGGACGTTGATAGGCGAAATCGAGCGCATTGATTCTGTGAGTGCGGTGATTCTAGATGTCGACACAACCGCTGCGGAACGAGAACTCGCCTGGCTCAACTTGTTGGAACCCTGCAGCGACTCGCTACCGATCGTTCTGATGGGGGTGCAAGTGCCCGAAGACCCGGTTCAACGTCTCAGGTCGCTGTCCCTTCCCTTGCAGAACAGGAATGTGGTCTGGGTGCAGAAGCCATTTCGGAATGAAGAATTACTCGCCGCCGTTCGACAGGCGCAAGAGGGTTGTGTATCCGGACAAGTAACCGGAATATAAGTCACAGGCCTTGTGGGAAGTGCCCATGACGTCGAACGAGAGAGGAGGACCCATGCGATGTGAACGGTGTGCTGGGCTGGTCGTGGCTGAACGTGCCAGTGTAGGTGGGACCTCCGTCGGATGCTGGGCCTTTGGTGAATGGCGATGTGTCAATTGTGGTGCGATGGGTGTATCCGCGCCTGCAAGCGGGGGGCCTGCCGCTCACGGTATGGCAGGAAAAGAAAAAGTCGGTGTGCAACGTCGGGCCTTGAACACAGAACCTCGTCGGTCGTAATTGCCACAGGAACATATCAGGATAGTACGTCATGAATATGCATATGAAATGGGTTAAAGAATTGTCACACTGCGATCTGCACACTACACCAAGGATGAAAGGAATTATCCGATGAGAATTGCTCAGGTTGCCCCCTTATGGGAGAGTGTTCCACCAAAACTCTATGGAGGAACGGAACGGGTCGTGTCGTATCTCACAGAAGAGCTTGTACGGCTCGGCCATGATGTGACCCTGTTCGCGAGCGGAGATTCGACCACGGCTGCGCGTCTAGAAGCGATCTGCAATCACGCGCTTCGTCTAAACGAAGGGATCTTTAACCGCGACGCACCGATGACGATGCTGATGGAGCAGGCGCTGGGAAAAAGCGGCGACTTCGACGTGATACATTCCCACCTCGATTTCCTAGGATTTCCTCTCGGGAGGCGGAATCCGATCCCGATGGTGACCACGTTCCATGGCCGACTCGACTTGCCTGAGCTGCAACCGGTGTTTCGTGAGTACGCGGAGATGCCGATGGTATCGATTTCAAATGCCCAACGAAAACCAGTCTCCTGGACGAATTGGCAGGCGACCATCTATCATGGGTTACCGAAGGATCTCTACAGCATGCACCCAAACTCTGGAGGCTATCTGGCATTTCTGGGACGTATCTCCCCAGAGAAGCGACCGGATCATGCGATTGAGATCGCCAAGCGAGTAGGGATTCCGTTGAAGATTGCGGCGAAAGTCGATCCAGCGGATCAGAAATACTTTCAAGCCGAAATCGAGCCGTTGCTCTCTCATCCATTAATTGAGTTTGTCGGTGAAATTACAGACGCAGAAAAGAACGAATTTCTGGGGAATGCCATGGCGCTCGTCTGTCCCTACGACTGGCCAGAACCCTTTGGCCTGGTGCTGATTGAAGCGCTCGCCTGCGGAACGCCGGTGCTGGCCTATCGGCGTGGTTCCATACCTGAAATCATTGATGATACTGAGACAGGATTCGTCTGCGAGGGGCTCGACGAGATGACTGCGGCCGTCCAAGGTATTCCCAAAATTGATCGTCGACGATGTCGTCTCGCGTTCGAGGAACGGTTCAGCGTTGAACGAATGGCACAGGACTATCTCCGGGTGTATGAACAGCTGGCGCTTGGTCGCACAGGTGAACGGGAGACAGAGGCCGCAAGTTTTGGATCATGGCCGACATTCTCCAGCAATGTGTAAGCATGGCATGATAGGTTGAGTGGTTTAGGTTCAAAAGACATAGAGGAGATTTTAGTGTGGCTGACCACGATAAGGTGGTGAAAGATCGGGCAGGGTCCGGGTGGGATTTGTTGAGGACGAGGGATTTTGGCCTTCTGTTTTCTGGACAGGTCGTGTCTCAGATTGGCGATGGCATGAACAAGGTGGCGCTGTTGTGGTTCGTGTATGAACTCACAGGGTCGGCCTTCAAGATGACATTGATCGGATTGCTCCAAACGATTCCCCCATTGATTTTTAGCCCGCTCATTGGGGTCTATCTTGATCGGATGAAGAAAAAGCCGGTGATGATCTGGGTGGATCTCATCCGAACTGGGTCGGTGATGCTCATTCCCTTACTCTATGCCTTTGATGCCTTGACGCTTGAACGGCTCTACGTGCTCGTGTTCCTGACATCGATTGTCTCCACCATCTTTGGTCCTGCGTTGTCATCAGCTGTTCCACTTCTCGTTTCTCGCGCTCAGTTGACCGGCGCCAATGCGTTAATTCAAAGCACAACAAACATAGGCCTCCTGATTGGACCTGCCGTTAGTGGAGTGGGGATTGCCATGATAGGAGCCCAAAATGTGTTGTATCTCGATGCGGCCACGTTCTTGGTATCGGCGTTGTGCCTCATGCCGATTCGCCTGCGTGAGACGCTGCAATCGCAGGTGAGATCGGCCGATAGACCCACGGTCTTCCAAGATATGTTGGTCGGATTTCGATTTATTTTCGTCCAGCATCGAACCGTACTGCTCCTCATGTTTACCGCTGCCCTTTACAGTTTGGGCGTGAGCGCGTTTATGCTTTTGCTGCCGGTGTTTGCCACGCAGCTATTCGATGCGAGTTCCGTCGAACTCGGGTGGCTGTGGTCATCGCTTGGGATAGGCATGCTGGCTGCGTCCGCCTGGCTGGGTTGGATCAATCAGGGCGATCTCCAAAACCGCCTACGGTTGGTTTCTGCAGCTTTGGCCGTTGGTGCCATCGCGGTGTGCACGCTGGGGATGTTCCAGGGGCCGATTATGGCTGCTGTTCTTATCATCATATTCGGCGGCAGCACCGCCATCTTCACGCCGGTTGTGTGGGCGATGTTGCAAGAATTGACGCCTGAACCTCTCTTAGGTCGTGTTTTTACCACCTTCAGCGCCGGTGCTATGGCTGCCGCCATGGTCGGGATGGCTGGGTTCGGTTGGGTGGCAGATGCCATAGGACCTGCAACGAGTCTTGTGGGTATCGGGGTGCTGTTGTTGGGCACCGCGACCGTTGCAGCTGCGTTTAGTCGACGACGCCACGACACGACGGCTCCCGATCTTATTCCGGCGTGAGTCGGTTCCATCGTGTTTCATCACTTAGGCTGATTTCGATGGAAATGAACCTGAGAGATGTGAGATGGTCCCGGCTCATGCGCATCATATTGAGACAGGGGGTGGTGCTCCCGGCACTGTGCCTGTCGATCCTGCTCATCGCTCAGTTGACGAATCCGGTGCTTGCCCAGTGTGAGCAGCGGTCGATCCTATCAGCTCAATCGTCTACCGACCATAATAAAGGGTTGGACTCCAAGGCTCCTGCCAAGGGACAAAAGGAACTGTCTTCGACTGAGCCATCTACTCAGGACCCAAAACAGGTTCTGCCAAATACGCCGACAATCAAGAGTGATGAGACAAAGACAAAGAAGGAGAGCGGAGAAGACGGGGGAGAGAAGGGCAAAGAGAACACCGGGAGAAAACCTGTTTCTTCGCTGATTCTCACGATCAAGCTCGCGTTGCTGGGAGATCCACGCCTCTTTCCCTATGAGATCGAAGTGGAGGCCGGATCGGATGAGGTGACGCTGACGGGGAAAGTGTCCACCGAGGCGGAAAAGATCGCGGCGACGGAAATTGCGAGCACGGTCCCGACTGTGAAATCTGTATCGAATAAGCTGGAGGTCACCAAAGATCAGCTGGATCTGATCGCCCACAGACAAGACGACATCATTACCCGTCATGTCAAAGAACAATTTGCCAAAAGTGTCACCGTGACTGCGGCCAATTTTGATGTGAAGACGGAACAGGGAGTGGTGTCACTCAGTGGCGCCGTACGATTCCAAGTCATTGTGCTGGAAGCCGTAGAGGCGACGAAGCAGGTTCCTGGGGTAAAAGCTGTGAAGACGGATAAGGTCAAGATCGAGAGTGAGGGGTGAAACCTTGGGCCATCCGCATACCGAACCGTACCTCTCAGCACAACGTCTCACAGGAAAAAGTCCCTGCCGTACCCCCCCGCCCTCTGCTCTTCACACGAGATTTTGGATTGATATGGCTCAGTCAGTTGGTGTCCCAAGTCGGCGACGGTGTCTCGAATCTTGCTCTCCTCTGGTTTGTGTATTCGATTACCGGCTCGCCGGTGAAAACGACCATCATCGGACTCATTCATACGATTCCGCCGATCGTGCTCGGTCCCTTCATCGGCGTGTATGTAGACCGGTTACCGAAAAAATTCTTCCTCATTGGATCGAACGTATTCCGGGCTGTGTTGATGGGCATCATTCCCTGCGCGGTGTCAACCGATACCTTCACCGTCAATCTCTTGTATGGCCTTGTCTTCCTTGATGCAATGGCAATGGCGATGTTCAGCCCGGCGCTGACGTCGTCGGTGCCGATGATCGTTCCTCGCGCGCAATTTACCGCCGCGAATGCACTGATTCAGAGTACGACCAGTCTGGGAATCATTTTCGGTCCGGCAGTGAGCGGCGTAGGGATCGCGTTGTTCGGTTCGCAGGAAGTACTGTGTCTGAATGGGGCAACGTATTTCGTGGCCGCATTATGCCTTGGGATGGTGCGATTGGGAGCCGGCCAGCCATCTGCTGCAGAACCAGAGACGACAGGTGGGTCAGCGTGGCAAGACTTCAAAGAGGGCTTGACCTTTGTTGCGACCAAGCAACGGGTTATTCTGCTGCTGATTTTGACTGCGGGATGTTATGGATTCGGCGCCAGCGCGCTTTCGACGTTGTTTCCTGTTTTCGCGAGAAAGCTGTTAGGACTGGGGCCGGTCGAGGTAGGCTACCTGTGGTCGTCCCTGGGAATCGGATTGCTCGTCATGTCGGTCGTGCTTCTGTGGTGTACGGAACGGACTCTCGCCGACCGAGTCAATATCATCTTTTGGGCGAGTGCGGTGAGTGGGCTGGCGATTGTGGCGCTCGTCTGGATGAAAGACATTTATGTCGTCAGCATTCTCATGATCATGATCGGAGCGGGGATGGGAGCCTTTACTCCCATCGCCTGGGGTGTCGTGCAAGAGCTGACGCCTCGCATGATGGTGGGGCGCGTTCTCGGGCTCTATGGTACAGGTGCGATGACAGCCGCCATCAGTGGAATCAGCGTGTTTGGGCAGATTACAGAGCGGTTTGGTGAATCGACGGGAATAGCAGGCATTGCTGTGACCTTTCTGCTGACAGCCTTCCTCGGAAGCTGGTTGAGCCGGTCAATCCGAAATCGATAAGAGGGCCTTATGAAAAACGTGTATCGTCGGAACGATCAATGTAGCATTGTCATCACCTCCTCCTCATTGACCGATGACCACATTGAAGTTCTGAAGCAGGGCGATACGTTCGGTGTGTTCGACGGAAACGGCGACATCCATTCCATCAGAACAGGTTCGCAAGGCCTCTACCACGGAGGCACTCGCTTTCTGTCGCGGTTCGAGTTGGCCATCAATGGAGAGCGGCCATTGCTGCTCAGCTCGACCGTCAAAGAAGAGGACGTCTTGCTGAGCGTTGATCTGACGAATCCCAACCTGACCCAGTCAGGGCAGGAAGAGATCGTGGGCGGTGTGCTCCACCTGTCTCGGACTCGGTTCTTGTGGCAAGGGCATTGTTTCGAACGTCTTCGAGTCCACAACTATAGCCTCTGTTCCATTCCGGTTCGGATTTCTTTCTCAGTGGAGGCCGATTTTGCCGATCTGTTCGAAGTCCGCGGGACAAAGCGAAGTCGGCGAGGCCGACGTTTGGAAGCCATCACCTTTAAAGATGGTATGTCTCTCGGATATGAGGGGCTAGATCGTGTGGATCGATGGGTCACCATCCGCTGTGTACCGGCTCCGACTACGGTCCTCCCCGGTGAGATCCATTGTGACACGCTCTTACAAGCGGGAGAAGTCGCCCAGTGGGATCTCACGATCTCTTGCGACATCGACAAACCACTCACCTGTGATCTCTCGTATGAAGGCACATTCGACATCGTAGAGCGCGCACGCCACGCCGCGAAAGCTGATGATTGCCTGATCGTGACCTCGAATGAGCAATTCAACGCATGGCTGAGCCGCTCGTTTGCCGACCTCCACATGATGGTTGCCGACACGCCCGACGGCCCCTATCCCTACGCCGGTGTCCCCTGGTTCAGCACCCCATTTGGGCGCGACGGCCTCATTACTGCATTTGAATTTCTCTGGGTCAATCCAAGCATCGCCCGTGGTGTGTTGGCCTATCTGGCGGCGACTCAGGCGAGGGAAGTGATTCCAGAGCAGGATGCAGAGATCGGAAAAATTTTGCATGAAACCCGCAAGGGAGAGATGGCGGCGCTCAACGAGATTCCGTACGGCCGCTACTACGGCAGCGTTGACGCGACACCGCTATTCGTCATGCTGGCTGGAGCGTATTATGAACGGACCGGCGATCGGGCGTTCATCAGGCACATCTGGCCGAATATCGAACTGGCATTACAGTGGATTGATCGTGAAGGCGATCTCGATGGCGATGGGTTTGTGGAGTACAGCCGCCGGTCGAGGGGGGGGCTGATCCATCAAGGGTGGAAAGATTCACGGGATGCGGTGTTTCACGCAGATGGCAGCCCGGCGGAAGGACCCATTGCGCTCTGTGAAGTACAGGGGTATGTGTTTGCCGCCAAGCGGCGCGCAGCTGAATTAGCGTTGATGCTGGGCCATACGGACCAAGCCCGCCGTCTCCTCAAAGAGGCGGCCAGGCTCCGTGCTCAATTCGAGCGAATTTTCTGGTGCAACGATCTCTCGTCCTATGCCTTGGCCTTGGACGGGCTCAAGCAGCCCTGTCGAGTCAAGACGTCGAATGCCGGCCACAGCCTCTGGACGGGGATCGCCACTCGACAGCATGGTATGAGAACGGCCAAGACCTTAATGACCGAGGCCTGTTTCAACGGATGGGGTGTCCGAACCGTCGCCGCAACGGAGATCCGCTTCAATCCTATGTCGTACCACAACGGATCTGTCTGGCCGCACGATAATGCCATCATCGCTGCGGGCATGGCTTCCTACGGATTCAAACAAGGCGCCTTGAAGATTCTTTCCGGTCTCTTCGACTCCAGCCGATTTCTCGATTTACATCGGCTACCTGAACTGTTGTGCGGGTTCTCGCGCCGGCCCGGTGAGGGGCCCACGCTGTACCCGGTAGGCTGTAGTCCTCAGACGTGGTCTTCGGTTGCACTGTTCCTGCTGCTTCAATCTTGTCTTGGTTTGCGAATTGACGCTCCGCTGGCCCGACTGTCGTTCTCGCAACCGGTCTTGCCGCCTTTCCTCAAGCACATTGAGATAAAAAATCTCACGATTGGAGACGCCACAGTAGATCTCTCGCTTGAACGTCAGGCGGAAGGTGTTCGTGTGAATATAGTGAGGCGAGAAGGTCGAGTCGAAATCGTCACCACGAAGTAATAAATCGAACCCCCATCCAGCATTCGTTTAAAACATTCATCGTTCACTCAGACATGTTGTCCCTGATGGACAAGATGTTCCTTCCACGCAGTTTCCTTGTATAGCGGGAACTTACGTATAGCCTGACCTCAGTTGCATTCAACTAGTCCTCCGGACGTCAATGCTTATAACCGAATACTGGACTGCGGTCATGAATCTACATGCCTCTAGTCGTTGAAAGGGTTGAGTGTTATCCGATGCGAGAGTTTCGATGCAATAGAACGGTCTGAGTCTTGCATTTTTATACCATTATCATATGAAGCGCCCATCAGACTGTGGTGCGCAGAAAGAGAGGAGTAATGAAAGAGACTCATCGTGTCCCGTCATTGATGTTCCGCAATATCAAAAGACATCCGAACATTAAAAAAATGCCGGTATTGCGTGATGTACAAGGCCCTCGCTGTGCGTATTGTGGGAGTCTGCGTTATTTCCTCGTGTTTCGCGTGAGTGAAGACGGCAGGAACGGAATACTTGTTGGCCAATGCAACAATTGCCGAACCCCTCGAGAGCTGACAGTGGGCGACATTAAATGGGGATGCCGTGCCTGAATCGGAGAGTGACAGACAGGAACAACGGGTAGAGGAGGGCCATCGCTCAGCACATACAATGCACACTAGGGCAACCTCTAGGTAGGTAAGTTGCCATAGTGTGCAAGGATTGGCAAAGCCGTAACAGTTCTACGGTTTATCACTATGGCGGGATCCTCTGTAAAAAGCGAATGCGTAACCATACACTCTCTGTCTTCATGCGTGACAGCTATGGGTAGAAGAAAAGACGCGCAGAAGAATCTGACTTGCCGAGACGGAGTGCAAGTATTGGGAACGCAAGCCAATTTGGTTAAAGAACATTCTACGGACTATTTAGGTGTGATGCAGAAGGATTGCGCATCGATGTTGCATCGATCCCTGAACCTCTTCATACTCGACATGAAGATGTATCGGTCATGCTCGACCGCATGAGCGAGGGAAGAGGAGATCGAGTAATGGATAGGCAACGACTGATCGTCGTATTAAACCGTCAGCCCTGCGAACATCGATGGGAGAGCGATCAACTTATTTGTGCGTGGACCGATGGAGGGTTGACAGCGGCTCTGGATCTGGTGCTCCAACGGTACGGCGGCACCTGGGTTGCCTGGGGAAGCGGGTCGGCCGTCAATGATGGAATGAACCTTGTGGCGAAGGAATATGTCGCGGCACAGGTCTGTGAACCCCGTGTGTTATTGGTCAGCCAAATGGCCGGGGCGTTAGAAGAGTTGCCAGGCGCGTGCGTGATCAACCCGTACGAAATCGAAGGCCTGGCCGAAACCATCAAAGGCGCTTTAGGGATGCCGCTTGATGGACGTCGGCGAAGAATGCGCCGGATGCGCTCCTATCTTGCCGCGCACGATATTCATGCATGAGTGGACGGATGTCTTCATGATGCGTTGGTGGGGATACAGACCTGAGTGCGTGATTTATGAGGAGTGGTTGCGAGAGAACGACGAAGCTGACAGCAGGTCATATGTGCTATTGGTTACAAGACGAGAACCTATCTCAACATTGAAAAGAATCACTTGATCGGACAGCAAGTACGCGAGGCCTTGAGCCCTAACCTCGATATTTTCAAGGATGTTGCCATTTGATCGGGACAGCACCTGATAAAGCCGAGCTGCGCAGTTTTCGCAACTCGATGTTGAGATAGGTTCGAGAGTGTCAATAGTCGGGATTGGACGCAGCCGGGGTTACGGGCTTTTGCAGTCCATCGAGTTGGCATATGGATGAACGATCGGAGCGAAGGGGTTCTGCGATCGGGAGGTATGAAACTGTGTGCGCCTGTCAGGTCTTTTCTCAATGACCGACCGTCTTTGACTGACCCAACGCTGTTCGGTCAGAAAGTGCACCGAAGCGTGCGTTCAATATTCAGGGTGCGCCCTTCGTCGTGATGAAGCTTCATGCGGCTATGAGCCCTATAGACGGGAAGGGTGTGTCAGGAGACGCTCGCTGGACGAGTGAAAACCTGTGGAATGGCTTTCTCACACTCTGGGTGGCGGAATGATTCCAGCTGATCACACTAAGAAGTGGCTCCGGTTGGTTGGACAGCCTAGGCCATTCCTTAAGTGGCGCCTGGCGGGTTGCTGACGACGCGGCCTGCCGTGTCGTCAGATGGTCAGAGTACACCTGGTCTGGCGTCTGGCCGTCAAGCGCCTGATGCGGTCTGGTCTGGTTCTAGAATGCCAGATACCGCTCCAACCCCTGGTGCGCAGCCCCAACGGTGTCGTAGGCGTGCAGATAGACCTCCTCGTATTTCACGGATTTCCACAGCCGCTCGACGAACACGTTGTCCCGCCAACACCCGTTTCCATCCATGCTGATCTGGATGCCGTGATGCGTCAGGAGTCCCGTGAACTCCTGGCTGGTGAACTGGCAGCCTTGATCGGTGTTGAAGATGGTCGGGGTGCCATGTTGAGTGATCGCCTCCTGCACCGCCTCCAGGCAGAAGTCGGTGGTCAGCGTGGTAGACACCCGCCACGCCATCACCCGGCGACTGGCCCATCCCATCACCGCGAAGAGAGACACAAAGCCCTGCGCCATCGGAAGGTACGTGATATCCGCCGCCCACACCTGGTTGGAGCGAGTGATCGCCAGATGGCGGAGCAGATACGGGTACACTCGATGCACCGGATGTCGTTGACTGGTGTGGGGTTTGCGAAACAGCGCTTCGCTGCCCATACGGGTCATCATGGTACGCACCCGCTTGCGCCCGATCGTGTGGCCGTCTCTCCGCAAGAGGTCGCGTAACATTCGGGCGCCGGCAAACGGAGCGGCCAGATGGAACTCGTCGATCCGGCGCATCAGCGCGAGATCCGCTGACGACACTGACGTCGGGTGCCAAGGCTGCCCTTTACTGCGCGCATCGAACGAGCACATTCCTATCGTGCGCGTTCTGCGAGCAAGAAGGGCACCTGGCCTTCTTGCTTTTTCATCTTTTCTATTCCTTTTTTCCCTCTTAGCAGGGCGGCCTGTTTGTTCTCCCACTGCGCGTGTCGAACGAGCACCTTCCGAGCGTGCGCGTTCCACGAGCACAGGAGGCCAACAGGCTGCCCTGCCTCTCCCTTGACTGCCCTTTCCACCGGCTCCTATAATCCCCTCAAGTTTCTCTCTGTAACCAACTGATTCAACTATAAAAATGGCAGAATTTACGCACTTCAACGAGTCGGGGCGGGCGCGGATGGTGGATGTGAGCGCCAAGGACTCGACCGAACGGGCTGCGACGGCTCAGGCCACCGTGTTTCTCCAGCCGGAAACCCTCGAAAAGATTCAACGGGGCAAGATCGCCAAGGGCGATGTGTTGTCTGTTGCCCAGGTTGCCGGTGTGATGGGAGCGAAGAAGACTCCTGACCTGATCCCTATGTGCCACCCGATCCTCCTCACCAGCGTCGATATCTCATTCAAAGAAGAGCCGCAGCCTGACCAGGAAGGCCGCTGCTCAATTACCATTCTGGCAACGGCTAAAACGACTGGGCCTACCGGGGTGGAGATGGAAGCGATGACCGCGGTTTCCGTCGCGGCCTTGACGATCTATGATATGTGCAAAGCGATCGATCGAGAGATGAGCTTTGGCAACGTCTGCTTGCTCGCAAAGTCAGGTGGTAAGTCAGGAGTTTTTGCAAGACGTTAAGTCAAGTACTTGAAGTAATTGATAAAGGTATTTCGTGGTCACGGTTCGCCTCTTTGGGATGACAAAAATGATGGCAGGAAATCAGGGAACATTGTCCCTGGATCTCGCCAATGGTAGTCGGGTAAGAGACCTTATTGGAGGGTTAGAAGCTGGGTACCCTGCCATCGGAGAACTGATTCAAAAGAAAAAAGTCCTCGTTTCAATCAATCAAGAAATTGCGCATGAAGACACAGTCATCAAAGACGGCGACGAGATTGCATTATTGCCACCGTTTGCAGGCGGGGCTCCTATGGATCAGGTGAGGGACGATACCCAGTTGGTCCGTGTGCAGCGGGAAGATTTTTCCGTGGATGCGGAGATCAATCGGGTGAGGACTCGTTCGAAGCGCATCGGCGGCGTTGCGACATTTCTTGGCATTGCCCGGGATCATTCCAAGGGACGTGAAATTGATAGCATGACCTTCGAACACTACGAAGGGATGGCCCAAGCGAAGTTGCGCGAAATCCGCGAGCGGGCGTTGAAGGACTTCGACATCATTGAGGTCGCGATCCTCCATCGGTATGGCGAGATCGGTATCGGTGACAACATTGTGTTGATTGTCGTGGGGGCTGAGCATCGGGCCGACGCGTTCCGTGCCTGCGAATGGGCAATCGCTGAACTGAAACGCATCACGCCGATTTGGAAACGTGAACACACACCGGAAGGCGAAGTTTGGGTGGAGGAGCATCCCTAGGGACGTGAGGGGTTAGGCGTAAGGGGTAAAGGGCAAACAAAGGATGATGAGCGAATCACCGAAAGATACAGTTCGAGCGGCTGTTGCTGATGTGTTTGGTCGTCCGCTCAAGAGCTTGCGTTTGTCTGTGACGGATCGATGCAATCTCCGCTGCAAATACTGCATGCCGGAGCAGGACTATGTCTGGCTGCCGCGCGAGGATGTGCTGACCCTTGAAGAAATGGCGACGCTGACCGGCTATTTCACCGACCTCGGCGTGGATCGCGTGCGGCTGACCGGTGGAGAGCCGTTGCTTCGGCGCGATTTGCCCAGGTTGGTGCATCTGTTGCTGCAAAACCTGCGATTGACGGATATCGCGCTGACGACGAACGGCGTTCTTCTGGCGGACCAGGCTGAGGAGCTGTATGAGGCAGGGCTGCACCGCATCACGGTCAGCCTCGATACGCTGAGACCGGAACGATTTCTACAACTGACCCGCCGTGATGAGTTTGCACGTGTGATGGAAGGAATTGAATCGGTGGCTCGGGCAGGATTCACAGGGCTCAAGCTCGACACGGTGGCCATTCGTGGTTTTAATGACGATGAGTTGGTTGCGCTGATCGAATTCGGCCGGCAGGTACAGGCGGAGGTTCGGTTTATCGAATATATGGATGTCGGGGGGGCGAACGAGTGGTCTCAAGACAAAGTGCTTTCGCAGGCAGCTATCCTTACGATCTTGAGCGAGCGTTATGGCATGATTGAACCGATGCCTGAGCGGGGTGCTGCGCCTGCACAGCGATTTCTATTGCGGGATGGGACGACCTTTGGGATTATTCCTTCGACGACCACACCATTCTGTGCGGCGTGTGATCGTAGCCGGGTCACCGCCGACGGTATGTGGTATCGCTGTCTGTACGCGACGTCGGGAACGGATCTGCGTCAGTCCCTTCGCGCAGGTGCCTCGGCTGACGAGATGCGGGCTTTGATCCGGACCGGTTGGGAAGGCCGTCGAGACCGGGGCGCAGAAGAACGCAAGGCGCTTGAGCGAGACGGGTTGCGTGTCGGAGGGCTTATCGGTATTGAGAAGCTTCGCGAAGACCCCCATCTCGAAATGCACGCACGCGGAGGGTGACGTTCCCGTTGTGCCGCTGACAGCGATGGCGCAGCATCGGTCCTTGTAGATCGCTCATGCTGGATACGGAATTCCTCACCATATTAGGGCTCGGGTTGGTCTTGGGGCTTCGCCATGCCTTGGACACGGACCATTTGGCTGCCGTCTCCACGATGCTGGCGCAACGGCCTTCGCTCCGGGCCTCCGGTATGATTGGCCTCAGTTGGGGGTTGGGCCACACCGTTGTCTTACTCTTGGCCGGGGCGGTGGTGTTGGTGCTGCGCGTGCCGATTCCTGAACCTATGGCGTTAGCGGCCGAGTTCGGTGTCGGTATGATGCTCGTGTTTCTGGGAGGAATGCTCGCAATTCGTTTGGTTCGGGAACGCTGGCATGTGCACGCACATGACCATGACGGCGCACAGCACATGCATTTGCATAGCCACGCGCTGGTCGAGGATCACGGGCATGGTCATTGGTGGCGCGATTCCATCCGGCCGTTCTGTGTCGGGATGGCCCACGGTCTCGCGGGGTCGGCGGCGTTGCTGTTGATTGTGCTGTCGTCTGCGCGGTCGGTGTCGGAGGGGCTGATGTACATTTCGGTGTTCGGGTTTGGCTCGATTGTGGGGATGGTGCTGGTTGGGATGGTCGTGAGTCTTCCGGTGTTGTGGTCGCTGAATCTTGGGCGCCCGGTTTTTCTTGCGCTCCAGGGTTTGGCGAGTCTTGGGAGCGTGGTCGTCGGATTCACGATGATGTATCAGATCGCCTTCGGCGGCCAGCTTTTCTGATGCGAGGTGTGACCTTCATCGAGGGGAAATCCACGTGCGTCATGAGGGCGGCTATGGTATTCTGCCCTCCTCTTTGTCCATACGTCGTTCGTCTTTCGTCAGAAAAAAGCGTATAGCTGGTGGCTGATAGCAGGATCGTAGAGCAGGGAATAGAATCGTTTGTGTTTGCACGATACGTTTCACGCAGCACGCGTCACAGGTTCTTAGGAGGGGCGCCCCATGGCCTGGTTTAAAAAACAGAAAACAACAGAGACTGAAGCTCCAAAACGATCCAAGGTATCGGAGGGGATGTGGCTCAAGTGCAACAACTGTCGGGAAATCGTCTTTCGCAAAGAAGTCGAGCGCAATAACAAGGTGTGCCCGAAGTGCGACTACCACTTCCCGATCTCTGTCCTGGAGCGCATTACACTCTTGGTGGACCTTGGCACGTTCAAAGAGTGGGATGCGGAGCTTGGCCCCCAAGACCCGCTGAATTTTCAGGATACAAAATCGTATAAGGATCGTGTGAAGGCGCATCAGGAGAAGACTGGCCGCAAAGATGCCATGGTCATCGGTGAAGGGATGATGAACGGCCGCCGCGTGGTGCTCTGCGTATTCGACTTCAGTTTTATGGGCGGCAGCATGGGGTCGGTGGTCGGGGAAAAGATCTGTCGGGCGATCGATCGCGCCCTGGCGTTTAAATTGCCGGTCATTTTGGTGACGACGTCCGGAGGGGCCCGGATGCAAGAGGGGATTCTCTCTTTGATGCAGATGGCCAAAACGTCTGCGGCGGTGGCCAAGCTGGGCGAGGCGAGACTCCCGTTTATTTGTCTATTGGCCGACCCCACATTCGGGGGCGTCACCGCCAGCGTCGCCATGTTGGGCGATGTGATCTTGGCCGAGCCGAAAGCGCTGATCGGTTTTGCCGGGCCCCGCGTGATCGAGCAGACCATTAAACAACAGCTGCCCGACCAGTTTCAGCGTGCGGAGTTTCTGTTGGAGCACGGTATGATCGATATGATCGTGGAACGCAGACAGCTGAAAGAAACCCTCAGCACTCTCGTCTCGCATTTTTGAGTCCGGACCCTTCATGAAGAATCTTGGTTAGCCTTCCTCCTGCCGGTTACACGATGACCTATTCCTCCGCTGTCGCCTATCTGTATCGTCTGCAAAAGCATGGCATTAAATTGGGTCTTGAGACGATGACGGCGTTGACGGCGCGCCTCGGCATGCCGCAGAACAGGTATCGGACCGTGCACATCGCCGGCACGAATGGAAAGGGCTCCACTGCGGCCACGGCGGCGGCGATATTGCAGGCGGCAGGGTATCGCGTGGGGCTCTATACTTCGCCGCATCTTGTCGATTTTCGAGAACGGATACGGGTGAATGGCGAGATGATTCCTGAGTCGCGGGTGGCGCAGTTGACCAACCAGCTTCAGGCTCTCTCCCAACCGGAGCTGTCGCCGACTTTCTTCGAATATACGACGGCTATGGCCTTCCAGCATTTTGCCGATACCGCAGTCGATGTGGCGGTGTTGGAGGTTGGATTAGGCGGTAGATTCGATGCGACGAATGTGGTGACGCCCATGGCCTGTGCCATCACCACGATTGCGCTGGATCATCAGGCGTACCTCGGGAGCACACTATCATCGATTGCATTCGAGAAGGCAGGGATCATCAAGCCGGGTGTGCCGGTGGTGCTGGGACGACTCGACGATGACGCGTGGCGGACAATTGAACAGGTGGCCAGGGAGCGGCAGGCTCCGGTGTTTCGGATAGGCGAGCACTTTCACACAGAGGGAGAGGAGCCACAGCAATTTTCCTATGGCGGTGTGGGGACGCACTATGACGGGCTGACCTGTGTTCTGGCTGGCCGCCACCAACTCGATAACGCTGCTTGTGCCTTGGCGTTATTGGAAGCGGCGGCTCCGCAGGGGATTGTGATCACGTCTGAGGCGGCGCGAACGGGTTTGCAGGCGGTCAACTGGGCCGGGCGATTGGAAGTGGTTGATCGCCGCCCGACCATTCTATTGGATGGTGCGCATAATCCTGCTGCGGCAACCGCCTTGGCCGACTTTCTTACAGACGCTGACCGATTGCATCCGTCCCGCCCTGTGATCCTGGTTCTTGGGATGATGCGCGACAAGGATCATCGAGGATCTGTCGAACCATTGAGAAACCTGGGGGATGAAGTGGTGCTGACGCAGGCGGATCTTCCACGCTCCGCCACGGCACAAGAGCTTCAATCTTCGCTCGGAGATCTGCTGCCTCACCCGCATGTCGTGCCGTCGCTCAGCGACGCCATGGCGCTAGCCAGACAGCTGGCGACGCCGGACGGTCTGGTCTGTGTGACGGGGTCGCTCATGCTGGTGGGGGAGTGCAAAGCATGGCTCCATGGTCGTGTGTGTTCGCCGCTTCGGGGCTGATATGGCAGGGATCGCGACGCGGCTGTGGATGGGCTTGGTTGGTTGGTTGATGTTGGGAGTCCTGTTTCCGCACGTCGGAGGTGCCGCTGGAACAACGATCTCTCCTGAAGGTCCCCCACTCGATATCACGGCAGAGCGCATCGAGTACCTCCAGGAATCAGAAACCTACGAAGCCGATGGTTCGGTGGTGGTCAATCAGGGCGCCCTGCGTCTGACGGCCGATCATATGACCATCCAGTCATTACCCGGCGTTTTGGTTGCCACGGGCCATGTCCGGCTTATCGATCCCAAAGCCGACCTGGTGACTGAACGATTAGAGCTGAACGTGAACACTGAAGCGGGAGTGGTCACGCACGGACGGGTCCTTCTCAAATCCACGAATACATCGGTGGAAGGGCGTCTGATACAACGGTTTTCAGAGGAGCATTATCGCGTCAAAGAGGGCCGATTTACGAACTGCGATGCGCAGAACGGTGAGACTCCGGCCTGGCGGTTCACGTTCAAGGATCTTGACCTCCATGCCGGTGACAACGTGGCGTTTACGGGCGGATGGTTTTGCGTGAACGATGTTCCGGTGGTTCCCCTTCCTACGTTGATGTACCCGCTTTCCAAACGACGCACTGGGTTCCTGATTCCCACGATCGGGTACGACAATCGTTTTGGCACGCATCTTCAAGAAAGCTTTTTTTGGGCGATTAATCCAAGCCAGGATCTCACGATCTCGCCTTCTTATTTCAGCAGCCTTGGCTATGGAGGGGATATAAAATATCGCTATGCTCTGGACCGGCAATCTCGTGGACAGTGGTTCGTCAGTGCCTTGCGGCAGACAGAGGCGCCGGACGTGTCCGGCGTCAGTCAGACAGGGCAAGATGCGCAGCAGACTCGGGCTGTGATCACCGGGACTCATACGCAGCAGTTCACGCAAGATTTGCTGCTTCGCGTCAATGCCAACTTGGTGACTGACCCGAATTACCTTCAACAGTTGAGTAACTCGGGCGTCCAGCGAGCTCTTCCTAGCAGCGAATCGAATCTCTTGGCGACCCACCGATTGCCGTATGGAAAGACGTACCTGCATGGTCAATATCTGCAGCCCTTGCAATCGGGCGGAGGGGATACATTTCAGCGCCTGCCGGAAATCGGGTACAGCCTGCCGAATCTTCCCTTGTTCAACTCGCCGATCTTGTTGGGGACGGAAATGAACTTTGTGAATTTTTATCGTGAACAAGGGTTCGCCCAGAATCGAATCGATGTGCTCCCGGGATTGTCGACCGACGTGCTCGATTTCGGCCATATCGTGGGTCTGACTCCCCAAGTGAAAATGCGGGAGACCTACTATACGCGGGGGGTGACTAACCCTGAAAGCCAGCATCGCGAGACGTTTTGGTTGGGGCTCGATGCGACGTCGAAGCTGAGCCGTCGTTTTGGAACGAGCGAAGGCTCGAGCGTGCTGCATACCGTTGAGCCCAGCATCATCTATGAATATGTTCCGCCCACGAATCAGTCTCAACTGACGCAGATCGATCAGGTGGACGATCTGCCGAAGAAAAACTTGCTGACCTATTCGATCCGTAGCCGGCTATTGGAGCAAGCGGGCGGCAGCAGCTTCAACTGGCTGGATTTCACGATGGCTCAAAGTTATCACGTGGGTGCCGTGCAAACGAGAGCACGGGATTTTACACCCGGCGTGTCCCCGTTGTTCGGGTCGATCACTCAGCCTCTGCAGCCGGCGACGGTGGCCATTGAGGGAAAGAAATTATCGGATCTGTGGATGCGGGTTGTGATCGGCAATACGACTCCTCAGTTCACGCAAGCGCAGTTAGCGGATACCGCGTTTGCTCAGGGTCTTGGGGCGTTGCTCACCCGGCAGCCTGCCACGAACCAGTATCTGACCGTCGACGCGTTTTTCGATCCTTACCGATCCTCGGTCAGTCAATTTAACACCACTCTTCGGGTTCAACAGTCCAACTACTGGTATCTTGAACTGGGGCAGCGCTTCACGCACGACGGGAATCGTATACGCCGCGGAGACCTGTGGAACCCGATTTCGTTCAACGAGGTCTATGCTCCAACCCCTGAGATTCAATTTGTGACAGCGGGAGGGGCCTTTCGCACGCCGTGGGGCTGGACGGTTGGCGCGAAGGGTTACTACGATGTGAAGAACGGCAGGAGCCCGGAATATGATGTTGTGGCGCTGTACCAGAATCCCTGCAAGTGCTGGTCGCTGGGGCTCTTTTATTTACAATTCCCTGATCGTCAGCAGTATAACTTCATGTTGAGCCTGACCGGGATCGGCTGGACGGAGAGTTTTGGCACGGCAGTGGTTCGAAATATCCTCAGTCCATTGCTGATCGGGGAGAAAGGTCTGCCATGGGCGACGCCTGGAGGGCCGTATGGGAGGCCACAATCGGATATGCCCCAGCCTGAGATGGGCGGGTATGGACGATGAACAAATGGTCTGAAGTCACGCGTGCAGGTGAGGAGGCAGTGTGTCTTGGGTCTTTCCACCGTGCGCGGCTGAGCTCTGCGGCACCGATCAGACAGATTTGACTCCTCAAAGAAGGCTGGTATACGATGCCAGCAAGTTGTGATTTTTATGGTGTACTCAGCGAAGGAGGAATGTGACGTGGCAGGCGATGCACTAAAAGTTGAAGATGCAACGTGGGATACAGAAGTCATCAAGTCTTCAGAGCTTGTGATGGTAGATTTTTGGGCGGTGTGGTGCGGTCCTTGCCAGATGGTCGCTCCAGTCATCGAGGAGTTGAGCAAAGAGTACGCAGGAAAGATGAAGGTACGTAAGCTCAATACGGATGAAAATCCTGAGGTCGCAGGTCGCTATCAGGTGATGAGTATCCCGACCATCCTATTTTTTAAGAATGGACAGGTTGTCGAGAAGCTTGTTGGGGCGAGACCGAAGCGACAGTTCAAGGAACTGATTGATACGTTGCTGGCACAACCAGCCGGTTCAGCCTAAGGATTATCGTTACCTGCTGCAATGCTCGTCGAGTTGCGCATTGTCAATTTCGCGCTCATTGAGCAACTGAGCCTTCAATTCCAGTCCGG
The DNA here is from genome assembly GCA_005116885.1 of Nitrospira sp. GTDB lineage: Bacteria > Nitrospirota > Nitrospiria > Nitrospirales > Nitrospiraceae > Palsa-1315. Next base: position 514,990 of record SWDP01000002.1, read on the forward strand.
GTTCACGGTCTTGACCGGGGAGACCGGGGCAGGTAAATCCCTCCTCATCGATGCCATTGCGTTATTGGTCGGTGGGCGAGCCTCGACCGACCAGATCCGTTCTGGAGAAGACGAAGCTCAGCTTGAAGCCGCCTTCTCTCTTCCCGATACCCATCCACTCCTCCAACGGCTGCGGTTACAGGACATCATCGGTCAGAACGAGTCTGAGCTGATTCTTCGGCGCGTGCTCTCCCGATCTGGCCGCCATCGAGTGTATGTCAATGGCAGCTTGTACCCCCTGCGAGTGCTTGAAGAGCTGGGGGGTACTCTCGTCGATATCCATGGTCAACATGAGCAGCAATCGCTACTGGCGACCACCAAACAATTAGAGGCGCTCGATGGATTTGGGCGTCTCACCGAGTTGCGCGAGCAGTATGAGCACACCTACCAAGGGTGGAAGGAATTGCGTAGGGAGCTGGAGGCGTTGCAATTCGACATCGTTGACCGTGGAAAACGTGAGGATCTGTTGCGGTTTCAGGTTCAGGAGATTGAACAAGCCGGCCTGTTGCCCGATGAAGAAGAGCAGCTTCGTAGTGAGCGGCAGCGACTGATGCATGCGAACCGGCTCAGAGAATTGGCCCACGAAGCACATGCAGAATTGCAGGCGGATGAACAGGCTGTTCTCACCAGGCTGGGACGAGTTGGGCGAACTCTTACAGAGCTGGTTCAGATCGATCCGGCGATGGGTGATTGTGAACACATTGCGACAGAGTCAGCGATCCCGCTCAAAGAGCTTGCCGGACGGTTGCGTGACTACTCGCAACGGCTAGAGGCCGATCCTGCCAGACAGGCTGTTGTGGAAGACCGGCTCGATCTGATCCAGCGTTTAAAGAAGAAGTATGGAGGATCAGCTGAGGCGGTTATCGCGACCGGTCAACGGGTGCAGGAGGAACTTCAATTATTAGACAACCATCAAGAGCGGACTGCTGAGTTGACCGTGCAGTTGGACGCAGAAGCCCATCGTCTCCGCACATTGGCACAACAGTTGTCAAAGAACCGAACCGATGCGGCCAAGCGAATGACGACATCGGTGGAAGCAGAGCTGGCCGCGCTGAAGATGGAGCAGGCGATTTTTCAGGTGATGGTCTCGAGTGATGAGTCGCCCGAGGGGATTGGACCGGCTGGGTGTGATCGGGTGGAGTTCCTTCTCTCGAGCAATCCAGGTGAACCGCCACGACCGTTAGGCCGGGTGGCATCCGGCGGGGAACTCTCGCGCATCATGTTGGCGCTCAAGACGGTATTAGCAGAGATGGATCAGGTTCCGATTCTAGTGTTCGATGAAATCGATACGGGAGTCGGCGGGGCAGTGGCTGCAGCGATGGGAACAAAATTGCGCGAACTCGGATCGTTTCACCAAGTATTCTGTATCACGCATCTTCCTCAAGTCGCGTCGCAGGCGGAGCACCATTTGCTGGTGGAGAAGGGACTGGACGGTCAACGGACATCTACGTCGGTGAGAATGCTCAAGGGGGTGGGGCGAGAAGAAGAAATCGCCCGGATGTTGGGCGGGTCGATCATCACGAAAAAAGTGCGTGAAACGGCAGCAGAACTTATCGCGGGGGCGAAGGAGAAGCGGTCGAAATGAACGTGCACATTTTGGAGTAACGCGGGCTACGGGCGATCGGTTGAGAGTCGTTTAGCGAGGCGATGGGCCAACCGGACCATGCCAGCTGAGCGATCGGCTGGATCCAACAGCACATTCATGACATGTAGATGGCTGGAATCAGCCAAGGCGGCGGTGAGCCCTCGCTCGAACTCCCCTTGGGTTTCGATTCGTGTACCGACTCCGCCTCCGATCATGTCGCAGATCCGTTCATAGCTCCACTCGTGGACGTCGTTGAAGGGGCCTTCGAGAATCTCCCGTTCAGTGGAGTAGCCTCGATTGTTGAGCACGATCACGATCGGCGTCTGACCATACCGCACGGCGGTTGAGAGTTCCGTTCCCGTCATTTGAAATGCACCGTCACCGACCAGTACGATTGGTCTCAGCGAGGGGTCGGCAAACGAAGCGCCCACTGCTGCCGGGACGGCAAATCCCATCGAAGTGTAATAGGCGGGGGAGAGGAATTCGAATCGTCGATGGACGTGGAGGTCGGCTGCTGCAAAAAGCGATTCCCCGACGTCGGCGATCACGAGCGTGTGCTCGTTCAACAGACTATCGAGGTGGCGGAAGAGTCCATTCAAGGTTACGGGGGCATCCGTCGCAATGGTGCCTTGTGCCACGGGGAGCGGTGCCGGCAGCGGGCGAGAAGGAAATGAAGGGAGAGGGTTACTCACCAGTGCCTTCACGAAGTCTTGGAACCGGATGGCATCGTAGCGGTGGTGTTTGATGGCCACACGATCGGCTGTCGCATGAATGGTCCGGCCTTCCGATAGCAATGGTGAATCGGCATTGAGATCTTCGACATCGGACAAGATCGATCCCAGGATGAGCAGGCAGTCTGAGGCATTGATGAATTGCTGAACCTCGTCACGCGCAATGAGGCCCCCGTATACTCCGGCGTAGAGCGGGTGGTCTTCACGGATGACAGATTTGCCCAGCAGGGTTGAGGCGATGGGGACATTGAGTCGTTCGACCAGGCGGGTGAGATCGTCTTGCAGTCCGAACCGCCCGATCTCTGCGCCGGCTAAGATCGCGGGCCGGCTGGCCATGGTCAACATAGCCCGGACTTCGGCGATGGCTTCATCTAGCGCGGCGGTATCGCTTGGCTCATCGTCGAGGCACAAAGGCCGTAACGGGTGTGCCAGTGGTGTATGCACGAGATCGCGAGGGATTTCGATGTAGATCGGGCGGCGATAGCGCAACAGCGCCGCAAAGGCCCGATCCATTTCTCGTTCGGCGGTTGAAGGGTCGTCCAGGGAGATGGCCGCGACCGTAATCTTTTCGAACACCTCACGTTGTGTAGAAAAATCACGCACCATGTGGTGCATGTAAGGCGTGCGAATACGCTCCGAGAGCCCAGGCGATCCGGTGAGCAATACGACGGGTGATCGTTCGGCATAGGCGCAGGCGATCGCATTCACGGTATTGAGTCCACCGACACAGTACGTCACACAGACTGCTCCGATGCCGTTAATACGCGCATAGGCATCTGCGGCGAACCCTGCACAATCCTCGCGCGTGGTTCCGACATGCTGAATCGGTGAGGCCTCGATCAGCTGGTAGAGGCTGAGGACATAATCGCCGGGGATTCCGAAGATATGACGGACTCCCAACTGGTGGAGCCGATCGATCACGGCGGAACCAATGGTTGGTGTTCGATTCATCTTTGGATTTCCTGGTTAATAGAGCGGAAAAGATTCCCTGTTTCATGCATAGGCGCAGCAAACCACAGCGCAAGTCAGCCGTCAAGTAATCGAAGGCATCGGGAAAGGCTTGACGTTCAGGTCGTGCCATTGGATAAGTACGCCATGACATTTCATGATGACAGTCCCCGCGGACACATTCGCCTCTCTCGCACAGCTTCGACCGAGGCATGGGGGCATCTCTGGATCTATGCCGGGTATGTCGAGGAGGTCAGCGGTAATCTGACTTCCGGCGATGTAGTCGATGTCATCGCGCCGAATGGACGATTCTATGCCAGAGGTCTCTATAATCCTGAGTCCAAGATCCGCGTGCGGATACTGACCTTTGACGACGAACCTATTACAGAACAGTTTTGGAGAGGACGGCTTGCGCAGGCTGTTAGGCTACGTCGGCGAATGGTGACCGGCACGAATGCCTATCGCCTTGTCTATGGAGAAGCGGATCGATTGCCGGGCTTGATTGTGGATCGATTCGACGATGTCTTGGTCATGCAGACCCTATCCTCCGGTATGGACCATCGGAAAGACCAGTTGGCCGATCTCCTGTGTCAGGAATCTGGAGCGACGCGAGTGTATCTTCGCAACGATGCCAAAAGTCGCGCATTGGAGGGGCTGCCGCTCGAAAGAGGATTTCTCCGAGGGGGTGGTGCGACGATGGTCGAAATCCAGGAAGGGCCGGCTCGATTTCTTGTCGATATTGAGCGAGGGCAGAAAACCGGTTGGTTTTGTGATCAGCGCGAGAATCGTTTGGTGACGGCGGGGTTCGCAGCCGGTGCCGAGGTGTTAGAGGTGTTTGCTCATACTGGAGCGTTTGGGATTCATGCGGCGCTCGCGGGGGCGAAATCAGTGGAAGGACTGGATGTGAGTGAAGACGCCGTGGCGCTTGCGCGCAACCATGCGCAGCTCAATAAGGTGGAGGATCGTTGTGCCTATCGAACGGCAGATGCCTTCGATGAGATGCGAAAGCTGCAACGAGCCGGGCGCCGCTACGATCTGGTGCTGCTTGATCCGCCGGCCTTTGCCCGCAGTAAACAGGCTGTGCCCCGTGCGTTGGCTGGATACAAAGATGTGAATTTGCTTGGGATGCGGCTCACCAAGCCCGAGGGATTTCTCGCCACGAGTTCCTGCTCCCACCACGTGACCGAACAGGAATTATGGACTAGCATTCGGCTAGCAGCGCGAGATGCGAAACGGGAGGTCCGTCTGCTTGAACAGCGGGGGCAGTCCAGCGATCATCCCATCCTTGCCACCATGCCGGAAACGCGCTACTTGAAATGTTTCATCCTACAAGTATTGTGAGCGAGACAAGCGCGACGTGCGGGAGAGGCGCGACTCGTGAAGATGACACTTTCGATGCGTTGTGCTTTTCGCGCACGTGGCGCTTGTCTCGCACGAATTACTAGTCGCTGGGGGGTTCGAAGTGGCCCGATGGGCGATTCTGCCATGGGATTGTCGACTGTTTGGCCTGTTTGACGAGGCTACGCAAATTCACTTCCGCTGCTCGGAGTAATTTTGGTTCGCCGCTTTGCACAATAGCAGTGAGCAGGACATACAGTGAGCGATCCATTTGTGACCCGGCGAGAATGCGTTCTGTGACAGGATCTGGGCCTGCAGGAATGGAACCGGCATCTTCCTCTGGATCGTCAAACAAGGTACGGAATGAGGTTGGATGGCTGAAGAGCCAGGCTGGAGGGATCTTGAGGGCTGCGGCAAGTGCTTCGAGTCGTGAGAGAGAGAGGTCAGTCTCTCCCGCCTCTATCTCCGCTATTACGTGGGGAAGGAGAGATAACTCGGTTGCCAAGTCGTCGACTGAACGGCCTCGTGAGATACGCCACGCTTGAATCTGCTCTCCCAGCGCCATGGCGCGATAGTACTGAAAAATGAACTCGCTCCGCAACCTCCTTCTATGGGTCTGTGTTAGGATAGACCTTGAAACACAACAGTTTATGTGAAATTTAACTCACTGGAAGATGGGCGATCAAATCAGGTATAATGCGCAACAGTTTTACTGTCGATCCGGTGAGGAGGGGCATGATGTTAGGAACAGATATTCGTGGAATTATTGCAGAAGAAGAAGAAGTTCAACGACGCAAAGATGCCTTGAAGTCGCTCCTAAGTATGCGTTCCAAGCAGTTGCGAGAGTCGTTGGAACAACGGATCAAGCGGGCTCGGACGTGTGGGGACTGGATCCAGCTTTCTCAGGAAGAATGTGCCACGCTTCACAAGCGGGAAAAGCTTCATCTCAAGTCTCAGTTCGATAAGCTTCAGCACGAGCAGGATCGTACCAGAGGGAAGCTGACCGCACTGAAGCGAGCGAAGGCACGGGCTCAACGGATTCGGGCTGCCGAAGCCGCATCTGGGCGGAAGCGCCGCTGAACTGGTTCTGTCTGCCATGATGCGCTAGCGTGACTCCCTCACCCCCCCTCCTGACGCGGTCGCAACGGGATTACATTCGTGACCTCCTACTTGATAGGCACGTACGCACACGAGAACGTGCCTTCGTGGTTGAAGGCGCCCATGCTGTTCGGGATCTCCTGACTCGGCATCCTGAACAGATTCTCACAATCGTCACCGCGTCAGGTTATCTGGAGAAAGAGAAGCGGAGCGACCGGCTACTTCGATTAACTGCCTCGACGCAACAATACTCCTGCCCAGACCTTCAGTTCTCAAAACTATCCGACTTGGGCACCCCGCAGGGCGTCCTCGCTGTCGTGCGGCAGCCGACATGGGACGAAGGGGAGGTGCTTGGACAGCCGAGTGTACTGGGGATCTTTGGAGAGCAGCTACAAGATCCTGCCAATGTTGGGGCCATTATTCGAACAGCGGCAGCGCTCAATGTAAGTGCGCTGTGGCTCACACCGGAATCTGCCGATGTTTTTCATCCCAAGGTGGTTCGTGCAACGAGCGGTGTGTTGCTCGCGCTGCCGATCTTTGCTGCGAAAGATGTGTCCGGGCTGATCAGGCAAGGCTGTCAGATTTTTGCTGCAGAAACCGCGGGGGAGGGGGTTGGTTCAATTGATGAGATTCACCAGGCGCCGAGAAAGTTGGTTCTTGCTTTTGGCAATGAAAGTTGTGGTTTATCAGTTCAGACCATCGATCAGGCCACCAGTAGATTTACTATCCCTCTCAACCGCGGTGTAGAATCTCTTAATGTGGCGGCATCCGTAGCGATTGCCACATTTTTCTTCTCTCGGCTTTCCACAGGGAGAATCTTCGCTGTGGATGAGCTGCGAGAGACCCATGGAGTTGGGAGTATTGTATATAGCAGGTAATCACAAGGAGAATAAACAAAGACTCCCGACCCCTTATTGTTTCCAATACTTCGAAACTATATCCTTCATAGGTTCATGAACGGGGAGTTTGGCCCCTGTCCCTTTTTAATCGTAAAAAGGGATGGCTCATTTACAGACGTTACATCTCCATCTTCGTACTGAAACAGGACCAGGTTATCTGAATAATGGTAAGGACTCCGGAAAATGATTCCCTTGACCCCAACTCGCTTCAAGCAATCCGCGAGGAATCGAGGGACAAAATACTCCGGTTTCCAACCATCGGAACGTTCAACAGGACGCGCAAGTGCTTTGGTATAGCCAAGGCCAAACCGTAGTGCCGAGATGTCCTTGGGAGGCGTATTGATTAGTCCGCTACTCAGGTCCACTATGTCAGAAATTGTGCCGATCTTAAACTCTTGGACCCATGCCAGCCCGCCATCTTTACTAAGAACTTCCTGAGCCGCCCCCTCTTTGGTTTTAGAAAGATAGAATACGCACTGCCCGAAGTGGTTAAAGCGTCCTTCAGGGATGGCGACACGCTTAGGGTCTGGAGGGAACAGGTCCTTAGATTCCTGCATTGTATGGTTCTCTACTCGTCTGCCCCTGAACCATGACGACTGTGGGATTGAATGTTTTGCAAGATGTTCAATGTCTTTGAAAATTTCTTTTCCCAAAGCGTGTGCCAGACCAAGATAAGGATACTTTTCTAGGTGTTCTGCAAATTCTTTGAATTTCCACTGATAGTTCTTAGACCAACTACTCCAGAGGTTATATTGTCGTCGTTCCTCCCGTCGTTCTTCGTTCGTTTTTGTGCCGACATCGCAGGTGATGTTAAGCGGAGTCCCACAACTGAAGCAGGTCAAAGAGCTCGCGACTCTTTCCCAATACTTCTTGGGAACACGTAACCTTTTAAGAACTTCTGGCATCTTGCGTTGAATCCTTAGAACCCCATCGGGTTCTCTTGATTCATATGTCTGGCAGGACGAACAATACATCTGCTCAGACATAGCAAGATCGATGAAGCCATCAATTGTCTTACTCTGATTTTTTGGAGCCATATACCAAATCCATTCTGAGAATTCGTTAGTACGATGACATAGCTATCCACCCTTGGTCTAGCCTTGTGGCTTAACTGTGGCAGAACTGTCATGTTTGATCGCCTCTTCCCCTGCCTCTGACTCTTCTGTAAGTGATTGAGAACAAACCGATGAGAAACGTCAGGTCTTATGTCTCTTCAGGGATGGGGGCTGATTGATCTTCTACTGCGCGCGTCCAACGAGGGGAGTCTGCGACCGCGCGGTGCGCGAGCACAGAAGATCATCAGCATCCGTCCCCCTTCTCTTTGAAAGGCTGGCGGAGAGTATGTTATACAGCGGTTCCCACGAATAACTGGACTGCCCAACATTTTCTTCGCGCATCTCCATGGAACGAGAAACCAAAACGTATGTGCTGAAGCGACCGGTTGACGAGGCCGTTTCCCGGAAACTGTCCATCGATTATGCGGCGGCGTTGAATAGCCAGCAGCTTGCGGCGGTCACTGCGGGCGAAGGGCCATCACTGGTCATTGCCGGCGCTGGTAGCGGCAAGACACGCACCTTGGTGTACCGCGTGGCCTATTTGATCGACTCGGGGATCGATCCGTCGCACATACTATTGTTGACCTTTACCCGAAAATCTTCGCAGGAAATGCTTGATCGAGCCGGCGAATTGATCGGCGTACGCAGCGAACGCGTCCGTGGCGGCACGTTTCATTCTGTGGCTAATATGTTACTCCGGCGTTATGGCCGGTCCATCGGTCTTGAACCGGGTTTCACGATTCTGGATCGGGGCGACGCGGAGGACTTGATTGCCTTGGTTCGCGCGCAACTGGGTTTAAACGAAAAAGACAAACGGTTTCCTCGCAAGGGGACGATCGCGGAGATGTTCAGCAAGGCCGAGAATACATTGCGCCCGCTCGACGAGATCGTAGTCGAGGAGTTCGATCATTTTTCGGACCATCTGGAGGCATTGGAGCAATTACAGCGAGGCTATCGGGCGTCGAAGCGGCAGCGTCAGCTGGTGGACTATGACGATCTATTGGTGTTGCTGCGGCAGCTCATGATGGAAGATGAAGGAGTACGGCGGACGATTTCATCCCTCTTCCGATACATTTTGGTAGATGAGTATCAGGACACCAATCGCTTGCAGGCGGATATCGTTCAGCATCTCGCCTCCACCCATCAGAACGTGATGGTCGTGGGCGACGACGCGCAGTCGATTTATGCTTTCCGCGGCGCGACATTCAAGAACATTATGGAATTTCCCTCGCTTTTCCCCGGCACCATTATTTATAAGCTGGAGGAGAATTACCGTAGTACCCAACCGATCCTGAATCTCGCGAATACCATAATTGAAGCGGCGACGGAGAGGTACAGCAAGCATCTCTTTACGAGAAAGCTCGATGGGCCGTTGCCGGTCCTGGTGGAGGCGGCAGGGGAGAATGCCCAATCGCGCTTCATTGCGCAGAAGATTTTGGAGTTGCGGGAGGAAGGGGTTCCGCTCAGCGAAATGGCCGTGCTCTTTCGATCGAGCTTTCACTCGTTCGATCTTGAAATTGAGCTCTCTCGTCACGGACTGCCGTTTATCAAGCGTGGCGGGGTGAAATTTATCGAAACTGCCCATGTGAAGGATTTGCTGGCCCATATGCGTGTCGTGGCCAATCCCTTGGATGCCGTGAGCTGGCATCGCGTGCTCATGCTCGTCGAGGGTGTGGGACCCAAGAAGGCGCAGGATGTCATGGCCGCATTGGTGAAATCGGACAAGCCGTATCATGCCCTTCGTGAGATGCCGGGACGATCCGGGAAAGGACTCAAGGATTTGGCCCTGACGCTCGAAAGTCTCGCCGGATCTGGAGATCTTCGGCCGGCCGAGCAAGTGAACCATATTTTTGAGTACTACCTGCCGATTCTGAAGACCCAATACGACGACTATCCTAAGCGCATGCGGGATCTGGACCACTTGCAGACGATTGCGGAGGGGTATCAGGAGGTCGAAACGTTTCTGTCTGATCTGGCGCTTGAGCCGCCCGATGGGAGTGCCGCCGGCGTGGAGGCAACCGATCGAGACGACGAACGACTGGTATTGTCCACGATCCATTCTGCCAAGGGGCTTGAGTGGCAATGTGTATTTGTCATCTGGATTGTGGATGGAAGATTCCCGTCGGTCTATTCGTTTAGTGAAGATGAGGGGCTGGAAGAGGAACGCCGGTTATTCTATGTCTCTGTGACGAGAGCGAAACGGCATCTGTACCTGACCTACCCGATCAATGTGTTCGATAGGGGAAGCGGGATGATCCTGTCGAAGCCGTCCCGATTTTTGGACCCTGTGTCGCCGGGACAGCTGGATCAATTGGTCTTGATGGAGGAAGGTGGGCGGGCGGACTGGTATTCTCGGGACGATCATTGACAGGATGCTGAAAAAGTCCGCCAGCGTCGTTCTCGGTTCATCAAAATCCTCAACGTACCCCGAGGGTACGCCTCCGGTTTCGATTCGCCTGCGGCCTTGCTGAACGGCCTTTTTGAGCATCCTGTATGGCCATGAGTAATGCGGACTAAGATCGATGGTGCGAACGTTGTCCAGAGCGGTCGCGACGGGATTCCTCATTGGCGGACTTTCCCTTGCCCCGAATGTGGGGATGTCGGAGGATCGTCTGCCCTCCACAGACCGGATGTGGCATCAGTTACTCGGCGAGGCCAACGCGCTTGGCCTTCCCACGAAGTTCCTCAATGCAATCCCACCGAATTTCATTCAATTTGAGTTTGACGATTTGCACAGTTATGCGGCCGAATACCATCCTGGAGAGCATCGGATGGTGCTCAATCGTGCGCTCTCCTTTAATGGAGCCGGAGCGACGTTGCGTCCGCTCGGCCGACTCACCCATGTCCAGATGGAAACGCTCTACCACGAACTGTTCCATGCCTACATCGATTACCTGGTG
>SWDP01000035.1 GCA_005116885.1 Nitrospira sp.
ATCGGCCTGACAGCCTCGCTGCTCGCCGTTCACTTGAATCTGAATCGCTACCGCCATCGTCACTCATCCTAGGGGAGCAGAATTCCCAAAGTCAATAAAGCCCACGTAACAAGCTGCACAGCCTGCGCAGCGCGAGTTGGGACTCGTCCTACCGAAGACGAAGCCCGTCCCGCTGTCCCTCTGACAGCATGTCCTCAATACGCCTCGCCCCTTACGCCTCACCCTTCACGTCTTCTCCGGGAGGATGCTCAAACAGCCTGTTCAGCAAGGCCGCAGCGGGTGAAGGCCCGCAGGAGGTACAAGCCGCACTTCGTGTGGACCGTTCGCCCGTTGAATGGATCTTGGCGAACGGAAAAACCCCTCCAGTGCTTCCGACCTTCAAAGAACTCCTCTTCTACGTTGAGGGTCTGAACGATGCGAGAACACTGCTGGCGGGTTGTTTCAGCATCCGACGCTACTGCCAGCTCGCCGCCAAGACCGTCTGCACGTCCTGTGGTCGTTGATCGATCGCCTGATCCCACGTGAGGCCGGTTTGTGCGGTAAACCCCGCCATCGCTTGAATCAACTGATCGACCTGCGTGCTCAATAGCGTTTGGCCGTTGCCGGCTTGAATGGTTTCCGCCTGATTCGTCGCACCGCTGTACCAGTTCTGAATCGTCATCTGGTCTGTGCTGCCGTGAATCGTCAGTCGTAGGTCATTGGCCTGACGGCTGATGACAAGATCCAACGGATTGATGGTCACCCCGAATTGCATCGTATCGGAGGTGCCGGAGTGATCAACGACCGTATCTTGGCCGCCGCCTCGACTATATTGGTAGAGATCGTTGCCTCCCAAACCGGTCAAGACATTATTGCCGCTGTTCCCCGCGAGGGTATTATTTGAAGCATTGCCGGTGCCGTTAATCGCTGCCGTCCCGATCAACATGAGATTCTCGAGATTGGTGCCCAAGGTCCATGTGATCGCACTCTGGACGGTGTCCGTCCCCGCGCCGGCGTTTTCAACGACCGAGTCGCCGGTGCCCACCACATAGGTATCGTTGCCGGCGCCGCCCGTCAGCACGTTCGCCCCACTGTTGCCGGTCAGGACGTTATTCAATGTGTTGCCGGTGCCGTTGATCGCGCCAGTACCCGTCAGCGTCAAATTCTCGAGATTGGCGCCCAGAGTCCACGTAATGGCACTCTGGACCGTATCCGTCCCTGCACTGGCTTGCTCCGTAACGGTGTCGCCGGTGCCGATGACATAGGTATCGTTGCCGACGCCGCCCGTCAGCACGTTCGTGCCGCTGTTCCCGGTCAGGATATTATCCAGCGCATTCCCCGTCCCGTTGATAGCGCCGGTGCCCGTCAGCATGAGATTCTCGACATTGCTGCCAACGGTATAGGTGATCGCACTCTGGACGGTGTCCGTGCCTTCATTGGCTAACTCCGTCACCGCATCACCGACATTGTCGCGGACATAGGTATCATCGCCTGCGCCACCCGACATGCTGTCGGCTCCTGTCCCGCCGTTCAAGACATTCGCGCCGCTGTTGCCGACGAGCGTATTGGCGAGCGTGTTGCCGGTACCGTTGATCGCCGCCGTCCCGGTGAGTGTCAGATTTTCGAGATTGGCTCCAAGTGTAAACGTCACCGCGCTCTGAACCACGTCAGTCCCGGCACTCGCAGACTCGGTCACGGTGTCCGATGCGTTGTCGACGACATAGGTGTCGTTGCCGGTGCCTCCTGACATGGCGTCGGCACCCGCGCCTCCATTCAGCGTATTGTTTCCGGTATTCCCGGTGAGGGTATTGTTCAGTGCATTGCCGGTGCCATTGATGGCCGCGCTTCCCGTCAACGTCAGATTCTCGATGTCGCTACCTAGCACATATGTAACCGAACTTTGCACAATATCGGTTCCGGCCCCGGCGACTTCCGTCACGACATCTCCGACATTGTCGACGACATACGTGTCATTCCCCGCGCCGCCTGCCATCGTATCAGCGCCGGTCCCGCCATTGAGCACATTCGCGCCGCTGTTGCCCGTGAGCACGTTATTCAAGATATTACCGGTGCTGTTGATCATGCCAGTACCAGTCAACGTCAGATTCTCGAGATTCGAACCGAGGGTCCAGGTCACGGAGCTTTGCACCGTGTCGGTACCCGAGCTGGCGTTTTCGACGACCGAATCGCCGGTCCCAACGACATAGGTGTCATTCCCAGCGCCACCAGTCAGTGTGTTGGTTCCACTGTTCCCGGTCAGCACGTTGTCCGATGCATTTCCAGTCCCATTAATGGCACTGCTGCCGGTCAACGTGAGGTTTTCGAGATTGGTGCTTCATTTATACGTGAGCGATGTTTGGACCCTATCCGTGCCTTCATTCGCATTTTCAGTCACCGTATCCCCTGCATTATCGACGACATAGGTGTCATCGCCTGTGCCGCCCGACATGGCATCGGCCCCCGTGCCGCCGCTTAAGACATTCGCACCACCGTTGCCGACGAGGGTATTGTTGAGTGTGTTGCCGGTGCCGTTGATCACAGCCGTACCAATCAGGGTCAAATTTTCCAGGTCAGTTCCCAGCGTATAGGTGATGCTGCTCTGCACCGTATCAATACTGGAAGACGCGAACTCCGTGACCGTATCTCCCGCGTTGTCGACCACGTAGGTATCGTCTCCTGCACCGCCATACATCGTGTCCGCACCGGCTCCTCCGTCGAGAACATTGGCACCGTCATTTCCATTCAGCATGTTGTTTTGGGCATTGCCAGTCCCATTGATCGCGGCTGTCCCCGTCAAGGTCAGATGCTCCAGATCGGCTGCTAGGATGAAGGTGGCCGAACTCTGAACCGTGTCCATGCCTTCATTTGCCAATTCCACGATCGTGTCTGTGCCATCCACGACGTAGGTATCGTCGCCGGCACCGCCGGTCAGGACGTTCGCCGCGCTGTTGCCCGTCAGGATATTATTAGCAGTGTTACCCGTTCCATTGACGGCAGCCGTACCCGTCAGCGTCAGATTCTCCAACTCGGCAGCCAGCACCCAGCTCGATGTAGTCTGTACGGTATCTGTGCCTTCACCTGGATTTTCGATGATGGTATCGGTAGCATCCACAACATACGTATCGTCACCCGTGCCACCAGTAAGCACGTTGTCCGCGCTGTTGCCAGTGAGAATGTTGTTGCCGATGTTGCCGGTCCCGTTGATAACAGCCGTTCCGACCAACGTGAGGTTCTCCACGTCGTCGCCGAGCGTGAAGGTCGCATCGGTAATCACCGTATCCACACCCTGCCCAGGCAGCTCCACGACAGTGTCCCCAGCCCCGACCAAATAGGTATCACTCCCGTCTCCACCGATGAGCTGATCGGCCCCTGCTCCACCATCCAGCACATTGGCGGCACTGTTGCCGGTCAGCACGTTGTTCCCGGCACTTCCGGTGGCATTGATGGCAGCGGTCCCGATGAGCGTGATATTCTCCAAGACATTCTCCCACTCTCCGGTGAGCGTAAAACTCTGATCCGTGCTGACCGTATCGATACCTTGTCCCGGCAGTTCCACGATCGTGTCGCCGGCCCCGATGACGTAGGTGTCGTTGCCTGCGCCGCCCGTCAGGACGTTCGCCGCACCGTTGCCCGTCAACACGTTATTCAATTCGTTGCCAGTGCCGTTGATTGCCCCGACTCCGGTCAAGGTCAGATTCTCCAAGTTGGGTCCTAGTATAAAGCTGACGGAACTCAAGACTGTATCGATTGCAAAAGCATTGGTGTCACTGACCACATCGCCCGGGTCGTCCACCACATAGGTGTCGGGGAACCTACCCCCGATCATCGTATCCGCCCCCAGCCCCCCATCAATATAGTTGAACCATTCCGGGTCGCCGCTGATGACGTTGTCTAGGGCATTGCCAAAGAAGTCGCGATCCTGAAGGAACTGAGCGCCTGCGATAGTGACAATCAGATTCTCGACATGATCCGGCAAGGCATAATTCCAGCCTCGGTTGGCATCGCCGATGAGTGTAATCGTATCAATGCCTTCGTTGAGCGCCTCGATCACCGTATCGGCGTTTCCGACGACGGTGTAACTGTCATCGCCAGCCCCTCCTTGCAGCACATCGCTTCCGCCTCCATTGTAGTCGTTCAGGCTCCCCGACAGCTTATTGTTCCCGCTGTTCCCAATGATCACGTTGTCCAATAAATTACCTGTCCCGTCGACATTGAAATGGTCCGTCAAGGTTAGATTCTCGACATGGTCTGGCAAGGTGTAGGAGACGAGGCTTTGTACTGTATCCGTCCCCTGATTCGCCGATTCGGCGACCGTGTCGAAGGTGTGATCGACGACGAACGTGTCATTGCCGGCTGTGCCGGTCATCGAATTGATGGTACCCACGACCGTATGGCTGACGATCGCGGCAGCATCCCAGATCGTCCCGTCGTTGAACGCGATCCGCTCGATTGACGCAGCACTACTCATCTGAAGGTGTGTCGGACTTTGATCGATACTGAGCAGGAGGTCATTGCCGTTCCGAAGGAGACTCACGTCAGCTGCGAGTATCCCCTCAGCCAGCTGAATCGTATCTGCAGTTCCTCCGGCGTCTTGGAGGAGATCGACTCCATACCCGCGTCCGAAAACGTAGGTATCGTTGCCAAGGCCGGCCCGCAAGGTATCGTTCCCCGTCCCGCCGTCCAACACGTCATCACCGTCCAATGTTTCAATCAGGTCGTTCCCACCCAATCCCAGGAGGACGTCATTGCCGCTCGTCCCACGCAGATAATCATTGCCGGCAGTTCCGGTCGCTGCCTTCGCTCGCAGCGTCGCCGCGTCCCACACGGTGCCGTCTGCAAATTCTACCCGGTCGATCTGTGTCCCGTTGAACGGATTCGCCCAACCGGCGAGGGTCATCATATCGGTCGTGCCGTTGATACCTAGAACCAAGGACAGGTCACTGCTTCCCCGTACCGTGACATCCGTTGGCAACACGCCCGGTGCGAACCGCACCGTGCCATGAGTTGGATACAGGGTGTCCTGCCCGTCGCCACGGTCGAAGAGATACACATCTTGTCCCCCGTAAGAATCAAAGATCGTGTCGTTGCCAGGGCCGCCTTGGAAGGTGTCGTTGCCCGTATATCCCTCCAGCCGGTCTGAGCCAGCTCCTCCCCTCAAGACATTATTGCCGATTTCGCCGACTGTTCCTGTATGTAGTTGGTCGTCTCCCGCGCCGCCCTCCAGCGTATCGTTGCCCAGCCCGCCATTCAGATAGTCATCCCCGTCTCCGCCTTCGAGTGTGTCGTTGCCATCCAGACCACTGAGGGCATCACTCCCGCCGAGACCACGAATCAGATCGTTCCCCGCCGTGCCCGTCAGGGTTTCACTCGCTGCCGTTCCGGTAATTTCATTCAACCCGTGCGCCACCGCCAGGGTGAAGGTATCTGAGACGCTGAGACTACCCGTATCCGTCGCCGTGACCTTCACAGTCAACGTACCGACATCGGCGCTCTGCGGCGTCCCGCTGAACGTCCTGGTTGTCGGATTAAACGCCAGCCACGGGGGCAGCGCGCTGTTGTCCGTCAATGTCGCGCTGTAGACCAGCGAGTCGCCGGGGTCCACGTCCGTGAATGCCCCTGTCGGTACGATGAAGGCATATGGCACGTCTTTTGTCGCGGCCTGATCTACCAGCGGCGCAGCTACGATGGGTGCGTCGTTCACGTTGGTGATGGTCAGATTGAACGTATCTGTGGTCTCATCTCTCCCATCGGTTGCGCTCACACGCAGCCCCAAGGTTCCTACCTGCGCGTCGCTGGGTATACCACTGAACATGGCGGTCTCCGCATCGAAGCTGAGCCACGTTGGAAGGGCCGTGCCATCGGCGAAAGTTGCGCTCAAGGTCAACACCTCACCGGCATCCTGGTCGGCAAAGGTATTCGCCGGTACGACAAACGTCCATGGCGCATCTTCCACTGTGGTTTGATCAGCGACGGCATTCGTCACGGTCGGAACTTGGTTGGTATAGGCCGGGAACAGATCGGCCAGATTCACCACGCTGCTATCGGAAAATTGGATGCTTGACACGACCAGCGAGCCCAGCATGGTATTCTGATTGAACCCGACCAACTGGACTGCATCCGTTAATCCGTTGTAGGCAATAGTAAGGGTGCTGCCGCTTTGAGTGTACGTGAGATCCCCCGCCGCGATGCCTGCACCAAAGACCATGCGGTTGCCTTCCGCAGTTGTGGCAGTATCTTGGATGGTGTCGAGACCATCTCCAAGATTGAAGAAGTAGGTATCGTCGCCTGTCCCTCCCGCCAACTGGTCGTTGCCTGCATTCCCTGTGAGCCCGTCGTTCCCGGCACCAGCGGAAATCGTGTCACTCTCGGCACCAGTCCTGATCACATCGTTTCCGGCAGTGCCGACGATCTGCCCGCTCGGTAGTCCCAGTAAGTCTCCAAGCGAAAAGCTCTGGTCGCCGGCGACGATATTCTGCATCCCACCGGTGCCGTTCACCCCCGTGTTCGTAAACCCGTGGATCAGGATGGAATCGCTGCCTCCATCGACGTGAATCAACAAAGTCTCTTCCGCCTCGTTCTGGGTGAACGTAAGCATACCCCGCGTGATGCCGGGCCCAAAAATAATCGTGTTCACATCGCCGACGATATCCGCTTCAAAGATGTCATCTTGGCCGTCGTCGAGATTGAAAAGGTAAATGTCGCTCCCAGCTCCACCGTCAATGAGGTCGTTTCCTGCGCCCGCCAAGAGTTCGTCATTCCCCTCATCACCGAACAGCGTATCGGCCCCGTCCTCACCAAACAATCCATCGTTCCCGGCATTGCCACCGATGAAGTCGTCGCCGGCCCCGCCTTGTAATCGATCGGCGCCATCGTCGCCAAAGAGAACATCCTGGCCCGCATCGCCTAAGAGGAAATCATCGCCGGCTTCGCCGGCCAATTCGTCATCGCCGTCACCGCCCTGGAGTTCATCGGCTCCGCCTCCCCCGAACAGCACATCGGTACTGTCTCCGCCAAAAAGCAGATCGTCGCCGGCTTCTCCATCGAGTACATCATCGCCCAGTCCCCCTTGGAGCTGATCGAGGCCTTCGCCTCCGAAGAGGCTGTCCTCCCCATCGTCCCCGATCAACAAATCATCGCCGAGCCCGCCTTCGAGCAGATCGTGGCCTCCACCACCAAGCAATTGATCGTCCCCCGCTCCGCCATCGAGCGTATCATCCGCCCCGGCGGTTGGATTATCGGAAAAATCACCGACGAGAAGATCGGTGCCGTCCCCGCCAAACAGCGCATCAGCTCCCCCGCCACCAACCAGCTGATCGTCTCCCGCCCCGCCTTCCAGCCAATCCGCGCCTTGCGTGACCGTGTTGGTGTTTTGATCGTCACCGAACAACACATCCATCCCGTCGCCCCCAAGAAGAATGTCGTCGCTAGCAAAGCCAACCAGCGTATCGTTCCCCGCTCCACCATCCATGGTATCCATCCCCGAGCCCAGGGAATTGTCCAAAGTAAAGCCCGGGAAAGATTCTGGAATCGGCCCATAATCAATGGTGGTTGCCCCGCCTTCACCCATGAGCGTGTCGTTCCCGAGCCCCCCCACCAATATATCGTCACCCGATCCACCCATCAGGAAATCATCGCCGTCGCCCCCGTCGAGATAGTCAGCTCCCGCTTGCGTAAGTGCAATATCGCCATACAGCGTGTCATCACCATCCCCGCCCAGCAGGACATCGTCTCCCTCCCAGCCCTCCAACTCATCATTCCCGCCGAATCCCTCCAGCCTATCGTTGCCGGCATAGGCGACAAACCTATCATCGCTTGGCCCCCCATAGAACTGATCATTGCCCAGGTCTGTTTCCGCCCACAGCCTGCCATCCGCCGCCCCCTGCACCACATAATTCACGGCACCCACTCGAGTCATCACGAAGAAGAAAAATGGCGGAAGCACGATGATCTCCGTGGGAAACCCATTGGCCCCATAGTCAATGATGGGCGCGGTGCCGTCGGCGAGGGTGCCCGTGTCGGCGAGCGCCACATTCGCTTCGACAGACGCGGTGTGGGTAGCTTGTCCCATCTCATCAAGGAGAGTAGCCGTCACCGTCAGCGAACTCGACACGCTCACATCGTGCTTCGCTTGGAGGCCGATGACGAGTTGTTTCTGACCTTCAGTGATAGTGAGTGTGAACGTACCGTTCTGGCCGGTCAGTTCAGTGCCGTCCGTGCGAATCACAAAGGCACTGGCATTCGGCCCGCCGAGTGTGAGTTGCAGCCGTTGCCCACCAGTGCCCGCCTCAAAAGGCAGGTTGATGGTGATGGCTCGCATCTGGCCTTCGTTCAGGCTCATAGTTGCCGGGGGCACGGCATCGGGGTTGAACCCTGCTCCATTAAAAGGATTGGCTCCGACCCCCTGCTGCA
Source organism: Nitrospira sp. (assembly GCA_005116885.1). Lineage (GTDB taxonomy): Bacteria > Nitrospirota > Nitrospiria > Nitrospirales > Nitrospiraceae > Palsa-1315. Next base: position 8,389 of record SWDP01000035.1, read on the forward strand.
TCACCACTGTCTGGCCAGCCTGCTGGACGATAGACTGGGCTTCTTCTAAAGCGGTTCGGATCGGGGACGCCAAGCGAGGATCGCTCAATTCGGCAGCGTACGCTTGCGCGACGAGGTTCACATCGTTGAAATTGAGCGTGCGCCCCAGATCGAAGGTCCCCACGACATCGTGGAGAAACTCTGTCGCGGCATTCGCGAACCCCTGGGCTGTATCGCGCACAAACGGAATGAGGACAGTATCGAGATATTGCTGCACAGTCGTCTGACTCGCGCCGATGCCGAGGGCGGCATCGGCAACGGCTGATGCTAGCGTGGCTGAAAGGCTAGCGAGATCGTGCCCCAGCGTGTTGCCTCTCTCTCGGATCATGACGAGCGCTTCTTGCAACCAGTTTGAGCCGGTCGTGGTCAAGGTTTGAGCAAATAGGTTGATGTCGAGCGCGAGCGGTTGGAGCACAGGAGCCAGTTTTGAGCCGATCGCCGCACCGGGCACCAGGGCCAGCAGCAGCTCTGCTTGGACACGACGGTCTTCTGAGCTAATGGAGGAATCCACAGTCTGCACGCCACTCGATACCCATTCACGGAGGCTATTGAAGAGCTGCACATGCCGATCCACTTGGAACTGCAGCGCATCGCTCAGAACTGCGCCGAGAAGCGAGAGCCCATACGCCAAAGCTGTTGGTCCTGGCGCGACAAGTGCGGTCGTCCGCGCAATAGCGCCCCAATCGTACTTTCGCAAAGCCGCGTACGACTCATCTGTCATCTCTCCCGCGGAATGAAGATTGGTAAACACGGCTTGGGCCAATGCATTGATTTCTGTCGGATCACCAATGGACAGTGCTGCAATCAGGCCTGCGGCAAGCCGAGGCGCAGATTCGACCGGCGAGATATCCTGATCGTTGAGGATTCGCCCGAACAACGCCGCGATTCGCTGGACGTTCTGCATCGGGAGATACTCGATCGGTCGGGCCACCGCCGCTTCAAACTCCACGCCCGGCAGCAGGAAGGGATAGAAGCCGGTCTCAATGCGATGTGCATCGATGGCGTTCAACAGAAATGGCTCTCCGGTGTCAAAGTCGATATCAGACGCATGGGCGTTCAGCATATACGTGGTCCCGCCGGTATGGCCCACCCCACCCAGACTGCCCAGGCGACTGACTAAATCGCCTTCAGTATAGAAGTGTGCGTTGGAACCGATATTGGCGAGCACGCTGGATTGATACCCACCTGCGTTCTGTTCAAGTACGAGGGCGCCGCCGAAGCCGTTGAAGGTGGTCAGCGTGATGTTGGCCTTGCTGAAACCGGTCAACCCTTGATGAGACTGGACATACTCATAGGCTGCATACTGGGCAAGCCCGCCACCGAGACTCTGGCCAGTAAAATGGATCTTGCCTTCAAATGCCTCTCCGACAGGAGCAAGGCCGTTGAGGAATCCAAAAACAAGATCTCGCCCGGCATTTGAAGTATTCCATTGATTCCATCCTAGATACTGGCTGTTCGAAACCCAATCCTGTTGGTTCGGGCCATCTGTTCCCCTGAGTGCAACAATGATTTCTGTTTCAGCAGGTGTCGCTCCATCTTTTCTGTAGGCGATGAACCCAAAGCCGGTATTGGGATCGACCCCTTGGGCAACAGCAACATACCCCGATGGAACAGAATACTGCGGTGCAACGCCATACGTCGTGTCAAGAAGTGCCGCGAGCGCACTGCCTGATAGATCAGTTTTGAAATATGAATCATCGTAAGCGAGCAGTGTGAGTTTTGCAAGATCATTGAGCCCAGTAGGAAGCGCCATATTATTCTCCTTTGCACAAGTCGATCATCTGAAGAGTTCGAGTTCCTGGTTTACCCTCACGTAATGCTTTCACGCTGTCTGCTTCTGCCTGGGAATGCAGGGCATGCACAAAAACTATCTTGCAACCATTGGGGGAAACAGAGACGTTTCTGACAAATCCAGGGACGATTCGCTTCGGCTCATCCCCTGAAAGAAGATATCCGCCCGTTGTACCAACTTAGTCGTATTTACCTGTCCCACCAACTAGAAATAGACCCTTCTTCGTGAGTTGGTAATGTCCCCATCCCATCCGTTCCCATTCCTTCCCTGTCGGTTCGAAAATCTTCGTAACGGTGCCATCTGGCTTAAACAGCCAGACTTGGCAAAGGAGGCCGACAGTATCAAGCCCTTCGGGTTCCTGTAAATACCACTTTCGAGAGCCGGCGCATGGGTGCATGCGCCTATTCAGCATCTTCAGCCTCACCCGCTCAGGACATGACAGGCACGGCCTCCAACGGTAAAACAAAATCGGCGTGGCCTACGTGATCGCTGACAGAACTCGACACGGTCCCGACAAGAACATACTCTCGAGCTTGTTCTTGGTTCAGCCGCCCACAGACAATCTTCGCTATGTATGATTACAAGACTTGACCCTATTTTTCCGAACTGAGATCAGGAGTGTCTCGTGACCCACGTGAACAACGGACAGAAAAAACGGACCGTCGGCGCTCGCATCCTGTTGAAGCTGAGATCTCACGTCTAATGCTAACCACTCGATTTTCGTTGGTGTATAGGGTGTCAGACCTGGATGGTTTGGTATCCCTTGCTCATTTCTAGTATCACGCGTGGCTCGTTGGTCTCTTTCAATCGTGCATTCACCCCTCACGCAGACTTTCATTCCCGCTTGCCGACTCTCCTCGCAAGAAATCTTATCATCTGCGCTAATGGCATTATCGAGGCATTTTTTTAGGTCTTTCTCAGCTCAGGTCTTTCTCAGCTGCCTTCAGACATTCTGAACAAGGGCTTTGTGCGTAGACAGGAGAGCCAAGAAACAAGAGCGGGAGCAACGCGAATGCGAGTCTTACCTTCATAACGGGACCTCCCGTAGGAATTGTGGCCTCAGAGTATTCGCCGCTTGATCCCATAGCAGGCTCCTTGTTAGTGCGTCGTCCCCTTCGCCACTCGCTGCACTTCCACGATCGCCGCGGATCTCCCACATGTTGGAGACGGTCGCCTTCTCAAGACTCATGCGTCACGTTTAGGGCGGTCGGTGCTCATTCGATGTTCTCGCAGGATTCCTCTACGAGTTGTTTGATGACGTGCTCCACCCGACTATGCGTCTGCTTCTCAATCGCCAAGGTCTCCAGGCCGAACTCCTGGCCACAGACCCAGCGCACGATCGCCGCAGTCACAACGATGCTTCCTTCGATCGGCAAATGGACGGTCAAGGAGCACGTCTGCCCAACTTGCAGTGGAACATCGCCTGAGAGTTTCCACCCGCTCAGCGAAAAGTTCCACACAGTGCCTCGTCCTTGGAGGAGACCAGCGTGGTACGTGACGGAGCAGTAGACGGGGAAGCGTTGGTGGGGACGAAGCGAGAAAGGCATGAGGAGCCTCGCAGGGAGCGTATTGTAGGAGAGGGACAATCAAATCGCAAGGCGGGTCCTCGGAGATGATAATATTGATCGGCTGGAGGGTATCGGAGGCTAGCGTGAGGAAAAAGAGGGAGGACAGATCCGCCACGCGCTGCAAGATCGCGCCTGGCA
>SWDP01000003.1:0-618 GCA_005116885.1 Nitrospira sp.
GCGCAGTAGAAGACCAATCAGGCCCCATCCCCGAAGAGACAACAAACGAGCCTGGAAGGATCATTTATATCGTTGGACGTGCGCATGTACGAGATAAGCCTCGCCATTCTTGGCGCAATTCGCTCAATGCCGCACTTTTCCTTATAGAGTATGGACACGGGACCGGTCGCTCATAGACCGGTCCCGTTTCTCGGATTGGAATGTGTATAACGATCTTGCCCTAAGCCGAGAGAGCGCATAGGATTTGTCGCAATCGATAAGGCTTAAGGGGTCTGAACCCTTAAGCCCTTGACCCACCAACCAGAACGCCATACCGATACCTGCACTGACTCCTGGGGTCGTGAATTGCGGTTAGATCCCTGATTTCTGACTGAGCTTGCGAAACTCATCGCGCGCGGCACTCACGATCTGCGGCGGCGCCTTGTCAGGGCTGCCGGCATCGAACGGCGGTTGCGGATCGTATTCGATGAGGAGCTGGGCAGTTTGTGCCGCGGCGACTCCGAACTCTTCGGCAACCAGGGTGAGCGCCATGTCGATCCCGGAGGACACGCCGGCGGCGGTGAACACCTTGCCCTGACGGACGACTCGCTCTTTCATCGGGATCGCACCGAATTGTTT
>SWDP01000003.1:718-8754 GCA_005116885.1 Nitrospira sp.
GTCCAGCGCAAGCCAATGCGTGGTTGCCTCCAGCCCTTGCAGTACACCGGCGGCTGCAAGGCCCAATGCACCGGTGCACACGGACGTAGTCCACTTGGTCGTCTGGTGCACCTGCGCGATCCATTCCAAAACCACAGGGTCGCCCATCACTGTTTGTGGATAGGCGGTGCCGGGTACCAGTAGAATATCGGGCCTGGGCGTTTCCTCAAGAGTGTAGTCTGCCATCAAGCCCAATCGCCCGAAATCGGTACGCTTCATGCCCTTTTCGCGCGCAACGAAACGTACGTCAATACCAAGCCCCGGTGCCTGCAGTACCTCGTATGGACCAATCGCATCAAGCGCCGTCACGCCGTCATATAACAATATTGCGAGTTGCATGTTCTCTCCCTCTGCCATCGCGTATTGTATAGGTTTGTGAAAATATCCTGCCTTCTCACTCATCCCTTGAGAAATCAGCTCTCCTTTGTAAGGGCTCCGGTCGTGCGGAATCGCTTGTGATATTCCTGGGGAGTGATTCCCCTGTGACGCTGGAATGCCCGCCGTAGTTGTTCGCGACCGGTGAAGCCGCAGTCCCGGGCGGCCATATCAAGTGAGATGCCGCTTGTTTCGAGCAGGCGCGCTGCATGCTCCAAGCGAAGTTTTTCCAGATAGTATGCCGGCGTATCGCCGGTTTCCAAAACAAAGACTCTTGCGAACGAACGTTCACTCATGGCAGCCCGCGAGGCCATCGTATCCACGGTGATCGACTCTTGGTAATGCTCTGCCAGCCATGCCAGCAGCGAGGCCAACCGCCGTCCTTCGGTGGCCTGGGCTTGTAATCGCGTACTGAACTGGGATTGCCCGCCGGGGCGCTTGAGGTATAGGACCAACATGCGGGCGACGGCGAGAGCGGCTTTTTGGCCCAGATCCTCTTCTACAAGCGCCAAGGCGAGGTCCATGCCGGCAGTGATACCGGCAGAGGTGAAGATCTTTCCGTCTTTGACATAGATGGCATCTGGTTCAACCCGTACCGTGGGATATTCTTGGGCCAGGCGTTCGACCTCCATCCAGTGTGTGGTTGCACGACGGCTCTCTAACAACCCGGCTTCAGCGAGGACGAACGCGCCGGTGCAGATGGAGCCGATGCGCCGGCAGCGCGCGGACATGGTTCGCAGCCAAGCCAGCAGTTCACGGTTCCCCACCACGTGCGTCATATCGGGACCGCCGGCCACGAGCAGGGTATCTGCCTGACCATGGAAGTCACGCCACGAGCCGTCGGCGACAAGGCTGAGCCCTGATGTAGAGCGAAAGGGGCCGGCGTGATCGGCGAGCAACACCAGCCGGTAGGGGGGAAGTGAATCGCTTTGCGCAAGATGGGACGAGAGGGCAAACACTTCATGCGGCCCGGTGATATCCAACGCTGTGGCGCCCTCGAAACCAAGGAGCAGGATCATACGTGGCTTGGTCTTACGAGAAGTAGTTCGAGACTTCATGGCGTCATCCTCCCACGACTCGTCCTGTGGCACAATGACAAAGATACTGCAATAACTGCCACACGGCAGGACGTGTGTGGAGCAAACATGTGGTGGCAGCACATCGTGTCGGCGTTGGGCTGCACACACAGAGTTCCAGCCATCAGCCAGAAACTTTTCAGCGCCTCGGTCCATTCTTGACGAGGTTTCCCAGCGCAGCCGATAATGTCTCCGTCGCAGGGAGATGTCATGAAGGGGACCGGTCTCATTGGAAGTTGAAGGTGTAAAACGGAGACATTACTTTGATTGCTTTGTCCGTGCGCGGCGAGGTGAATAGTGTCAACGAGGAGACGATCAGGAGGACATAATCGGAGGTAACGGATGAAACCCGGCGAGAATGAAAAGGCCGGACCTATCACAGACTTTTTGGTGAAAGACCACGGGCGGCTTGAAGGGCTGCTGCAGTCGGCTGTGGCTCATGCCGGCTCTGTCGATCAGGGCATGTATGATCAATTTCGAGCCGGACTGCTCCGCCACATCGGCATGGAGGAAAAGATTCTCCTGCCTGCTGCCCAGCGGTTGCGAGGCGGGGAGCCACTTTCTATTGCAGCGAAGCTCCGGCTCGATCATGGAGCCATCGCGTCGTTGCTCATGCCGCCTCCCACGGTTGCTGTCATTGCGACGATCCGCGCCGTGCTCAAGGTCCACAATACGATCGAAGAAGGCCCCGGGGGCTTGTATGAAACCTGCGATGCGCTGGCCGCCTCAGAAGCGGCACAGCTTCTGGCCAAACTTCAGGCCGCACCGGAATTGGGTGTGTTGCCCTGCTCCGACAGTCCCGTCGTGATGCCCGCTGTCGTGCGGGCTCTGGAGCGAGCTGGCTATAGCTTCTGCGAAGGTACAATATAAAAAATTCTAGCGAGGTAGAAGCCTAGCTCATATCTCTGTTCCGCATCTCATTAGGAGGTTACTCATGAACTCATTCTTGCCGACCACACAATCGCCTTGGTTCTTCAGTCGGGTTGCGACATCACTGGTGGTTCTGCTGTCGCTCGTCACAAGCGGATGCATGACGTATCGAGTCAATAGTCTGGCGGATGCGCCGGATGCGAACCCCGGTGACCGCACGTGCGCGCGGGCGGTCCCTCCTGGTACGGAGGCTGGAGCGCCGGGCGGACTGTGTACGTTACGCGCTGCTGTGATGGAATCGAATGCTTCGATGTGGAAAGACACGATCGAAGTTCCCAGTGGGCTCTATCAGCTCACCCTTCCAGTGGCAGAGGGGGGAGGGCATCTCGCAATCACGGACGGCGTCAAGATTCAGGGTGCCGGTGCAGCGAGTACGATCATCGACGGCAACCACGCCAATGGTGTGTTTTATGTCCAAAACGAAGGCCTTGAGCTGAATCATGTCACTGTGCAGGGAGGCAGCAGTCAGGGCGGAGGAGGGATCCGAATCGATGCCGGTACGTCCGAGTTTAACAACCTCGTTATTCGGCAGAACGAGGCCTTTACGGGTGGAGGGGGACTTCTGGTCGATAGTGGCGCGACGCTTCGAATGCGGCAGAGTGCCATTATCGACAATGTGGCCACGGGTGCGTTTGGAGGCGGTATTTGGAATCAAGGCGAACTGTGGGTGTACGATTCGACGATAGCCAACAACGATTCGAATCGGGCTGGAGGGGTTCGCAATGAAGGGCAAATGAACCTCCGCAATGTGACCGTCAGTGGCAACAGTGCCCATTCGACGGACGCGGGGACCGGAGGCATCTCTCAGAACGGGTTTGCCGTTTTGTATAACGTGACCATTACGAATAACACGGGTGTGGGGAATAATGCGGGGAGTTTCCGTGGCGGAGGCATTCAAACCTCGTCAGGAAAGACGACCGTGCTGAAGAACAGTATCATTGCGGGGAATCACGGCGGGAGCGGCCCCCATGATTGTGTAGGACAGGTGAGTGGAGATAGTAAGTACAATCTGATCGGCGACACGAATGCGTGCACCATTCCTTCGTTTGTCTCGACCTTTCTGCTGAATGTCGATCCTCTCCTCGGGCCATTGGCGAACAATGGAGGTCCCACGCAGACGCATCTTCCGGCGGCGAATAGCCCGGTCTTCGAAGCAAGCTACCAGTTCCCACCACCTGCCGCAGACGGTTGCGAGGTGCGAGATCAGCGAGGGGTGCCGAGGCCACAGGGTGGAGGCGTGTGCGATATGGGTGCGGTCGAGGTGACAAGCGCGAATGCATTCGTGACAGGGTTTATTCTCGTGAATGCGGCCTCGAATACCGACATTCGTCCGGTGCTCCACGGGGATACGTTGGTGCTCTCCGAGCTCCCACCTGAGCTATCCATCAGAGCTGTGGTGACGGGAGGGGTCGGAAGCGTGGTCTTCGGGTACGATGGCATGCCGTCCATTCAAACGGAAAATATTTCTCCTTACGCGCTCGCCGGAGATAGTCCTGCGGGTGATTACACTCCATTCAACCTGAGCACGGGCAGTCATACACTCACCGCGACACCATTTGCCGCGATAGGGGGGGGCGGGGCCGCCGGTGGGAGTCAGACGATTACGTTCTCGGTTCGTAATAATTGACGCTCAGAGAGCGCTTGATCAATTCTGAACCGGGCTGCTTTGCCACATTGGCATGGTGAAAGCAGGGTGATGCTACATTTTTATCGCCTTGCTTGCGTACGGTGGGTGGATTCCGTCCCGCATGATGAGACTCTGATTCTAACCCATTATGGGCAGGAGCTTGGAGGGTACGATTGATCATGAAAGACCCTCGTGATATTCAGGCCCCACTTCGTGGGTGTAGTCGGCGGCAGTTTCTTTCGTCGGCCATTGCGCTGGCGCTTCTCCCTCTGGCTCGTCCTTCGCGTGTCGACGCGTGCAGCCTCCCTCCTTCTCTTGCCGGCACATGTGTTCCGAATTCCTGGTTGGATGGAGGGCGATTGGCCGTCGAGGGGTATACCGACCAAAGAAGCTATCTGCCGGGGGAACGAGTCACCCTTTTCATGTCGTCGCAGGCACGTACCAGAGCCACTGTGACTATCCATCGCCTTGGTGTTCACCAAGACTTAGTCTGGTCAGCGCCGGCTTGGGTGCGGCCGAATGTGGTCCCAGCTGATGCCTCTGAGCATGGTTGCAGATGGGAACGTGGAGAAGACGGGGCGATGTCGTTTGAAGTGCCGACCACATGGCTGTCTGGGTTTTATCGCATTACGATGAGGGCGTCGTCCAGCGGCGGTCGTGAACGCGATGGAGAGGCGTTCTTTGTCGTTCGTTCGATGAACCCAGGTCGGCAGTCGAGGATTCTTCTCATGCTCTCGACCAACACATATTGCGCCTACAACAATTATGGTCTGGCGGCCATGCCTGGGCTCGCAACCACCCATGGGAGCTTCTATGACCAAGTGCGTGTCGCGTCATTTCATCGCCCCTTACCACTGGGGTTTCTCTCGTTGTACGACTGCGGTGCCGGAGAGGCCGTGAGTCGGCAACGGCGGAATGCTGGATGGGACAAGTGGGAATGGCCGTTTGTGCAGTGGGCCGAGGAGAACGGTATCGCGCTCGATTATGCGACGAATGAGGACCTGGAGCGGCATCCCGATCTCTTATCCTCGTATCGTGTGGTTCTGAGCGTCGGCCATGACGAGTATTGGTCTGCCGGCATGAGAACGGCACTCGATCGATACATCCGCGCTGGAGGGAACGCGGCATTTTTCAGCGGGAATGTCTGCTACCGACAGGTAGGGATGGATCTGCCGGACTCGCGGCTCACCTTAGAGGGGGATATGGACGGTCGTGCGCTGTGGAGTCATCGCCAAGGCCCGAATCGACCGGAGAATCTGTTGACCGGAGTGAGTTTCTGTTACGGGGCGATACATCCCGATCCGATTCCTTACACGATTTACCAACCTCAGCATTGGCTGTTCGAGGGGCTCTGGCCCGGCGGGGGCAAGCCCAAACAGTTCCCACAGGTGGGTTGCATCGGCTATGAGTGCGACGGCTGCGATTTCGAATGGGTCAGTGGTGCTCCAGTGGCGAGCCATCGGGACGGTACGCCTGGAAATTTTCAGATCCTTGGACTCGCCTCAGGGCGGATGCGGGAGTATGAGGCGGTTGTGCATTCAACGGCGCTCTTCGGTCGCGATGACGGGTTTACGCCTTGGGGAAGAGATCTACGACAGGGGGCCGCGGTGTTGGGTCTATGGACCGAAGAAGGAACAGTCGTGACGGTCGGATGCACCGAGTGGGCTCGGCACCTCGACGATCCTCTGGTGGCCCAGATTACGAGAAACATCCTCGGACGATTGTCGCAGTGATCGAGCGTCGATAAAGTAAAAGACGCTCCGGGAAGTATTCATGAAACCTGTGACAAGCTGGCCGACTCTGAGGCCAACCAGTTTTAGGCCACACTCCAGGCTGCACCCTCCAACCTAGCGGAGATTCTCCCCTTGTCGTATGTTTCGCGCTGAAGAATACAAAAGGCGGCGGTATTTGTGGAAGCAATTACAGCGGGATTCGAAGCGTGGATACTCCCAGGCTCCTGATTTAGGGGGTGGTTTGGGCCATCGAAAAAGCGACGGTCGTATCGCAATCTCGCGGCGATCAGGCAACTCTGCGCAGCTGTCCCTTTCCACGAGTCAGTATCTGCTGCTCGGCTTGCAGCCAGTGCGCAAGCTCACAACCGTTCTGATAGCCCCCTTCGCAGTAAAGTTGATAGGCAAGAGACCGGATTTGATCTTCCATCGATTCAACCGTAACTGCCGACGTTCCCGCTGCCTTGTTCTGTTTTGCCATGGGACCTCCTTCTTTGTTGTATGAGGGGGAACACAAGCTTCTTTCGGGACTATAACATCTGCTTTCACACTCGGCGAGGAATCATGGAAAATCTACTTTTCTGATCGACTCGCCGCGTGCGAGGAGTCAACCCTGGTGATGATGGATGTGTTTCTGGTGTGGGATGTTTCCATCGAAATCCCTTTCGAGCGCGCAAGGTTTTGGTGCGAGCATGGCATCGACAACGTCTTCCATCGGTTCTCTGCCCAGTCTGTGCGGGGTATCAACTATCAAAATGCTTCTGAGGCGATACGTCTTAAGGTAGGCGACTACTCATGGCAAACATTGCTGGGATTGAGTAGAGAAGTAAAACCGTCGCGTCGTTGTTGGCTCGCCTCGCCCGCACGAGGCCGTTCGCCTCGTATCAGGGGCTATTACTCATAGAGAAAGGCGCTTTCATCAAAGGGATCATTGCCACTATTGCGCTGCTGACAATCTTGCCGTGCTTGGTCGTGGCCGACGAATGGCCGGCTGCGAAGGTGCAGCATGTGTTCAGTGGGAATGGACTGCACTTTGTTCGGATTGTGCCCGGGGAGGGTTACGGTGACACAGTCGGATTCAAAGGTTCGAAGACGGGGGCTTATGCGAGAGGAGAATTCTATATAAATCAGCCGGATCGGTCGTACAAGCTGATTGCTGATGTGGCGTTGCAGAACCCAGTGACTCCCGTGGACATCCTGCTCAGCAACCACGGGTACTTATTGACGTTCGATAATTGGCACAATGCGGGCTACGGAAAAGTGGCTGCGATTTACAGGCCGAATGGTGAACTGGTTCGCACGTATGAACTTGAAGCCTTGTATCCTGTGAAACAACTTGAGGCGATTCCGACATCCGTATCTTCGCGTTGGTGGCGATGCCGGCCTTTCGGTTTTGTCGATCCAGGCGAGCAGACGAAGGTCTATGTCTTTGAACACTTTGGCGGCACGTTCACCTTTGACCTCACTACGGGAACACATGAGTACCAACCAGGGCGTTCAATGTGCCAGAGGCAGTGAGCTGCTCGATGCGCAGCTCTGTAGGCGCCTCGTCCACGCGGCGATCCTCTTGTTGGTCTCGCGTTCGCGTCCAACCGATTAGACTGTCGTAGGATAGAGTTCGGGAGTGCCGACTGATTCAATGGTCATGTGCACAGGGATATTCTGACGCAATGTAAACAGAGGATTCGGAAGGATAGTCTGTTCGTCTCCGATTAGTAGACGAACTTTTTTAGGTTAAGGTCGCCATAATCAGCAGCCCGTCCAATTCCGCAAACGATTCGCCCAGGCACCGGCGCATGTCGCAGCCGATTTGCTCTGTGAAGCGGAGCATGACGAAGATGCGCAGGTCTATCTCGTCACCACATCGGCTCAGTTGGCAAAAAACGTGGTGCAGCTCATCGATAGCCAATTGAAGGGGCTGAAACGGGAAAAGATCGCGGCGAAGTCTATTGCGCGCCATTCAGTGGCTTTCGTGGTCGCCACGATGGACGAGGCTATCGATGTGGCCAACGAGATTGCTCCGGAACATTTGACGCTCTCGGTCGATGAGCCGTTCGACTATCTAGAAAAAATCCGGCACGCGGGGGCGCTGTTCTTGGGCCGGTACACCCCCCCATCGGTTGCGGATTACGTCGCCGGCCCGAATCACGTCTTGCCGACCGGCGGATCGGCGCGTTTCTTTTCCGCGCTCTCCGTCCACGATTACATCAAGGTGAGCAACATCGTGCACTACACACGCGAGGAGTTGAGCAAGGTGAA
>SWDP01000004.1:0-62772 GCA_005116885.1 Nitrospira sp.
AAACTATTTCGCGGTAAACAGTTCTGGATCCTCTCCGTCAGCGGGTGCGGTGAGGATACTGGCACCAGGATTACAGGCTGATTCCGGGTAGCAGGGCGGGATCTCCCGAGCGACACTCTGATCGCTCAATTTCACATCGGTCTGCGCTTCCACGACGACGGTTCCGGGGAGATACGTGGAGACGATGCTGATTAACGGAGGATCGGAGGGCCCGCGAAGATACCAGGGGATAGCCGACTCGCGGTTGAACGAGGGAATCAATCCGAACAAACTACCGACTGGATTGTTGCTCGGAGAGACGAGACAGGCGTTGAAACAAACGAGTCCAGGTGGCACGTTCAGCAGCGTGAGGGCATTGCTCGGAAGCACCGTTCCCGTTAAGAAGGCGGAGATGCCGGCAACAGCGATCGTGGCGCGAATGCTCAGCGTGCCCGGATTAACGATGACTGTTATTGGCGCCGCTTGTGTGCCGACAACCCCGTTGAAAGCCTGTAATGTCGAGGCCGCGCCAGCCGTTACGTTCGTATTCGATCCTGCCGCACTGAAGATAGAACCTCCGTTGGCGATGACATTCACCGCACCTCCTGTGCCGAGCGACCCCAAGGTGACATTCGTCCCGGCCGTATAGCTAATGGCGCCGGTCCCGCTGGTGGTCGTGGCGGTTCCTGCCATGGCAATGGGACCACCGGTAGCGATGATGGACACGGCATTCGTGCCGCCGACCGTGAGATTGGAATTCTGATTGATGGTATTCGCGGCGGTCAGCGAAATCGGGCCGCCGGTGACTGAGATGGGTGTGGTCGCCAAGGTGATGGAATCCGTCGTCAGCGTCAAACCACCACCCACCATCGCGCCGTTCAACGTGGTGGTGCCGGTTCCCGCTGATTGAAGGAGATCTCCGGTCGTCATTACATTGTTCCCGAACGTCACATTTCCGGCGTTGACGACTGTGAGACTGGTGAGTGGCGTGAACCCGCCGACAATCCCATTCATCACGATGTTGCCTGTGCCAGCATTGAGTGTGAGACTCTGCGCCCCGTTGGTGGCGCCATTCAGGGCGATGTTACCTCCAGCGTTGCTGGTCAGTGCGGTCGCTGCCCCCAGCGTCACCGCATCATTGTATGTTTGTGTGCCTGTGGTCATCACGCTGCCGCCGTTGATTACGGTGGTGCCTCCGGTATCGGTGGTCAGGCTTGTGAGCGCGGTGGTGCCACCGACTGCTCCACCGAAGGTCGTCGTGCCGGTCGTGTTGACGGCCAAGGTTTGTGCGCCGTTGACGATGTTGTTGAAGGCGATGATTTGATTCCCGGAGCTGTCTACCGTTGTGGCGCCGCTGAGCGAGACCGCGTCCGTATAGGTTTGGCTGCCGCTTGTCGTGAAGGCGCCGGTCAATTGCGTCGTGCCGCCATTGCTGCTCGCGAAATTATTGATGCCGATGAGGTTCGCGCCGTTAATCGTGGTCGCGCCGCTGAAATTCAACGCGAGGTCGAAACCTCCGCCCATGACGGTCGAGCCGAACGTCGGCGTGGTGCCGGTCAAAGTCGTATTGGCGCCAAGGGTCACCACGTCGTTATATGTTTGCGCGCCGCTCGTGGTGACAACCCCGCCGTTGATCGCCGTAGTGCCGCCGGCGTTCGTCGTCATGCTGGTGAGTGCTGTTGTGCCACCCACGGCTCCCGAAAAAGTCGTAATCCCGGTGCTGTTGGCCGCGAGGCTGAACGCACCGTTTAGCGTATTGCCAAACGTGATGGATCCGGCACCGGCGTTGAGTGTGATATTGGCACCAAGGGTGACGGCGTCGTTGTAGGTCTGGGTGCCGGTCATCGTCACGCCGCCGCCATTCAGCGCGGTCGCGCCACCGGAATTGGTAGTCAGACTTGTGAGCGCGGTGGTATTGCCGACCAATCCGCCGAACGTCGTCGTACCGGTTGTGTTCACCGCCAGGGCTTGTGCCCCATTCACACTGTTGTTGAACGTGACAGCCTGGTTACCGGAACTAGTGACTGTCGTCGCGCCCGTCAGGGCCACGGCATCGTGATACGTTTGTGCTCCGGTCGTGCTGAATGCACCGGTCAGGTTTGTTGTTCCTCCGTTGCCGGTGGCAAAGTTATTGATACCGGTAAAATTGACGCCGTTGATGGTGGTTGCCCCGTTAAAGTTCAGCGTCAGATTGAACCCTCCGCCTGCCACGGTCGATCCAAAAGTGGGTGTGGTGCCGGTCATGATCGAGTTGCCGATCAACGTGACGGGGTCGCCATACGTCTGGACTCCGGTCGTCGTGACGTTTCCACCGATTTGTACGGTGCCCGTGGCGTTTGTGGTGAGCGATCCGAGCGCTTGCGTCCCTCCGACTTCGCCAGTAAAGGTAGTCGTGCCATTTGAATTGACGGCCAACGTACGACCCGCGGCGTTGCCGTTCACTGTGCTGCCGAAAGTCACACTCCCGCCCGTTCCCAATCCTGCGCTTCCGCCGGTTGCCGTCAGAATCGTATTGGCGGAGAGCAGGGCGGCGTCGGCAATCGAGATGGCGCCACCGGTGCCTGCCGTACCACTGCCGAATCGATTTCCACCCGTCGTTGTAATGTTCCGATGCGTGATCATCGGGGTGGCGCCACCAGCATCGAGTGTGACGGCGCCGCCGTTGCCCCCGTTCGCATTCCCGGCAAGCCCGCTCCCGCCGATTGTGGAGATGGCACCGACCGTCACGTTCCCTCCTGTCGAACTCACGATCACGTTGGCTCCGCCACCTCCCGCTTGGCCTGCGCCGTTGCCGTTGCTGCCGGATGCGGTGATGGTTGTGGTCGTGGCGTTACCGGCGCTGGTCACTGAAACAGCACCAGCCTGACGGCCTGATGTTCCTGCATTGGCTGTTCCGCCAGAGGTGGTCATCGCGCCGGTGAGTGTCGTAGCCCCGGTCGTGGAGGTCACAGTCACGTTTCCGCCGACACCATTCGCCAATCCCGACGTATTAATCGCCCCGGAACTGACCGTGGTGCCGGATAGCGTCACAGACCCTGCGGTCCCGCCTGCGCCCGTACCGGTTGCTGCGCCGGTTCTGGCGTTTACAGCTCCTGTCGTCGAGAAACCAGCACCGGTGCTCGAGACGACACCCGCATTGCCACCGGCTTGATTGGTCCCGATGGCCGCGCCTCCGCTAGCCGTAATGGCTCCGCCCACCGTGCGGTTCACGCCCGTAATCGTCACGTTCCCCGCGGCGGCCCCAGCATGGGTTCCACCAGCCACGGCTGACCCGCCGGACGCCGTAATCGTGCTGGCCGCGTTGACATTACTCGCTGAGTTGAGCTGGACGGCTCCGCCCGCCCCTTTAGTTCCACCACTGGTATTGATTGTGCCGGTCTGCAAGAAGGCACCAGCTGCCGCGTTGCTTTGCGTGACCGTGATGCTGCCCGCTGTACCGCCTGCTCCTGTCCCCACGGCATTGCCGGTGCGAGCGGTCAATGTGCCGGTGGTCAGATTGCCCGAGGTTGTATTCGTGATGGTGATCGTTCCGGCGTTGCCGCCTGCGGTATTCCCCGCTCCTCCGTTGCTGCCACTCGCAGTGACGGTGCCGGTCGTTACGCCCGTCGCACCGGTGATGCTCACTATGCCGCCGTTGCGTCCTGGATTTCCGGCTGCTGCCGCACCGCCGGTCGCGGTGACGGTACCGGCCAGATTTACGGCACCGGTCGCGATGATCGTCAGATTACCTCCGTTGCCATTAGCAAGGCCGGTCGTCGTGATCGTCCCTGCCACATTGCTGGTGACTCCGACGCCGGACAGTTGAATGCCACCCAGGCGTGACGAGATCGCAGCATTGACCGCCACATTTCCGCCGCCGATGCCATCCTGGTTCCCAATGAGGCGGAGGATGCCCAGTCCGGTCGAGGAGATGCCCGCATTCACGGTAATGTTGTTGTGCGCGCGCAAATCAAGGGAATTTGCACTCGCCCAGGTGACGGCATTCGAGACGGTGATGTTGCCAGCGCTCAAGAAAGGGCTTGTCGTATCGACGATAACATTGTTGGTTCCGAGTGCCGTCTGCAGCGTGGTGACGTTCAAATTCGAGGTTAGAGCGGTACCGGTGAAGGTCGGCCCGGCGCTGATGTTGCCGTTCGCCAAGTTGGAAATCGTAATGTCGCTCGGGTCGAGCAGCAGCGTGCCCGTCCGTCCAACTGGTGCGGAAGTATCTACCCGTCCTGAGAAGCCGAGCGTATTTTTGCCTGAGACTTCGACAAAACCGCCGTTGCCGCCTGATTGTCCGCCTTTCGCCGAAATGCTCCCGCCGTAGCCGGTATGACCGTCCGCCCAGACGATGACCGTGCCACCGTCGCCCTGCGAAATGGCATCGGCGTTGATCGAGGCACCGGCTGCGACAAGCGTCGATATGGCGTTGGGCTCCGGTCCTTGGCCCTGGTAGTTTCCTCCGACAAGCACGCGGCCTCCACCGACGTTACCGGAGACGTTGATATTCGTGGTGTCTCTGAGTTCGACGGATCGTCCGAGTACTGAAACCTGTCCACCTTTCTGCTCGATTGAGAGGCCAGAAGCATCCAGGTCTCCCGCGACTTGCACAAGGCCGCTGTCTCCGCCATCGAGCAGGACCACTCCCTCTTGGTTCACGAGACTCCTGGCCCGGATCACGCCACTTTGATTGACCACCGACGAAAAAATGTCCCCTGAAGCTTTGGCCTGCAGAATGATGTGGCCACCATCGGCCTGGATCGTGCCTGTATTACTGACCGCTGAGCTAAGGGGCTTACCATCGACGCCCATCACTTGATCCAGCACTTTCCCGCTAAGGGCATAATTAATGAGACCGTCGCCCATCAAATCAACCGTGACCGTCTTGCCCGAAGCTAAGACGGTGGTGCCGAGATTGGCAACAATCATTCCCTCATTCGACACTCCGGGAGCTGCAAGTACAACGAATCCGTGGTCGGACACGTGAATCGTGCCTTGGTTCACCACGGACTTGAGACCCTTGAGCTGGTCTTGAGCAAAAAAATACCGGCCGGCCATGAAGTCCTCGTCACGAATCTGAAGTGTCGTAGCGAGCAATCCTCCGACATCGATCTGGGCGCCAGCACCAAAAAGAATGCCATTAGGGTTCAGTAGAAAGATACGGCCATTGGCCTGAAGGCTTCCCAGGATGACCGACGGGTCAACCCCCGTCACGCGGTTCAACGCGATCGAATTGATGGAAGGCTGAACGAATCGAACAACTTCATCCGCACCAATGGAAAAACTCTGCCAATTGAGAATGGCTTTGTCGGTAGTCTGCTGGATGGTCAGTTGTGTCGGACTGATCTGTTGAATCTCGGCATTGCCGCCGACCACGTTGCCATCGCTTGGGAGGGCCGCGACCAGGCTCGGAAGGAGAAGCTGCAGTGAGGCCAAGAGGGCACAGAGGACTCGGTGCGGATATGAAAATCCACGCCACCGGCTTCCGACTGCGATCCCCTGAGGACTCGTGTTGGTCATCGTTTCAGTGGGCTCCTTCTATGTAGAGTGTCGCCACGATACGATGCCGGGTCATTATACAAACGATGTGCCTCGGAGGGGGTATTCCGAAGACGCCCGAGAAAATACTGCTGTTCTAACGAGTTATAGTGAGTCACCGTAGAGACCATTGCTTGCCTATAGCCAGTAAAGTCACGCGTACCTTGCTCAGAATCTCGCGATGGCCTGCACATAGAAGGTCGGAGAGTGGTCTCCGGCAATGGTTCCCCCGACCGGCTTGGGACCGATGGGAAACCCGACATCAAATCGGAACCTGGTTGAAAAGTATGGCAACTCTGTCTGTAAGCCGACACCGGTGCCCGTCAAGCTGCTTGAGGACTGTTCGCCAGGCTGGGGATTGCGCACCCGCCCAGCGCCATGGTCGATGAAGGCTGCTGCCTGTGTCGAGCTGAACACCGACGGAAAGAACGGGATGCGCGTTTCAGCCGAGACGGTATAGCCCTCATCGACAAACCGCTCGCCGAGCTGATAGCCGCGTACCGAATCCGGTCCGCCCAAAAGCATCTGCTCAATAACGACGACCGGCCCTGTCGTGGCTTGTCCGCTAGCTCTTACGACCAGCAACACCTCATGGCCAAGACTCTGAATGCGGCCGGCATTCACAGTCGCTTTGGTAAAACGATTGTCGGTTCCCTGCCTGGTGGTCTGCAGCGCGTTGTTATCCATTCCGCCGAACAGCTCGCCAAGCCCTTGGAACCCATACAGCGACACGTAGGTGCGGCCCGACAGGTCGAGGCGATCGTAATTCACGCCGAGCTTAGCCATGCGAACTCGGTCGTCACCGGTCAGACTGCCCAGGGTAAAGAGCCGGTTGTCTTTCGAGGCGAACCCCGCCTCGGCCATCAACGTCTGAAATCGCGTCTTGATGAAGGGGTGGGTCACCGAGATGTCGTACGTTTTGATCGTGCCCTGGATTTGTAAGGCAGCCAGTTCAGCTCCGACGTCGAATCGCCCGTTGGAACCCGAGAGGACCAGTTTGGTTCCATGGACACCGATTGGGACGGCATACGCCAACGTCTGGAATAGCAACTGGTTCGGATGATCCCCCATGATTCCGTTGATGTTCAGCGTGGCGCCGTCAAATAGCACATTGCCGATTTGGATACCCGCCCCAAAACGGTTTCTCGAGATCTTGTTGGAGCCGTAATTGTTGTAATCCAACGTCGCGTGAATCGGCAGCTTGTCTTCAGCCTTCACATGCACATTCGTCGATCCTGTCGAGGTGCCCGGTTCCAGCAAAACGGACGTCTTTAAGTCCGGATACTCGTTGAGGAGAAGCAGCGCGCGCTCGAGTGCCACATTCCGGACGACTTTGTCTTCCATGGCTTGTGCAAAACGGCCGCGAATGAATTCGGTCGAATAGTGCTGATTGCCGGTGACGGATATTTCTCCGACTCGGCCTTCCAGGATTGCGATGGTGACCACGCCAAACCGGATCTGTTGCTGCGGAACATAGGTCGTCGCGAGAGTGTAACCTTTCTTTCTGTAGAGATCCGCCACGCTCGCAGCGACCTCCTCAAGGTCTGGAAGAGTGAGCGAGCGCCCAACGTAGAGTTGGCTGAGCGCCTCCAGCTCGGCCTGAGATACGACGGTGTTTCCGCTAAAAGAAAATCCCTTCACGAGCAGGCTGTCGACAGAGGCTGTCGGTTCGGCAAGGCTCGGTGAGGAGAGGCCCAACAGGCACGTGCTGAGGAACAGGACCAACCTCCAGCCGGTAGGTTGATGTTGAGGATAAGACATCTGATCCATCGGATGTCGCTTCACTTTGCCCTCACGCTATGCCAAGATACGCAATGTTTGACGCGCATCAATATTTCACAATGAGGTCGCAGGCTTGTTGAAGTGGATCTTGATCATGATTCTTGCCTCGGTCTGGTCCGGCTGTGCGATCCATCCGAATCCTTCGACGGAACCCCGCTCGAAGACGGATTCTGTCGAGGGCCAGCCTGCCCCCGACGTCGAAAAGACAGAATTGCCAAGACGACCAGCCACAACCTGTCCGCCCGCTATGCGAGGCTCCTGCTAGCCCGCTAACGTAATAAAAGCATTGCCTATCAGGGCCATTTGACCCTAGCTTGAAAGGAAATTAAGGTCAACGAAATGCCCATTTTTACCCGTAAAAGACCATTAGGCATGGATACGAGCCAAAATACTCCTTTAAGGATACGATGATGGCAGCAAGAGAGGAATTAGCCCGTGCATTTCATGACACGCAGTCATTCAAGTGGGACCCGATTAAAGGATTCACACTGGCGTCAGGTCAAACCAGTCCCTTCTACGTCGATTGTCGATCATTGATGGCCCACCCGGGGTCACGCCGTCTTGTGGCCCAACTCGCGTACGAATCGTTGCGCCCGATCGAACTCGACTGCCTTGGCGGACTGGAAATTGGAGCGATTTCCATTGCCACCAGCATCTCGGACTTTGCGTTTGTGGCCCAGCCGACGCGTACGTGGCGGACCTTTGTGGTGCGGAAACAGGCAAAGGATCATGGGCTTGGAAAACTCATTGAAGGATCGTTTCAACCAGGGGATCGAGCCGTAATCGTGGACGATGTGCTCACAAGCGGAGGCTCGCTTCTTAAGGCTGTTGCGGCTGCCAGAATGGCCGGCCTTACTGTGACGCATGCCTTGGTGATCGTCGACCGGAAGGAGCAGGATGGGCGGCGCAAGGTTGAAACCGAGGGACTCACACTTGTCAGTCTGCTGACTATCGACGATTTGACTAGCGCACAACCGACCCACTCTTAGCAAGCTGTTGAAAAAATCCCCCAGCGGCGTTCTCGCATCGTTTAGACCCTCAACGCACCACGAGGGTACACCTCGGCTCTTCACGCGCTGCGGCCTTGCTGGACGAAATTTTTGAACAGCTTGTCGGTTGTTGGCAGTCTCCTATTTGCACTGAAACTGAATGCCCCATCGGCGCTCCCGTACGACTTCCTCCGCGCCTGGGACTGGACTGATGATGCGAGTTCGTCCTTTTGTTTCTCCTTCGTGCACGATGGTATAGGGTCCGCCGCATTTCTCTTTCATGAGGGCGAGCGCGTCTGTGCGAAATGAAGAAAGTATCGCCCCCTGCTCTCCTGTAAAGGGATACGCGACGATCCCTCCGTCCTCCCGTTCCTGAAGAAATTTTGCCCCCTCGCCACAGCCGGCTAATGCGATGAAAAAGAAGATGGCGAGGCTTGACCAGATCTTCTTTTCTTCCCTATCATACGGACTCGCGAGTCTGACCCAAAAGAACCGATTCACCACTCTGCCTGCTGTGAGGAGACCTACGATGATTCTGCGCATGGTTGTCGCTGCTCTCGGTTTGTGTCTGCTGTCTGCGATCTCGATCACCGGTGTGTCAGCCCATCATTCCTACCTGCTCACGGTCCAGCAGTTGCGCGCAGGATTGACCAAGACGCCTTCAATGCCGCAGAAGGGTTTCATCTTGATCGATGTTCGATCTGCGGAAGAACATGCGTCAGGATTCATTCCTGGAACCGATCTGAACATCGACTTCAAGGAAATTCAGGCTCGGCATCGAGACATTGGAGCCACGCTCGATGACCATCTGGTCGTCTATTGCCAGTCCGGTCATCGGAGCAACATTGCAGCAGAGACGCTGGCTGATTTGGGTTACCGCCATGTCTACAATGTCACCGGGAGCATGAATGCCTGGCTCGCGGCAGGTTTCCCAATTGAACCAGGACGCCGCTGAACGAGCCATTCAGTCTCTCTAAAGATTATGGCTCAGGTCAAGCCCGAGGTCGCCGAGTCCGATCTCCGCTCAAACTTAGGCTGAGCCTCTTTCTGAACAGCCTGTTGGATACTCAGAAGAGACTGCCTCACTGAAACTGAATACCCAAGCGACGCTCCTGCGCCCCTTCCCCTCCCGGACATTCGACTTGTGCTACATCCCCCGCCCGGCGCCGTCCAACTCCGGCTTGTTGCCTGGCAGAATTGTATTCAGTGTGGACCGGTACTCGCCCATGCGCCCCTGGTCAATCCGTCCAACTTCTATTTCCTGATCTCGTTGCATCCGTTCAAGATGATCGAGCACTGAGAGAAGTGGATGAACGGAGCCGAGCAATCGGCCAACCTCGAAGGCTTCCAGCGATTCCACAAATAACTCATTCAGGCCTTTATAGGAGGTTCCTGCACTCTGGCCCCTGAACCGAGAGACGATGTCCTCATATTCCTCTATCGCCTCAACCTTGGGCTTCACGCCGGTCGGTACTGCCGACAAGTGAACAATAGGCGGCAATTTGGCCGCGTAGATTTTCAGCTGAGCGACTAATCCACCCACCGCGTCCAGCACATCAGCAGTTTGCATGAACTCATCCTTCGAGCGACATTGATGGCGCCATATGAGCGAGACCTGTCAAGATTTCCGGACGTCGCGAGGAGGTGTAAGCCGATCAAGATCCTGAACGACCTGCTCCATATCGGATGGAAACGGCTTTGTATATTCTTGAAACTCACCGGTAGACGGGTGATGGAATCCTAGCGTCCTCGCATGCAACATCACGCGGGGAACCTCGACCCCCTCTACCGTACAAACTTTCTTCCCGCCATAGGTCTGATCTCCCAGAATGGGGTGGCCCAAGAAAGTGAGATGCACGCGGAGTTGGTGAGTCCGGCCTGTACGCGGGTACAACAACACATGGGCCGCGAGTTTGCCAAACCGATGATCGACCTTATATTCCGTCACGGATTCCTTGGGGCGCGCTGTGTGGGCCGAGAACTTTTTTCGTTCCTTCTTGTCACGGCCAATCGCCAGCTCGATCAACCCATGTCCTTTTTTCGGTACGCCGGAAATAAGAGCCTCGTACACTCGCGTGATCGTGTGCTGTTTGAATTGAGCAGAGAGTGCACGATGGGCCTCGTCCGTCTTCGCGATCACCATCACGCCGGAGGTGTCTTTGTCCAGGCGATGAACCAACCCGGGCCGTTCTTTCCCACCGATCGTCGATGCTGTGCCGCCGGACGTCTGAAAATGATGGAGGAGGGCATTGACCAGTGTGCCGTCCCAATGACCCGGTGCAGGATGGACCACGAGGCCGGCCGGCTTGTTTAACAGCAACAACACCTCATCCTCATGCAGAATCTCGAGTGGAATCGACTCGCCTTTGAGTTCCAGTGGCTCCGCTTTGGGAATGTCAAAGGTGATCCTATCGCCAGGCTTGATCTTGAGACTGGGCTTGACGGTCTGACCGTTGATCTGCACACGCCCTTGCCCAATCAACCGCTGCAAGGCTGACCGCGATAACTTGGGCTCACGATTGACCAGAAAGATATCCAACCGCTTTGGCAACTCGCCAGCTGTCACGACAAACTCGGTCACCATAGGACAAATTGCCCCCACCAACACATGCACGCCACGCTACTGCAGCGCGTGGCCCAATTGCAATCAGGACGCCAACAGAGCCATACGCTACCGGCCGATTCGATTTCCTCTCCAGTCGGGCGGGACTAGGCTGATGCCAACCAAGCTTGTCCAACACTGCTCAAGGGGATAAGACCATAGAACTGGTGAATCTCGAATAAACTCTTGGCAGGCGAGGCGACAGAAAAATGATGGGATGATAATGAGGAAGTGCGCTCTAATGATGGAGAAACTATTCGCAGGACCGCGTCACTCAACAGATGGGGGAACAAGGGTGGCCTGACTCACTCCCTCAGCCGAACGCGCGGCCCCGTTTCTGATAACTCTCGCACGGGGGAATAACTTCATGGTCTGGCCAACCATTCGAGGTCGTCCAGCACGGAGCGGGTTCTTACGTTGGGGGAAAGGGCCTTGCCGTGAAGATTCCATCTCTGCCAAAGTAGTGCGCAGGGACTGCGCAATCAGCCATGAGAGCTTCAAATTAGGGTTCCAATACACAGCATTGCGCACACGATCGACCAAATCCCCAGGAAGGTTGACCGTGAGCCGAACCATTCGAGGCTGTGGCGGCCCTGTCTCGTGCAGCCTGGAGGACGGACCCGGCGCCCTCCGACGCTCAGGCTTGGTGGAATGACTCGGAGCTGGCTGCTCAATAGACGACATGGCGTATCCCTTCAGATGGTTCTGAGATAAATCGCTCGAGCTATGGCCTGATTTCATCGCTTCGCCTGATGCGGCCGAATAAGTGGACCGCGCCACTGGCAAGGGCAGGACGCGGCCCCGATGGCGGAAGCGTGTGGCGGCGGGAGGGCTCCGAACGGGCATAGTCCAGAGGTAGTCCCACCTGCGTGAGAGGTATGCACCTCTTGAGTGGGGACCCACCGGCGGTTTCGCTTCGCCAAAAATCTCTCAGACGGTATTCATCGCTCACTCACGCTGATGTCAGGCGTGACACGAGAATTACTAAGCAACCCCTGTACCAGATTTTCTCGCTGTCCAAATTTCCCGTCACTAGACTGTAAGTCGTTGAGTCCATGCGGTGAGTCAGGTGTGCGAGAAAGCGAAGCCTTCGGGCAGTGGGTATCTGATTCCGTACACTGCGTA
Source organism: Nitrospira sp. (assembly GCA_005116885.1). GTDB lineage: Bacteria > Nitrospirota > Nitrospiria > Nitrospirales > Nitrospiraceae > Palsa-1315. The sequence goes on from SWDP01000004.1 coordinate 11,998, forward strand.
TCCTAGAAGATACAGGCCCAGGACAAGCCGTTATACGAAAGGGCCGGAAAGTGAGAAATAGAGCGTGACCTATTGGTGGAGATGTTTCATTGCGGCGGCGCAGAGGAGAATGAAAATGCCGATCCAGAGGGCAGCTTGCTGGAAAGGGATCGCTTCGTAGGATTCTTCTTTGCCTTCTTCTGCATCGTCGGACTTGAAGAGCACCGAGTACAGAAAGAGCGTAAGAAGACAGAGAACGAGAAACAGCTTCACAAAAAAGACGGTCAGATACTTCGGATGATGCTGAATCCCGCTGCCGGTTTGCGCGGTGATAAGCTGATTCACATAGTGGAAATTGATGCCACCGGTAAACAGGAGGACGATGAGCAGGATACCTGCGACTTTCTTGTAATGTTGATAGAACGCATCGGTGATCGGCTTGATCTGCTCCTTCGCCACGGCGTGCTTCAGCCCAGGCGTCACAGCCATGATGAGAAACGCGATTCCACCGACCCAAATAACCGCTGCCGTCAAATGCACCCAGTGGTTGAGGATTGGGATCAGCGTGTTGAAGTCTGTGACGAGACTGAGAAACGCGTCCATAGGTCGATGTGGGAGGAGCGAGAGGGCGGGCGTTCACGATCCCTGGTGAGTACCGGTCTCCGACTCCTCAGTCCTTATTTTACATCGAAATTGAAGACCGGGGCATCGTTACCGAATCGTTTCTTCCGGAGTTCTTCCATCAGCTCAATTGTAATAAGAGGGATGTCATTCTCACGGGCATGCTTTTCAACGCCTTTTTTTACCATGGCGCGCAAGAAGTAGGGAATCCGGTTGAGTCGAGTTTCTGAATCTTCATCCCACGCCACAGAACTTTCTTCCGGCGTATTAAATGCCACTTTGATTTTCTCTCCACCCTTCGGCGTGTAGAGACACCATTGATCTTCGTCCAGCCAGTCTCCGTGATCGACGTAGGGGCGCGCGCGGCAGCCGCCACAGATGTCGGTGTATTCACAATCGCCACATTTACCCTTCAGGTGCGGGTAGCGAAAAGAATTAAACACATCGGACTGTTCCCACAGATCGACGAAGCTGGTCTCGCGAATATTCCCTGCGGAAAGCGGCATATAGGGGCAAGGGGTCAGTTCACCGTTAGGGGTCACGCGCGCGTAGTTCGTACCGGCAAGACAGCCACCCCCCATATAGCCCGTCGCTTTGGTGATCGGAGAATTCGGGTCTTGCTCATATGCAAGCCGTTTGAAATGCGGCGCACAACGGGCCCTGACGAGCATGCCCTTGTAATTATCCTGACAGTTGACCAGGTAGCCAAGCACCTCTTCGTATTGGGTCGGGGTGATGTCGGTGAGTTCTTCGCCGCGACCGGTGCAGACCATGAAGAAGACATTAAGCACTTTAGCGCCAAGTTGGTGTGCCCAATCGATCACCGAGGGCAGCTCCTGATAATTCATGGGCTGTGCGCTGAAGTGCACTTGGAAAGCCAACCCGTTCCGCTTACAAGCCTCGATGCCGGCGAGCGCGGCCTCCCATGCGCCAGGTACGCCTCGGAAACGATTATGTTTCTGAGGGTCGAGTGAATCGATACTGATACCCATGCCCATCACGCCGATCTCGACCAAAGTCTTCGCCATCCGATCATCGATCAACATGCCGTTGGTTCCGAACACCACCATGAAGCCGAGCTTGACGGCATGCCGCGCGATATCGAGGATGTCGGGGCGGACAAGCGGTTCGCCGCCCGTGATCACGAGGAGGCAGCCCTTATTGACCTCGGCAATCTGATCGATGAGCGTATAGCACTCTTCTGTCGAGAGTTCATCATCCCCGCCCGCGGATTTCGTCGTCGCGTCGAGATAGCAATGATCGCATTTGAGATTGCAACGCTTCGTGAGGTTCAGCGCGATGAGATAGGGCTTGAAGTCATCGACCGTCCGGCCATCGTGCGGCGCAGCAGCCGGGGATGGCGGGCTAAAGAACTGTGAGACCTGTTGCTGAATATTGCCAAATGCGCCCGCTGGAGACGGTGCATTAAAAATTGGAAGCGATTTACCCATAAATTAATCTGGCACTGAGTGCGACGTGCTGAGTTGGGAATAGTAGAAGTGAATTGGTCCCTTTACTCAGGATTCAGGACACAACACTTATGACTTGCCCTTGCCGGTCAGGTTGGCAATCATGTCCTTCAGGTTGCCGGTCTTCATGGCGTCTGCCATGTAGTCCTTAGCCTGCTCGATGCCCTCATGAGCCACTTCAGCCGTGATGACCGTGACCCCGAGCTTATCGGCATGTTTTTCAATGAGGGCACGCGTACAGTCGCGCATAAACCCTTCAGGAGCCCGCTCAAGCCGTGACTGCGCTTCGGGTAGCCAGCTGTAGGGAGCGGCAGGGGAAGGTTCCGCCGCGTGGCCATTCCCTTGACTGTTCTCATCCATGGAGGTCGCGCCATTGGTGCCGCTCGTTGCAGCAGCCACGGTAGCCTGGGCTGCGGTGGAGGCGCCGGTTCCCTTGTTCGCGAAGATGGGGGTATAGTCTTCTGACGCCGCTTCCTGGATCATGGGTGCGGCATACTCCAGCGTGATTGTGGTCATGCCGAGTTTGCGAGCAGTCTTCTCGATTTTGGCCTTAGCGCGCCGACGTTGGAAGCCGGCCGGGACCGCACGGATTCCCTCTTTGGCATCTTTCGTCCATTGCATGGGAACGTCATCGTAGGCCAGGTCGGTTTCGAGAACCCCTTCCACGTGCGCCGCTGCTTCAAAAAGCTGCTTGTCGACCAGTTTGAAGCGATCGCCTCCTGCGGCGCAGACAGGGCACTTCACGGGTGTCGCGCCCTTTCCGATGTAGCCGCAGCCGTCGCAGACGAAGTAATCCTGGTTCATCCGGTCCAAATAGGCTTGGGTGCCGGCACTCACTTTCGGCTTTTCTTCCACAACCTCGGTCATCATGCCGCTCAGCGTCGAGCCCATGAGATCCTTCATCACGGATTCGTCAGCCTGCATTTTTTCTCGGTCGATGCCTGCGGCATCCAGACTTCCACCCAGCGCGTGCATGGCATCCATCGCTCCCTTTGGCAAGAGGTCTCCCACCGCTGAATCGACGACCGTATTGCTGATAATGGTATGGCCCTTTTCGATGGCGTAGCGGTGAATCGCGGTCTTGGCGACGCCTCTGGCAAATACGGGAATCTTTTCCATCCGACGGAGGGCTTCTTCAGTCCAGGCGATCGTGTACTCCGCCAACGTATCGATCGGCGGTACGTGCTTCCTATTCGACACCAAGATATTACAGGGCGCGGACCGCAAGAGATTTTCCGTGTTGCTGCCGATGTCCATATCCTCGTCGCTGTGTACGCCGATCCGTCCGACGATCAGTAATGCCGGGATATCCTTGCGCACGTATTGAATGATCTTCTCGAAGGCCTTGCCATCCAGCAGGGTGGTCTTGACGTCGGTTTGCTCGGCCTGAGCGAGCTCGCGGCAGATGTCGAGGTGCGACTGATAGATCTTCGCAAGGCCGCTATCGATGATTTCTTCGTGGAGTTTTTCCTGTTCCTTGAAGCGGAACACTTTGCCTGCTTCCTCATTGAGCACACCCGAGATGCTGTGAAAGGCGGCATAGTGGAAATAGGGATCAAAGGCTGAGATAGCCTCGACCGGCATGTTGAAAGCCTTGCCCAGCGCGAGGCCGGTCATGAGCCCGCCGAAGGAATAGGGGCTGCCGTCCACCGCCACCACGATTCTCCCTCCGGTCATGGGCTGGATTTGCTTGATAATCAGCATGTCCGAATTCCGCACACGACGCAGCACGCGCTCGGTATTGCTGCCGATGACGCTATCCTTCACGGCTCCGACACCCAAGGCCCCCATGATCACCAGATCATAGGCATTGGTATTGATGTCTTCGGCCAGCACTTTCCAATTCCGGCCTTCGAGCGAGCGGCGCTCGATCGGAAGATTGTTTTCCGCGCATTTCTTATCGACATAGTCGAGGTAGGAATCGGTGATAATCTGGAGGCCGCGGGTAATCAGCGAATCGTGGATTTGGCGCTGGCGGTCGAGCTCTTTTTCATCGTGGTACTCTTCGGGCAAGCCCGCTTCCATCTGCTTGAAGCGCTTATCATGCATTTTGGCTGCATACACGTGGCTCCCCACGATCTTCGAGCCGAAGGTTTTGGCGAAATGAACTCCGATGTCGACGGCCGTATTGGAATGGTCAGAGTTATCGACCGGTACGTAGATCGTCTTATACATCAAGGTGTCTCCTCAGGATGCCCTCCAGGCCAGGGCGAACGAGAGTAATTATCAAAAATTCCAAACGGTTGACGTGCTTTCCACGCCTCAAAGAATGTGCATGCTAGCACCGGTCTGAATTCGAATGCAAGGTATCGATGCAGGGAAGCAGAACGACGTTATGATGCTGGGGTAACCACGGATGTTTCGCCCGAATCCTTTGCGGAGCGAATCGATTGTCGGGAACGGAGGATCTCTTCTAGAGATAAGAGCGCATCGCGCCCGGAGTTCCCCTCGATCCCACGGATCAAATTCTTGTCGGCGTAGGAGCCTGATTCTTTCGGGGCTTGAGAGAGGGATCCCGTCCACTTCCGTGGGTCTCGGCTTCCGTCTTTCCGTTCCCAGGCCATCAGGCAAGCCTTGGCGACTGTCTCTTACTCAGGGCGACTTCGGCTTCACGCAATTTGGCAAAGATCTGTTCGACAGTGTGACGCAGACGTGGCATGCAGCCCTCCTTTCGGCCCGACCCTAACATACGGGGTGGACCGGTTTAAGGGGGGCAGGTCAGCCTATCACCCGTCTGCGTAGACAACATCTCACTCGTAGGGACATTGGCATGCACTGCCCGAAACATGCCAAAGCGACACAGCCCTGCCCCAAATGCCAGACGCATTAACAGGAACGTAGGCACTTCTCGCAATGATTTAATCAACCCGATCATGCCAAACCGAACAATCCCTGCTGGACGGACAATTCCCTGCCAGATCGAATCGAGCCATGAGGGTAAGGTTTCGGCAGTCCAATCTGCTGTGGTAACTTCACCCGCCACCAGTCCAGTTGCCTCCAGTAATTCTGAAAACCCTTCAATGCTGGAAAATGCTGGATGAGACCACTGATCCAGCAGTTGCCGCATCACTGGCTTTTCCCAAAAATTGAGTGGAACCTGGCGATCGTCCCGCTGATTCCAATCGGCAACAATCAGAATTCCACCCGGTTTCAGAACGCGCAATAGCTCTCTAGCAAATTGTGCCTTATCTGGCATGTGCGGTCCTGCCTCGATCGACCAGACCACATCAAAACTGGCATCGGGGAACGAAAGTGCCAGCGCATCATCGACCTGAAAGTGGGCATTCACCTCTGGGGAGGTCAGTTCTTGGGCACGTCTGACTTGCTGAGGGCTGAGGGTGATACCTGTGACAGCAAAGCCATAATCCCGCGCCAGAATGCGACTGCTGCCGCCAATGCCACAGCCCACATCCAAAACCGTAGTACTTGAAGGAAGCTTGTCTAACCCACCCCAACGCACCATTTCATGCACAAAGTCTGACTTGGCTTTGAGAAAATCCTTTTTGCGGGGTGGAGAGCCGTAGTGTCCCAGATGAATATGTTCGCCCCAGTAGAACTCTAGAATCCCGTCATTCGTCCAGTCATCATAGTTGAGGTCGTAGACGCCGGCAATTGCGGTGAACATCCGTTGGACGGCATCCTCGCGAGCTTGGCCCGACCAGGTCGAGACGGCGAGCGGAGCCGCAGGGGCGTCGGTCCCCTTCTGGACTGGTGGTGTGTGAGCCTGAACCATGAGAGGTTGGTAGCACCGGCCTTCCGAGTTTGTCAAGGCGAGCCAGTCTCCATGTTATAATCCCGTCCCTTATGCATAACTCAATCATCATCAAGGGCGCCCGGGAACACAACCTCAAGAACATCGACGTCACGATTCCGCGCGATCAGCTCGTCGTGATCACGGGCCTGAGCGGGTCGGGCAAGTCGTCACTGGCTTTCGACACCATCTATGCCGAGGGGCAACGACGGTATGTCGAGTCGCTCTCGGCCTATGCCCGTCAGTTCCTTGAGCAGATGGGCAAGCCCGACGTCGATTCCATCGAAGGGCTTTCGCCTGCCATTTCCATCGAACAGAAAAGCACCAGCCACAATCCCCGGTCCACGGTCGGGACCGTCACTGAGATTTACGACTATCTTCGTCTTCTCTATGCCAGGGTCGGGCGGCCCTCCTGTTTTCAGTGCGGCGAGGAGATCACTGCGCAGACGGTGCAGCAGATGGTCGATGCGATCGGTCTGTTGCCGGAGGGGAGCAAGTTTCAGCTTTTGGCTCCCATCGTGCGCGGCAGGAAGGGCGAGTACCGCAAAGAACTGCTCGATATGCGTCGAGCCGGCTATGTCAGGGCCAGGATCGATGGTCATCTGGTCGATTTGGATGAGGAGATCACGCTCGATAAGCAGAAGAAACATACGATCGAGATCGTCGTCGACCGGCTGGTGATGAAACCAGGCGAGGCCCTGACGAGACGGTTGGCCGATTCGGTGGAGACTTCGTTGAAGCTCGCCGGTGGATTGGTCGGGGTGCTGACGGAGAACGGGAAGGTGTCACTTTATAGTGAGAAGCTCGCCTGCATCCGCTGCGGCGTCAGTTATCCGGAAATTACCCCCCGCGTTTTTTCGTTTAATAGTCCGCACGGCGCCTGTCCTGCTTGTGACGGCATCGGTTACGCCATGGCACCCGGCTCTTCTGACGATGAAGATTTCACGTTACTGGAACCCTGCGAGGTCTGCGGGGGCGCGCGGTTGCGGCCTGAAAGCCTGTCCGTCAAGTTGGCCAAACAGTCGATCGCGGAGGTGACGCATCTCTCCGTGCGAGCCGCCGCCGACTTCTTCGCATCGTTGAAATTCACCGAGCGCGAATTGACGATTGCCCATCGCATTTTGAAAGAAATTCGCGAACGGCTGGGGTTCCTCGTCAACGTCGGGCTGGACTACCTGACCTTGGATCGCGCAGCCGCCACCTTGTCCGGTGGAGAAGGCCAACGCATCAGGCTCGCCACGCAAATAGGCTCCGGCCTTGTCGGCGTCCTCTACATCCTCGATGAACCGTCGATCGGCCTCCATCAACGGGATAATCGCCGCTTGCTCCAAACCCTGCTACGCCTGCGCGACCTGGGCAACACGGTAGTGGTGGTGGAGCACGATGCCGAAACCATGATGGCAGCGGATCATCTGTTGGATATGGGGCCTGGGGCCGGGACGCACGGCGGCCAGGTTATCGCCCAAGGCACACCGACCGACGTCATGGGAAATCTCGACTCGCTGACGGGCCAGTATCTCCGTGGCACGCAGATGGTCAGCCTGCCTCGCCGCGAGCGCAAAGCGAAGGGATTGTTGTCCATCGTGGGGGCCAAGAAACACAACCTCAAGGGAATAACCGCCAAGATTCCACTCGGCCTGCTCACCTGTGTGACGGGCGTGTCCGGGTCAGGCAAGAGTACGCTGGTGCTCGAGGTGCTGTTCCATTCCCTCTCCCAGCTGCTCTATCAGAAAAAACCGAAGATTGATGGCTGCAAAGAACTGCTGGGTGTCGAAGCGCTGGATAAAGTGATCGACATTGACCAGGCCCCGATCGGTAGGACGCCGCGCTCAAATCCGGCAACTTATACGGGTCTGTTCGGCTTCATCCGGGATCTCTACTCCAATCTGCCGGAGTCCCGCGTCAGAGGTTATAAGCCTGGCCGCTATAGTTTCAATGTGAAGGGCGGTCGCTGTGAGGCCTGTCAGGGCGATGGGTTGATCAAGATCGAGATGCATTTCCTCCCGGATGTCTATGTGACCTGTGAGGTCTGCAAGGGCCTGCGGTACAACCGTGAGACGATGGAGATACACCATAAGGGGAAGAGCATCGCCGATGTATTAAATATGACGGTGGACGATGCCGTGGAGTTCTTCGAGCATATCCCGTTTATCAAACGGAAGCTCGACACCCTGCACGATGTCGGGTTGCATTACGTGAAACTTGGCCAGTCGGCCACCACGCTGTCAGGGGGCGAGGCGCAACGAGTCAAACTCTCACGCGAACTGTCGAAACGTCCGACCGGGCGCACGATGTACATTTTGGATGAACCGACGACCGGGCTTCATTTCGCCGACGTGCAGCGGTTGCTGGATGTGTTGGATCGGCTCGTCGAAGCCGGCAACACCGTGGTGGTCATCGAACATAACCTCGATGTGATCAAGAACGCAGATTGGATCATCGATCTCGGTCCGGAAGGCGGCGATCGCGGCGGTGAAATCGTGGCCGAAGGGCCACCGAAAGACATCGCCAAGTCGAAACGGTCGTATACAGGGCAAGTGCTCAAAGAAGCGGGGGTGGGATAAGTACATGCCCTTGAAGGGATCGCTCGGCCGCAACGGAGTCTCTCAGGTTCTGCGCCGGAATATCGATGACCTGCCCTTCTAGCCCGCATGATTCATGAAGGTTCGTTGCGAAAGCGTGCAGACGCGAAGCGAGACGGGCACTCGGAGGCGTGAAGCCCTGAGGCATACTCGTGCAGTATGTCGAAGGGCTGAACGGCGAGACTGCCCGTCGCAGCCGCGTATCCGCGCTTGCAGCAGAAGCTTCATGAATCATGCGGGCGAGATCAACGGCACGCCACAGGCATTGGAACTAACCGTTGATCTTTAGGTATTCCTCATCCAGATGCCAGCTATCTCCAACTGGCCCTCGGCACCGACGCGGTCGCTTGGAATAGTTGCATCCTAACTTGTCACACCACCGACTTGGCATCGAACCAATGACTTCGAGGAAGCACCGTGGATCCTGAGTTGGTCGCGCGAATTGCGAACAATCCGAACTATCAGGCGCTGAAAGCCAAGCGAACCCGCTTCGGCTGGTGGCTGACCCTGGTGATGATGATCGCCTACTACGGCTTCATTCTGCTAGTGGCGTTTAACAAGAGCTTTCTGTCACAGAAACTTGGCGCCGGCGTGATGACCCTGGGCATTCCGATCGGCTTTGGCATCATCCTGTTCACGATCGTGATCACTGCGTACTACGTGAATCGCGCCAACCGCGAGTTCGATGCATTGTCCGACGCCATTGCCAAGGAGTTGTTGAAATGATCGACCTGCCTCGCACGTATCTCAATGCAGTGCGGTCCGGGCTGACTGTGGCCGCGTTCTTTGCTGTTGCTGCATCGGTGTATGCCGCAAGCCCGGATGTCGGCCAAACACAGAAGCAGCCGATCAATTGGACGGCAATCGGCATGTTCGGTGTGTTTGTATTGCTCACGCTGTTCATCACGAAATGGGCAGCGGCCCGAACCAAGTCGGCGGCTGCTTTTTATACAGCGGGTGGGAGCATTACGGGCTTCCAGAACGGTCTGGCGATTGCCGGTGACTTCATGTCTGCGGCATCGTTCCTGGGCATTTCGGCAGCGGTGATGGCCAGCGGCTACGACGGCCTCATCTACTCGATCGGTTTTTTAGTCGGCTGGCCGATACTCACCTTCCTGATGGCCGAGCGTCTGCGCAACCTCGGTAAGTTCACCTTCGCTGATGTCGCTGCCTTCCGGTTCAAACAGGCGCCGATCCGCATCTTCGCGGCCTCTGGCACGTTGGTGGTGGTGGCATTCTACCTGATCGCGCAGATGGTCGGCGCCGGCCAGTTGATCACCCTCCTGTTCGGTCTCGAATACTGGATGGCCGTTGTCATCGTCGGCGCGTTGATGATGGTCTACGTGTTGTTCGGTGGCATGACAGCGACCACCTGGGTGCAGATCGTCAAGGCCTGCATGCTGCTGGGCGGCGCAACCTTCATGGCGTTCATGGTGCTGCTGAATTTCGGCTTCAGCCTGGAAGCGCTGTTTGCCAACGCGGTCGAGATCAAAGCCGGCCTGGCCACAACCGCGGGCAAGACGTCGACGGAAGCGGCGGCCGCCGGCCAGTCGATCATGGGACCGGGCAACTTCGTCAAGGACCCGATCTCGGCGATCTCATTCGGCATGGCGCTGATGTTCGGCACGGCCGGCCTGCCGCACATCCTGATGCGCTTTTTCACGGTACCGAGCGCCAAGGAAGCGCGCAAGTCGGTGATGTGGGCGACCGGATGGATCGGCTATTTCTACCTGCTGACCTTCATCATCGGTTTCGGCGCCATCACCTTCGTGCTGACCAACCCGGAGTTCCTCGATGCCAACGGTGCGCTCAAGGGCGGCAGCAATATGGCAGCGGTACACCTGGCCAACGCGGTGGGTGGCAATGTATTTCTCGGCTTCATCTCGGCCGTGGCATTCGCCACCATCCTGGCGGTTGTTGCCGGTCTCACGCTGTCTGGTGCGTCAGCCGTGTCACACGACTTGTACGCGACGGCTCTCAAAGGCGGAAAGGCCGACGGCGCTTCCGAGTTGCGAGTATCGCGCATAACCACGGTGGCGCTAGGAATCCTGGCCGTATTGCTGGGCATCGTGTTCGAGAAACAGAACGTGGCGTTCATGGTGTCCTTGGCATTCGCGATCGCGGCATCGGCCAACTTCCCGGTGTTGTTCATGTCAGTGTTGTGGAAAAACTGCACGACCCGCGGCGCGGTCATTGGCGGTTTTCTCGGACTGATTTCATCGGTACTGCTCACGATCGTATCGCCTTCGGTGTGGGAAGCGACCTTGGGCTATCCGAAAGGCAGCGCCTTGTTCCCGTACACCTCGCCGGCGCTGTTCTCCATGACGATCGGAGTCGTGGGCATCTGGTTGTTCTCGATCCTTGACCGAAGCAGCCAGGCGGCAAAGGACCGTGGCGGCTTTCTGGCCCAACAAGTACGCTCGGAGACCGGCATCGGCGCGACGACCGCATCCAGGCACTGAGCCTAGCCCGTAATATTCATGAAGGTTCGTTGCGAAAGCGTGCAGCCGCGACGCGAGACGGGCACTCGGAGCCGTAAAGCCCTGAGCCATACTCATGCGGTATGTCGAAGGGCTGAGCGGCGAGACTGCCTGTCGTAGCCGCGTATCCGCACTTGTAGCAGAAGCTTCATGAATCATGCAGGCTACGGACGCCAGAATGCCTCCCAATCTTCTTGCCGGATTTGCAGTGCTCGAAGGACATCGACCGGAAGACCAGTCGTGACCTGAGCCTGGGCTTCGTACCCCACGATTTGTTTGTGCAAAATAAACGCCATGGCTTTTAAATGCTGGAGACTCAGCCGGACTGTGGCCACTCGTTCAATGGGCGGGGGAACACCTGGCGCGACCGGATTGGCTCCCGAAACCTGAAAATTCAGCGTGCACCCGAGCGGCCCAAGGTTGAGTTGAAATTGGTCGGCATAGACATCAGGGGTTTCGGCCATACGTCCTCCTAGAAATTTGGGTTGTGCGAGCGACGCGATATTAGCGTTCACCCTAGGAATTGGTCAATGGAGTCTCCCCGATACCAGTATCGGCTGCTCACATTGATCGACTGACAGATTCCCACCCTTTTCTGCTTGAAGCGACAAGAGCTAATTCGTAAAATGCCGCCTGCTTCTTGTCGATCTTGCAGAGGGACCGACCAGGCGGAGCTGTGAACAATCCAGCGTCTCGTATGTCAGCATGCCAAACTGGTGAACGGTAACACGGGGCGCTTACCCCATCACACTAAGGACATCGTGGTCTATGCCATCTAAAGAGAAAAAACGCGGGCAGGCAAAGGACGGATCCAAGCCGGCAGAATCCGCTCAAACGGCCGGCATGGCTGAGGATTTTGAGAAGCTCGGGGTGTTCTATCTCGGCCGCCCATACGATCTGGTCGCGAAGCAGGCAAAGCCCGGCTGGTCACTCTACGACTCCAAAGACTTGGTCACTCACGCTGTCTGCGTCGGAATGACCGGCAGCGGAAAGACCGGTCTCTGCATCGGGCTGCTCGAAGAAGCAGCCATCGATGGGATTCCCGCCTTGATCATCGACCCGAAAGGCGATCTCGCCAATCTGATGCTAAATTTTCCACAACTTCGCGGGGAAGATTTCGCGCCATGGGTCAATGAGGACGATGCCCGCAAGAAGGGTCTCTCGACGGCGGACTACGCGACACAACAAGCCGACATGTGGAAGAACGGTCTGGGGGACTGGGGCCAGAGTGGCGAACGAATTCAGAAGCTCCGCGATGCTGCTGATGTCGTCGTCTATACGCCAGGCAGTAACGCGGGCATTCCCGTGTCTATCCTTAAGTCCTTTGCGGCGCCGCCGCAGGAGATTCTGGACGATCCCGAAATGCTGCGCGAGCGAATCAGCACGACGGTGACGAGTCTATTGGGTTTCATCGGCGTCGAAGCCGACCCCATCAAGAGTCGTGAACACATTCTGCTCTCGACGATTCTCGGCCACACGTGGAAAGCAGGACAGGATTTGGATCTGGCGACATTGATCCAGCAGATCCAGACGCCACCAGTTACCAAAATCGGCGTACTTGATCTAGACTCGTTCTATCCATCGAAGGAACGCTTTGCCCTTGCCATGCAGCTCAATAACTTATTAGCCTCGCCGGGTTTTTCTGCCTGGTTGGAAGGTGAGGCGCTCGACATTGGGCAGATGCTCCATTCGCCCGGTGGCAAGCCGAGGCTTGCCATTTTCTCGATCGCGCATCTGAACGATGCAGAGCGCATGTTCTTTGTCACCTTGCTGCTCAGTCAAACGCTTGGCTGGGTGCGGGCGCAGTCCGGCACAACCAGTCTCCGCGCCATCCTCTACATGGACGAAATCTTTGGTTATTTCCCGCCGGTTGCTAATCCGCCGTCGAAACAGCCCTTGCTCACGTTGCTGAAGCAAGCCCGCGCGTTCGGCCTGGGCGTGGTGTTGGCCACACAGAACCCCGTCGATCTGGACTACAAAGGCTTAGCGAATACCGGCACCTGGTTCATTGGACGGCTGCAAACCGAACGAGACAAGGCGCGTGTGTTGGAGGGGCTGGAAGGCGCCGCTGCAAGCAGCGGAAAGAAGTTCGATAAACAGAGGATGGAGCAGACTTTGGCCGGCCTGGGCAATCGAGTCTTTCTCTTGAACAATGTGCATGAAGATGCGCCGGAAGTCTTTCAGACCAGATGGACCCTGTCATATCTTCGGGGGCCACTCACGCGGACGCAGATCAAGACCCTGATGGACCCCGTGAAACGTAAAATGTTAAACGTGAAAGGTTTGGTGGAGAGCGAGCAACCGGGATCTTCAGTCGCCATGGCTCACGTTTCACCTTTCACCTCTCACCTTTCACGCCCGATGCTCCCCCCCGATGTGCCTCAGCATTTTATCCCCGTCCGAGGGAGCCAACCAAGCGGCAGCGCGTTGATCTACCAGCCGATGTTACTCGGAACAGCACAGGTGCGGGTATCAGATAACAAGGCCGGTGTCGATGTGACGCAGGATGTGACTGTACTTACGCCGATCTCAGACGGTGCCGTGGCGGTGGATTGGGGGCAGGCCGTGGAAGCGAGCGTCGCTGTGGCTGATCTTGAATCAGCGCCATCGGACAATGCGCAGTTCGGTGCAGTTCCCAGCTCGGCAAGCAAAGCGAAGAGCTATGAGACGTGGAATAAGGAGTTTTCCGGTTGGTTATTCCGAACTCAGCGAATCGGTCTCTTCAAGAGCCCCAGCACGAAAGAAGTCTCCAAGCCAGGCGAATCCGAGCGAGACTTCCGTGTGCGACTGCAGCAATCAGGCCGTGAAGCGCGGGACAAACAATCGGACAGCCTGCGTCAAAAGTACGCGCCGAAGATTGCCGCGCTGCAAGATCGGATCAGACGCGCAGGACAAATGGTCGAACGGCAGCAAGCGGAATCTCGTTCGAGTCAAATGCAGGCAGCAATTTCTGTGGGCGCCTCGATTCTTGGAGCGTTTCTCGGAAGAAAAACCATCAGCGCGTCGAACATCGGCCGGGCGACCACGGCAATTCGTGGAGCGGGACGTGCGATCAAAGAATCGAAGGATGTGGGGCAAGCCGAAGAGAACGTCTCGGCGCTCCAGCAGCAACTGGCAGACCTTGAATCCCAGTTCAAAGTGGAGACCGATGCCCTTGCTGCCGCGACCGACCCCCTCAGCGAGCAGCTCGAAACCGTCTCTCTTAAACCGACTAAAGCCAATATCGCCGTGAAACTCGTCGCCCTTGCCTGGACACCGAACTGGCAGGACGGGAAGGGTGTGCTGACGCCCGCCTGGCAATAGACTCTTCCCCTACGGTCGAATGACCGCATTGCCGTATGCCCCTGTCTCAGTGCTTGCGATCCCTCTGCATGATTTTATCGGTCCACGCAAGGAGGATGGCCGAGCCGAGAAAGGTCATGTGGATCAAGATCTTCCACTTGATGTGCTCAATATCTTCATGCTCGATATTGACGAACGATTTGAGCAGATGAATGCTGGAGATGCCGATCAAGGAAGCCGCGAGTTTAATCTTGATGGTGCCGGGATCGATGTGGGTCAGCCATTCCGGTCGATCGGCATGTCCCTCTAAATCCAATTTGCTCACGAAGGTGGCGTAGCCGCCAATGATCACCATGGTGAGCAAGTTCGCCACCATTGTCACGTCAATCAGCCCCAGGACACCTAGCATGAAGACCGTTTCTTGTTGCTGATTGATGTGCCAGATCATCTCCCACAGTTCGATGAGAAATTTGTACGCGTACAACAGTTCGGCCACAATGAGGCCGCCATAGAGAGGCGCTTGAATCCACCGGCTGGCGAACACGAGGGTTTCGAATAGGTGCTCGACGCGGTTAATGGGAGCATGCGGGTGCTTCACGGCTGGGGGTTCTGAAGAATCGGGATGACTCACGGGGGACTATCCTAGTGGGCGAGGAAGGGAGCTGTCAATTCCAACGACAGTGCTGAGGTCATGAGAGAAGCCACGGCAACCGTGGAGCAACATTGATCAATCAGCCAGCGTAGCAACGGATGGCGCCGCCGATTCGACCTGGCTGGGCGGGGCGCACAGAAGATGAAGCGCTTGGATGATCTTTTGACCCTCCGAGGCCTTCTCGAGATAGAAATTGGCTCCCGCGAGAGAGCAGGCCGCCTGGTCCTCGCGCGAAGGGTCATCCGTGACGATAATGATGATCGGCGGGATCATCAATCGTTTGATGTGTCGAAGCACCTCGATGCCTCGGCCATCTTGAAGGGACGCGTTCATAATGGCAATGTCCGGTTTGCGATTCAGAATCATGGCGGTGGTTTCCTCTGAACCGGACGATTCTCCCACGACATGCAAGCCGGTTATTTTTTCAAGTCGCTTCTTCAGTCTTTCTCGAAAGTAGGCATCTGTGTCAGCGAGGACAATAGTCATATAGTCGTGTTACCAAGGTTAATAATCGTCCCTCGAATCATGGGTCATCTCTAGACTCAATCGAAGAGAAAGACCAACAGCCGAATGCGCAGGGGCTGTGGGAATATCATGATACTGCGCTGACCAAACGGCACATGCGAACGGTTCAGACCCCCGCCGCCATTCCCTACATCCCACAGACTCTGTGTGTACCAGTGAGCCATTGATATGATTATTCAACCAAGCGATGGTCGAGGGCATAGCGGATCAGCTCGGCGGTGGTCGTAAGTTGGAGTTTGTCCAGGAGCCGGGCCCGATAGGTACTCACCGTCTTAATACTCAGCGTCAGCGACTCCGCGATGTGGCGAACAGACTGGCCCTGCGCTAACAAGACAAACACTTCGAATTCTCGCTCAGACAAGGTGTGATGGCCGGGGCGCGTAGGATGCTTGGTCAGGCTGCTCGCCATGTACTCGCCCAGGGAGGGGGTGACATACATGCGGCCGGCCAGGACCTGCGTCACCGCTTTGGCCAGCTCCTCTGGTACAGTCTGCTTGGTGAGATAGGCCATCGCCCCTGCGCGAAAAGCCCGCACGGCGTATTGCTCCTCGGTGTGCAGACTCAAGACCATCAGCGGGAGGTCGGGAGCCAGGCTGTGTAACTCGCAGAGCAGCTCCAACCCGCTCTGGTCCGGCAGGCTGATATCCACAATGGCCAGATCCCACGTTTCCCGTTGTACCGCCGCAATCCCCTTCTGCCCGGTATCCGCTTCCCCAAGCTCGACGTGCGGAAGGGCCTTCTCCAGAATCTGTTTCACACCCAGGCGTACCACCTCATGATCATCGATGATGAGCACTTTCACGAGCTGAGCCCCAATCATGACGCAATCCCCTCCAGCACCGGCACCGAGGCGTATGCCGTGGTGCCCCCTCCCGGCGTGCCCACGATCGAAAAATGGCCCCCGAGGAGTGAGGCGCGTTCCTGCATGCCACGTAGCCCAAAGGAGCGAGCCGTGGTCATCTTCTCAGTAGGGATCCCCTTCCCGTTGTCAGTCACGGCTAAGGTTACATTCCCGTCATCCTGGTACAGCCGCATCGACACCTGTGAAGCAGCGGCATGACGCATCACATTGGTCATCACCTCCTGCCCGATTCGAAACAATGCAGTAGACACTTCGGAGGACAGAGTGGTGGATGACAATTCCGGGGCCACGTCGATCGTGCACCGCGCCCCCGTGCGATGCTGTACCGTCGCGACCAGGCTCTCCAACGCCGGGACCAGTCCGAGATCGTCCAGTATCGCAGGGCGCAAGGCCGCAGCTGTCGCGCGAACAGACCCCAAAAGTACATCGACCGATTCCGACATGACCTGAACTCTTCTCAGCAGATCTCCGACATCGGTTGGAGCAGGAGATTGTGTGAGTGTTGTGCCGCACCGCGCCAGATCGAATTTCAATCCGGTCAATGCCTGCCCGAACTCATCGTGTAATTCTCGTGCAATTCTACGCCGTTCCTCTTCTACGGCTTTCTGTGCCTGGCGAGCCGCGCTACGTGCTCGGGCATTGGCCAACTGGAATGCTTCTTCCCCCTGGGTCTCTGGGCCAACGGCAGTTCCGATAGCCATGAGGCCGATCAGATCCCTTTGAGGCCCCAGCACCCGCGATATATTCCAAGAAAGCATCGTCTGTGAGCCTGCGCGTCCCACGAGAGGGATCTCGATTCCTCTCATATCGTTCCCTTCGGCGACTCGTGCAAGCTCGGCCAGGAACGACTCACGCGCCTTCAGCGGAAGACACAATGCCACATAGCGGCGACCCACAGCTTGGTCGGCTGTCCAGCCGGAGAGCGTTTCGGCCGCGCGATTCCATTCCAGAATGATGGATTCTGGCGAGAGCAGTAGGACGGCGTTGCTGGAGGCCTCCAGTAGTGCACGATAGCAATGGTCAATCAGCCCCCCAGGGCGCTGGGTCGGCTTTGGAATATGTGTGGTCTTGAACCTAGCGTTTTTTCTCACGCCTCGACTCAGAGTGCGAGCCGATAAGGCCGTGACAAGACGAGAGGGTGAGTGTTTCATACTATTGCAAGTATTGGTTCAAGATACACATCGACCGTGAGGCATGTGCCTCGCCCCACCGTGGATTGGACATTCAAGCGGCCACCGATTTTTCTGATCCGCTCCTCCATACGCGAGAACCCAGGGCCCTTATCTCGTCCGAGCTCGACGTCGAAACCTGATCCGTTGTCTCGAATGCTCAGTTGTACTCGCGTGCCGACGTGCTGCAGGGCGATCACAACTCGTGTCGCGTGGGCGTGACGGACGCAATTGCTCAATGTCTCCTTGGCGATGGCGATAAGTTCATGTGCCTCTTCGCTGGTCAGAATCTCCTCTGCTTTCGGGTCGATCTCCACACGAATCCGTACCTCACTCAATTCCTCAATGGCCTGGGCGAGGTCCTGTAACTCGGAAACCAGTCGAAATGGATCCGCAGGGTCCGATTCCACACTCACGATCATGCGCCGGACGTCTTCGATAACCGTGTCGAGTTGGTCTTCCGCCTGATTGTGAGTGTACCGCCCAGCCTGTGACGCTCCCTGGTGCAATCCAGAGGTCTGCTCAAGGGTCAGCTTGATCGCATAGAGCGCTTGCAATACAGAATCGTGCAACTCCCGTCCGATACGACTGCGGTCGTGAAGCAGGGCGTTCAATCGTTGCTCCGATGCCTGAAGGCCGGAAACGAGGCTGCTTCCAATCTCTTCTCTCAATAGACAAGTAACAGACGCTGCTCCGTCGGTCGGCATTCCGTGTGCGCTCACTCCACGCTGGCGCTGCAGTTGGCCGGAAGAGGACCTGAACCCTTCGAGAATCTGTAATCCCCGCCGATCTTTCATCACTTGAAGTGGCCTTTCCATACTGTGACGTGAACCTTATCCAGGGCCTTTCCCCTCACGGGCTTCTCAATGTTGAAGCGTATTGCTTATACGCGAATGCCACATATCGGTCACCTGGCGGATCCGCCAGGTGACCGATATTGATCGCATCTGGTGCATGATCTCGCCCAAATGCTGAAACTCTTTTCTGGATGGATAACGAAAGCTTTCAAGTCCACGCAAGATCACCGCCCAGCCTCCTGGGTATTGACCGGCCAAGCGTGGTGCACGATCTTGTTGAGGAGATATGATTGTTTCTTTAATGGATAGGCAAGGGTCAGATTTCCTAACGGCGTCATTCTGAGTTCCTATATTCGACTATGAATCCTTGCGGTATGGCGTACGTGAACGAAGTTCCTGATTCGGACTTACTACGGATGAAGTTGTAGGCATATTACCGACTCTTTCAAAGGAAGTAATGATGGGATTGTAGTACCAACAGTTGAACATTATATATGGAGCCGAATGGCTCTATCTCAATGGTTGTTTGGCCCTAGTTCATTCTTCCGTGACCTTGCAACTCCTTGACAATGGAGAGCGAGGCACAACAATCTTGAAATATTCAAGTCTTTACAATCCAGCAGGGCACCCGCTCGCCCTGACAGATGATCTGCGCCCAATATTGCGCTCGACGAAGATCTACCCGGTATCCTGTTAGATTACGGCGTCTGTATTCGCAGGGAAGCCGCCTTCAACTGCGAGACGGCGCGTTCTTCGAGAGAGCTTTCCGCATCTGCGCGATGGTCTTGGTATTGAGGCCGGCTGCTATCAATTCGTCGTCCGTGGCGGCAGCAACGTTCGTCAGGCTTCCATATTTTTTGAGCAATCGGGCCCGTGTGATTTCGCCGATGCCTCCCACCTGATCGAGCGGCGAGGCCATCAAGGCCTTGCCACGTAACTTGCGATGAAAGGTGATCGCAAATCGATGGGCCTCGTCACGAATGCGCTGCACGAGATGGGTGGCTGGGGAGTTCGCCCGGAGCACGATGGGATTTTTTCGACCGGGAAGGAAAATCCGCTCGTCCTTCTCACCGCGTGCTTTGGCCAGACCAATAATTGCCAGGCCCTGATGGCCAACCTGTCTCAGCCCTTCCATGGCCGCGGCGAGCTGACCTAACCCTCCATCGATGAGGATGAGATCCGGACGCGCGAGATTCTCGCTGTCTCTGTACCGTCGCATAACGACTTCCTGCATGCTGGCGAAATCGTTGGCGCCGGTCACGGTTTGAATCTTGAAACGGCGGTAGTCGGCTTTCTTCATCTGACCATCTTCCCATACGACCATGGAGGCGACAGACTGATTGCCCATGGTGTTGGAAATATCGAACCCTTCGATACGGCGAGGCGCGATATCCAGCCGTACGAGCCGCTTGAGTTCTTCAATGGCCTGCCGTCCAATTTCTTCATCTCGCAAATGATTGGCCACAGCGGCGGCGGCGTTTTCTTCTGCTAAGAGAAGCAATTGATGCTTCACACCTCGCTCAGGGGCCACGACACGGACGGCGTTTCCTCGTTTCCCCGAGAGCCATTCTTCGATGACCGTCGCGTCGTCAAGGTCGCTGGGTATGAGCAGTTCTTTGGGTGGCTGACCATCCTTGTTGTAGAACTGCTCAATGGCGGATCGAACCAGTTCCTCGTCTCCGGCGTCGGCTGAATGGGGCCAGAAGAAATCTTTGCGTCCGATGAGCAGGCCGCCCCGCACGAAGAGAATCTGGAGATCGACCGCCGAGCCTTGCCGTGCCAGCCCGATCACGTCTTGGTCTGTCGTCGTCGTTTGGGTAATACGCTGCTTTTCGAGTGTGCGCTCGATATTGAAAAGCCGATCGCGCAAGCGCGCCGCCTCCTCGAATTCCTCACGCTCCGCTGCCGCTTCCATCTGGACACGCAGGTCGTCCAGTAATTCACGGTCGCGCCCTTCCAGAAACTGTCGCACCTGCGCAACGATGTGATGGTAGTCCTCTTTCGATTGATTGCCGGTGCAGGGAGCCATGCATCGTTTGATCTCGAATTCGATACAAGCTCGTTCAGCCTTGCCGTCTATGAGGATCGTACAAGTGGCTAACGGAAAAGCTTTCTTGATGACTTTCAACGTCTCCCGCAAGGCTCCTGCCGGTGTGTAGGGACCATAGTAGAGTGCGCCATCTTGTTGCACGCGGCGAACGATGGAGAGGCGAGGGAAGTCTTCTTTGATCGGCAGTCGGAGGTAAGGGTATTGCTTATCGTCCCGTAAGACCACGTTGAAACGAGGCCGATGCTGCTTGATCAGATTGCTTTCAAGTATGAGCGCTTCGAGTTCCGATCGGGTGACGATCGTTTCGATATCCACAATGTGACTGACCAGGACGGTGGTTTTCTGAGAGTGGTCGGCCCCTTTTTGAAAATAGGACCTTACTCGGTTGGACAGAACTGCGGCTTTCCCGATGTAGAGTAATTCGCCCTGCCCATCTCTGAACAGATAAACCCCCGGCTGGTCTGGGAGATGGTCGAGTTTGGATTGAAGGATGTTGGTCATTGGTCAATGGTCAGCAGTCAATAGTAGTTCGCCCGGCCATGATGTCATTGGCAGCTATCTTACCAATGACTGATGGCCAGTGACTATTGACTATCGTCCGTCCGCTTAGAGGTGCCGATGCTGCGTATATAGCCGTTTAGGAGTCGGATAAATGTCAGTAGTTCTTGCTGAAGCGAGTCAGTATGATCTTGGGCGAGGCACTCAAGATCGTGATAGGCAATCAAGTGGTCGATGAGTTCGTACGCAGATCCCCGGGAGATATGACAGAATTGAATGTTTTCTTTGAAATGGAATCGGCCGTATCCTTCAGCCACGTTTGCAGTGAGTGAGACAGCAGCGCGTCGAATTTGAGAAGCCAAATTATAGCGTTCTTGAGGCGGAAGCTTGTCGGCTATCTCATAGCAGCGATTTCGAATGGCTCTGCCGACTCGCCAGACTTCCAAGTCTTGGAATGTTCGAATCGTTTTCCCGCTAACCTGCTCCACCATTGACTATTGACCCATGACCGTTGACGCTTCCTTACCGTTGACTGATGACCAATGACCTCTTAGCGCAACGACCGCACGAAGGAGGGACTAAGACTTCCCCGCGCGACTTCCTCGACCGGCCCCTTCATGGTGAGACTGAAATCATGGGCGACCTGGATGTTGAGCTGCCCTCCCGGCATCTTCACCGTCACAGGGCTTTTCACTAACCCGAGCCTGACTGCTGCACTCGCCGCAGCACAGGAGGAAGACCCTGAGGCCTGGGTTTCTCCGGCCCCACGCTCCCAAATAAGGATGAAGAGTTCCTTCGGGCCGGTCGGCACAGCGAGTTGCACGTTCGTTCGCTTCGGGAACAAGACATGGTTTTCTAATATCGGTCCCAAATTGAGGAGATCCTCGCGCGACCAGGACTGTCCGATTGGTTTGAACACGACACAGTGGGGATTGCCGACGCTGACTCCGGTAAAGGTCAGCGATCGGCCCGCCGCCTCAATGGGCTGTTCGATCAGTTCGTTGGCAGTGAGAGTGCAGGGAAGTGATGCGGGCTCGAATGTGGCTCGACCCATTTCGACAGTGACGCCACTCGCATCTCCAGCCCGGTCTACATGCAACGTCACCGTAACCAAACCGCCTTTGGTCTCAACGGTGAACAGCTTCCTTTTCGTCTTGCCGGTCGCGTGAAGGTAGCGGGCAAAGATGCGAAGGCCGTTGCCGGATTTTTCTGCTTCGCTGCCGTCAGGGTTGAAGATTCTCAGACCGAAATCGGCTTTCTTTGACTGGACACACGCAAGGATCCCATCGCTGCCGAGCCCCCAGTTCCGATCGCAGATCGTCTTGATCCTCGATGGAGTGAGCGAGAACGATAGTTCTTTGGGGTCCATCACAATGTAGTCGTTGCCCAGCCCATGACCGCGAAAGAATCCGTTCTTCATTCTTGCAACCTCCAAGATTCGTCAATGGTCAATTGTCATTGGTCAATGGTCAGTAGTCAATAGTCGTTCGCGCGGCCAAGATGTCTTGGCAGCTATCCGGCCAATGACTGTTGACCTTTGACTATTGACCTCTTGCTTGACCGATGACTTTGGCTAGACGATCTTCACATTGGGCGGGCGCTCGATCAATTCAACTTCGTACCCGTCCGGGGCATCAATGAAAATGAAGCGGCTTCCGGAAGAGGTTGTGGTCGGCCCGTCCGTCACCTTGACACCCTTCGCATTGAGCGACGCAATGGTGTCATCGAGGCTCTCTACCTGAAAGGCGAGGTGGACGAGGTCTTCCTGAACTCTCACTGGCCCGCTCGGAGGAAAACTGGTCAGCTCGATCAGTTCTTCGCTGTTCGGTACTTTTAAGAAGGCCAGGTGCGAACCACGCGGCGAAACCTTTCGTTCCAGCACCTCAAGCCCAAGCACATCCGTGTAGAACTGGATCGTCTGTTCCATGTCGCTGACCCGCATGCGGGTGTGGAGGAGTTTCTTGACCTTCATGGTGTCGCTCCCGGTCAACGGTCAATGGTGAAGAAGGTCAACAGTCATTGGTCAAGGGGAGGACTCAACGAAGAAAGGCCCCTACGCCTCAGTCTCTTTACATTTGACCGTTGACCAATGACTATTGACTCTTCTCCCTTACTGGTCCCGCCGTCTTGCGCAGCAGAATTTCTGCACTGCCAGGGATCAGAAAATCCGGCATGGGGCCAATCTCCTGGTAACCCTGTTTCTTGTAAAATTTCCGGCCCTGGTCGTTGAAGTCCGATACGCAAGCGAACAAGTTCTTTACCCTCGCAAACACAGCTTCTTCGGCATGAGTGAGCAACTGTCCCCCTAGCCCCTTGCCTCTCGCCCAGCCCGCCACTCCTAACAGTTCCAAATAATCGCCGAGTAAGAATTTCTGACGAACGACCGCAATGCCGGCCACTCTGCCATCCTGTTCCACAACAAAGCTGTCACGCCCCTGGGGAAGCGGTGTGAAATAGCTGTCCCAATCTTTGGCTTGATAGCCCAGACGTTTCCAGGGATCGGCATCTGCCAGCAATTCCACGACAGCAGCTCGATCGTTCGCCGTCATGAGCCGCACGATCGAGTGATTCATGGGGCTGCCTGGCCACAGGACAAAAGCTCACTCACGGTCATGGGGGTGAGGTTGCGCTCCGGCAAGAGATGTTGATGGAGATCTTGCACCACCTCATGCGTATGTTGGCCCTTCCCGTTCGCATGCATGACGACGATACTTCCCTTCCGGACAAATCGCTTCAGCCGACCCTCGATTTGGATCGCCGTGAGCGTGGGGTCGGGATCGCCGGACACGACATTCCATAGAACGAACTGGAGACCGCGTGCGCGGGCCACATTGACCGTATCATCGTTGAACTCTCCGTAGGGAGGACGAAACAGGGTCGCATCATGTTCATACTTGGTTTTGAGCAAGCGAACCGGTCCGAGCATTTCTCGCTCCTGCTCCTCCGCCGAATGGAAGGGCATATGCTGGTGGACGTCCCCATGGGTACCGATTTCAAAGAATGGGACCTGGAGAAGGGCTTTTACTTGCCGATCATGCTTCGTCATCCATTTCCCGGACATGAAGAAGGTGGCCGGGATTTTCCGCTCAATCAAATAGTCGATCAGGGCCTGATCATAGCCTGTGCCATTCCTCACCGGGCAAAGATCGAATGTGAGCGCCACACCGGGACAGGAAAGCGGGCCCGACGTAATCACTTGGGCCTGCGTAGCAGAAGGCATCGCTGGGATAAGCAGCATTGCGAGGATAAGGCACAGCATGTGTGGGAAGTAACGCGGCATGGTGGCAAGTATACCTGATCCCGCAGGCTGCTCAAAATGGCCGTCCTCTTCGCGCGAAGTTTGTCTGGTTCATCTGGTCTATTTGGTTAATCTGGTTCAACCAAACAAACGAGACAGACCAAATAAACCAAATGACGGTCTTCTTACGCTGGCGGACTTTTTCAGCAGCCTGCCGTTGACGCTCGAATTCCCGCACTGTTACGGTAAACACATGGTATTGCCCAATTGGAAAATCGGCCGTGCGCTTGGTATCCCGATTCACCTGCATGCCTCCTGGTTTGCCGTATTTTTCTTTGTGACCTGGTCACTCGCGACAGACTATTTACCCGATACGTTGCCTGGGCTATCGGTTCCGCGCTATTGGGGAATGGGTGGTATTGCTGCCCTCCTGTTGTTCCTCTCCGTCCTTCTACATGAACTGGGACATTCGTATGTGGCGCTGCGCTATCAGATCCCTATCCGACAGATTACCTTGTTCATTTTCGGGGGAATGGCGCACATGGGAAAAGAGCCGCCCAGTCCGCGTGCCGAGTTCTTGATCGCAATCGCAGGACCGCTCGTTAGTGTGATCCTGGGAGCCGGTTGTCTCGGCGGAGCCATCGCCATGGAATCATTATTTTCACAGCCAGGAATGAAAGGGCTTGTCGCCCTTGGGAGCCTGCTGGGCATGGTGAATATGCAGCTTGGACTGTTTAATCTGATCCCGGGGTTTCCGTTAGACGGAGGGCGTATCTTACGGGCTGGTCTGTGGGCTCGAAACAAAGATTTTCATCGAGCCACCAGTCAGGCCGCATTCGTCGGGATAGGATTCGGTGTCGCGCTCGGGTTGGGCGGTATGGCCCTGATGGTAGGCGCCTGGTCGGGGTTCCTGAGTCAGTCGATCACGACGAACGGGGTCTGGCTCATGTGTATCGGCGCATTCCTCTTTGCAGCAGCCTTGAATCACAAGCGACAGGCGGCCCCACGGATATTGTTAGCATCGGTGACCGTTCGCCAGGTCATGGTCCACCGCTCCGTGACCTTGTTGCCGGATATGAGCGTGCAGGACGCGGTCGATCAATACTTTGTCGCGCAGGGATATGGCGCATTCCCTGTGTGCGAAGAGGGACAGGTTCTCGGGGTGGTCACCGTGCGAGACGTACAGGCGCTTCCCACAGCCCTCTGGCCATGGCGCCGCGTTCGCGAGATGATGCGTCCGACGTCGCCGGCGCTCTGTATCCCACCAGACTGGTCCATCATGCAGGCGATGGACCGCATGGCCCAGGCCGGCCTCGATTGTCTCGTGGTGATGGAGAGCGGAGAGATTGTCGGGCTGGTCACCCGATCGGCTATCGCACAGTACGTACAGTTGCACAAGGCGTGAGATGTGAAAGGTTAGAGTTAACGCGTCAAGAGATCGAAAGAGTTTTCACTGCCACTCCTCGCACCTTACGTTTCACTTTTCACCTTTTACGTTTCACGCTCATTCATTCGCCCTGGAGACAGATATATTCTGCGCGATTGAAATACGCACCAGGTGGACCACCAGAAGAAATCCGTAGACGACGCAGAAGAACTTGAAGGTTGCGCGGTAGAAATCCGATAAGAGAATGGGAAGACAGAGGGCAAAAAGTAGACTGGCGATCAGCGTCATGAAGGTCAGTCGTTTACAGAATTCATGGGAAGCTTCCCGCCCGATCTGTTTCAACGCGCGTGCATACCGATCGGCTCGTTGAAGCTTGGCTGTCTGCAGGGCGGCCTCACCGGTCCCCCAATAGCGCAAATAGCCATAGCCACCCAGAATCAACAGCCAAGGCGCTGCCCACAAAGGCCAATAGGTCGGACTTCCGTACGTGTCACTGCTAAGCAGGGCAGCGAAGGAAGGGGCATAGAGCAACCCCAACACCAGCGGCAGAATGCGCTCATCGCTCGGACGTTCACCCTCCGGTCCTCCATGAATCAATTCACGCTCAAAGAGCGGATACCCATACTTGAGAACCACAAGCGCGATGGCGGCACTCATGGTTTTATCCGGAACATAGCGAATCCAGTTCTGAAACCAGTTCACGATCCACCAGCTCAGACTATCACCCCATGTGAAACCAAAGAGGGAGTCGAGATAGAGATGCGCCGTCTGTTCCCATTTGAGTACACGCTGGCTCACTGACTCGGCCACGTCAGGGTTCAAGGCAAAGATCGTTTGCTCATGCAATGCCGCTTGGATGAACGTTCCCGGCAAGCTCATGACGACCGCGCCGCCGCCCCCAAAGATATACAAGAAACAACAATGTGACAGGGCGGAATTACGCCCTGTGCGGAGATAGGTCTGAAAGCCGAGCTGCCTAGCCATCCAGCCCCAATAGAACGCGCCCGCGATGTTGACCAGCGACCAGGGGAAAATGACCACATCCCCGCCTGTTTCTGGGTACAACAACCAGTTCACAACAGAATTCGAGAGGAGGGCCACAATGGCTCCCCACCAGGGACCCAAGAGGAACGCAACCAGTGCCGTTCCTGTCATATCGAGAAACAGAATACTCTCCAAATGTCGGCTCAACGTCAGCCCAATGTAGTTGAGCAGCAGGCCCGCGGCGACGATCACACCGGTTTCGTATAAAAGGAGATAGGAGACCCCACGGATGGGTTTCGATGAAAAGAAACTGCCCGTGGAAGGCGAGTCAGAGACGGTGTGCTCGGTTGAAGCCGGCGATGTGTGTGCCTTCTTCGCTGTCAGTGACGTGAAACGGGCTTTGACTTCGAGTAGCTTCTCCAGAAGAGTCAACACCGTAGCGATAAAGCCAATGGCGGTGCCGCCGAGCATGAGCATGTCTTTGCCGAAGTCGTCGAGCATGAGGGGCTCCCTTCTAGGAGCCTGTCCGACATTGCCTTCGTGACGAGGTAGTTTTCCTGTAGGTGTCCAGCCACAAGTCGGTTATAGCGCGTAGCCCGGCATCGGTGGGTGTCATCCGTCCACGCTTGACTTGTTCAAGCAATTTGATAAGCGGGTCGGACTGGGAGATAGTCGCGATCGCGCGCTGCAGTGCCTGATCGCCTGACTCCATGATCAATTTGTAGAGCAGGAACCGGGGCCGCGCGGGTCACCGCAACTTCCACAAGCGCCTCCACCATTACCCGGCAGCACTCAGCCATCCGTGCCACCGACCCCGAACGAAGAAATTTGCTTTTCCAATTTCGTGGTCTTGCACTGTGGACAAGCCGCCTGTGTTGAGCCATACACCAACAGCTCGAATCGATGATTGCATTCCCCGCAGACATATTCGAAGATAGGCATAGCGTATACTCCTTGTTCTAGGAGACATTATAAGATCGGGGCGGCCACTTCGCAATCAGGTCGGAGATTGACCGACATTGCCTCCGTCACGAGGTCGAACTGGCTCTAAGAGGAACCATATGTACCAAGAAGAGAAAACATTTACCCTTCGATTCAGTTTGGAAGCTTCGTTTCCCGACGACTATGAGGGTGAGGAAGACACCCAGGCCTGGGTGCGCGAGTGGGAAACGCGAATCAAGCCGGATCTCCTCAAAGTGCTGTTTGAATCATTACGTCAGCACCGGGCCTGGCAGGCGCACATACGCAATCGCGGGAAGTCCCCCGAGGATGAAGTTGAAATCGTTCTTGCGCGGGACTTTTCCAAACCGCACGGATTCAGTCTATTGCCATGACATCTCCTCCCCTCGGCCTCTACCTTCACATCCCCTTCTGTCGGCAGCGATGCGACTTTTGTGCCTTCTATCTTGAGATCCATCGCGAAAACCGTGCGGAAGCCTTTGTGCGTTCCCTCAAGCATGAGATCACACTCTCAGCACAGCAACACGTCGCCGCAAACCGGCCCGTCCAATCCGTCTATTTCGGAGGTGGCACACCGACAGCGCTTGCCGCCACTCAGCTCACCACAATCCTGTCGGAGATTCGCACACATCTCTCGCTCACCTCAGACTGCGAAATCACCGTCGAAGCGCACCCTTCCACGATCTCAGAAGAGGGTCTTGCACAGCTGTATCAGGCCGGCGTCACCCGCATGAGTTTTGGCGCAGAATCGATGGAGGATGGCGACCTCGCCAGAATCGGACGGCCCGGCTCCGTCAGTGAAACCGTCACAGCTGTGGCTCGTGCCAGAGCCGCCGGATTTACCAACATCAATCTCGATGTGATGTATGGACTCCCGGGCCAACGTCTGGAGAGCTGGCAACGGACATTGGGCCACTGCCTCGCATTGACCCCCACCCACCTGTCTTGCTATGCCCTCACAGTTGAAGAAGATACAAGACTTGCCGCCAACATCCAGCGCCGACGAAGTCCAGAGCCGGACGAAGGTCTTCAGATTGACATGGACGAAGCGGCCCAACGGATACTCGGCGATGCCGGTTATGAGCAGTATGAAGTGTGGAACTATGCCAAGCCGGGATATGCCTGTCGGCATAATCTGCTCTATTGGACTAATGGCGAATACCTTGGATGCGGCCCGAGCGCCCAGTCCTATCTAGACGGAACCAGATTCGGCAACGTCGCCGATCTCACGGTCTACGAGACAGCACTCACGGCAAGCCGCCTTCCTATTGAAGATCGCACCAAGCTCTCGAAGGATGAACAACTCCGCGATGCCGTGATTTTCGGATTACGCCTGATCCGAGGCATTCCCTCACAGCATCTTCATCGGCATGCTCAAAACTATGGGCATGCGACCGTCACCGCGCAGTTACTCGCGCAACAGTTGATCGAAGAAGACGGTGCATACAGCAGACTCTCGGCACGAGGCCGTCTGCAAGCTGACACCATCGCCGGCTTGTTGTACTAGCAGGCTACTGAAAAAGACCGCCAGCGGCGTTCTCGCATCGTTCAGACCCTCAGCGTATCGACTGAGATTTTCAGATGGCGGAAGCACTGGAGGGGTTTTTCCGTTCGCCAAGGTCCATTAAATAGGCGAACAGCCCCACGAAGTGCGGTGGGTACCTCCTCCGGTCTTCACTCGCTGCGGCCTTGCTGGGTGGCCTTTTTGAGCAGCCTGCGAGAAGAGACAAGCCTATTTCCGCTAGTGATCACAGCACTCCGATTGACTTTGTACTTGGGTGGGGTGGAAACTGAACATAGCTCACAGCGGAGGTGCCATGCCCGTTAATATGGATCCTGCCAAGAGGCGAAGACGACAGCAGTCGCCGCAAGAGACAGATCCGTCTCCATCCGAGAAAGAGAACACTCTGCCAACGCGCGTGGCTCAGTTTGGAGAAGAGACGGAGGAAGATCGGGTGAAGGCACTAGCGGATGCGGAGCAGAAAAATCTGTGGGAGGCCACGGAGGTGATCGACATGGATAAAGTCTGAACTGCAGGACGCTCAAACTGGTTTGTTTTGTTTATCTGGTTTATCTGGTTTGTCTGGTTTAACCAAACAAACGAGACAAACCAAACAAACCAAATAACGGTCTTCTTACGCTGGCGGGCTTTTTCAGCATTCAGCTAAGCGGGTAGGAAGAAAAAGGCGATCGCAAGCATAAGATAGACCCCTACTAACATCACACCTTCCATCCAGTTGGATTCTCCGTCCATCGCCACAAAGCCCACGATCAGGACCGAGATCGTCACCGCGGCCACTTCGAACGGTGTGAAGATCAGATCCAACGGGGCTCCGAAGAAATAACTGGCAAAGACAAGCAACGGAGCCACAAGTAACGCAATCTGCAGACTAGACCCAACCGCAATACCGTAGGCGAGATCCATCTTGTTTTTCATGGCTACCATCACGGCCGTGGAGTGTTCCGCTGCATTACCCACGAGGGCGACTAGAATGACGCCGACGAAGACTTGTGTGAGCCCCAATTGGTGCGAAGCCGACTCCAACGCTCCGACTAACATCTCGCTCATCACGGCCACGAGAATGGTCACCACGGTGAGCACTGCGATCGACGCACCGCGGGTCCAGGGCTGCTCTCCGAGATCAGAGGCATCATGGTTTTCTCCGGCGAACAGATGACGATGCGTCTTCAAGCTAAACAATAAGCTTGCGATGTAAATAGCGAATAGTACAAGTGATATTTCGAGACTGAGCGTGTGCTCGATCGCGACACCACGGTCAGCGGCGGTGAAATGAAACAGTGCGGGGATAATGAGTCCAGCCGCAGCCAGGAGCAGAAGACTAGCCCCCATTCCGGCAGCGGTCTGATTAAACTTTTGCCGCTCGTATTTTATCCCGCCGGCAAACATGGACACGCCAAGTACGAGTAAGATGTTGCCCAAGATCGAACCGGTGAGAGACGCTTTGACGACATCATGCAGGCCTGCGCGCAGCGCGACCAATGCGATAATTAATTCTGCGGCATTGCCAAGCGATGCATTGAGCAGCGCACCGATACCGGCGCCGACATGGGTCGTTAAATGCTCGGTGGCACGGCCCAAGATACCCGCCAACGGAATAATGGCAAGTCCAGCCGAGATAAAGACCAACAGCGGGTCGGCTCGAAGGACTTCGAGCGCGACCGTCGCCGGAACAAAAATGAGCAGGTAATCAAGCCAAGACGTGAAGAGATATCGCACAGGCAAACCCTAACATGATGGTGAAACTTTGTCGATGAATCGACCCCGAGCACCCCACGCCCTGTTCTACCCCTTTCATCTCTGTCACTCAGAAACGTTAACTCGTATCCTGATGCGCTTTGCCACAATCCATTTTCGTGATTTCATGGCGCTGCAATTAACCCCCATGTCCGGGATGACAGCGTTCCAAGACAGGATGGGCATGAATTTTCCCGATCTCATCGAGTCCAATCGCCTTGTCCAAGGCTATGACGTCAGTGGACCGCCTCCACCTCCTGTGGCGGCCGCCATCGATCGCGACCTGCGAGACCCGCTATGGCGCGCGCGTTTTCATACGGCGCTTTGCCAAAACCGGCGCCTCCAACGTGGACTATTCGAACCATCCCACAGTCTTCGCATTGGAAACAGTCTCGTCCCAGGCCCCGCCGCACTCTTACGCCTCATGGACGTTTCGTTTAGACGGCGCAGCTACGATCTCGATCAAGTACGGACGCTCTCGATGAAAAGCCTGAGCCCAGAAGAAGGCTACCACTGTGAGTATGGGGTTGCCCTTGTCAAGACATCCGCCGCACTCGTCTACACGCAGACCCTCGCACAGGCGTACCAACTTCACCCGGTCACAGACTCTCCCGCTCACTTCTCTCTCTATACGCAATCCTGTATCCGGGAGGATTGGCCACGAAGCAACCACCTGCTCATTCGGGTAGGCTATTAGCAGGATACTGAAAAAGTCCGCCAGCTTCGTTCTCACCTCGAAAGCATCCTCAACGTAGCCGAGAGGCTACGCCTCCGGTGCTTTCTCGGCTGCGGCCTTGCTGAACGGCCTTTTTGAGCATCCTTCGTGGCATTCTCCTGTTGCTACAAATGTTCGAATCAGTGTCGTTTTGCATGCACCCATAGTTTTTCTCGGGGCCTGTTAAAAGTTCCAGTCAAGTCTGCTAGAATTCATCCCCATGGCCGGCACAAACCTTCCATTCGCCCCTCCCGCCCCGGCAGAAACCACCAGCATCGACACAAGTGCTGGGATCGATGCGCGGGTGATCGTGTTCAACTGCGACTGTCATACCTATGAGCAAGTCATTGCACTCTTCTGCCACTATATTCCTGGTATGAACTCCACAAAGGCCTTTGAGCTTGCATGGAAGGTCGACCATGATGGGGAAGCCATCGTGTTCACAGGCACGCTGGCAGAGGCCGAAGAGATTGCGGCAAATCTGGGAGGCGGAGGGCTACGGGTAGCGGTGCAATAATCGCGGGCGTGGAGTCTGTCCGAGTAATCCTTCGTTGCGAGGCAAGGGAGCTGCGGGCAGATGCTAGGCCGCAGGCACGAAAAAACCGGAGGCGAATTCGCTGGAATACGTTGAGGATTTTTTCGGGCCGAGTACGACGCAGATGGTCGCAGATCTTTCGTCGCAGTAGAATGGTCAATGTCGGACAGGCTCCTTGTATCGAGTGCTATTGTAGCCACGAAGGGATCTCCCCACCAGAAAAAGTCCAGAAGCCAACAGGCTAATTTGGTCTATCTGGTTGATCTGGTTTGTTTGGTTTATCTCAGTGCTCTTCTTCAACCAAATAGACGAGACAGACTAGATCAACCAGAAAAACCGGTTTTTTATGTTGATGGACTCTTCGGTAAGGCATGGTCCGACTGAACGGCTTTTGTCACTGCGGAGGACAGGACCTGCGCCTGTTGCTGGAGGCGGTGGGCGACCTCGGCCCCGATCAGCAAGAGAGCCGCGGAGTAGTAGCACCATAAAAGCGTCAGAATAATTTCCAAAAGGGAACCATAGAGGTCGCCGTATACAGTCGCGTAGGTGCCATAGATCACGAACAAGAGTTTGGCCGCGACCCAGAGAAGACTAAACGTCAGCGCTCCGATCATCGCCTCACGCCATTGCGGCCTCCGCCGTGGGACGAGCCGATATAAGCCCGTGACCGTCAAAAAGGCCAGCGAAAATGGAAGCGTATAGGTGAGAAACAGATCGTGGGCTGCAAGGGCTAGGAGATCGAGCCCCCAGAGTCTGGGCGCGTATGCCGTTAAGAAATCGACAGCTTGGGTCGCGACGTAGGAAAGGATCAGGATAAGTCCGGTCACGCCGAGCGAGGCTACAGCGATGGCGGTTGAGATGAGGGGATGGCGGCGCCAGGTGCTCTCAAAAACGACGTTTAACGCATAATCGAGTTCGTAGAACACCAACGCGCCGAACCAGACGAACGTCAGAAATACGGCCCATCGAACGGTTTCTAAGGCGCTCACTCGATGCAATTCCGTCACAACATGTTCTCCCATCGATGGGAGAAAGCCCTTGAGAACACTGAGGAGGACCTGTTCCCCGATCACGTCGTGACTCACCACAAAACTCAGCCCGTAGAGCAAAAGGAAGACGAGCGGGAAGAGAGAGAGCAAGGAAAAAAATGCCAGAGAAGCTGCCAGACTGGCGCACCCATGGCGCAGAAACGATCGCGAGAGAGCTATGAGAAAACGAAAGGGCTGCATAGGGGGCGCTAGATAAAGGGCCTGCACCAACGTAACACGAGTTGCTCTGCCGTGCACCTGTTCAACCCAGGTCATTCACACAGGCTTCTACTCAATGGACAATGTTCAGGCGAAGGACACTGGGTTCGCAGGATGCTCAAAAAGCCTGCTCAGCAAGGCCGCAGCCGACGGAAGCACCGGAGGCGTAGCCCCGGGCTACGTTTGAGGATGCTTTCGAGGCGAGAACGATGCTGGCGGGCTTTTTCAGCATCCTGCCAGAGGATTATTTCAGTGTCAGGACAGACTGCAGCGCAAAGCTGACA
Organism: Nitrospira sp.; assembly: GCA_005116885.1. GTDB lineage: Bacteria > Nitrospirota > Nitrospiria > Nitrospirales > Nitrospiraceae > Palsa-1315. The sequence goes on from SWDP01000004.1 coordinate 45,321, forward strand.
AGAGGGTTAGGAAAAAGGCCAAACAGGATCACGCCTGCGACTGCGCAGGCCAACACGAAGGAGAGGGTCGGTGAGGTCACGAGGCGCGGCGGCGCAACGGAGGAAGGACTTGGGTCCCGCATATACATCACCATGACCACCCTCATATAATAGTAGGCCGATACGACAGCAAAGACCAGGGCAATGGCGGCCAGCCAGGCCAAGTCTGCTTCGACGGCTGCCATAAACACGTAAAATTTTCCGATGAAACCGGCAGTCGGCGGAATACCCGCCAGTGAAGCCATGAAAATCAGCATGAGAAAGGCCGCGAGTGGCTGGCGCTTTGCGAGCCCTGTGAAGTCCTCGATCTCTTCCCCTTCGATTCCACCTTTCCTCAACATGCCGATGACGGCGAAGGCGCCAAGCGTCATGAACGAATAGATGGCGAGATAGATCATGATACTCGCAAGACCAGGCGTTCCCCCGGACAGGCCAACGCCTCGGCCTGCTGCCACAAAACCGATCAAAGCGTACCCGGCATGCGCGATACTAGAATATGCCAGCATCCGTTTGATGTTTGTCTGCACAATAGCGACCACATTGCCGAGTACCAAGGTGACGACGGATATGAGGAGAAACAGAAGCGACCAATCGGCCTTAAGTCCGCCAAGTCCTTCGACGAAGACCCGCATAAACGCCGCGAAGCTGGCGGCTTTTGCCGCGACCGCCATGAAGGCTGTGACAGAAGTCGGGGCGCCCTGATAGACATCGGGCGTCCACATGTGGAACGGCACCGCCGCGATCTTAAAGCCGAAGCCGACTGCCACCAGGATCGTGGCAATCAACACCAGGGGATCATCCGATCCGCGACTCCCGATGGCACTTGCAATCGATGCCAGCTTGGTGCTGCCGGCCAGACCGTAGAGCAATGAGATACCATACAGCAGGATGCCTGAAGAGAAGGCGCCCAGCACGAAGTATTTGGCTGCGGCCTCCAGAGAACGAGGCTTCGACCTGTTAAGACCGGTCATGACATAGAGCGAGAGGGACATAAGCTCGGTGCCGAGATAAATCGTCAGTAAATCGACGCCGGAAACCATGACCATCATGCCGGAGAGGGCGAGGAGGATGAACCCGTAGTATTCACCGAGATGTATGCGTTCCGCCTTCAAATAAGGCAGCGACGTCAAAATGGTCAGGCCGGCCACGCTACAGAGGAGGATTTTCCAGAATCTGGCATAGGCATCGACCACGACCAATTCGCTAAACGCGGACACTCGGGTATTCACTGAATTGATCTGGCCGATGGTGATCCCAAGACAGATCACGAGAGCGCCGACACTCAGCCAGGCCAGGAGATCTCGCCGCGAAGCGGGCGTGATGGGGTCTAATGCAATAACAAGACAGGCCGTGACGGCGATGATGAGTTCGGGAAGCAGAGCCAAAAGGTCAGCGCCGTACGCACTCATCGCGACGGGCCTTGAGCCGTCAGCGGCTCTCTGCTCCCCACCAGCAGTGACTCTGTGGTCCCTCCGGCAGAGGGATGGGCAGTGGGCGCAACTTTCGCGCGGGACATGGAGGCAATGGTGTTGGTCACACTCTGATGCATTCGACTGACGAGCGGATTGGGGTAGAGCCCGATCCAAAATACCAGCACAACCAGTGGGATCAGGGTGGCGAGTTCCCGTTGATTCAGGTCGCTGAGTTTCGGGAGATGGTGCGGGGACGGGACCCCGAAAACCACGCGCTGGATCATCCAGAGAAGATAGGTGGCAGCGAGAATAATGCCCAACGAGGCCAGGGCAGTCGCGACCTTGCTCCAGAGGAACGTACCGACAAGCACGAGAAATTCTCCGACAAAACTATTGGTGCCGGGGAGACCGAGCGAGGACAAGGCGAAAATCACCAACAGCGTGGCGTACTGCGGCATCGGCGCGGCCAATCCGACATTGTCGGCGATCAACCGGCTATGGGTACGCTCATAGATGATCCCGACACAGAGGAAGAGCCCGCCGGTCGTAATCCCATGGTTGACCATTTGAAGAACGGCTCCTTCGATGCCCTGCTGGTTCAACACAAACAGGCCAAGAGTAATGAACCCCATGTGGCTCACGCTCGAATAGGCGATCAATTTCTTGAGATCGACTTGGGCCAGCGCCATATAGGCGCCGTAAATAATTGCGATGATAGAGAGGGCGACCATCAGGGGCGTGAAGGCGAGGCTGGCATCCGGCAACATCGGCAAACTGAATCGAAGGAATCCATAGGTGCCCATTTTCAGAAGGATGCTGGCGAGAATGACGCTGCCCGCGGTCGGGGCCTCGACGTGGGCATCCGGGAGCCAGGTGTGAAAGGGAAACATGGGGACCTTGACCGCAAAGGCGGCGAAGAATGCTAAGAAGAGCCACATTTGCAGCGACGCCGGGTAGGTGCCTTGGCTCAAGGCAAGGATATCGAACGTGTGTCCTCCATAAAAATACAACACAAGGATGGCCACTAAGAAGAGCACGCTCCCTGCGAGGGTATACAGAAAAAACTTGATGGCCGCATAGAGCCGGTTGGGCCCTCCCCAGACACCGATCAGGAGGTACATCGGAATCAACATGGCCTCCCAAAATACATAGAACAGTATGAAATCCAACGCGACAAAGACCCCCACCATAGCCGTTTCCATCACCAGCAATGTGGCCATGAAGCCGCGGACACTTGTTGTGATCGCATTCCAGGAGGCCAAGACACAGAGAGGCATAATCCCGGCGGTCATCAAAACCAGCGGAAGACTGATTCCGTCGAGACCCAGGCTGTAGTAGATCGGAGGGGCTGTAATCCAGGCGACATGTTCCGTGAACTGCATCTGAACGGCCTGTGGATCGAAGAGCCACCAGAGCGGAAGCGCCACCAACAGGTCGGCCAAAGTTGCAACCAGTGCAATCCAGCGAGCGGCCGATTCTGTCGCGAGATACACGGCGACAGCTCCCGCAAGGGGCAGCACGAGGAGGAGTGAAAGCCAGGGAAAGGAACTGGTCATCGGTCGATAGTCAATTGGCAATGGGCATTGGCAAGAGAACTGCTGTTCATGATTCCCCTGGACCAGTAACCATCGACCATTGACGCTCCTTACAAGAATAAGAACATCGTCACAAGAACCACAGCCCCCAACGCCATGCCAAGGGCATAATGTTGCGCCTGTCCGCTTTGCATGAGCCTCAAGAACCAACCTCCCCAGGCGATTGCACGGGCCACGCCGTTCACCGCACCGTCGACCACATTCACATCCACGCGCTTCCAGAGCTCGGTTGCGGCATAAAACGTGGGGCGAACAATCGCGCGATCGTATGCCTCGTCGACATACCACTTATTCAGGGAGGCCCGATACAACGACTGCCACTGTCGAGCAAATCGATCCGGCAGCGTGGGGTTGAGCACATAGACATAATAGGCACTTGCGATCCCGATCAATCCCATGGCCGTGGCCGCCACCATGATGCCGACGGCGGCTCCTCCCTCGTGAGCTGCACCGCCTGGGTGTGTGTCGAACATCGGACTAAGAAATTCCGGAATGCCCAGGTAGCCCGTGACGATGCTGAGGACGGCTAAGATGATCAGCGGAAGGGTCATGGTCTTCGGAGATTCATGTATGTGGCCTGCATGATGAGGATCGACACGCGAGGGACCCCAAAACGTGACAAAGACCAACCGGAAGCTGTAGAACGCCGTCATCAATGCCGTCACGAGGCCGAGTATGGTGAGGAATTGACCGAGCGACCCAGCCGACCAAGCCGAGATCAGCAAATCGTCTTTGCTGAAGAACCCTGACGTCAGAGGAAATCCTGCAAGCGCGAGCGAGCCTATGACGAACGTCCAATAGGTGACCGGTAATTTGTTTTTCAATCCTCCCATGCGTTGCATATCCTGTTCGTGATGGAGAGCGATGATGACAGACCCGCAACCGAGGAACAGGAGGGCTTTGAATGCGCCGTGGGTCAAGAGATGGTACATGCCGGACGCATAGGCGCCGAGACCACACGCCATGATCATGTACCCAAGCTGGCTGACAGTCGAGTAGGCCACGACTCGCTTGATATCGGTCTGGGTCAAGGCAATGGTCGCTCCGACGACCATGGTCACACCCCCGGTAATCGCCACCACCGTCATGGCCGTGGGAGACAGATTATAGAGTGGGGCCAACCGCGCGACCATGAACACGCCCGCCGTGACCATCGTCGCCGCATGAATAAGTGCCGAGATGGGGGTGGGCCCTTCCATGGCATCCGGCAGCCAGACGTGGAGCGGCACTTGGGCCGATTTGCCGATCGCACCCGTGAACAAGAGTAGACAGATGAGTGTAAGGACGGAGACGTCCCAGGTCCCCCCGAATGGTCCGAGGACATTCATGACGTCACCGGCAGACTCGTGCGCGCGAGGGAAAATTTCCTGATAGTCGAGCGAGCCGAAGCTGTACCAGACTAACAGGAGGCCTAGCATGAAGCCGAAGTCGCCGACGCGGTTGACGATGAACGCCTTTGTGGCCGCAGCGCAGGCAGCGGGACGATCGTACCAGTGACCGATGAGTAGATAGGAACAGAGTCCAACGGCTTCCCAGAAGACAAAGAGTTGCAGCAGGTTGTCTGCCATCACTAACATCAGCATCGAGAAGGTAAAGAGAGCGATGTAGCTGAAGAAGCGGGCATAGCCGGGATCTCCGCGCATGTATCCGATGGTGTAGATATGGACGAGAGAGCTGACGGTCGTGACGAGGAGCAGCATGACAGCGGTGAGCCGATCGATGGAGAAGCCGATGTGAATATCGAGCATGCCCGACGTTAGCCAGGTGTAGAGTGGGAAGCTCGTCTGGTGGCCGTTGGCCACATCGAAAAAGACCAAGAGCGAGAGGAGCCACGATACGAGGACAGCCGGAACCGCGACAAGATGGGCGTTGTCCTTAATCCAGTGGCCGAAGAGCCCGAGTATCAGGAACGAAACTAACGGAAGCAATGGAATGAATTCGTAGGTCATCAGGAATCGTCTCTCGTCGTTCGTCGTTCGTGAAGCGCCCCGGACGAACAATATCCCAACGCACGTAATCCGTCTGTTACGAACGACGCTTCACGCTTCACGAAAGACGGGTTCTTCACCATTTCAGCAACTGAAATTCGTCAATATTGATCGCGGACTTTGCCCGGTATAAGGCAATGATGATGGCCAATCCGACCGCGACCTCTGCAGCGGCAACCGTGAGGGCAAAGAAGACAAAGACTTGCCCTGCAACGTCGTGGAAATATTGTGAAAATGCGACGAAATTAATATTCGTCGCATTCAACATGAGTTCGACAGACAGCAAGATAATGATGATGTTGCGACGAAGCAGGACTCCGACGAATCCGGTCAGGAACACGATGCCGCTCAGCACGAGATAGTAGGACAACGGGACCGTCATGAAATCCTCGTGATGAGTGATGGGTGACGGGTGACGGGTATGCTCTTCGATATGTCACATCGTCTTCGCATCACTGATCACCCCTCACTGTTCACTTCCACGATGTCTTTTTTGGCAAGCATGATCGCCCCGATCATCGCCACGAGCAAGATCAGGGACGCCACCTCGAACGGAAACAAATAGGTGGAATAGAGCACGTCTCCTATCGCTCCAGCATTGGTTGTCGCCCCGACTGTCGTCTCTGTACCCGCCGCCACGACAGGGGCGGTCCAACCCTTCATGACTGTGAGAATGATCGCCTCAATGACCAGGGTCGCCCCCACAATACCCGCCATGGGCCATTGCCGATGGTAGCGATCGTCCTGCCGCAGATTCAGCAACATCACGACAAAGAGATAGAGGACCAAGATGGCGCCGGCATAGACGATGATTTGAACGGCGGCGAGGAACTCCGCGTGAAGCGTGACGTAGAGCCCTGCCACGTGAAAAAACATGATCAGCAAGGCCAGCGCACTGTATATAGGATTGCGCAGCGCGACGACCAGTACCGATGCCGCGGCAATCACGAGTGCAAAATAGAAAAAGAAAACCTGCTCCATTTCACCTCTTTCTCTATGCCTTAGGAGCCTGCCCGCTCCACAGTCCGTGGCGCGTCCCACGACGTGGCTCGAAACGGCGAGCCCTTCGAACCGTACACATGGGCAATTCAGCCGGGTTTTTGCGGCAGGTGCTTGAACGCAACGTTGAAGAACGCCACATTCGGATGTTGGAGCTCCAACTGCTTTTCTCGAACCGGGAACGATCGATCGCCGATGGCGAGCAATTGTTCCTTGTTGAGATGCAGTTGCCGCTTGTCGTACACAGACCACTCGAATTCCCGCGTCATGCCGAGAGCATCTACCGGACAGGCATCGACACACAACCCACAAAACAGACAGCGGGTCATGTCCATATAATATTCTTTCGAGAAGCGCTTCGTCGGCTCGCCCGGCACCTCAGCGCTAACCACGCGAATGACCCGCGAGGGACAGGCGGCTTCGCACAAATCGCAGCCGACACATTTTTCCGTCCCGTCGTCGTACCGCAACAAGGCCAGCATCCCGCGATAGTTATCCGGCAACGTCCGCTTTTCGTGCGGGTACTGCTCGGTGACCGGTCGGTAGTGCAACATATGCGACATCGTCGCTTTCATCCCGATGAGGATTTCGTAGAACGTGATGGTCTTGATCCACGCCTTGAACGTCATTGTTACCATGCCCTCAGCGATCAGCTTTCAGCGGTCAGTTTCATCGAGATTCGAATCCAAGCTGACAGCTGATAGCTGACAGCTACGTTGCTTCACCGCGGGAAAAAATACAGAGTAATCGACGTGATGATGATGTTCGCCAGTGCGATCGGCAGCATGACCTTCCAGCCAAACCGCATCAATTGATCGTAGCGCAGTCGGGGCAACGTCGCGCGTATCCAGATGAACAGGAAGAGGAAAAAATAAACTTTTGCCGCAAACCAGACGATGTGTTCCACCCATGCCAACTGTTCGAGACCGATGTACTCTAAGATCGTGCCAGGATAGGGAGCGTTCCACCCCCCCAAGAACAGCGCAGAAGCGACGCAGGACACCAGTGTCATATTGGCGTATTCCGCGCTGACGAAGAAGGCGAACCGCATACCGCTATATTCCGTAAAGAATCCAGCCACAAGTTCGCTTTCCGCTTCCGGCAGATCGAATGGGATACGGTTCGTTTCGGCCACAGCAGAAATGATAAAGACAACAAAGGCAAAAATTTGGGTGTGGATCGGGAAGAATCCGTCCGGGCGTCCTCCCCAAATGAACCAATGCCAGAATCCGCCCGACTGCGCTTCTGTAATTTGTACTAGACTGAGAGTGCCCGCCAACATCAGCACGCCGACAAGTGCCAGCCCGACGTTTAATTCGTAGCTGATGACCTGGGCTGCAGCGCGCAAACCTCCCAGTAATGAGTATTTGCTGTTGGAAGCCCAACCTCCCAGAATAATGCCGTACGCGCCGATCGAAGCAATTGCCAGGATGTACAGCACCCCGATATTAATATCGGCGACGACGAAGGGTTTAATCGTGATTCCATAAATGTCCAAGGTGATGTTCGGGCCGAAGGGGATGACGGCGAATCCGATCATGGCTACGACCATGGTCAGCATTGGCGCCAGAGCAAACATCGCCTTATTCGCACCGGCCGGCACAATGTCTTCCTTAAAGAACAATTTGATGCCATCGGCGACCGGTTGGAGAAGGCCGTAGGGGCCGACTTCCATCGGGCCCATACGATCCTGCATCCAGCCAAGCACCTTCCGCTCGAAATAGGTCAAGGTCGCGACCGTGATCATCACAATACTCATCTCTGCCAGGATCTGGGCGAACGTCACCGCAAGCCGCAAGCTTAACTCCGTCACGACAACACTCCCGGATAACAAGTGGAACACACCATAGATTCTCGCCCGCTCACGTTGTTTTCATCACCGACACGGACACCGTCCGAAAGGATGGAACTTTTGTGTCGGGATCGACGACACAGTCAAAGAGCCGTAAGGCGTCCTGCGCGAAATGATCGGGGAACCATGCCAAGCCCTCGGGCACACGATCAAAGACTTTCGCCGTGGTTGTGAATTCACCCCGCCTATTCGAAAGACGGACTCGATCCCCCGTCGTGAGACCAAACCGTGCCGCATCCACGGGATTCATTTGCAAGTATCCGCTCGGTTCAACCTCCAGCAATCCCTTCGAGTAGGTCGAAAGCTTCCCTGAATGGAACAGGCTCTGGACCAGCCCAAGTTCGACGGTTCCCTCCTGACGCACGGTTCGTGACGGCAGAGTATACCGACCCGCAAGGTCCCGGCGATACCCATCGGTCATGTACTGCTCGACAACCCTAGGATTCACTGCGGGAGGGATCGGCGAGGGACCGAGCGAGCCGTAACCGGGAATCACGGCCCGGATCTCTTTGAGAATCTCTTTGCTCTCGCCGTATTCCAACGGTACACCGGTGAACACTGAGATGGCTGACAGAATTTCCCAGTCTGGCCGGCTGTCTCCCAGCGGATCGATTGCAGGCCGAACAGCTTGGACGTGGCCCTCCGTATTGGTAAAGGTTCCGGCCTTCTCCATGGAAGGGGCAGCCGGGAGTACCACATGGGCAAGCGCCGCCGTCTCCGTGAGAAACAGTTCCTGGCACACAAGAAGATCGAGCTTGCTCAGCGCCTCTTTGACTCCAGTCTGCGGCGGAAGGCTCCCGACAGGATTTTCTCCGATGACGAAGAGTCCTTTGATGATCCCGGCATTGGCGCGATCGATCATTTCGATCAGAGTGGCCCCTGCCGTCGACGGAAGATCCTCTTTCCAGGCACGAGTGATCTGCGCACGCGCAGCCGCATCGGTAAGGTCATGTGCGCCCGGCAGCAGTGCCGCAACCGCGCCCATTTCAATCGCTCCTTGATCGTTATTCTCTTCCGCCAAGGGAGCAAACCCGCAACCCTGTGTGGTCAGCTTCCCAGTCAAGAGAAGTAGATCCAGGAGATTGACACAGATGCCGTAACCGCCTTGGCTGCGGAGCAACATCTGACCGGCAAGCACGACGACGCGGCGCCCTCCGGCCAATGAGGCGGCCATCTGCACAAACGATTCACGCGGCACCCCGGTGCTCACAGCCAGATCGTCCCAGGCTAGCTGCTGGACAGCGTGCGAAACGGCTGAGACATAGTCCGACGCCCCCTGCCGGACTGTACTGTCGACGTGGTTGCCCTCAACCACTGCCTTCAGCAAACCCAGGACGGCTGCGCCGAACTGCGACGGTGCGATACAGAGATGCTGTTGGGACAAGTTAGAAATGTTGCTAATCGTGCCGATCGCGGGCTGGATCGCCTCAATCGTCAACAGTGTCGCGCCGTGTTTCTTGACGGCTTCTTTGACTTTAAGCCCAGTGATCGGATTCGCTTCAGTGATATTGGTGCCGACCAAGAGCAGGACGTCTGCGTGCACGATGTCCTCGAACGTCACGGTCCAGCGGTGTGTGCCCTGCACCAATCGCATCGCCTGCACTCCGTTGATATGGCCGTATCGTGCACTGCTATCGAGGTTATTCGTCCCGATTGTGAGGCGCATAAATTTCTGGAACAGATACAGTTCTTCATTGGTACAGCGGCCTGAAATCAGCCCGCCGAAGGCCTGCGGGCCATGCGCGAGTTTGAGCCGATTGATCTGTTCAGCCACAAACTCCAACACGTCTTCCCACGTGGTTTCGACCAGCGCGCCGTTCCGTCTGATCAGCGGATGGGTCACTCGGCTAGGATGGCTCGTCGCGCGAAATCCAAAAAACCCGCGCGCGCACAGATCTCCGCTGTTCCGACCGGCGCCCTGGGCACTGTTTACCTCGATCAACTGCTGGTCCTTGGTTTGAACCGTGATCTGGCATCCGTCCCCACAAAAATTGCAGACCGTGTCGGCGCGTTTGAGCATCCAGGGACGGTATTCGTACATCGAGAGCCGGCTGACGATGGCGCCGACAGGGCAAATCTGCACGCAGCCGCCGCAGAATTCGCAGTCCAAGGGATGGTCGCCGAATGACTTGATCTCGGTCATTGTGCCTCGTCCTACCGGGGCGAGAGCCTTGACGTCCATCACCTCGTCGCAGTAGCGGACACAGCGCAAACATTGCACGCACCGGTTCATCTGCGTTTCGATCAAGGGGCTGAAATATTCCTTCTGGAAAATACGCTTGGTTTCCTCAAACCGGCTGGTCGCAGTGTATTGATGGGAAAAGTCCTGAAGGTCGCACTTCCCCCCCTGATCGCAGACCGGGCAATCTAATGGATGATTGGCCAGGATGAATTCAAGCACCGACTTGTGAGCATTGTGCACAACCGTCGTGGCGGTTCGAACGGCCATGCCTTCGGTCGCCACAGTACTGCAAGAGGTCTGGAGCTTCGGCATCCGTTCGACTTCGACCAGGCACATACGACAATTTGCATCCGGCTTGAGTTTCGGATGGTAGCAGAAGTGCGGGACCATCACGCCGACACGACGAGCCGCTTCGATCACCAAGGTACCTTTCGGCACCGAGACGGACATACCGTCGATCGTTAAGCGGACGGTCTCTGTGATAGCGTTAACCATGGTCCTGTTGACTCAATGCCTTCCTGCCGGCTCCAACTTGATCAGGTTCGCGGCCTCTGCTTCCTGAATCAGTGCGACGTATTCAGACCGCCAATGTTTGAGCGTGCCCATGATCGGCGCCACTGATGCATCGCCGAACGCGCAGACCGTTCGGCCTTCGATGTTCTTGCATAGATCGACCAAGGTTTCAAGGTCCTCCATCCGCCCCCGCTTCGCGACGATTCGGCGCATGGTCTGTACCAGCCAGGAGCTTCCCTCGCGACAAGGGCTGCACTTGCCGCACGACTCATGATAGAAAAACTCCATGAGCCGGAGCGCAGCCCACACCATGTCTGTCCCCTCTTCCATCACGGTCACCCCACCGGAGCCGAGCATAGAGCCGGCTGCGGCAACGGACTCAAAGTCGAGCTTGACGTCGAGGTGGTTCGGCGTGAGGAACGGCGCTGATGCCCCCCCGGGAATGAATGCCTTGAGAGGTATGTCGGAGCGCATGCCCCCGGCGTGCTCATAGATCAATTCGCGGAAAGTGATCCCCATCGGCACTTCGTAATTCCCCGGCCCTTTCACATGGCCGCTGACGCAAAACACTCTGGTGCCGGTGCTCTTCGGTGGAGAACCGATCGAGGCGAACCATTCAGGGCCTCGGCCGACAATGTGCGGGAGGTTCGCCAGAGTCTCGATGTTGTTCACCACGGTCGGCTTGTTGTAGAGACCGTGTGTCGCCGGGAAAGGGGGCTTGACGCGCGGCAGACCCCGCTTGCCTTCGAGCGACTCCAGTAAGGCTGTTTCTTCCCCGCAGATATAGGCGCCAGCGCCTCGATGCACCCATACATTGGCGGTGATTCCTGCGCCCAGGATATTCGTGCCGATATAGCCGGCGGTCCGTGCTTCGGCAATCGCCCGCTCCAAAATCCTGGCCCCAAGGACGAATTCGCCCCGTATATAGATGTAGGCGGTTTCTGCCCCGATCGCGTAGCACGCGAGTACGATACCTTCCAAGATCTGATGGGGATCCCGCTCAATGAGCTGGCGGTCCTTGAACGTCCCTGGCTCACTCTCATCCGCGTTGCAACAGAGATAGCGCGCCCCCTGATAGCCCTTGGGCAGGAAACCCCATTTCACGCCGGTCGGGAAACCTGCGCCACCACGCCCGCGGAGCCCTGATTTCATGACCATGGCAGTCACTTCAGCCGGCGGCACCTTCCCTACAACCTTGCGGAGTGCCTGATAGCCGCCTGCGCGCTCGTAATCTTGGAGCGAGCCGGTATAACCCGGCTGCATCATATTCTTGAGCAATATCAGTTCGTGCTTGGGCATGGTTACCACAAGTGAAAAGGTAAAAGTGAAAAGGTAAAAGTGAGATGCTTGCCAGCCAACATTTTACTTTTAACCTTTTACTTGCGCCTTCGGCGCCTCCGGCCACATAAACGGGCCGGTCTTGAGCGAACAGGTCCCGTACTGCTTGAGGTCGGCCAGAATTTTGTCGAATCGTTCCTCTGTAAGTCGTTCGTAATAGTCCTCGTTGACCTGCATCATCGGCGCAGTGCCGCAAGCGGCCAGGCATTCGACCGCACTGAGGGTAAAGAGGCCGTCGGACGTGGTTTCGCCTGGTCCGATTCCGAGTTTCGTTTTAACCCATCCGATGACCGTATCCGACCCAGCCAATGCGCACATCAGGGACTTGCAGACTTGGAGATGAAATTTCCCCACGCGCTTGAGATTGAGCATCGTATAAAACGTAGCCGTCTCATAGACTTGGGGCGGAGTCAGCCGCAACAATCCCGCAATTTCCTTCATCGCCGACTCAGAAATGAAACCCTCATCTCGCTGCGCCAAGTACAGCAAGGGGATCAACGCCGAGCGCTTCACGGGATAGCGTGAGATGATCTCGTCAATTTCTTCTTGATACTTTTCTTTCAGCATCTGGTTTCCCTGTCTACCCACCCACGGTGAGGGAATGGAGGGTGCCCTTACTGCGCGCGTCCAACGAGGGCCTTCCGAGGCCGCGCGTTGCGCGAGCACGAGGGCATCCTCCTTCCCTCACCTATCGCACTCACCCATCACCACGTCGTAGGTCCCGAAGATCGTGACGACGTCGGAAATCAGGTAGCCCCGCGCCATGTGATCAAAAGCGCCCATATGGACGAACGACGGCGCGCGAATCTTCAGCCGATAGGGACGCGGGCTGCCATCGCTGACGATAAAGAATCCCAACTCGCCCTTCGGGGCCTCGGTCGCACAATAGGTTTCGGCCTTCGGTGGCTTGATGCCTTGGGTGTAAATGATGAAATGGTGGATCAAGCTTTCCATGTCCCGCATGACCAATTCCTTGGGCGGCGGGATATATTGCGGCGCCTCGGCCATGATCGGCCCAGCAGGAAGCTGATCGAGACATTGTGCGATAATCCTGGCGCTCTGACGCATTTCTTCCATGCGGATCCAATAGCGATCATACGTGTCCCCATTCCTGCCGATCGGCACGTCCCAATCGACTTTGTCGTATACGCCGTAGGGCTCTGCCTTGCGGACATCGTAGGCCACGCCCGACCCTCGCAAGACCGGCCCGGTGCAGCCGAAGCTGATCGCGTCCTCGGCTGAGAGGAGCGCGATGTTCTTCGTACGGCCGAGCCAGATGCGGTTCGACGCGATGAGCGAATCGTATTCCATAACCTTCTCGGGAAAGGTCTCGAGGAACGCCTTCATCCGTTGGACCAGATCTGGGGTAAAATCGCTATCGACACCGCCGATGCGATAGTAGTTCAGGGTCAGCCGGGCCCCGCAGGGCTTTTCGAACATGTCCAACAATGTTTCACGCTCACGGAATGTCCAAAAGAACACGGTCATCGCCCCGATATCGAGCGCCTGTGTACCGAGCCAAAAGAGGTGCCCGATGATGCGTTGCATCTCAGCCACGACGGTCCGGATATATTCAGCCCGGATCGGCACCTCGATCTCAAGGAGCTTTTCCACAGCACGCACGTAGGCGTAGTTGTTAGACATGGCACAGACATAGTCGAGCCGGTCTGTGTGCGGGATGATCTGCATGTAGGTCAATCCCTCGGACAATTTTTCGACACCCCGATGCAGGTAGCCGAGATCTGGCGTGGCCTTCACAACCCGTTCGCCGTCGAGTAAGAGCACAACACGCAACACACCATGCGTACTCGGATGCTGTGGCCCCATGTTCAGCAGCAACTCCTCTTTCCGTTGGGAACTGGGCACATCTGGTTCAGCACGAAAGACGCTTTTCTGCGCGTCGGAGATTTCGCTCTCGATGAGATCCACCGGAGCCTCATCGAATCTCGGAATGAAGTCGAACTGGCTGCGCCAGCCACGCCCTTCGGTCGGAAAGTCCTTTCTCAATGGGTAGCCCTCTGTATAATCCTCCGGCATCAGAATGCGCCGGAGATCGGGATGACCGGAAAAATGAATACCCATCATGTCGTACACTTCTCGTTCCAGAAAGTCGGCGCCCTTCCAGACTCCAGTGACCGATGCAATCGTCGGATCATCCTCGGTAATACGCGCCTTGAGACGAAGACGCTGCTGAAGGGGAAGCGAGTGCAAGTGGTAGACAACTTCGAATCGCAGCTGATCTTCCGGATAGTCGACCGAGCAAATATCAGTGAGATGATCGAAGGCTGCCTCCGGCGCATCGTGCAAGTAGCGAGCAATCTCCAGCAGACCCGTAGCGGCAACAGAGACAGAGGTCTCGGCACGTGCAGCATCCACGCGGATCGCGAGGATCGCGCCCGGGAATTTCGTCTTCAGGCTGTCGAGCAGAGCTTGCATGATCGCCGTTACACGTAAGACGTAAAAAGTGAAACGTGAGAGTTGTGAGAACCGTGCGATTGTGCCATCCCGCACACCTCGCTTCTGTTGCGAATCTCGTGGCTCATCGCACGAATACTTTCTCCCGCTGGATCTTTTCTTGTAGTTTAAGTAATCCATCGAGCAACGCTTCCGGGCGGGGCGGACAGCCCGGCACGTAGACATCGACCGGAATAATCTGGTCCACGCCCTGGACCACGGCGTAACTATTGTAATGGTTGCCTGAGGTGGCGCAGGACCCCATAGAGATGACATACCGCGGTTCCGGCATCTGGTCGTAGATGCGGCGAATCACCGGCGCCATCTTACGCGTCACCGTGCCGGCGATGATCATGAGATCGGCCTGCCGAGGGGACGCTCGAAAGACACCGGCGCCAAAACGATCCAGGTCGTACCGAGACGAGACCGTGGCAATCATCTCGATCGCACAGCAAGCGAGGCCGAATGTCATCGGCCATAAGGCCGACTTCCGAGACCAATTCACGACGGCGTCCAGATTGGTCGTCAGGATATTCGCCTCAAACTGTCGTTCCAGAAAACTCACCTGTTCTTATTTTCCTCTCTCCCACCACGCATCGATTGGGACGGGTGGCCTGGTCGGCTCCCATTGCGCGCATCGAGCGAGCACATTCTGATCGTGCGCGCTCTGCGAGCACAGGAGTCGACCAGGCTTCCCGTCCATCCTAGTCCCATTCGAGCGCCCCCTTCTTCCAGGCATACCAGAGCCCGGCCAACAGGATGGCGATAAACACAAGCATTTCGATGAGTCCTAGCATCCCGAGCGACTGAAACCGGATGGCCCACGGGATCATAAAAATGATCTCGATATCGAACACCACGAACAGCATCGCGATGATGTAGTAGCGCATGGGGAACTGGATGCGCGCATCTGAAAACAGCGGGCTTCCGCTTTCATAGGGAGTCAATTTGGCTCGGTAGGGACGATTCGGGCGAACGAGCGAGCCACCCAGCAGCGCAAAGGCGCCGAATGTCAGGCCTACGACGATAAACAACAGGATCGGTATGTAATTCTCAGGAATGCTCACGCTACCCATGCAGGCTCCGTAAGAGGCGATCTGACCCATACACAGTCATCGTGTTGTCCTTATAGATGTCAGGCTGCTGAACAGCCTGCCAGCGCCGAACCGAAGAAGGGCTTGAATTTCAAGCCGTCCAATTGCGGGCGACCGATTCCCTTGTGTTGAACGAGCACTTTGAAAGTGCTGCCCATGCCATTCGGCTTGAGGAGATGAATCGCGGCGCGAAACGCAGGGCTCTCTGGCTCCAATCTCCCGATCATCTCTTCAGCGCCAAGCCCCATCAGAAAACTCATTTGGTTCGTGAACCCTGTCACGTGAAGTCCTTGCGTCTCCCCAACAGAAGCCAGACTCGAAAAATCTACGTGGGCGGTCATATCCTGTTCGCCGACGCGAATAAATGGATCGTCGTTCGCCTGCTGCCTGAAATAGCAGAGGAACGTGCCGTCCTTACGGTCAGACCCATAGAGATCCTGGGCTGTATGGCCATAGTCGACGGTCAAGACAAATCCACGATCCATCCGCCGCCCCACCTGCTCCATCCAGTCCACCGCAAGGAGATTGACTTCGGTTCTGTAGCCTTCCGGCCACACAGTATTCAGACGCTGGAGATAGTGAGCTAGCGCGGCCTTGGACAACGGCTTGAGGCATTCCACAAAGCGGCCATCTCGATAGTCAACATAGAGCTCTTCAGTCCGTCCGTCCTTGACTTGAACCCGATGCACCGGGAAGGCATCGATCAACTCATTGCTGAGGAATAAACCGGTCACGCCCTGTGGGCCCAACCCATCGAGACTGTCTATCCACGTGACAAGGCCAGGCGTACGAAGCCAGGGAGCCAAGTTCTGGCGCTGGAGGTTCCGCATCACCGGGCTCCGCTCGATCAGGACATAGCGGACGCGCGAGGCGAAGTCATCTTGATCCTCATGGATCGAGGCAAGGCAATCTCGGGCTAATAAGCCTTTACCAGCACCCATTTCAACGATCGTGAAAGGGGCGGGACAACCCAATACTTCGTCCATTTGTCTGACTTGCCCGGCAATCGCGCGGCCAAGAATGGGATGGACGTCGGAGCTGGTGTAAAAATCGCCGGACCAGCCGATACGCTCATGCTCGACGCCGTCAGATTGGCGCATGTAATAGCCGTACATAGGATGATAGAGCGCCAGCTCCATGAAGCGGACAAAGGGAATGGGTCCGTTTCTGGTTATTTCTGACGAAATGGCAGCAACGAGTTCAGGATACCCGTTTGTCACAACCCACTCCTCTTAATTTCCTTCTCTGAATACCCCCACAGCTTCCGGTAAAGCACTCCATCCCATCGACAACATATCGAGAAGTGACACCAATAGCTGAGGAGACACCCCACCCCTCCCTCTCGAAGGGTCAACACAGGACTAAAAGTTGCGTAGATTAGCCTTGAGTTTGCTGGTAAGTCAAGGCGGAGAGTATTGGAAACTCAGGCAAATATCCCAATTCAACGGCCTTCAAGGGACCTATTGTACTGTGCATTGACAAGACTTCATTTTGCGACCGAATAGCCGGTACATTTCCGGTCGTGCGGCTGTATGAATTTATAGCGCCCCCGTAATTCTCTGGGGGTGATATATAGAGGGCTAGGCCATAGGGACAAGGCGGTGCACATGCTAAGCGAGGACAGGCCAAATGCATACCAGAATCTGGCACCATTACTGGCCCAGAACTCACATCATTCTGAGTCCCACACATAATCACCGGAGGATAGGCGCACTGCTTCGCGCTCTTGGGTTATTGGCGGTGCGCCTGGCAGTCTCGGTCGTATTGGTCGTTTCGCTCTGCCGGGCGGAGGCTGATCCTACGTCACCGAGCGCGCGAGACATTCTCAAGCGCGGAACCATTGAGGTGGGTGGGGTCGTAGGGTTCTGGCAAGCGCTGGATGGCCCATTTCAGGGGCCCTCGGCGAATCGTAGCGCCGTATTCATAAAGCCGAGGATCGGGATGGTGGTGACAGATGAAATACCGGCAGGCCTACTGACCGGAAAT
>SWDP01000004.1:62872-65279 GCA_005116885.1 Nitrospira sp.
GACTTCACCCGTTCCATCATGCCGGAAAAAAGATCGAAGCCTTCGCGCTTATACTCAATGAGCGGATCCTTTTGACCATAGCCGCGTAACCCGATTCCGTCGCGCAAGTGATCCATCCCCAATAAGTGGTCTTTCCAGTGGTGGTCGATAACCTGGAGCATGAACGTCTTCTCCAGGAAGCGCATCAGTTCCGGGCTTAAGTCCTGCTCTCTCCGGTCGTAGGCCTCGCGCACCTGCGTACGCAGGTCTTCGAGCAAGGCGTCGCGCCCAATGGTGCGAAGCGCCTCGCCGCCGTCGCCCTTGCCTTGAGCGAGGTCGAAACCGAACTGGCCATGCATGAGTTCAGCAAGCCCTTTGATGTCCCACTCTTCGGAATATTGTTCAGCCGGGCAATAGATGTTCAGCGCGGACTCCACCAGACCGTCGATCATGCCGCGAAGATCGTCTTTCAGATTCGATCCACCCAAAACGGCACGCCGGTGTTGATAAATCACCTGGCGCTGCTTGTTCATGACGTCGTCATATTCCAATAGCTGTTTCCGAATTTCGAAATGATGGGCTTCGACCTTCTTCTGGGCGTTGGCGATGGCCCGGGTGACCATGCCATGCTCGATCGGGACACCTTCTTCCATGCCGAGTTTGAGCATCAATTGAGAGACTCGCTCGGAAGCGAAGATACGCATCAGGTCGTCTTCCAACGACAAATAGAAACGTGACGAACCAGGGTCGCCCTGGCGGCCGGCGCGGCCTCGGAGTTGATTGTCGATCCGGCGGCTTTCGTGGCGCTCAGTTCCAAGAATATGAAGGCCGCCTGCTGCGATGACCTCTTGCTTATCCTTCTCGCAGTCGGATCGAATCTGTTCGAAGATCTCCAGCTTGCGCGCATCAGATAGATCTTCTTCCCGATACAGGATCTGCTTGAACATGAAATCCGGACTGCCGCCCAGGAGAATGTCGGTGCCACGGCCCGCCATATTCGTCGCGATGGTCACAGCGCCCTTGCGTCCGGCTTGGGCGATGATCTCGGCTTCGCGCTCATGCTGTTTCGCGTTGAGGACGTTGTGCTTGACGCCGGTCCGGCTCAAGGTGGCGGCGAGCCGTTCGGATTTTTCAATGGAAATCGTGCCGACTAAGACGGGCTGGCCGCGCTCGTGGCATTCCTTGATATCTTCAACGATCGCGTTAAACTTTTCTTTCTCGGTACGGTAGACGACATCCGCATAATCCAATCGGATCATCTTGCGATTGGTCGGCACCACATTGACGTCGAGATTGTAGATCTTGGCGAACTCCGCTGCTTCCGTATCCGCCGTACCGGTCATACCGCTGAGCTTCTTGTACATCCGGAAATAGTTCTGGAAGGTGACCGAGGCCAGCGTTTGATTCTCGTTCGCAATCTTCACGCCTTCTTTCGCTTCGACGGCCTGGTGTAGTCCATCGCTCCAGCGGCGCCCCGGCATGAGCCGTCCGGTAAATTCATCCACGATGATGACTTCGCCCTCTTTCACGACATAGTCCACATCCCGTTTGTAGAGGCTATAGGCTTGGAGCCCCTTGACGACATGATGGACGAGATCCATATGGTTCGGATCGTAGAGATTGTCCACGCCGAGCAATTTCTCGACCCGGACGTTGCCGTCTTCGGTCAACGACGCGGTCTTCGTTTTCTCCTCAACCGTGTAGTCCTGCTCCGGCTTCAGCTGTGGAATGATCGCGTTGATGCGGTAATAGAGGTCGGTCGTCTCGTCCGTCGGACCGGAGATAATCAACGGCGTACGAGCCTCGTCGATGAGGATACTGTCGACTTCGTCCACGATGGCGTAATTCAATTCGCGCTGCACGCACTGGGCCAAGTCGGTGGCGACCAGGTTGTCCCGGAGATAATCGAACCCATACTCATTGTTGGTGCCATACGTAATATCGGCGCGATAGGCTTCCGGCCTCGTACAAGGGCGGAGTGACTGGAGCCGTTTGTCGGAGGCCTCATAGACCGGATCGAAGAAAAATGACGCGTCATGTTGAATAATGCCCACCGAGAGCCCCAGCGCGTGATATAGCACACCCATCCATTGCGCATCGCGCTTAGCAAGGTAGTCGTTCACCGTGATGAGATGCACGCCTTTCCCTTCAAGCGCATTCAGATACACCGGTAGCGTGGCCATCAGGGTTTTCCCTTCGCCGGTCTTCATTTCAGCGATGCGGCCTTTATGGAGAATCATGCCGCCGATCAACTGCACATCGAAATGGCGCATGCTCAGCTTACGGCGGGACATCTCACGGCAAACCGCAAAGGCCTCGGCCAGTATATTGTCCAGGGTCTCCCCAGCTCCAACACGCTTCTTGAATTCCTGGGTCTTGTCCGCCAGGGCCTGGTCGGAGAGTGGAGTCAGACCGGACTCCAGGCCAT
>SWDP01000004.1:65379-69872 GCA_005116885.1 Nitrospira sp.
ATAATTTGGAGGGAGTTTCATCCCTGCCAGCACAACCGTGACCGAGGCCTGTTGGAATTGTTGAATAATCCGTTCGAGGTTGGCCTTCGTCTCATTCAGGCTGAGACCGCGGAGCCCATCGTTGGCGCCGAGTTCCAGAATCACGATGGTCGGCTTACTCTTCAGGGCCCAGGAGACTCTCCGAACTCCGCCTGCCGTTGTATCGCCGCTGACTCCAGCATTCACGACCCGATAGGCATAGCCCGTTGCATCCAATTTCCGTTGGAGGTGTGCGGGGTAAGATTGATCCTGTGGCACACCTAAGCCAGCCGTCAAGCTGTCGCCGAAGGCGACAATGCTTGGGCGTCCGTCGGAGACGGGCCGCTTCGGTCGGTCCGATGGCGCCACCGCCTTCGTGTCCGGCTGTAATCCCGTGCCCTCGCGCAGGGGATTCGACGACGGGGATTGATCGGCGGACGCACGACTTCGGTCATAGCCACAGACCAGAAGCAAGCAGAGGACGAGGCAAGAAAATAGTTTTGTGAGAATCCATGAGCAGCGCATCATCATCCAGTATAATATAGCCTCGACGTGGACGATACTGTGGGGACCTGACCGACACGATGATCACCATTTCTCACCTCACAATGCGCTTGGCCGGAGGCGGCCATCAGATCACCATCCTCGACGATGTTACGCTTGAGATTCCCGATAAACAGCGCGTGGCCATCGTCGGCCCATCAGGAAGTGGAAAGTCCACCTTGTTGGGTCTCATCGCGGGGCTTGATCGGCCAACCTCCGGCTCCATCACGTTGGACGGCGTGGAAATCTCGACGATGCGTGAAAGTGCCTTGGCGCGGTATCGTCGCGATCACATCGGCTACATTTTCCAATCTTTTCATCTTATTCCCACCCTCACGGCGCTGGAAAACGTCTTGGTGCCGTTGGAGCTGGCCGGGATGAGCACGGCGCAGGATCGCGCCACGGAACTGTTGAATACCGTTGGCCTTGGAGAACGGCTCCATCATTATCCCGTCCAACTCTCAGGAGGCGAACAACAGCGGGTGGCGGTGGCCAGAGCCTTTGCCTGTCACCCACCGATTCTGCTGGCAGACGAACCGACCGGCAACCTGGATTCGGCCACAGGCCAACACGTCATGCAGTTGCTCCAGTCGCTCCATCGCGATTATGGAACCACCTTGGTTTTGGTCACACATGATCACACCATCGCATCATCGATGGAGCGCGTGATCTCATTGCGCGACGGCCGCATCGAATCCGACCGCCTCACGGATCCGGACCCTCGAGTTGCAGAGCCACCCCTGTGAATCGTTTTATCTTCAAGATGGCCTGGCGGGAAACCAGGGGAGCCTGGCGGCACTTTCTCTATTTCTTCGCTTGTATCGCGATCGGCGTGGGCGCCTTGGTCGGAGTCTCGCTCTTTGGCGCACACATGGAACGCGCCGTCACGAAAGAGGCGCGAGGGCTGTTGGGCGGCGATCTCGAAATTCGCCTGACTCGCCCCCTGAGTCTGGCTGGTCAAGCGGTGCTAAGCTCGCTGGGAGCGCGCGACATAGTCTTCACCCATGTGAGTGAACTTGTTGCCATGGCCGCGCGCCCAACCCCTGGGTCGTTCATGACCCAATCGACCCAGATCATCGAACTCAAAGCGGTCGAATCGGCGTATCCCCTGTACGGTACGATTCGGCTCGACTCGACGCAGGCGCTTGACGCCTTGCTCCACCCGGATGAGCGCCGCTGCGGAGGGCGTCCCTGTTTTGGCGCGGTGGTACAGGAGTCGCTGCTGATTCGGATGGGTCTCTCGGTCGGAGAGCGATTGAAGATTGGTCAGACGATGTTTCTCATCACGGGCGTCGTGCGGACCGAGCCTGATCGAATGGCCAACGCCTTCACCTTGGGCCCACGGGTGATGATTGCGCAGGAGGGGTTATTAGCCGCTGAGTTGGTCAAACCTGGAAGCCGTGTGCGAGAACGATATCTCGTAAAAACGCCTACCGCTATGCCGCTGGAGCCGCTCCTTTCCGAGTTGCGCGACCGATTGGGGGCAGATTCTGCACGCGTCACGAGCTATCGCACAGCCCAGTCGCAATTGAAGCTATTTCTCGAGCAACTCTCCCGCTATCTCGGGCTGATCGGTCTCACCGCGCTATTCATCGGCGGACTGGGTGTTGGAACCTCGATTCATGCGTTTTTGAGGGACAAGTTGCGGACGATCGCGACCTTAAAGGCGGTCGGCGCGGATTCGGCCACGGTCGTCTCAACCTACGTGGTCCAAGCGATCTTCCTTGGATCCATCGGAAGCTTGGCCGGCATCGTGTTGGGAATCGCACTCGAACGAGGATTACCTCCGCTCGCAGCTGCCCTCTTCGCTTCAGACATCCTCGATCAACTCGGCGTGTCTTCGGAATTATCGCAGTCCTCGATCTGGCCCTTGCTGAAAGGAGCCTTATTGGGACTCTTGTCGACATTGCTGTTTACGCTCTGGCCATTGTTGAAGATTCGAGATATTCACCCCGGTGCGATTTTCCGCCGCGATGCAGAACAGGCGGCCGTCGGGTTGGAAACCGCTCCGTCACGATGGTGGGTACGGTGGGGGCTCACCGATGGATGGAATGTCGGCACGGCCGGAGTGATCATTTTCGGGCTCTGCGCACTGTCGGTGTGGCAAGCCGGTTCTTGGTCGATCGGCCTCCTGTTTCTCGGGGCGACATCCCTCGCCATCACGGTCCTCTTTGTCTGTGCGCAAGCGTTCGTGCGAGGGCTGGCCTTGATGCCGTTGCCTCGCATCTTGAGCCTGCGTTATGCCTTGGGGAATGTCGTGCGACCGGGGAGCCAGGCGACTGGAATCATGGTCGCAATCGGCATCGGTGTGATGGCGATCGTCACGGTGTCGCTGGTGGAACAAGCGTTGCTCAGCCAAATACAGGAGAATCGCCCTGCGGATGCCCCGACGTTTTTCTTCATCGATATTCAACCCGATCAGGCACAAGAATTCGTGTCGCTCATTGATCGACAAGCCGAGGGGGCACATCCCGAGCTCACGCCGCTGGTGCGTTCGCGCCTCCATGCGATCGATGGGAAGGTCATCACATTTGACGAAGCAGGGGAGAAAGACGAGAAACGCACGGAAGGAAACGAGGGGCGCGGGAAACAGTGGTATTTCACCCGTGAGTATGTCCTGACCTTTCTCGATCGGCTCCCGAAAGACAATACGGTCATCAAAGGGGAATGGTGGAAACCTGGGCAAGTTTTTTCGACGCCTCAAGTATCAGTGGAAGAGGACGCGGCGATGCATTTAGGTCTCACGATCGGTTCAATCGTGGAGTTCGACATTCAAGGGGCCACGGTGTCGGCGGAGGTGAGCAGCATCCGAAAAGTCGAGTGGGGAAATTTCTCGACGAACTTTTACATGATTTTGTCCCCAGGCTCGATTGGCGGAGCGCCGTTTACCTATGTCGCGACGGTGCGGGTCTCAGCAGCGAAAGAGGTGCCGTTGCAGCAGGCGGTTGTTGCCTCATTTCCAAACATCAGCGCAATTCATATCGGTGACGTACTCGATGGGTTTGCGCGGGTGCTCGATCGCCTCTCGCTGGCAATCCGGGCGGTTGCGCTCTTTTGTGTTGTGGCCGGCGGGTTGGTCATGGCAGCAGCACTCGCGGCGACACGCTACCGGCGTCTCTATGAATCGGTCATTCTAAAGGCGCTCGGCGCGACCCGTAGCCTGATTGCGAGGGCCTTTGCCATGGAGTATGTCCTGCTGGGCGCCGTCGCGGGGCTCATCGGATTATCCCTTGGGAGCATCTTGGCATGGGCCCTGGTTCGGTATGTGTTCGACCTCCCCTGGAGCATGCACCCACAAGTACCCGGCATCGGCCTCATCCTCACGATGTTGCTCACCCTGATAGTCGGGTTTGCCAGCACCTACCGGATTCTTGGCCAACGACCGTTGGCTGTGCTTCGACACGAGTAAAATATGCAACCAGCAAGATGCTGAAAAAGCCCGCCAGCGGCGTTCTCGCATCGTTCAGATCCTCAACGTACCCCAGAGGGTACGCTTCCGGTCTTCACTCGCTGCGGCCTTGCTGAACGGCCTTTTTGAGCATCTTGCAGCGCGTCGGTTCTCACCCGCTCACCCCCGGTGCTCCATAACGCACCGATGATGCGACGCACAGTCAAGCAATGACCCCATCTCTTTCGCTCGTGATTCTTAAGTCGGCAGTATCACTGCAATTGCGTATGGAAACACGACCAACGCAACAGCTCGACAATGAACGGAACAATGGGGGCCATCCGCCCGAAATACTGAGGTGTAAAGGTGAAGCAGGCACCCAAGGGCGCATGGAACAACTAGTGATGAGCGATCCGGTGAGCTCGATGCAGACATATGTGAACTAACACGCGGATAACCTGCAAGGGCCGCGGCGGTCCGTTTGCGGCGCGGACCTTGCCAGGTTCATCCGATTGTTCGACAGCACGTCACATTTCCTAATGGT
>SWDP01000004.1:69972-79660 GCA_005116885.1 Nitrospira sp.
TCTTGGAAGGTAAATGTGATGCGCCAGTTTCCAGTTATCCACACAGACCATCGACCGCGCTCAGATCCCTTCAAGGGATGGAGTCGGAACCCTGGAACGTTCATGTCCTCAATGGACAGAGCCGTGTCCAGGGCCGCTAACAGCATGCGCAGGCGTTTGGAGTGGTGCGGTTGGATACCCGCCGCGCTCCCCGACTCAAAGAACTTCCTGAGCCCCTTGTGTCGGAATGATTGGATCACATGCTAGATATAGCATGTTGCGCACCACGCAACAAGGACTCCCGCCAAACCGGAATAGGTCCGTGCGTTCATCGAGCCTGGTTGCTGAGAGGGCTGAAAGGGAGGAGTCGACAATCAGAGGGTCTGGTCGGGAAGGCGCAGGGCTAGGAGACGGCTGAGGCGTCGTTCCTCTGAGCGGAGGAGACTAGAAAACCGAAGCCCGATCCCTTCAGCACAACGGGAACGCACAATGGCGCCGTCAACCATGATGGGATCATCGTACTCGGCGGGATGAAACTCCAGCATCACCTGGCATCCCATTGGAATGCGGTGGTTGGTGCGTACACGGCACCCCCGGAGAGATAAATCAGACAGCGTCCCTTCGACGACGACACGCTGGCTGGGATCACGAATGGGTCGAACCTGCGCCGGATATTGGACCGAGACTCGGTCATAGTTGCGGCGAGGATTAGTCTTGAGTTTGCCGAGGAATGTGGTAAAGCGGTGCGCACAGAGCTGACATCGGACTGGATAAATGGTCAGGGTGCCGAGCAAGTGATCGGTCAGGCCTCTTCGTGGTGCCAATTTCGTTTTCGCAGTCCCACACTTTGGACAGTTTTGTGTATGCATGGCCGGATATCACTCTCGTGAATTGCCGCTGAACGACAGCCTGATCAATACAGAGGGTAGTGTAGCGACCTCTCCGACAAGACGACAAGCCCCCCGGAGGAGGGTCTGAGGCGAATAGGCCATAGCCGTGCCGGCCTCTCCCTGCTCTGTCTCTCCTTTCACGATCATGTATGGAAAGCCTGGAGGTACTGCCGCAGCACGTCCTACCAGGGGTGCGTCACCTGATGCAGTGTCAGGGCGTTGCCTTCGGAATCCAGGATCACAGCGAGGCGGCAGACAGGAGTGGAGAGCGGTTCGAGTTTCACACGCACTCCCTTCGCGCGCAATTGCTCGACCGTCTCGTCGACGTTCTGCACTTCGAAGGCGATACTCCCGCCCGCCTCGGCGCTGGGCGTGCCTCCTTCTTTCACATTCGTAAGGGCGAAGGTCCCTCCGTCCAGATCGTATTCCACCCATTCGAACTCGTGTGCCTCACGACGCATCAGACGCAGGCCGAGCGTTTCTTCATAAAACCGCCGCGCTCGCGTCATATCTGTCACGGGGTACACGGTAAAGGCGATGTGTTTGATCATAGTCACGCTCCTGGTTGTTGGGATCTGAGATAGGCCCGCAATGTGTCTCGTTCTCGTTCACCGACTGCAACGGCGATCCGAAGTTGCTCTAAATACTGTTCCAGCGTTTTCCCGCCCAGGTCGATCTTACGCGTCATGAAAAAGTCCCGCACGTCTCGTTCGAGCTCAGGCGTGGCAAGACTAACGATCCCGCCACACATGCGTCGCACGCCTTGCTTGGGGAACATGCGGTCCATCTTCTCCCAGTTCATTTTCACAAACGCCCAAGCCAACTCCCTGCCATCCACATTGCCCAACATGGCACTGACGAGAAACGGCGCATCTTGCGTGCGGATTTCTCCACTAATGGTGCGAGCAAGGGTGCGTTCAACCAGGTCCGTTGGTCGGAACGATGCGAGCGAAAAGAGATAGCGCCGTTCTTCTTGCGGTGTAACGGCAGTGCGGAATCGTTCGTCAAATTCTTCATACCTGGCGGCGTCGCCCGTATGCGCGAGAATCGCGACGAGCGACGGCACGATATTGGGATCAACGGCTTTCGCGTCGTGGCGGTACGCCCGGTACAGTTCAACTGCACGTCGTTGAATGGCCGGATCGTTGCCGAGTTTACCCTGTGCGCCGATCAGTTCACCCCGCAGTTGTTTCGTCAATTCGCTCTCACCGTGTTTGGGCTCCCAACCCAAGTCGGCTACGGCCGAGCTGACTCGACCTCGTACGAACGCTTCGAGCGCCGGTCGGTCCTCCACAGTGATGATCCGGTTCAGAAAGGAGAACGATTCGAGTAAGAGGGCCCAGACATTCTTATCCCGCTCCTCGGTAAAGCGAGCCGTCAGGTCAAGATAGGCTGCGAGAGGCATGAGGCCTGCGACGGTGGTCGCCCAGGCGTCGTTGATGAAATTAAATCTTTCGGAGGGAGCGAGTGTATCGACGCCCGCGTTCAGTAAGCGACGAAGCAGGTCTGGCGCATAGCGCACCCGATAGAACCCATGACCACCTTCATTGATGAATACTGACTCCCAATCGTGAGGGAGTGGGACGGTCACGTCCTTCTTCGTCAACAGTATGCGTGACGTGCTGCGCTTGCCGCCTGAGATGACTCGAATCTGGAGCGGAATATTCCACCGCTGGTCTTGTGAGAGACCTGACGGGGCTTCGCTCAAATAGTTGAACCGTTGTTGAGTGATGGTCATTTCTGAGGACGCGCTCACGTTAGCAGTCACGAGCGGGAATCCAGGCTGAAAAATCCAGCCATCCATGAGTTCAGGCACCGGCTGTTGCGCGATCTTCCCTAGTGAAACCCAGAGATCGCTCGTGTCTGCGTTCCCATAGGCATGCGCACGCAAGTAGTCGCGGACCCCGTCTCGGAACAGGGTCGGGCCGATGTGCTGTTCCAGCATTCGGAGTACCGATGCGCCTTTTTGATAGGTGAGCACGTCGAACATCGCGTCGGCATCCTTAGGAGCCTGTACAGGATATTCGATCGGTCTGGTGCTATGTAGTCCATCGACTAAAAACGCGGCCGCGCGCTCGACGCCGAAGCTGTCCCATCGTTTCCATTCCGGTTTCCAGGCATCGACGGCCAGCATCTCCATGAACGTGGCAAAGGCTTCGTTCAGCCAGAGCCCGTTCCACCAAGTCATGGTCACTAAATCACCGAACCACATGTGTGCGTTTTCATGCGCAACCACATCGGCCACACGCGCGAGGTCACCGTGCGTCGCCCCCTGCCGATCGACCAGCAGAGCCGTTTCACGATAGGTAATCGCGCCCAGGTTTTCCATGGCCCCGGAAGCAAAGTCAGGAATAGCGAGCAGGTCCAGCTTGTCACCGGGATAAGGGATTCCATAGTAACTCTCGAAAAATGAAAGCGACGCCGCAGCAATGTCTTGACCAAAGCTGGTCAGATGTTTCTTCCCGGGAATGGACCATAGGCGAAGCGGGGTCTGGCCGATCATCACGGGTTCGGTCGGCTCGATCCGTCCCACAATGAACGCGACCAGGTAGGTAGACATCTTGATCGTATCGGCGAAACGGACGGCCTTCTTCCCCCCAGCCAGCGTTTCCGTTACGACCGAGCTGTTGGACACTGCGGTGAGCGTGGGATCGATGACCAGTGTCGTGGCAAAGACGGCTTTGAAATCCGGTTCATCCCAGCAAGGGAACGCCCGACGGGCATCGGTGGCTTCGAATTGTGTTGCGGCCAGACGATGAGTCGTACCGCGCTCGTCTTTGTAGGTACTACGATAGAACCCGCGGAGCTTGTCGTTGAGCGTCCCGCGGAATGCGATGGTTAACCTCCAGGTGCCTGGCAAGAGAGGCTCGGTGAATGTGAAATGACACCGTTCGAGGGATGCGTCTAATGCAATCGTGGCCTGCCTTATTGGGCCAGAATCTCCCTCGATTTGAGCCGAGACGATGTCGAGTTCAATGGCGTTGAGAACGATAGCATTGGTTGGTTGATGAATCGTGAGCGTGATCGTCTCTTGTCCGGAAAATGTAGCACCAGGCAGGTCCGGCTCCAATCGCAGGTCGTAGCGGATTGGGACCACATGTCTCGGAAGCCGATAGGGATCGAGTGTGCTGGGGGAAGGGTCCTGGTTCATGTCCTCACCTTTCGATTGTCCGGTTGTCGTGTGTGCTGAGGGGGTCCTGAGGCACGAGCTGAAGAGAGGAGCCAGTGGAAGGGCCAAGAGGAGTCGGGCATGCGTCGTGAGAACCTGCAGGGCTTCCCGTCTGCTGATCATGTCCTCGTCGCAGGGTACGACTCGACTCCGTTCTCGGTGCCCACGAGGAGCAAGTCTGTTCGTCCGACAAAGAGGCCGGTCTCAACCACTCCAGGAATGCGGTTCAATGCAATCTCGAGTTCTCGCGGATGGTCGATCCGTGGGAGATGAACATCCAGTATCATATGGCCTGCTTCCGTGATGAATGGCGCTCCATTCCGTTCCCTGAGGACCACAGCGCTCTGGGTAAGAGCCTGAATTTCTCGGGCTGTGCTGCCCCAACCGAACGGGATCACCTCGATGGGAAGCGGGAACGATCCCCCGAGCACTGGGACTCGCTTCGCATGGTCGACCACAACGATAAACTGCTTGGCCGACGCCGCAACAATCTTTTCTTTCAGGAGCGCGCCACCACCACCCTTAATGAGATTGAAGTGAGGATCGACCTGATCTGCCCCATCGATCGCGACATCGATCACCCAGGCATGGTCGGTGTCGATGAGAGCAATCCCCTGTTGCCGAGCGAGCGCGGCCGTTTCCTTCGACGTGGGCACTCCGCTGAGTCTCATACCCGCGCGGACCTTTTCCCCCAGGGCGATGACCATGTGCTTCGCCGTTGAGCCGGTCCCAAGGCCCACGACCATCCCGTCACGGACGAATTCGACCGCTTTGAGTGCTGAGGCTTTCTTCAGGCTGTCAAGATCCTGGCTGCTCATCACGATGCGGGGGTAGAGGAGAGGGATGCGGCGACGGATGCGGCGCCCAGCAAGGGGGTCTTCTGATTCATCACCACTTTCACCGGGATCGAACTCATCACGCGCTTGTAGCGGCCCTTGTTCGTGAACGACTTCATAAAGGTGCCGTCTTTCAGTTTTGCCAACAGCTTCGGGGCAATACCGCCGCCCACATACACGCCGTTGAGTGTCATACCCTTCAGAGCAAGATTGCCGGCTTCGGCTCCATAGATGGAGGCAAACAGATCGAGCGCCTGCTTGGCAATATCTGCCTGCCCCTTGAGCCCGGCTTCTGCGATCGCCGCAGCAGGGTCACCGGCTTTAATTTGCTCGGCGAGCCACGTCGGTTCATTCTTCTTACTGTCTCGGACATAATCATAGATCGCATGCAGACCAGGACCTGACAAGACACGCTCATAACTCACATGTAGATAGCTGCTGCGCAGATGGCGCAGCAGTTCAATTTCGTTGTCATTGTTCGGTGCAAAATCCGCATGTCCCCCTTCCGACGGCATCGGTTGATAGCGCACACCATTCCAGAAGAGGATGGATTCACCGAGTCCGGTTCCCGCTGCAATGAGGGCGAGCGCCTGGTTCTGCGCCGGTGGAGTTCCAGCATTGAGCACTTCAACTTCGTCGGGTCGGAGCAAGAGCACTCCGTACGCCATAGCTTCGAGATCGTTGAGCAACTTCACTCTTGGTATGTCGAACTGTTTTGCCAGGGTTGCTCCGTCGACCACCCACGGAAGGTTGGTCGTTTGGCAACGGTTTTCAATCACGGGGCCGGCGATGCCGAAACAAGCTGCCTCGATTTTCTGCGGTTTTTCCGCCGGGCGCTCTACCTCGACAGCATCCCCCTTCTCCGCTGCAACGTCGTCGATGGACTGGGGAGCAGTCGGTGGGGCAAGAAATTCGGTGAGCATATCCTCGAGCGACGTGTAATCGGCGCTGTGGAATGACTCTAACCGGACGGGGTCTACGCGGTCCTTCTTCCAGTCGAATAGAGCCAGGTGGGTTTTCGTGCCCCCGATATCTCCGGCAACGATCATCTCGCCCTCATGTGCTCGCCCATTATTACGGCATCGGAAGCTTGGCGGCTGCAGCCTGATCGAGGAACCAGATGAGCCGGCCCTCCTCTGGTTTGACCAACGATGCCGGAAGCTGTCGTTCCGCTTCGGTCTTTGGATCAAGAATTGCTCTGACAACTTCTGCCTTGCCACTTCCGGTTGTCAGGAACAGTACCACACTCGCCCTGTTGATCGCAGCTAGAGTCATCGTCAGTCTGTGAGGGGGATCTTTCGGAGATTGCGTAGTCGCCATCGCTTGTCGGGAGTCCCGTAAGATTGGGGATCCAGGAAACAGCGATGCCGTGTGCCCATCTTCACCCAGCCCTAATAGGAGAAGGTCGAGTGATGGCGGAACCGATGGTGCGCTTTTCGTGGCGAGACGCAACTGCTGTTCGTACTCAGACGCCGCCGCCTGCGTGTCACTGGATTCCCCTGCCATACGATAGACCTGCGAGGACGGAATGTTCAGAGGGGTGAACAGCGTTTTAGCAGCCAAGGCGTAGTTGCTTCGAGGATCATTCGGTGGGACGCAGCGTTCATCGCTGAAGAAAAAGATGGCTTTGGACCAATCGAAGCGATCGGCAAAGGCGGGAGAGGCCAACGCTCTGTAGAGGATTTCCGGCGTCGTCCCGCCTGAGAGAGCGAGAACGAATCGACCCTTTGCACGAACAGCCTCTCTACCCACTTCCAGTATGAATTCAGCTGCCGCCTCTGCCACGGCTTGGCTGTCGTTATGGATGTGGATTTCAGGGACTGCGGACATTCTACTTCTTGCGGGTACGTTTGCTCTTGGTCCGCCGCGTGGTGGGGCGCTGCACCCGCGTGCGTGGGGTCAGGAGTTTCGTCAGGGTCTGAATCGTCGCGATGGGATTCTTGCCCAGAGGCAAGACGATGCCTTGCAGTTCATGCGCGTGAAGTGCTTGGATATCGCCGATGGCTTGGGCCTGCGCGAGGGTGCGAAAAGTAAACGATTTGCCGGGAATACTGAGATCGGGAGTCATCTGATCAACGAGTTGTAAAAATATCCCGCTCTTTGGGCCCCCTTTGTGGAGTTGGCCCGTCGAATGGAGATAGCGCGGGCCATAACCAGCTGTCGTGGTCACATGGTGATGCGAGACGAGCGCTTTTCGTAGCATGCGAATACCTTGTTCCATCTTGGAAGAGGGTGTCGTATAGGCCAAGATTGCGACGTAGGCGCCTGGGCGGCACTGACGCGTGAGTTGTGTTGCAGCCTGTGCCGCCGTCACAGTAGCCTGTTTCGGTAATCGCCCGGTGGACTGGAGAGTCCCCAGTACGCGGGCGGTATTATCTTTGCTTTCTTGGACGTTTGGTTGATCGAACGGATGAATCCCCAAGAGATGCCCTGCCAGAGCCGTGGCAACTTCCCACCGGAAAAATTCTCCAGCGAGATCGTAACGGTCTTTGAGCGTGAGTGTCAGGATTGGATGGCCCTGTTTCACGAGCCCGGCGACCTGTCGGTCCAGCTGTGTATTCTGATCCCCCTTCAGCCTGAGATAGACAAAAAGCCGATCTGTACCATACGCAGTCGGTGCGACAATCGGTTCATGCGCCACAGGGATAAGACCGGTGCCTTCTTTTCCCGTACTTTCCGCAAGGAGTTGTTCCGCCCACAGACCAAATGCAGCGATCTGCGGTGATGTCATCAGGGTGATCTTGTTGCGTCCTGCTTGCGCCAGTGAGCCCATCGCTGCGCCAAGATCGGCACCGGGGTTCTGTTCGAGAGGGGATGGGATTCGACAGGCCTCGGCCATAGCCATGGCGCGTGTGAGCAATCGCGCGACATCGATTCCCATCAAGGCGGCAGGGACTAATCCAAAATAGGACAGCACCGAGTAGCGGCCACCGATGTCCGGTGGATTGGTAAAGGTACGCCAGAACCGATGTTCTACTGCCAGTTTTTCCAACCCGGTGCCGGGATCGGTAATCGCGACGAACTGTGCGCCTCCTTGGTGGCCAGGAGTCTGGTGCACGAGTTCCCAAAAGTGGGCGAAGAGGGACATGACTTCGATGGTTCCACCGGATTTACTGGCGAGGATGAACAGGCTTCGCGCCGGGTCAATTTCCCGCGTGACCTGCTGGACCCAGCCTGGGACGGTGGAATCAAGGACCCACAGGCGTGGGTACCCGCGTGACGATCCAAACGTGGTGCGAAAGACTTCTGGACCCAAGCTGCTGCCGCCCATCCCGAGCAGGACTACGTCCCGGATTCCGCGCTTTTTTGCCGAAGCCGCGAAGGCCCGCAACTCCTCCGTCCGATCTGTCATGTACTCGATGATGGTCAGCCAGCCGAGACGGTTGGCAATGTCGGTGGGATCTGGCTTCCAGAGCCGATGGTCTTGAGCCCAGAGCCGCTCGACCGCATGGGATGCGTCGAGGCGTGCATGCCCTGCAGTAACCAGGGATTGAAGTTCCGGGGGAAATGATCGATCAATCTCACGTGTCATAGTATGCCCTCTACGTATTGTAGTTATCGGATAAGAGAAACACAAACATGAGGCCTCACCTATGCCCTAGTGGTTCGGCGAATGGCAGAAGGCCCGTCTTGTACGATTTGCCTTGATGGAGAATGCGCGAGTCGAGAGAGCGGCTGGGGGCGATTATGGTCATCTATTGCCAACCGCTGATGTACGCTCCATCGGTGTATTACCTCAACTCGCGCCCCAACAAGGCCGAGCGCGCAAACAGACTCTGTGCAGCTCGGTCGGAGGCGTTGAGAGATTGATCGTACTGGCCCTGCTCATAGAGCACACGGGCCTGATTCATCAATCGTTCGATTTCGTCCGGCCTCTGTCCGGACAGCGTACGACCATCAATGGCACTTACTTGCAGAGTCGCAGGCTGGAATCGATTCTCAACCTGGGCGATCTTGGCTTCTGTGGAATCACGGAGCGACTCGCGTTCCTTTGTAAGGCGGGCAACAATACGAGACCCTTCTGCGTGCAACTGACGAAGGGCAACGTCCAATTCATTGGGTTCCCAAGGCCAACGGATAAGATCTTCGTCGGCCTGGGCGCGGGCTCTAAGAGCCATCCACTGGTGAGAGAATTGGGTATAGTCGGTGGGCAAGAACTCACCCGCTCGCAATTCCACTAATTCTTGATCGATATGGTCAACCGCTTCAACCACATCTTGAGGCACGGCCTCTATGCAGCCTGAGATGGAGCCGGCGAGTGCCATGGCTGCCCATCCAAACAAGATTCGCGTGAGTCGTGGGCAATGACTGGTCATACTACAAATGTACCTTACTTCTTCTTATACGCAGAGCATTTTCCTTGTTTGCCCCTGGCAAGCCTCGTCTCGGTTTTGAGGGAGACGGCCAGACGGTTTCCGCATTGAGCGTTCGCCTTCGTTGGTACGCTGGATGAGTCAGTCATGTCGATCGCCAGCTGTGCGTGAGTGAACGATGACTCCACCCGCACCACTCACACGTGTTCGTGGAAAATCACATCGAAAATCCTGGGCAAGCTTACATGTCTGGAGCGATAGGGAAAACATCCCCTCTGCCTTCTTCGCCGAAACATGACGGCTCTTCCATTAAGAGAATATTGAGCGCATGGGTATATTCGCAAGGGGAATGCCACGGCCGGCAGCGTGTGGATTGGGAGAAGGAGGCGTCTTTACAGCAGCATAGAAAGAGGAGTGTGCGATTGGCTTATACGGCCCTGTGGCAATCTAGGGCCTGTCGACATTTAGTAGAAATTGCGCGAGAATCTTCTAACCCAGGAG
>SWDP01000004.1:79760-107227 GCA_005116885.1 Nitrospira sp.
GACTTATGTCCCCCCGAGTTTGAGCGGGCGGAAGTAGAACGACATCATCTGCTTGAAAGCCCAGGGTTCACACACGTGACATCACAACCACTTTACCCACGAAATAGCTGTGCCGAGTACAGGGAACCATGGCTTGGCAGTTTTACAGCTGTATGCATGGTTGAGAAGGACTGTTCGTCATTTTGCTGAAAAGAGCGGGATAGAGATCTCCCGGTGTCAGACGACCGACCTCGGATGAATCGTACGCAGTTTGACAGGGTGCCAGCCCGCCCCTATAATGCCCGGATAATTTATCAGTCTTCTCAGGCTAGGAGTGATTGCATGTCGTTTACATCGCAGCAGCCATCGAATCTTAAGAAAAAACGTGAACATGGGTTCCGTAAGCGGATGAGCACGAAGAATGGCCGGAAGGTCTTGGCTCGTCGTCGCGCCAAAGGGCGAGCCCGCTTAACGGTGTAGGTCGAGCGACACTGACTAGGGGCTGCACGAAGGAATCTTTGCCCTCCGTTATGTGACCCACACAGGGTAGTTCCCATCACAGGACGATGGTGTGTAATCATGGTCGAGTCTGGAGATCCAGGCTCGAAAGAAAGCCCTGTGCAAGCTGACCCTCTCCCAGGATGATGGTGATGTCGCAGGGTGCAGGCGCCAGGGATCTGTTTCTGAAACGTAGTCGTGACATCGAGTATGTGAAGCAACATGGCCATCGTATTTCGACAACTCTATTTAATCTTATGATTTGTCGGACCGATGTGGATGGCAGCCGCGTTGGTATTGTGGTGGGAAAGCGATTCGGGGGAGCCGTCAGTCGAAATCGCGGCAAGCGTCTGTTTCGAGAGCTCACTCGTCAACTACGTGGGCAATTGATTTCTGGGCACTCTCTCGTCGTCTTCCCCAAGCGGACTTCGATTGCACAGCCTTTTGCCGTCCTGAAAGAAGTATGGGTGGCGACGCTTCAGCGTCAACGGCTGCTTCGTATGCATGAGGACTAGTGTGCGCCAGCAGTACCAAGCTCTGTGGACCGGATTACCTGATTGAATTTCGCCCAGCCTTAGACCAACAGACCCTTTCTAAGGTAGGCGCAACCTTGTTATCTGCTTGCTGATACACATTGATCCGTTTTTCTTTCTGGAGAATGGATTCTGTGAAGCAGCAGAGACATCATTATTCAGATCGCGCAGCGGTTTATTATGGATAAACGGGTTATCGTCTTTCTGGTCCTATCATTAGCCATCATTCTCGGATTTGATTTTCTCATGAGACAGATGGGATGGCTCCCTGAGCCGCCCCCTGCTCAGGATGGCTCTACTCAAGCTCCCGCCTCTTCAGAGCGAGATCCCGCTCCTGCCGTCCCGGCAGGCAAAGACGGTGTCTCCACCCCGAATATCGCAAACCAATCAAGTTCAAAGTCTGGCGCACCGGCGTCGAGCATCCCTTTGCCGTCATCTGAACAGACAGTGACGGTTGAAACAGATCTGGTTCGAGTCGAGTTTTCTAATCATGGCGGGGTGATTCGAAGTTGGGAGCTGAAGCGATACCATACATCGCCCCCAGGGGAGAAGCCGGTACAGCTCGTCTACCAGGAAGGTAAATTCAAAGAGCCACTCTCAATAACGGTCGCGAATGCCGACATCGACAAGATGTTCCGAGAAGGCCTCTACAATATTGAAAAAGACTTTACGAAGCTCGATGCCACCCATCCTGTCGGACATGTCACGATGCGGTTCCACGATGCTGCGGCCCATATTGGCGTGGAGAAACGGCTGACATTTCATCATGATAGTTACCTGGTGGATATGTCGTTCGCTATCGAGGGGGTGACCGAATCCTTTGATGTCGGGTTAGGGACGAATTTCGGCATCGTGGAGTGGGGCGATGGGTTCATCGGCCTGATCGGATCAGCCTCCCAGGTCGACAACAAAATCGAAAAGGAGACGCCGGAGAAGGAACTAGAACGGAAGGGAGCCGTTCAGTGGGTCGCCTTGCAGGATAAGTATTTTCTATCGGTGTTGATACCGAAGGAAGGTGCAGCAACCCTCGCGAAAACAGAAGCCCCTAAAATTGTGTCGGCTGGGGTGCGGATAGCCGCGTCAGGGGCAGCCTCCTCGGTTGCGCTTCAGCTCTATGCGGGCCCGAAGGAGTACGACATCCTCCGCTCTTTGGGCGTGGGACTAGAAGATATGATCGATTTCGGATGGTTCATCTACGGCAGTTGGACAATTGTGAAATCGGTCGCCAAGCCGATCTTTTATGTGCTGCGATTCATCCATGACTATGTCGGTAACTACGGGGTTACCATCATCTTATTGACGTGTATGATCAAGATCTTATTTGTGCCGTTGCAATACAAGAGCTACAAGTCGATGAAAATGATGCGGGTCATCCAACCCAAGATCAAAGAAGTCCAGGAGAAATACAAGGGTGACCGCGATCGTCTGAACAAGGAGCTCATGAAGCTGTATCGGGATCAAAAAGTGAATCCGCTAGGCGGATTTCTCCCGATGTTCTTGCAGATGCCGGTCTTCATCTCCCTATTTAATGTCCTGTATATGACGATCGATTTACGCCAAGCCCCGTTCATGCTCTGGGTGACCGATTTATCACTGCAGGACCCTTTCTATGTGCTCCCAGTGCTCATGGGGGTCACGATGTTTATTCAACAGAAGATCACCCCCAATACGATGGATCCGACACAGGCAAAGATCATGTTGATACTCCCCGTTGGCATGACATTTCTGTTCATCAATTTTCCTGCGGGCTTGGTGCTGTATTGGCTGACAAATAATACCCTGACCATTACCCAGCAATTGGTCACTGATCGCTTTCTGCTCACCGACAAGGCCCTCGCAGCGGCAGGGGCTGAGCAGAGCAGCAGCACGAGCGCATAGACGTTTGTCGGGTGCATCCACCTCAACTAGGCCTATGGCACGCCATCTCCCTCGTTCGTCCAGTCTGTCTCACACAGCAATCGTGGGAGACCGCGTACTATAACCACGGACCTGGGGCCATAGGAATTCTTGTCGTCGTCTGGAGTAACGGAAAATCCCCATGCGTGGCGGACTCGAAGACACGATCTGTGCCGTTGCCACCGCAGCAGGCGAGGGAGGTATCGGCATCGTACGTCTGAGTGGCCCGCAGGCGCTTGTTGTCGCTTCTCAAGTTGTTCGCTTACGGTCTGGCCGACCCCTTGTATCGGTATCTTCCCATACATTGCATCTTGCCGATCTTGTGATTCCCGCATCGAATACGGGGAGCGAGAACAGATCAATCCTTGATCGTCCACCAACATCGAATCTCCTCGATGAAGCCCTTGTGGTCTATATGAAAGCGCCACGATCATTCACGGCGGAAGATGTGGTAGAAATTCAGTCTCATGGTGGGATGCTGGTGCTTGGGATCGTCTGCAAGGTCTGTGTTGAGTCTGGTGCACGGATGGCAGAGCCGGGCGAATTTACGAAGCGTGCTTTCCTCAACGGACGATTAGATCTTTCTCAGGCGGAAGCTGTGCTCGATACCATCAAAGCCACATCGCATGCAGGACTGACTGTCGCTCAACGCCAGCTACGGGGCGATCTCGCTCGCGAAGTGGAACAGGCTCGAACGTCTTTGCTGACCGTATTGGCTCATGTGGAAGCCGCGATCGACTTTGTGGACGAAGATATTTCCTTCCTGCAACGTGATGAGCTGGTACGAATTATACGCGAAGCCGCCGCAGTCGTTCACAAACTGGAAGCCACAGCTC
This sequence comes from Nitrospira sp., assembly GCA_005116885.1. Classification (GTDB taxonomy): domain Bacteria; phylum Nitrospirota; class Nitrospiria; order Nitrospirales; family Nitrospiraceae; genus Palsa-1315. The sequence goes on from SWDP01000004.1 coordinate 83,503, forward strand.
GGGACGGTCGAATCTTGAGAGAAGGCGCGCATGTCGTGATTCTTGGCCGTCCGAATGTCGGCAAGTCCAGTCTGTTGAATCGTCTTCTAAGAGAAGAGCGAGCAATTGTGACGGCGATTCCTGGGACGACGAGGGATGTCATTGAGGAGTCTATCGATCTAGGCGGGGTGACGATTCGTTTAGTCGATACGGCAGGAGTGCGAGATACTGACGACATGGTCGAACGTGAAGGAATCAAGCGAACCCGTCTTGCACAAGATGAGGCCGACCTCTTACTTGTGGTCGTAGATGGAAGTGTGCCTCTCACGAGTGATGACCTGAGTCTATTGAATGCAGTCAAAGGTCGAAAGCATGTGGTGGTCCTGAACAAGACAGATTTGCCTGATGAAGTCGAGCTGGATGCCGCGCTTGTGGGCCATTCTTCATGCCGTATATCTGCAAAAACAGGGTCTGGGATCGAGAGGCTGAAGTCGGTCCTTCGTGGTCACCTGATCTCGAAAGGTTTTGAAACATCGGAGAGTGTCACGGTCACAAATGTGCGACACCGTGACGCGTTGCGCCGGGCCCATGATTCCTTGGGGCAAGCACTTGAATCCGTGCGGTGCGGGATGGCAGGCGAGCTGGTCTCGATCGATGTGCGCGGCGCAGCCGATGCCCTCGGTGAAATTACGGGCGTCATTACGACTGACGAGATTCTTGGCCGAATCTTTTCAGAATTTTGCATCGGTAAGTAGGGACAGGTGGACATGGAAAACATCGTTGATGTCATCGTGGTGGGCGGAGGTCATGCAGGCTGTGAGGCCGCCTTGGCCGCGGCGCGCATGGGTGCGCGAACCTTGCTGCTCACGATGGATCCCGGCCGGATCGCACAAATGTCCTGTAATCCGGCGATCGGAGGCATCGCCAAAGGGCATCTTGTCAAAGAAATTGATGCGCTGGGCGGGGAGATGGCGCGGAACACGGATCAAGCCGGCATCCAATTCCGTTTTATCAATACGAGCAAAGGTCCGGCGGTGCGAGCCCTGCGCGTACAATGCGACAAGAAACTGTACCGAAACGCGATGCGACACACGTTGAGTCAACAAGCGGGACTGACAATCGGCGAGGGCACAGTTGACCGCCTGCTGACGCATAACGGCTCGGTGACAGGGGTCGTCACGGACCGGGGCGATCACATAGAGGCGAAAGCTGTCATCTTAACATCAGGTACATTCCTTAAGGGTCTTATCCATATCGGCCTCAATCACTTTCCGGCAGGACGAGCCGGAGAGGCATCCGCCGAGCACCTATCCGATTGTATGCGCGACCTTGGATTCGAGGTGGGTCGGCTCAAAACGGGCACACCTCCTCGTTTGGATGGCGCCACCATCGACTTTTCTGTGATGGCGCTACAACCGGGCGATGATCCGCCTCCGCCGTTTTCGTATCGGACCAGCCGGATTGAAAACAGACAACTCCCTTGTCATTTGACCCATACCAATCAGTCGACACATGCATTAATCCAACAGAACCTCGATCGATCGCCGCTCTATAGCGGCATCATTGAGTCGGTGGGACCACGGTATTGTCCATCGATTGAAGATAAAGTCGTGCGTTTTGCGGATAAAGAGCGCCATCAGATCTTTATCGAACCAGGATTGGACAGCCGAGAGTTTTATCCCAACGGGATCTCCACCAGCTTGCCGGTTGATGTGCAAGCCGCGATGCTGAAAACGATTCCAGGGCTAGGGCAGGCCGTCATGCTCAAGCCTGGATATGCAATTGAGTATGACTATTTTCCGCCACGGCAATTGCACCAGACTCTCGAAACGAAGCTGCTCAATGGTCTCTACCATGCCGGGCAGATCAATGGGACATCCGGGTATGAGGAAGCAGCGGCTCAAGGCCTGATGGCTGGGATCAATGCTGCGCTACGTCTTCATGGAGAATCTCCGTTAGTGCTCGACCGTTCACAGGCCTATATTGGTGTGTTGATCGACGATCTCATTACCAGAGACGCCCGTGAGCCCTATCGCATGTTTACCTCACGGGCAGAGTATCGCCTCCTTTTGCGTCATGGAAATGCTGATCTACGACTCACTGATACTGGGCGTAAAGTTGGATTGATTGGCGACGAATTCTATGCAAAATTTCAATTGAAACAGAAGGCTATCGAATCTGAACTCGTACGACTCGAAGAACTCCGACCAAAACTTACCGAAACGGTTCGCGAACGCTTGGCAAAAATTCAAATAGATGAAATCTCTGGACCCTGCACCGCGGCCCATCTTTTACGTCGCCAAGGGGCGAACTATGCGACTTTATTAGCAGCACTTGAAGTTGATGCGTTACAAGACACTGAAACTACTGATGAAATAGAGTTACAGATTAAATATTCAGGCTATATCAAGCGGCAGCTTCAACAGATAGGCCGTTTCAAAAAACTCGAAATGAAACCCATTCCTGCCACATTCAACTACGATGCAACTCTAGGTTTTTCGCGAGAGGTTTGTGAGAAACTCAAGAAAGTTCGCCCTGCGTCTATTGGCCAAGCATCGAGAATTTCAGGAGTCACACCAGCGGCAATCTCTCTTCTCCTTGTGGCGCTAGAAAAGCACAGAGGGGAATCCATACAAAATAGCCTTCTCTCAACCCCGTTTTAGACACATACATTCAAATATTTCTACGATCCATTCCAGAATGTCTTGACCTCACCTTCCGATTCACGTAATTGTTCCACGTGGAACATGAACATGAATTGTGCGAGTTCATGAATAGCTCTGCACGGGAACTTGGGTTAACAATCAGTGAAAGTCACGCTGAGCAGTTTGTTCGCTACCTCACTCATCTCATTACGTGGAATAAGACAATAAATCTCACAGCGATCACCGATCCTAAAGAAATAATTACCAAGCATTTCGTTGATTCACTCACTGCGCTCGTCTCGACGAACTTTCGGCAAGATAGCATAGTGCTCGATGTGGGATCTGGGGGAGGTTTTCCTGGCATTCCTCTTAAAATCATAAGATCTGATATCCAGCTCACTTTAGTAGAGCCGGTTCAAAAGAAGTGCTCATTTCTCAATTCAGTGATCGGCCTATTACAGCTTCGTGGTGTATCTACATTTGCTGGAACCATAGAACAATATGCCAAGCAGGCTCTTACCCAATCCATCGATGCGGTTGTCGTACGAGCATTGAAGTTTGATGATATACAAAAACACATCCCTGCATTGCTAACCGAAAAAGGGAAAGTTATTTTATATCGAACATCGCTCATCGAAAATAAAGAAATAGGGGAAGAATTCCATCGATTGAATGAAACGACCCTTCTTCTCCCTTATGGATCTGGCAAGAGAGTCATTACGGTTCTCGAGAAGAAACATTTATACATATAATCAATACTATACGCATACATTCCACGTGGAACATTACTGAGAACTATGGAAAGGAATGCCAGTAACGCGGCACTCAATATGGCTAAGATTGTAGCGATCGCAAATCAGAAGGGTGGTGTAGGCAAGACAACAACTGCCGTGAATCTCGCTGCTGGTGTTGCAGTTCTGGGCAAGCGCGTCTTACTCGTCGATATGGATCCTCAAGGAAATGCAACAAGTGGGCTAGGGATTGACCCCCGTTCTTTACAGGCTACTTTGTACAACTGCTTAATTAATCATGTAAAATTTAATGATGCCGTCAAAGTCACAGAAGTGAATGGTTTATCAATTTTGCCGGCAAATGCTGACTTGTCAGGGGCAGAGATAGAGTTAGTCAATGTTGAGGATCGTGAAAAAATCCTTCAGCGTTTCTTGCGAGATGTGAGCCAGTTATTCGACATTATTTTTCTCGATTGCCCCCCTACATTGGGGATTTTGACGGTCAATGCACTTGTTGCCGCACAAAGCATTTTGGTTCCAGTCCAATGTGAGTACTATGCCATGGAAGGGCTCAGTCGTTTGATTGGAAGCATCGATCGAATTCGTCAATCATTTAACCCTGACCTCAGGTTGGAAGGGATCGTCTTGACAATGTTTGATGCGCGGAATACGTTGGCGCGTCAAGTTGTTGAGCAAGTTCGGGAGCATTTCAAAGACGTCGTCTACAAGACGGTGATCCCTCGCAATGTGGCCCTGGCAGAGGCTCCAAGCTATGGACGCCCAGCCATGTTATATAACGTCGCATCGGCAGGGTCTCAAGCCTATTTATCTTTAGCCAAGGAGTTTATGAGTCATGGAGAAGAAAGCGCTCGGTAGAGGACTCGACGCACTCCTGCCTACCACCAAACCCGTTTCGATGTCTGAATCGTCAGATGTCCAACATCTGCGGGTCGATTCGATTGTGCCGAATCGATATCAGCCAAGACAAGCATTTTCTCCTCAAGAACTGGCAGAGCTCACGGCGTCATTGAAAGAGAGCGGATTACTGCAACCAATTTTAGTGCGCCGCAAAGGTGACGGTATCTATGAGCTCATATCTGGTGAACGGCGTTGGCGTGCGGCGAAAGACGCGGGTCTGGAGACAATTCACGCCGTCATTCGGAATTGCGGAGATGAAGAGTCTGTCGTATTGGCGCTGGTAGAAAATCTTCAACGAACAGATCTCAATCCTATGGAAATGGCGAGGGCCTACCACCGGATGATGAACGAATTTGGACTCACTCAGGACATAATTGCGCGGCGAGTTGGCTGTGAGCGATCATCGATCGCCAATGTCGTGCGCCTCACACAACTTCCCTTAGAGGTCCAACAGCTGATTGAATCGAACGAACTCTCTATGGGACATGCGAAAGTGATTCTCGGTCTTCCGAGCCAGATTGAGCAGATTAAAGTCGCTCAGCTTGTGGTGTTAAAAACCCTCTCGGTGAGAGAAACAGAAAAACTTATAGAATCCTCACAGGTTACAAAGAAGCGAGGGACAAAGGAATTACGGCGAACACCCTGGTCTGATGTTGAAGAGCGATTACAAAAACGATTGGGCACCAAAGTCATGATTCAAAAAGGTCGACGTGGAGGCAAAATCATCATTCATTATTTCTCTCCACCTGAACTCGACGGAATACTCGAGACTCTTTTAAATTAATCCCCACCTTATTTTTTCGTCAAATCCTTCCTGTCAGATAGAGGCATACTTGTTGCTTCTACGTATACGTGACCCTATTCATTCTGACCGACTATTTCCTCATAAATAAATACATAACAGCTGCACATCTGTGCTGAAACAGTGGGGCTATCAACTCGAGGAGGCGAGTTCATGTGGGGGCAAGAGAAAAAAGCGGGAACGAGCTCAAGCGAGCAGGAAGGTAAAGAGGTTGTTATGGTTGCTTCTAATTCAACAAATACCGAAGGGGCCGGGGATATAAGTGCCTTTGTGGGGAAAGGCGTTGAATTCAAGGGCACAATTTCCTACAGCGGCACGGTGAGGATTGACGGATATCTCGATGGAGAAATTCATACCGATGGCGTGCTGCTGGTTGGGGAGGAAGCCATTATCCAGGCAAAAATTACCGCAGGAACCATTGTGTGCAAAGGGAAAATTACCGGGGACGTCGTGGCGAAAGAGTGTGTCAAGCTTCGGACTCCGGCCGTCATGAATGGAAGCATCAAGTCACCGATCCTTTCAATGGAAGATGGGGTGCTCTTCAACGGGGCGCTCGAAATGGCGCACGGCGTCCGCGAGCTTCCTCGTGACGCCACGCTCCAACCCGTCGGAATGATCGCGCCACCTGGCATGAAGCGAGTCAACGGGTAGGGAGAAACTATTATTCATTTAGGTATTTATCTGTACATTATTGCGTGATGACGGATCATGCGTGTGCGGGAAGACTGGGAGGCGCGATCATGTGGGCAATGAAAGAACGGAGCCAGCACGTCGATCAGAGCAGCGAGAATATTACGCTTCTGGGGAAAGGCACAGACTTCAAGGGTGTTGTGAGTTTTGGCGGCACCATTCGTGTTGACGGGCGTGTGGAAGGCGAGATACATACGACCGGAACGCTCATCGTTGGGGAGCATGCGATGATCCAGGGCATCGTATCCGTTGGGGTGCTCCTGAATAGCGGAAAAATTCATGGCACCATCACAGCCGCTGAAAAGATTCAGATTCTGAAGCCCGGTGTTCTCATCGGCGATATTCGGACCCCAACCATTGCGATCGAAGAAGGTTCTCGCTTCCATGGCATGTGCGATATGGGCGCTCACCTTTGGAGTGGCGAACGCGCCCTCTCGGTCGACATGGCTCCCGGCCTTGTCGCAACTGCCAGTTAGCTGTAGAGAACAGCCCCGGAACCCGCATTATTCACGAGCCTTCGTGAATAATGCGGACTAGCCCTTTTCCTATCTCCCCAGTACAATAGCCACCCTATGGCTCGACCTACCGTTCTTCTTGGCATGAGTGGTGGAGTGGACAGCTCTGTTGCCGCCGCGCTTCTGGTTCGCCAGGGCTACGACGTTCAGGGAGTCACGCTTCAGGTGTGGGAACACGAAGACGAAACAGTCGCGGTCTCTAAGCGGTGGGAAGAGCGTGGGTGTTGCAAGGTCGGCATTGCTCGACATGTGGCTCAGACATTAAAAATTCCGCATGAAGTAATCGACACCCGAGAAACCTTTCGCGTGGGTGTGATCGACGACTTCGTTGCCGGCTATCTCGACGGCACAACCCCTAATCCCTGTGTCCGGTGCAATGAGCGCGTCAAACTGCGGAGTCTCATGGAGCTCGCGGAGGAACGCGGGATCGATTTTGTGGCCACGGGCCACTATGTCCAAATCGACCGATCCGAGGGAACACCGACTCTTCAGCGAGCAGCCGATCCTAAGAAAGATCAAAGTTATTTCCTCTACCGTCTTCGTCAATCATGGCTTCCTCGGCTGCTCTTTCCAGTGGGGGGCATGCAAAAGACGGACGTGTGGGTAGAAGCAGAGACCTTAGGCCTTCCCGCGGATGAATTGAAGGAAAGCCAGGAAATCTGCTTTGTGAGCCATGGCGATTACCGAACCTTTATCGAGAGAGAAGCGCCTGCCGCCAAGAAGCCTGGGGCATTTGTGGATGATGAAGGTCGCTATTTAGGAGAGCATAAAGGCATCGCCTTCTACACGCCGGGGCAACGCCGAGGGTTGGGTATTGCCACTGGCCGCAGGCTCTATGTTCAGCAAGTACAGCCTGATACCAATACCGTCGTCCTTGGAGTAGAGGAATCCCTACGTCGCGGCCAGTGCGATGTGGGAGATCTGAATCTTTTCGACTCCTCACTTCTCAAAGGATCAAGCGATGTCGCGGTCAAAGTCCGGTATGCGACACCTGCCGTGCCAGCCACCATCCAATCTCGTTCAGACGGGACCCTTCGTATTCTCTTCCATGAGCCCCAGCGCGCATTGAGTCCAGGGCAATCAGCGGTGTTCTATCGAAACGATCGCGTGCTGGGCGGCGGCATCATCCAATCACTCTAGCCCCGTCCTCATCCATACCGTCCATATTGACAGTCCTCGTTCCGCAATGCTAATTTTGCACGCCGCTTTTCGTGCGAGCCACGAAGGCTTCCCCCTTTACCTAAAAAAGAGTGAACGGACCGTTATAGTGATTAAGACAGCAGTGGCGCGACGTTATGCGCAGGCGTTATTCGAGCTACTCGACGTATCCGGTATCGAGCCAACCCGTGTGGCCTTAACGGGCCTCGGGCAAGCGATCGAGGAATCGGTCGAGCTGCGCCATGTCGTGGCCTCACCGGTCTTTGGTGCCAAAGACAAAATCGCCGTCCTTACAGAGCTCGGTTCGCGTTTGGGGTGTCCTCCCATCGGAAAAACCTTTCTCGCACAGTTAGTCGAAAAAAATCGGGTCGGCTTTCTTCCTGAAATTGCAGAGGCCTTCGCAAAACTTGCCGATGCATTGAAAGGTACTCAGCCGGTCACCGTCTTCTCCGCAACGGCGATACCCCCAGGCGAGCAGGAGCAAATCAGCAATCGCTTGCGCACCGTGCTCAAGCGCCAAGTCGAAGTCACCTTTCACACGGATGCCCGCTATATCGCCGGCATGCAAATCCGTCTCGGCAGTACGGTCGTCGACAGCACCGTGCTGGGGCGGTTACAAGCAATGCAGAGTGTGTTGACGAAGGAGTAGCTATGCAGATAAAGGCAGACGAAATCAGTTCGATTATCAAAGAAAAAATCAAAGGCTTCGACAAGCAGGTCGATGTCAAGGAGACCGGCTCGGTCATTCAGGTTGGAGACGGCATTGCCAAGGTCTATGGCCTCGACGGCGCCATGGCCGGCGAAATGCTCGAATTCCCAGGCGGCCTCTACGGGATCGCGCTGAACCTTGAAGAAGACAACGTCGGTGCCGTGCTCATGGGCGATGACGTGGGGGTGAAGGAAGGCGATCCGGTCAAACGCACGGGACGCATTGCAGAAATTCCCGTCGGAGAAGCCTTGATTGGTCGTGTGGTGAACGCGATCGGCCAACCGATCGACGGCAAAGGTCCGATTAATTCGACCCTTTCGTCCCGCATCGAAGTGGTAGCGCCCGGCGTAAATACCCGCCAATCTGTGCGCGAGCCTCTCCAAACAGGCATCAAGGCCATTGACGCCATGATCCCCATCGGTCGCGGCCAGCGTGAGTTGATCATCGGCGACCGGCAAACCGGCAAGACCGCCATTGCCGTGGATACCATTATCAATCAAAAGGGCCTCAACGTCTTTTGTATCTATGTCGCCATTGGGCAGAAACGTTCGACAGTCGCACGCGTCGTCAAGACGCTTGAAGAGAGCCATGCAATGGAATACAGCATCGTGGTGGCGGCCACCGCGAGCGATGCGGCACCCATGCAGTACCTGGCGCCATTCTCGGGCGCAGCCATCGGTGAATACTTCCGGGATAACGGCAAACATGCCTTGATTGTCTACGACGATCTGTCCAAACACGCCGTCGCCTATCGCCAGTTGTCTCTGTTGCTCCGCCGTCCACCAGGCCGCGAAGCCTATCCGGGCGATGTGTTCTATCTACACTCCCGGTTGTTGGAGCGTGCGGCCAAGCTCAGCGACAAGCTCGGCGGGGGAAGCCTCACCGCACTGCCCATCATTGAAACACAAGCCGGCGACGTCTCGGCCTATATTCCGACCAACGTCATTTCAATCACCGACGGACAGATCTATCTCGGCAGCGATCTCTTCTACTCCGGTATTCGCCCCGCAATTAACGTCGGTCTCTCGGTCTCCCGCGTCGGAGGTTCGGCTCAGATCAAGACCATGAAACAAGTTGCCGGCACACTCAGGCTCGACCTTGCGCAGTATCGAGAAATGGCCGCCTTCTCGCAGTTCGGCAGCGAGCTCGACAAAGCCACGCAGATGCAGCTCGCCCGTGGCGTGCGCATGGTGGAGTTGCTCAAACAGGGGCAATACAAACCGATGCCGGTCGCCGATCAAGTGCTGTCGATTTACGCCGGCGTTAATGGACACCTCGACGATGTTCCGGTCGACAAAGTCCAACAGTTTGAAGCCGACCTGCTGCACTATGTGCAACAGCAGCATCCGGAGCTAAAAAAAGAAATCGCAAGCATTGGAAAGATCGATGACAAGGTCGGCGGCAGGTTGAAAGAAATTATTGGGGCCTTTAAACACAAGATGGGGTACGGCGCAAAACCCTAGTTCATCATTTTCAATTTTGAATTCTCGCTTGGGGCGCTGAAGCCCCTGACACTATGCCGAGCTTACAGAGTCTACGCCGGAAAATTGCGGCGTTTAAGAACACACAAAAGATTACCAAGGCCATGAAGATGGTGGCCGCGGCGAAGCTGAAACGATCGCAAGACCGTATTCTGGCGGCTCGCCCCTACGCCCTCAGGATGCGGGGTGTGGTCAGCAACTTGAGTCAACGCGTGAATCGGGCCTCTCATCCCCTCCTTCAAAAGCGCGAAGGGAAGAAGGTCGAAGTGCTTGTCATCACGAGCGATCGCGGGCTGTGCGGCGGATTCAACGGCAATATTGTGCGGAAGAGTTCGGAATTTGTGCGGCAATGTGAAGCCCAGGGACTTCAAGTAAGTTTGAGTATCGTGGGGCGCAAAGGCCGCGACTATTTTCGTCGCCGCACCTGGCCGATCAGGCAAGAGTGGACGGGAATCTTCGACAAGCTCACGTTCGAACATGCCATCGACATCGGCGGCGACCTGACAGACCACTTCGTCAAGGGGGCGTTCGACGAACTCCACATTGTTTATAACGAATTCAAGTCGGCGATTCAGCAGCGCGTGATCGTGGAGAAGCTATTTCCCATCGATGCCGTAGCCGAGTTCGGGGCGGCGCAGGCGGAAGGCACGACCGGCGGCAGCTACCTCTATGAACCGGGCGAAGCCGACCTCTTAAACATATTCATTCCGAAACATTTCCAGACGCAGACGTTTCGTATCTTGTTGGAATCAGCCGCAGCGGAACATGGCGCCCGTATGGCAGCGATGGACGGCGCAACCAGGAACGCAGGGCAACTGATCAAGAAAGTGACCCTGCATTACAACAAGACCCGCCAGACGGCCATTACTAAAGAGTTGATGGATATCGTCGGCGGCGCTGAAGCGTTGAAATAGATTGGACGTTCTGAGTGCTGAGTTCTTAGCGAGAACGCCGCAAGAGCCTAGAACTCAAGACTCAGAACTCATGACTCAGAATTCAGAACGTGTGGGAGAAGGAGCGTTATGAGCACAGGAAGAGTGATTCAAGTTATCGGACCGGTGGTGGACGCGGAATTTCCTTCCGGACAACTGCCGAACATTTACAACGCCCTCAAAGTGATTCAGGAAGAGAATAAAGCCGCCGGCACGCCGGCTGTCCGCATCACCCTTGAGGTCGCGCTGCACCTCGGTGAAAACCGCGTCCGTGCCATCGCCATGTCCACCACAGACGGTCTCACGCGTGGGATGGATGTGCAAGATACAGGGGCGCCAATCTCTGTGCCGGTCGGCCGCGAAACACTGGGACGACTGATCAACGTGTTAGGCGAGCCAGTAGACGAGATGGGCCCGATCACGACCACGAAGACCTATCCCATTCACAGACCAGCGCCGAGGCTCGAAGATCAGGACACGAAGACCGAAGTCCTCGAAACCGGCATTAAGGTTGTCGATCTTCTCGAGCCGTACAGCAAGGGCGGCAAGGTCGGGCTCTTCGGCGGCGCCGGAGTCGGTAAGACTGTCATCATCATGGAGCTTATCAACAACAGCGCCTTACACCACGGTGGCTTCTCGGTATTCGCCGGCGTCGGCGAGCGAACTCGTGAGGGCAACGACCTCTGGCACGAAATGCAGGAGTCGAAGGTCATCGATCCCAAGGACTTTACCAAATCGAAAGTCGCGTTAGTCTATGGCCAGATGAACGAGCCACCAGGGGCCCGTCTGCGCGTCGCCTTGACCGGACTGGCCGTCGCGGAATATTTCCGTGATGAAGAAAACCAGGACGTGTTGCTCTTCGTGGACAATATCTTCCGGTTTACCCAGGCAGGCTCAGAAGTATCCGCCCTGCTCGGGCGTATGCCGTCAGCCGTCGGCTATCAACCAACCCTTTCGACCGAAATGGGACAGCTCCAAGAGCGCATCACCTCGACCAAGCGTGGATCGATCACCTCGGTCCAAGCCATCTATGTGCCGGCAGACGACTTGACCGACCCGGCGCCGGCTACGGCCTTCGCCCACTTAGACGCGACCACCGTATTGTCTCGGCAACTGGCCGAGTTGGGCATCTATCCAGCCGTCGATCCGCTCGACTCCACGTCGCGTATTCTCGATCCGCAAGTCATCGGCGAAGATCATTACAAGGTCGCTCGCGGTGTTCAGTCTGTCTTGCAACGGTATAAAGATCTCCAAGATATTATCGCCATTCTTGGTATGGACGAATTGTCGGAAGACGACAAGATGGCCGTGGCCCGTGCGCGGAAGATTCAGCGCTTCTTGTCACAGCCGTTCCACGTCGCCGAAGCCTTTACCGGCTCGCCCGGTAAGTACGTGAAGCTCAAAGACACAGTGCGAAGCTTCAAGGAAATTCTCGACGGCAAGTACGACCATCTCCCAGAACAGGCGTTCTACATGGTCGGCCCCATTGAGGAAGTGATTGCGAAAGCAGAGAAAATGGGGGTCAAGGTCTAGAGGCGTGAGAAGTGAAAGGTGAAACGAGAAGAACTCTCTTCATCGATTTTACCTTTTACCTCTAACCTTTTACGTTTCACGAGGGAAGAATGGCAGGGAAGATTTTATTAGAGGTTGTGACGCCGGAGAAGTTGCTCTTGAGCCAGCAGGTGGATGAGGTTATTGCCCCAGGCTCAGAGGGTGAGTTCGGTGTGTTGCCGGGACACTGTCATTTCCTTTCTATGTTACGCATCGGTGAGCTGCGCTATCGCGTCGATGACGTGACCAACCACATGGCGATCCTCTGGGGCTATGCGGAAGTCACACCCACCAAAGTAACGATCATGGCCGAGATCGCCGAAAAAGCCGAAGATATCGACGTAGGCCGCGCCCAAGCTGCCGTTGAGAAAGCTGAGGAACGACTCAAGGCCGGCGGCCTGCCGTCCGAGGTCAAAGAGGCTGAGATCAGTCTCGAAAAATCCCGCCTCAGAAAAAAGATCGCCGACCGCTCCCGCAAGACCGGCCACGCCTAATTCTCGCACCCTCTACTACAAACGCCCAACATGTCGAATGACGCCCTGCTGACTCCTTAGACCCAGAGCAAAGAAGGGAATGGACGAGAGCATGACGGGCAGAGTCACGCCATGACCCCGGTATCTCTTGCCGCGTAATCAGCCATCACGGCATCAGCCGCCTTTCGGCCCGACAGCAGCGCTCCATCAAATGTTCCGGACTCCCGATAATCGCCGCACAAGTACAAGCCTTCGTCCAGTCGTGGAGACACTGCTCCATCATGTCCTTGCAGCAAGTCAACCGGAGACAAGGCGCTGCGGATTCGATCAGTTCGGAGATGGCGCCACGCGTCAACAGCAGGGCCGAACCAAGCGCGGAGAAACGTTTGTACCGCCTGCGGGATATCGCCAGCTGATGTGTTTAGCCGATCGGATAGGCTGACGGAGACCAAGGCCCGTCCCGGTGGCGCATAGGAGGGAGCCACTTCGCTCAACACGCACAGCGTCTGGACCGGACCCTCTGCATCACCGTTCAGTATTAACCAGGGACCGCGTATCGGAGGAGCGGGCGCATCGAAATACAGACAGGTCGACTCTCGTGACGCGCCAAGCGGCGCACGCTCACCACGCAGTTGAGCCGCAGTCGCGTAATCGGTCGCGATGACCAGAGCGTCCCCGGCGAGGCGCTCGCCAGACTCCAGCACGAGGCTGGCCCCTTCAATACGGTTCACGGGGCTACCCAACCGGATCGTCCCTGCGGGCAAGGCGGCAGCAAGTTGATGGGCAATGGCTCCCATCCCGTCTCGCGGGAGTGCCACCGCCCCGCGGGAGAAGGCGGCCCAGACCAATTCAAAAATCCAGCCGGGCGTCGCCAGCGCCTGCTCCAGAAACACCCCGCCGAGAAAGGGGCGAAAAAAGCGCGCCAGCATCGCCTCCGAGAAGCCATACGCCTGCAAGGCATCCCCCGTCGAGAGGGAGAGGGCTCCCACTGTCGCACAGAGGCGATGCTCCAACGCGTCTCGTCGAAGGCCAAGCATCCTGAACTTGTCGGCGAACGAACCAATCGGACCGAGAAGTGACTGCACGACGTCCTGAGGCCGGCGAAGGGGATCACTCATCCGATGAAACTGCCCGGCGTAGCGAACGAGCGCGCCGGAATAGAAGGGCTTCAGCCCCAGCGAGGAATAGTCCAGCGTCGTGCGCGCTTCCGGGTATCCGGTCAGGAAGACCTGGAACCCGCGATCAAGCTGGAATCCCTCAACGCGATCCGTCCGGACTCGCCCGCCCACATCGTCAGAGCCCTCAAGGACCGTGCATGCGATGCCAGACTGCGTCAAACGACGCGCACAGGCAAGCCCCGCGAGACCAGCACCGATAATCAACACTCGAGAGGCGGTAGACATCATCACCTAATTGTAATAGGAAGGATGAAGAAATGGAATCATGCAATACTGACCGGCAACGCAGGTGTTGTTGCCTCCTCCCCGCCCGGAGAGCAGCGCAAGCGGGAGGAACGGAATGACACCCGTGCTGATCCCTTGCTCTCGGAACAGAGGAGGGGATGGAGTCTGATGATCGTCTTGGCTCGTGCAACGCACGGCCTTGGAGGCGCGCAGTGGAAGATCCTTCAGCCCTCATCCATAAAGAGTGAACAAGCGAGATCGAGCATGCCGCCGATACCGCTCTAGACCACATGGCGGTGATGGATGAAAACGAACGTCCGGTCGAGCTACACTTAATGAAGAACTGATATTTTAACGTCAAGGATTAGGCCGGCGTACTACATCGAGAACGCAACTTGTGGTGTACTGAATTTTGAGGGAGCCCCTTATCCCGCACCCTAGATTAGGGTCCTCTCGAACCATCCGGTCTTTGCAATGGATACATTTCATAATGAGCATACACCGGTCATGCATGCCCGCATTCAATCCCAAGTTTTCGTCACGCAGGCTGATAGTGCAGTACGAGCAGTTGGCTGGATTTTAGCGGAAGCATGGCGTAGGTTCGGCCGTCATTGTCCACAAACTCCACCTCATACACACCCGGACCAAGCGATTCCACCACAGTCCCCACTTGTCCTCGCAACAAGCTGCGATCAGGGACATCTTCGGTCAGAGCCACCACATCTGATAACCGAATCTGAGCATTCATGGGTCGAGCTTTCGGCAAGAATGAAGCTGCTCAGGCAATCGGCAGTTTGACCTCAGTCCGTTCGCCGGTTGCTTCATTCTGGAGCACGAGCTGTCCTGCATCTTCACGAGCAAACTGAACGTTGGCATTGAGCAGTTCAATCCCGTACACGGTGCCGTCAGGTGCGAGATCAACGTTGATCTCGTCGCTCACGTGAATGGTCTCGACTTCGGCCGTTTTGGCATGCAGGCGAAGATAGGCGATGTTGTAGCGGGGGTCGTACGTGAGGTTCATAAATCCCTCCTATGCTAGCGTGAACAGCTTAATAGTAGCGGGTCACCACCGTAATCACAAGCCAATCTGTCCCTTCACGCACGGCGAACGCCTCGACCTGTTTGATCGCGTAGTGCCGATCCCGCCAGACGGAGTCGAAGCCGAAATTGCGCCGAAACCCGGTGCGACCGAACTTGGCCGGAAATGACTCGCCTCCTAGAACAGTCGCACAGACCTCCTCCTCAGTCGCGCCACGCTCCGCGAGACGTTCCAGCGCATGAGGATGGAAGCGAACGATCACAACTCCCTCCGAAAAGTGTACGAAAGCAAATAGGTCAACTGCTCAACGCCTGTCCCGAGCTTCGCCGAAGGGTAGTCGCCATGCTCATAGCGTCGTCGCGAAGGACGTTGCAGTAGTTCCCTTCTCTGAAATCCGTTGCTGGCCCTCTCCAAGAAAGTCTCTTTTTCGTCTGAATATCAGAAGTTGCCTGCTCGTAGGACAGTGCCCCTGAGGGAACAATGTTTTGCAAGGTCTCTACTATTTGGGTATCAACAAAATCCATTCCATTCTTCACAGCAATTCGTCCGGCAGTGGCGACATTCTGGCTGTCTAGCGAGATGAGAGACTTCTTGGCGCTAGTGAGGATCTCCTGATAACGCTTGGCCATACTTCGCTTGTGACAGATGACCAGCAATTCCTGCATCAGATCGTCAATCACTTTTATCGCCTGGTCTTGCTCTTGATTACTTACTAAGGAAGGCCTGACTTCATTAAAGTATCTCTCGACAAGACGCCGGAGTTCATCCCTATGGGTCTGTGAATGCAACTGACCGTTGACCCTATTGAGATCCTTTCTAGCTTTTTCGACTTTCTGAATGTAGTTCCTGAGGGTCTGCGACATCTACTCAGGACCCCTTCTTGGTCGGCAACCCATGTGCGACAAGGTTATATCCAACTGCATTTAACTTATATTCACCCCTTGCCGCCGATTCGAAATAACCAGACCGCTTAGCATCTACGAGTACCTGCTCTAGCTTTTTTGGAAGCTTGAAGCTAGCCTGCTTGAAATATTTCTCGATATCTTGCGTCGAGATCGTTTGCTTGCGGTCATCCTTGGGAGCAAGTTCCTGGAGGTAGTAGGCAACCAGACATGCCATCTGCTTGGCCGAATCAGGATTTTTCCCTGCCTTGAGCGAGCGAATGTCCATCTGCCGCCCGACTTGCTTTGGGGTCCGATGGAGGGTCGCGTCGCTACCTGATTGATCGCCTTTGTTATCTGCATCGGCATCGGCGGCAGCATCACCGCCTTCTTCACTGGAAGCCATATGAATTTTTAGATGCTTACATGCTGCTGAAATAGCAGTAAGCCGCGCGTTCTGATCCAAGCCTTCGAGTGCGCTGATTATCTGGTCAATTGCCTGTCCGAGCGAAACCTTCGTTTCAGCCATACAACCTCCGATCTTTATTATTAATGAGCGGCAAGATTCTTTGCGGCCTTGCAATTTCAGACTCGCTCACCGCAAGCCTTCCTGAAAATGCAGTTGTAAGGATAGACTGCCTCATACGGTCAGCGCGGGTGAGGTTAGCTTCGACGCCAGCTTCGAGTTCATCGATGACGGACAGGCAGTGCTCGACTTCGGCAACAATAGCACGCTGCTCCTCAAAGCCTCGAAGGATAAAGTCTATCTGGCGAATATTCTCCTGCCTGATGTTGCCCATCGACTCTTGTTTGTACGTGTAGAAATGCTGGATCTCCTTACGTTCAATGTCAGGTCGAAAGTTTGTAAGGACCACGCCCCGCCCCGCATGAAGATTGGCCCTCTTGTAGTCTTGCACTCTCCAGCCTGCCTGTTCCAGCGCCCGGTTGATATGCTCGCGCGCGCGATATTCAGGTGTAGGCATGGGGCGAAGGATACCCCTTTCCCCTAGAGAAATCACCCCGCCTGTGTGGGAAGTTCTGAGTGATGAGTTCTGGGTTCTGAGTTGTCTGGCCTACTATGAGATGTAGGAAATGGGCTGAGAGGGTCTTTCAGGTCTGTGGGGAAGAAGGTGACGGGGAAAGTTCGTCTGGTCTGGAGACCAGACAGACTCAATGAGCCAGATGAACGAGAGCAACATGCAGAGGCTCGTCCAGAGTAGAATCCTAGCTCGGGCAGCAGGTTCCTCAGGGAGACTTCAGTGATGCTCGTGACGCCGGAGGCAAATCGTCGGAACCGCAGGCAGGCGCTCATTGCCGCTGGCCTGGTCACCTGGGCCACAGGATTGTTAGCCTGGGCTTTCCCTGTTCTGTGGATTCTACTGGGACTGAGTCCGTTCACGTACTGGTGGGTGCGACGACGGTACCATCGGAGGCTGACAGTGATGCGGCAGCCGTTCCCAGACCGTTGGGAACAGATTCTCCGCGAGCAAGTCGCTTTCTTCTTGGCCCTTGACGATGCGGGAAAGGCGCGGTTCCGGCAGCTGGTGCAGATCTTTCTCGACGAGGTGCAGATCACGGGCATTCGCACGGAAGTGGACGCGACGATTCGTGTGCTGGTGGCGGCGAGTGCGGCGATCCCTATCTTCGGGTTCCACGATTGGGAATACCGCCGGCTACGTGAGGTGCTGATTTATCCGGACTCGTTCGACGACGCCTATCAGAGCACGGGCGGGTCCGATGAACATATTCTAGGAATGGTGGGGCTCAATCATTTGAGCGGGGTGATGATTCTCTCCAAGCCGGCGCTCCTTGCGGGATTCGCCGATGAATCGGGCCATCATAATGTGGGGGTCCATGAGTTTGCGCACCTGTTCGAGAAGGAAGCGAGCGAGTATGGGCTCCCGCCAGAGGTACCCTGGAGGGTGGTTCGGCAATGGGTAGGGTATGTGGCGCGGGAACTGGCGCGCCCACCTCACCATGGCGATCACATCAACCCCTATGCCTACACGAATGAACATGAATACTTCGCGGTGCTGGCGGAATATTTCTTCACGTCGCCCGAACTCTTGAAACATCGAGACCCGACCCTGTACGCGATGCTGCGAAAACTCTTTCACCAGGACACGGAGTCGCTCTTCTCTTCGATGCCCGGGCGCGGCGAGAGTATCGGTCGTAACGAACCCTGTCCTTGCGGCAGCGGTACGCTCTACAAACACTGTTGTCTAGTTTGACAAGGTCTCGACGCGGGAGATCAAGCGGGTACAACGCGAACTGAATGACCGTCCCCGTGCAGTACTATGCTGGAAGAAGCCTATTGAGGTAATTAATCACCTCGTTGCGTTAAAAGTTTGAAACCAAGTTGGAATACGGTGAGGATTTTTTGGGGCCGAGAACAACGTAGATGCCTGGCCCTCGTTTGTCGCAGTAGAACGGTCAAAGTCGGACAGGCTCTTTGCTAGAAAAGGACCGATTCCCAGAGTGACGCAAACCAATTCTTGAAAAAGGTCAACCAATCCTCTTCGACTGGTTCTGGCGGCTGAATGCGGGCCGGAGGCTTCGGAGTAACCACGGGCTGATTGACGGGTGCTGCCGCTGTCATCACGGTCGGCTTCTGAGCAGGCTCGTTTGAAACCGGAGTTTGTGCTGGAGGAGCAACGGCTGTTTTAACAGATTCGTTGGTGACGGCGGCAGGTTGAGGGATTGTTGATGCTTGGAGTTCTTCTCTCGATCGCAGTTGTGACGTATAGTTGTCGACGGTCGACTGCAGAGTGACCTGCTCTTTGGTTGCACGCTTCAGTCCGTAGCGCAGGCTCTTCTGCTGAGCGGTCAGTTGCTGGATTGAGCGATTGAGTGTGCTCACCCGTGTGTGCGAGAGGGCACGCTCAGCGTTTATCTTTTTTTTCGCTTGCTGGAGCGCCGAGACGACGACCTCCCTTTGTTTTGCGAGATCGGTTTGGCGTTCTTGGAGGACATTAAATTGCTGGGTGAGCCCCTGCGCGTCTGTTCGGATGCTGTAGAGTTCGGCTTTTGTCGCTCCCAGGTTAGCGGTGGCACTATCGTAGGTGCCCCGCGTGACACAGGCGCCGGTGGTCAGCGTGATCAGACACAACATTCCAACTGCTGCAGTCGGAATCTTTTTGCCTTGCCTCATGATGTTGTCATCAGTGTAATCCCTTAGCATGCTGCTCCTCTTATGATTCCGTCATTTCCTGACTTGTCAGACACAGCACAAATTGGAAATATCGAACTTCATGCTAACCAGTATTATTTTTTATGGGAATGCGCAAGTAAAACGCCGATTCCTGCACAAGAGCGCAGGTCATCATGACACCGCATGGGGAGGACACGTTTCGACTTGACGAGGCTAGGGAGGGGGGCCACCGTTTGCGCATACTCCTCAGAATGGAGCGTCCTATTTGTTAACCGGTGACGCAACCGCAGTGAGATACCGTCGGAGAATGGCTTGTTCGATCCGTGAACGACCACGATCAGGCGCCGGAAATCGTAGCACCAACTGAATATGCCCCCCTTCGATAACTTGGATGGTAATGCGGGGCTCAGGCGATGGAGCTTCGAGCAAATTGGTCTGCTCTAACAACTTCATCTGTCGGCTGGCTTCACTCATAAACGAGGCACATTCTGCCTTTGCTGCATCAAGCAGGTACCGTTCAGCATTTCGCCAATCTTCAGTCTCCTTGAGGGGGATCGGAAGAATATAGAGCCCATATTCCTGGTCAGGATTCTCTTTGACCAAGGGATTCATAAACAGCAAGCTATTCGGAAACACGGTCGTGCGGCCGGTATAGAGATGCGATGCTTGGCCCGGCCCGATCTCAAGGAGCTTGGTCGCAAAGATGTCGTGGTCCAAGACGACACCGCGATGACCGGCGATCTGAATGCGATCGCCCACCGAGTAGACCTTCCCCCCCACCCGTAGCGCGGCTCCACTCCAACAGAGAATGAGCTCTTTCGTCGCCAGCACAAGCGCGGCTGCGACCGCTACGAGGGAGACGGCAAAGGCTTGAAGTTCATGCGCCCAGATAACGAGCAGCCCCACCAGCAGGATGAACACCATGCTATTGCGGACAGAGACCACCCATCGACGTTTCGCTTCCATCGAGAGGGTAGGATTTTTCGAGATTGCCCGGACGATTACCATCCGCACGATGAAGAGGAAGAACAACAGCAAGAGCGAGGAGAGGCCGTCGAGTAGAGCCGAGCTGTCGATGTGCGGTAACCAGGCTGACATGGATTACCGCATCAAACCATTAAACGACAACTCTTGCAAAATGATTCTACATCCTGATTTGTGCGAGTGCGCCTCACACTCAAGATGTTGAGAGTAGCCTCCGTACGAAGTTCTTGTTGGAGCGTTCGATTATTTGAGATGCGGCAACAGTCTCATGTTAATTGGCGTTCAGCGTATCATGGGTTCCCGGCACACATTCTTCGCGTTTCCACTGCTTCAGGATCTTCTCTTCGTTGAAAACCAGGGTATAGCGATAGCAATACAACATGGCCTTGGAGCCATCTACTATTGATGAGGCGGCCTGCTGCGCCTTGTCGGTAATGCGGGAAAAGCCCATCGAAGCCAATTCTTTGTCACTGATCGGAACACGATAGGTCCAGACCGTATCCCCTCCGAGAGCCGGCTTCTTCGCCGTATGGGGCGGCCCGAGCTTCTCCTCCACCTCATCTTGTGTGAGCCGATCCACACCACGTTTAAAATAACCGTCGCGCCACGGCCCCCCGCAAGCGAGCATCACCCCTGAGAGGATGAACACCCCAACCGTCAGCATATATTGATGTGGCCATCTCATGACTTAGGACCGTCCTTTTCCTCTTGCATGCGCTTCACGGAACAGTAGAGCGCATACCCTTGGGCCATCATTCCTGTGACGAGCAAGCCCAGCGCCGTTTTCATCCACTGCGCCCCCGTGTCTTCCAATCCATACATCCCCACGACGAACCCGAGCGCAATCGACACGATCCCCACAAATCGTGCGATCATCCCCTTCGTCCGCAAGTGATGAGATGTCGAGCCATCGCGCGTGGCCATCGTGGGGATACGCTACACTGGATGGCGCGACCGGTTCAACTCCACTTCGCACGAACGTCTTCGGCGCGCAACTCCCGTGAGTACGCAACATCCTCTTCTTCATGTACCCAACTGTCCCACAATGGATTCTGCTGGATAGGTCACAATTTCCGCCAACGTGGGATGATAGTGCGGCATGCGTAACAGATCGGCTGCCGTCCCACGGTAATACATGACCGAGATCAATTCGTGAATCAATTCACCTGCCTCTGGGCCGACGATCTGCGCGCCAAGAATCTCACCGGTATGAGGCGCCGCGAGCAACTTCACAAACCCCTGTGTCGCACCAAGGCATAACGCCTTCCCGTGGTCGGCAAACGGATAGGAGGCTGCAAGATAGGGAATCTTGTCGGCATTTGCGCGGACTTCATTCAGCCCCAACACCGCAACCTGTGGATCGGTAAAGACCACTTCCGTATCGAGGCGATGATCGATCGTTTTAGCAGGTCGATCTGCATGCGTGGCGTTGTACGCAGCTACTTCGCCCTGCTGGATGGCAAGATGCACAATGGGCGTGACATCGTTCACGTCGCCTACGGCATAAATATGTGCTTGCGACGTACGCATGGCGCTATCGACCACAATCCGTCCGCCGTCGACCGTCACGTCCGCCAAATCGAGCCGAAGCCCTTCGATGTTCGGCTGCCGACCTAAGGCCTGAAGAATCTCCAGGCCGACGTAGCATCGCTCACGTCCGTCTTTCATGGCCCATACCGTCTTCCCTGCTGTGTCGCGAGTGACACGCAGCAACTGCGTACCCGTCACAACTTCGATGCCCTCGTCGATCAATGCCGTTTCAAGCACGTGCCCGACATCTTCATCCATCTCGGAAAGCAGCGTGGGCCCCCGTTGAAGGATCGTGACCTTCGTCCCCAGTCGGGCAAAGAATTGGCTGAGTTCAAGAGCAACAGCCCCACCGCCCAACACGATCAAGGAACCTGGTTGAGTACGAAGATCCAAGATCGTGTCGCTCGTGAAATATCCAGCTTGGGCCAAGCCGGGAATCGGAACCTCACTGGGCCTCGACCCTGTGGCAATCATGAACGAGTCGGCCGACAGGATGGTGTCTCCGACGGCGATTTCGTGGGGCGAACGGAAAATGGCTTGCGATTGATAGAGCGTGAAACTCGGATCCTGAAGCTGCTGAATCCGATACTCCGCAAACTCGCGGACCAACCGATCCTTACGATCCACGATCGCCGACAGATCGGCAATGGCTGAGACCGGGGAGAGCCCAAACTCCTTAGTCCGGCTGAGAAGAGCTGCGACTTCGGCAGAACGCAGGATGGCCTTTGTCGGCATGCAGCCACGCAGGATACAGAGCCCCCCGAGCGGACCCTGATCCACAATGGCCACGTCAGCGCCGCCGTCGCGTGCAGTCCGTGCCGCGGCATAGCCTGCCGACCCGCCGCCGATCACGATCACATCATATGTCTTGTGCGTTGAAACCAAACTCTGTGATTTCATCGTGCGTTCCCTTTATAGTATGACGTCAGGAGAGGAAGGATACACGATGGTACAACCTGGTCGCTATCGGCACTATAAAGGGCAAGAATATGAGGTGCTGGGAGTGGCCCGGCATTCAGAAACGGAGGAAGAGTATGTGGTCTATCGGGCGCTCTATGGCGCTCACGGGCTGTGGATCAGACAAACGGCGATGTTTCTCGAACCCGTAATCGTCGATGGTCATTCTTGCCCTCGGTTTCAGCTCCTTGCTGTCCCTTAGCGCCCACCAAGACCCTTCGATCTCGTTCCCGATCCTCATTCCCCACCTTTCCCCGTCGGTCGTTCAGTCCAAGCCGTCCGAGCTTAAGTACTTACCGCTATCCACCGATAGAGACGGTACGAGGTCCGTCATGCCGATTATCCACGCAGTCAATGGCATCACCGAAATGCATCCTGTCCCAGCGGTGTCTCCACGCCTACCTGCCGCTCAGGTTATGGAGGCTGGTCGAGATGATCGCTCAAAGGGTCAGGAACACCAAACTGCTGACCCCGCAACACGCCTCGCTCAACAGGCGTACCAGCAACAGGTGCGGCAGGATCCTGCACCGAAACCGGCTCTCCTCGCACAGGATATCATGACCTCTCCCGTCACATGTTTGCCGTCCGACAGTACGCTGCTCGACGCATGGACCGTGATGCAACGCAAGGGGATTCACCATCTCCCCGTGACGTCAGTCCACGGCACGCTGGTCGGAATGATTTCAAACTACGACCTGCTGCCCTACTCACATCAGTTGGAATCCGTCAATTCGACGGGACCCATCGCCGGGCACAAGCTCGCAGGTATCATGAGCAGTCAGGTCTTGTCCGCCACTCCGATGACTGAGATCCGAGAGATCGCCCACGCCATGCTCGATGAACAGGTCAACGCGATTCCCATCATCGACAACCTCCGTCACCCGATCGGCATTCTGACAACCAGCGACATTCTCCGTGCCATCGTCCACCGAAGCCCTCTCGATCTCCGGACATAATCAACCCTGCTCATCGTGCGGCATCGCGTCTCCGGACAACCGCCGGGTCACCGACCGCTGGACAGACCCCTAGCAACCTACGGAAAAACTTCTCTGGCCCCGGCTGACGTTATTTGGTCTGTTCTTGGACAATAGGAATACCCTTCGCAGGATGCTCAAAAAGCCTGTCCAGCAAGGCCGCAGCAAGCGAAGAGGCGAGGCGTACGCTTCGGTACGTTGAGCTTCTGAGCGATGCGAGAA
>SWDP01000004.1:107327-109575 GCA_005116885.1 Nitrospira sp.
TGGCTTGTTCCAACATCCATTCCCGCTCGGCTCTATTAATCGGCTCAGCAGTGAGCCGCGACGGTGTCTTGACGAGTTTCTCCCAGGTCAGCTCCCATAGCTCCAATGCGATTTGATTCCCGTAATTGAGGAGCGGGTCCTCTTCCATCCCATGAGACACGACGACAAAAGGGGAATGGAAGAGCGCGTGGGACTGATAGTCTGGATTTCCTACTCGCTCAAGCAACTCACGCTTCGTCCAGTGACGAAAACTGTTGAGAAGCAGTTGCGACCATTCGACGATGGCAGGATTCGTCCATATTTGAGACGTCACGGCACAATCCTCCGTGGCAATCGCTGGGACAGGGCCTCGAACTCACCGACTACGCGATGTACCACGTCCGGTCGGTCAACACAAGAATATGGTAAGGACTCTTGTACAGACCATAGGGGGACTCTGTATAATGTGTTTCCTCTCGGAAGTACCCCCCGAGAGACACCGATCATTGAGGAATCGCCATGGCCGCTCAGACCCTCTTCGACAAAATCTGGGAATCCCACGTCGTCCGCTCAGAACCTGATGGGACCACCCTGCTCTATATAGATCGCCAACTCGTCCACGAAGTCACGTCGCCGCAGGCCTTTGAAGGACTCAAGCTCTCGGGCCGTCGTCCTCGACGTCCCAGCGCCACGTTGGCGGTACCGGACCACAACGTCCCGACCACCGATCGGACACTGGGCATCGCCGATCCCCTCAGTGCGATACAGATTCGGACGCTGGAGGAGAATTGTCGAGACTTCGGTATTACCCTCTTTGGCATGAGCGACATCCGCCAAGGCGTCGTGCACGTCATCGGACCAGAACAAGGTTTCACTCTGCCGGGGACAACCATCGTGTGCGGAGATTCGCACACCTCGACACATGGAGCGTTTGGCGCATTAGCCTTCGGCATCGGCACGAGTGAAGTGGAGCATGTCTTGGCCACCCAGTGCTTGGTACAGAAGCGACCCAAGACCATGGAGATCCGCGTCGACGGGGTTTTGCCGAATCTCTGTTCTGCAAAGGATGTGATTCTGGCCATCATCGGAAAGATCGGGACAGCCGGCGGTACCGGTTATGTCATCGAGTACACGGGCTCGGCCATACGCGCCCTCAGCATGGAGGGCCGCATGACGCTCTGCAATATGTCGATCGAGGCCGGAGCCCGCGCCGGCATGGTCGCACCAGACGAGAAGACCATCGCCTACATCAAGGGACGGCCGCTGGCGCCAACGGGCGAGCTGTTTGAGCAGGCCGTGCAAGCCTGGCAACAGCTGACAACCGACATGAACGCCAGCTACGATGCGACGGTCGCGTTGAAGGCGGAAGATATCGCTCCGCAAGTGAGCTGGGGTACCAGCCCTGGCATGGTCATCGGCGTAAACGGGAAGGTCCCGGACCCGCACACGATGGCCGATGAGAACACCCGCAAGGCGACCGAGCAGGCGCTGGCATACATGGGCCTCACCGCGAACATGCCGATCACCGAGATCACGATCGACAAAGTCTTCATCGGCTCTTGCACGAATGCACGGATCGAGGATCTTCGCCTGGCCGCAAGCTTAGCAAAGGGAAAACATGTCGCGAAGACCGTTCACGCGATGGTCGTGCCCGGTTCCGGTCTCGTCAAGCAGCAGGCCGAACAGGAAGGGCTCGACCAATTGTTCAAAGAAGCCGGATTTGAATGGCGGGAAGCCGGCTGCAGCATGTGCCTGGCGATGAATGCTGACGTGCTTCAGCCTGGAGAGCGCTGCGCCTCGACCAGCAATCGAAACTTCGAAGGGCGTCAGGGGGCCGGCGGCCGGACCCATCTCGTGTCGCCGGCCATGGCAGTCGCAGCCGCCATCGAGGGACACTTCGTCGATATACGAACTTGGAGATAGAGGACCTATGCAACCCTTTACCACCATGACCGGTCTGGTCGCGCCGTTAGACCGGGTCAATGTCGATACCGATCAAATCATCCCGAAGCAATTTCTGAAGACGATCAAGCGAACCGGGCTTCGCGAAGGGTTGTTCTACGATTGGCGCAAGCAGAAGGATGGATCACAGGACCCGACGTTCTTTTTGAATCAACCGCGCTTCCAGGGCGCGACGATTCTCCTGACGCGTGACAACTTCGGATGCGGGTCGTCGCGTGAACATGCCCCTTGGGCGCTTCTTGACCAAGGTTTCCGTTGCATCATTGCACCGAGCTTTGCCGACATCTTCTACAATAACTGCTTCCAA
>SWDP01000004.1:109585-122008 GCA_005116885.1 Nitrospira sp.
AAAACGGCATGTTGCCGGTGGTGCTGAAAGCCGACGAGGTCCTGGCCATGACGAACGACGTCCTCACGACACCCGGATATCAACTAACCGTAGACCTCGGAAACCAGACAGTCGCCACCCCGGGCAATACTCATTGTTGCTTCGAGATCGATCCCTTTCGAAAAGATTGTTTATACCGAGGGCTCGACGCCATCGGATTGACCCTGCAACACAAGGACGCCATCGCGGCCTACGAAACTCGACGAAAGGCCGAGGCTCCTTGGCTATTCACGGATCTTCGCTAGGAGCTGTCTGAGATTGCCTTCGTCTCAACAGAACGATCAACATCAGACAGGTTCCTGTAACCTAGGAGACGCCCGATGATCAAGGTGATTGTACTGTTCTTGTTCTTCATCGGCGCAGCCTATCTGCTCATCGCCTTCAACTACAGCTACTCCGATGGAAACAGGGCCGGCTATATTCAGAAATTCTCGAACAAAGGCTGGGTCTGCAAGACACACGAAGGGGAACTGGCCATGACGACCGTGCCAGGCGTCGCTCCAGTATTGTGGAGCTTTTCCGTCACAGACCCGAAAGTGGCGTCACAACTATCGCAGATTGTGGGAAAACGATTAGTCCTGCACTACAAAGAATTTCGCTACATTCCCACCACGTGCTTCGGAGAAACCGCCTATTTTGTCGATCGCGTCGAGGTCGCTGAGTAGCCCCCCTGTCCTTCTGGCTACCCAAGCCGTAAGCAGTCCACCTCGTTCGAACTGCCAACGCCTCAAGGCTGATTCATGTTCATGCCGTCATGGACACACCAGGCTAGGACGCTGTGGGCCCAATTGATAAAAGTCGAACCGCCACCCAAACCGAAATGCACGCCCCATAAGCCCTTGGGATCATCGCCAGGTCTCGTCGACGACCAATAGACGGCCGATTGGATAGACAGAAATGGATGGCCTGGCGGAAGAGCCAGACTCGGAGGAGCGACAGAATAATCGACCAGACTGGCCAGCTCTTCCAGGGACGGTAGTCGCCAATCCTTCTGGCCTCCGACACTTTTCTCAGCGCATGTACGTCGAGCTGCGCTCCATCTGGCACTCGTGGTCTGTGGAGACTTTTCCCAGACCAAGCCGGTTTTCTTGCGCTGAAGATGAAAGATCCTGAGTTTCTCCATACTCTGGCAGGATGGAAACCTGACCTGATTGTGGTCTCGGCGTTCGGGCGTATTTTGCCTCCGGCGATCCTCTCGCTTCCACCGCGCGGCTGTATCAATGTGCATGGTTCCCTTCTTCCAAAATATCGCGGGGCTGGTCCGATTCAGTGGGCCATCATGAACGGTGAGAAAGAAACAGGAATTACAACGATGCTGATGGATGTGGGGATGGATACCGGCGCCATGTTGCTCCAGGAGGCCATCCCTATTATGCCGGACGATACCGCCGGCACACTTGCGCCACGGCTAGCCGAGCTCGGAGGCAAGCTATTGGTCGAGACGATTACCCGACTCAAAGCCGGCACCCTCGTGCCGCGGCCGCAAGATACTTCACAGGCAACCCTGGCGCCGCTGTTGAAAAAAGAAGATGGAGAGATCGATTGGACTTTGCCCGCCACCGCGCTGGCCAACCGGGTCCG
The DNA here is from genome assembly GCA_005116885.1 of Nitrospira sp. GTDB lineage: Bacteria > Nitrospirota > Nitrospiria > Nitrospirales > Nitrospiraceae > Palsa-1315. The sequence goes on from SWDP01000004.1 coordinate 111,206, forward strand.
TGGCCTCTCTCCCTGGCCTGGAGCCTATACAATCGTGGGCAGTGACAGCTGGAGGATCTGGAGAGCCCTAGCGCTCCCAGGGCCAGTGACGACGCCTCCGGGTGTGATCGTCGCCATCACACGCGAGGCGATCCATGTTGCAACTGGAGATGGAGTCCTAGCCGTGATGGAATTGCAACCGGCGAATAACCGTCGTATGGCCGTCTCTCAATACTTGGCAGGTCATCCTATTGCTGTTGGATTGCAGTTAGGGAGAGGACCGGCTCTTTCCTAGCACCAGGCCCGTCATTACACAATCTGATTATCTTCGTTTCACACACCTCTATGGCTCCTCACTCTCGATCCTTGTTTACGACCCAAACTGCACAGTCAGCCCGTGCGACTGCCCTCTCCTTGCTTGTGGAATCTGACACGAGCGAAGAAGGAGTCGATATCTTATTGGAACGCGCCCTCGCACAATGCCCCTTCGACAGCAGGGATCGGTCGCTCACGGTGGAACTCACCTATGGGGTCTTACGACGCCGTGCGACCATCGATTGGCGGCTGGAGCCGGTGCTAGACAAGCCGCTGCTTCGCCTTCCTGTCGCTGTGCAAATGGTGCTCAGGCTTGGAGCCTACCAAGTTCTCTTTCTGGATCGTATTCCGCAATCTGCCGCAGTCAATGAATCCGTCAATCTGGCCAAGGCCTTTTCCGGCACAGTCGGCAGAGACTGGAGTGGGTTCGTCAATGCGGTGTTGCGCGCGTTCTTGCGCCACCCACCTGAGCCCTGGCCCGACATGAACCTCGACGCCGCGCCCGCTCTTGCCGTTCGGTACTCGGTTCCAGGCTGGCTCAGTCGTCGATGGGTGGAACGACTGGGGCTGGCTTCCGCGGAACGTGCCTGCGAGGGGGTCAGTGTCACGCCTCCACTCACGCTTCGGGTGAACCAGCTCGTCACGACCAGGGCGTCGCTACTCGACACATTCGCTCAGGCCGGCATTGCAGCTACGCCGACCAAGGTAAGCCCGTTCGGCATTCTGCTCCAAGAAGGAGGACCTGTGCCTTCGCTCCCCGGGTTTCACGAAGGTGCCTTTTATGTCGAAGATGAAGCCGCGCAATTAATTCCGCTCCTGCTCGACCCTCAGCCTGGCGACATCGTGCTCGATGCCTGCGCAGCGCCGGGAGGGAAATCAACCCATGTGGCGGCCCTGATGCAGAACAAGGGACTCATCTATGCCGTCGATCGGAAAGAGGCGCGGCTGAATCTGGCACGAAGTAATTGTCATCGGCTTGGAGTCCGAATTGTCGAACCAATCATGGGCGATATCCGGCAGCCGCGTGTGTGGGGTCCCCTTGTTACGGCAGCGAGACCTCCTTCCGTGAAACAGGCCAGAATGGGCGAACCTTCTATTGATCGAATTTTGGTAGACGCGCCCTGCAGCGGGCTTGGTGTGTTACGGCGACATCCGGAAGCGAAATGGCGGAAAGACGCGCAGGCCCTCCCTCGACATCAGGCGCTCCAGTGTCAGATTCTCGAAAGCGTTGCCTCATGCTTGCGGCCTGGCGGGGTGCTAGTCTATAGTACGTGCTCCACAGAACCGGAAGAAAACGAAGACGTCATCGAACGATTCTGTCGTGCTCATACGGAATTCCAACGTGAATCCGTGGTCTCCTGGCTCCCATCTGTCGCGCAGGGATTTGTCACTGAACACGGCGCCCTCTCGACAGTAGGCAACCGGTTCTCGATGGATGGATTTTATGCCGCACGACTAAGGAAGGTGTAGTGATGGCACGTCCGGTTCTTATTGCGCCCTCGATCTTATCTGCTGACTTTGCCAGACTGGCTGAAGAAGTGGCAGCCCTGGAACAAGCAGGGGCTGATTTTCTTCACATCGATGTCATGGACGGACACTTCGTCCCGAACTTGACCATTGGCCCACCAATCGTGGCGGCGCTCAGAAAAGTCACGAAACTCCCGCTTGACGTCCACCTCATGATCACCAATGCCGACGCCTTTATCGCCGAGTTCGCCGAGGCTGGCGCGGATTACCTCACGGTGCACGTAGAGGCCTGTCCGCATCTCCATCGCACGGTGCAATCGATCAAGGAACGCGGGGTCAAGGCCGGAGTGACTCTGAATCCGGCCACCTCGCTCAGTACGATTGAGGAAATTCTCCCTGATGTCGATTTGGTTCTCATTATGTCAGTCAATCCTGGCTTCGGTGGTCAAACGTTTATTGCGACCTGTCTGCAGAAGACTGCCTCGGCTCGTGCCATGATTGATCGGACTGGAAGTCGTGCATTGCTTGAAGTGGACGGCGGGGTCAAGATCGACAATGCGGCGCAGGTGCTGACTGCGGGAGCCGATGTGTTAGTCGCCGGGTCTGCCATTTTCTCAAATCGAGACTATGCCGCGACGATTACTGCGTTGCGGGCAGCCGGCCAACCTTCATCCACGACGCCACGACGCGTCTCCGCTCACCGATAGGCCTCGCGGGTGGACATTTCTTCTCTCATCGAAAGCCTTCATCCTCTCGAAATCAAAGTCCTATCGACCTTCGGAGTCAATCACTCCGCAATCCTCACGACGGAACAGCTTGCGCAGTCCACCGGACTGGAGCCCTCTCAGCTCAGCATGGCTATTGAATGGTTGCTCGCCAAGTCGTTACTTGTAGTCGATACAGAAACTTCAACGCCGATCGTCTCGCTCACCAAAACCGGCGAACTCTACTTTGAAAAATATTCGCCGATTGAACGAGTCCTGTCAGTCGCTCGCGATGCGGCTAAAACCGGTAAGCGCCTGACTATTCAGGATATCCAATCCCGTGAGGGGCTCGAACCGACAGAGACAAGCGGTGCGATTGGACGGCTGAAGAAAGAAGGGGTGCTCCTCATCATTCAAGGCGGCTGTATCGAATCGACCGGTCGGGCGAGCCAGACGGCAGAAGCAATGCGGGGGTTGCTGCAACAGCTTCATGGAGCGCCGCGTGAGCTTCGAGCGTTCCCCGAAGCACAACGACAGGTCATTCAGGATCATGCCGTCAAACGCGGAAATGCGCGAGAACCGTTCCGTATCGACGATCGGGTGACCAGAGCCCTCACGCTCTCAGCCACCGGGATCGAAGCGGCCCAGCAACTTTCACGGCAGGAAACTGCGGAAGAGGTCTCCCAGCTGACGCCCGAACTGCTGAAAGATGGGAGCTGGCGAGCGAAGCGCTTCCGTAAGTACACGATCAGTCTTCGCGCGCCACGCATCGCGCCGGGCAAACGGCATCCTTATCGAGAATTTCTCGATGCGGTGAAAACACAACTTGTGAGCATGGGATTCCAGGAAATGCGTGGCTCGCTCGTCGAGACCGAATTCTGGAACATGGATGCGCTCTTCATGCCGCAGTTCCACCCTGCGCGGGATATTCATGACGTCTACTTCGTCAAAGAACCGACTCATGCCTCGTCGATTGCGGAACCGTTCTTGTCACAGGTGGCACAAGCCCACCAGCATGGCGGTGAAACCGGTTCAACCGGTTGGAACTACCCCTTCGATGTGGAACGCGCGCGACGCCTGGTTTTACGAAGCCAGGGGACGGCCGTCTCAGCCCATACATTAGCGGCCCAACCAGCCGTACCGGGAAAATATTTTTCCATCGCCCGCTGTTTTCGCTACGATCAAGTCGATGCCACGCATGCGACTGATTTCTTTCAGGTAGAAGGGATCGTGCTCGGCGAAGATATCAACTTTCGCACCTTGCTCGGCCTACTGAATCTCTTCGCCCGCGAAGTCGCGCACGCCAAGGAAGTCAAATTCCTCCCAGCCTATTTCCCCTTCACCGAGCCCTCAGTCGAACTGCACGTGCGCCATCCGAAGCTTGGATGGATGGAACTTGGCGGAGCCGGGCTGTTCCGGTCGGAAGTCACCCTTCCTCTTGGCGTGACCGTTCCGGTGATTGCATGGGGATTAGGACTCGATCGTATGGCGATGGTGGCGCTCGGCATTCACGATATTCGTGAGTTATTCACCGACAATCTTGATCTTATTCGCGCCACAAGAGGAGCCTTCTAGGTTTCACATGCCGACGATTACTATTTTCAAGCAAGATCTCGAGACCTTACTCGCCGGTCCCGGAGAGGCTCCCCAACCGATCACCATCGAACAACTTGAAGAATCTTTGATGCTCGTGAAGGGTGAACTGAAGGGACAAAATCCCGACACCGGTGAACTGCGCATCGAGCTGCAAGATAGCAATCGTCCCGATCTCTGGTGCTGCGAAGGGATCGCCCGGCAGTTTCGGGCAAAGCGACAGGGCGCTCTCTCCAAATACGATTTTCTCACGACCAAATTGAAATCACCAAAACGGCTGAACGTGGCTCCCGGCCTGGAGAAGGTTAGACCCTACGTGGCAGCTTGCGCTGCGACCGGCTACCTCGTAACCCAGGAGGGCCTCGCACAGCTGGTCCAGACGCAGGAGAAACTCTCCGAGATGTTCGGGCGTAAACGCCGGACTGTATCGATCGGACTCTATCGGCTCGCGGCGATCGAGTTTCCTCTTACCTACGACTTGGTCAAGCCGGACGAAGCGTCGTTCACTCCGCTGGGGATGAATACGGTGATGACGCTGGGAGAAATGCTGCTTGTCCACCCCAAGGGCCTGGAGTTCGGCGGGATTCTCGCAGGACAGGATCGCCTGCCCTTCCTGCGCGATGCAAAACGTCAAGCGCTCTCCTTCCCACCGATCATCAACAGCCGCGAATCAGGAGAAGTGCGGGTGGGGGACGATGCGCTCTTTGTCGAGGTGACCGGTACAGACCTTTCAATGGTCGTCCTGACCCTCAATATTTTTGCCGCCAATCTCGCGGATCGAGGTGCGGTGATCGAGCCTGTAGAGATACGGTATCCCTATAAGACTGTGCTTGGCACAGGGGTCATCACTCCTCAAGATCTTGAGAAGTCACAGAAGCTTCCCATCAGCACAATCGAACAGGCCCTTGGGCAGGCACTCGGAGCCCAGAAAGTCGCGAACGCCCTCCGGGCCTACGGTTATGGCGTGGCGACGAAAGGCAAACATATCACGGTGACTCTTCCGTTCTACCGGCAAGACCTCATGCATGCAATGGACGTGGTCGAGGATGTCGCGATCAGCCGTGGGTATGGAGACTTTTTACCCGTGATGCCTTCGCAATTTACGGTCGGAGGATTATCGCGCATCGAAGAGGTTTCCGACCGTGTGAGGACGCTCATGGTTGGGATGGGCTTTCAGGAAATCATTTCCAATATTCTCGGCTCTCCCCAAGACCTGCGTGATGCGATGCGATTGGAAGGGACCGAGTGGGGGCAACTGGTGGAAGTAGATAATGTCATGTCCCAGAACTTCTCTGCGCTTCGACAATGGATGCTTCCATCGTTGCTGCGTGTGGAAGCGGCCTCGAACCGGGCTTTTTATCCTCATCGATTGTTCGAGGCCGGCGAAGTGGCGCGCCCCGACCCCACGCAGTCAGTCGGATCGCGCACGGTGACAGTGCTCGGCGGGATGATTGCCCATGCCGATACACATTTTTCAGAGGCCCACTCCTGCCTAGATACGTTGTTTTATTATGTGAATCAGACCTACAGCCTGGAACCGATCCAACATCCTTCATTTCTCGCCGGACGGGTGGGAAGCATTATCTCTGAGGGGAAACAGGTCGGTGTGATCGGGGAGTTACACCCCGAAGTTCTCGAACGTTGGCAGATTTCGGTTCCGGCTGTGGCGTTCGAAATCGATCTGACAGAACTAGCAGGACGCTGAGCTGAAAAAGTCCGCCAGCTTTGTTCTCGCATCGGGGCTCAACGTACCGCAAGGGTACGCCTCGCCTCCTCGCTCGCTGCGGCCGCGCTGGACGGAGTTTTTGAGCATCCTGCTTGGCGTACTTCTTTTGCCCTATACGTACGAACCCATGAAATCCTGGCGGGCGACTGCCCTTACGTTCCGGCAGGGGCGAGCTGCTGCTTAGCAAGACCGACCAGCTGCTCAAACCCCGTGGCATCCTTGATCGCCATGTCGGATAAAACTTTCCGATCCAAGAGAATATTGGCCTTCTTCAGGGCATTGATAAATCGACCATAGGTCAGTCCATGTGCCCGGACTGCAGCGTTGATGCGCGCAATCCACAACACGCGGAAATCACGTTTTCGATTTTTCCGTCCTGTATAGGCGTACGCCTGACCCTTATCAACCGATTCTGTTGCGGTGCGAAACAGCCGGCTCTTCCCTCCATACTGTCCTTTGGCTAATTTCAGCCGTTTCTTCCGCCGATGTCGTGTTTTTGGACCACCTTTTGCGCGAGGCATGAGTTAATACTCCTTTTGGTTACCGCGATTCGTACATTCTAGTTTATTTATAGGGCAATAAGCGATCCAGCGCCTGAGTCTTGGTTTTATCCACGAGCACCGTCCCGCTTAATCGGCGCTTCCGGTCCTGCGTCTTGCTGGTGAGGATATGGCGTCTCCCTGCTTTTCGTCTGGTCAATTTGCCAGAACCTGTGCGGGTAAAACGCTTTTTCGCTCCACTATGAGTTTTCATCTTTCGGTTCTTCATATTAGCGATTCCTTCGGCTAGTAGTGTTCGGACCAACCCCCCTTACTTCGGCGCCACGATCATGATCAAACTCCGCCCTTCCATGCGAGGGGCGTACTCGATCGTGCCGACCTCCCCCAACTCTGCAATCACCGTACTCATGAGAGTGCGACCCATCTCCTGATTCGCCATCTCGCGACCGCGGTAAGTCAAGAGGACTTTTGTTTTGTTCCCGTCGGCTAGAAATCCCTTAATCTGTCGAATCTTGATCTCCAAATCATGCTTATCGGTCCGCGGACGCAACTTAATTTCCTTCACCTGTGTGGACTTTTGATGGCGTCGGTTTTGGTGGTCCTTTTTGCTCAGCTCAAACTTGTATTTCCCGTAGTCCATAATGCGACACACGGGCGGCACTGAGGTGGGTGCGACTTCAACAAGGTCGTAACCATTGTCTTGTGCCTGTTTGAATGCATCCGCTGTAAGGAGAATGCCAAGCTGTTCACTCTCCGGACCAATTACCCGGACTTCGCGCACTCTGATTTCCCGGTTCACTCGTAGTTTGGGGACGATAAGACACCTCTTATTGAATTAGTGAATGTTGCTTCCCGACCGGCTTAAGATCCGCACGGAGTAGATCGAGCGCTCCCATGACAGTCATACTACCAAGGTTGGCTCCGCTCCGGCCTCGTATGGCCAGAGTTCCACTCTGCACTTCCCGGTCGCCGACCACAAACATGAATGGGACCTTTGCTTTTTCCGCTTCTCGAATTTTGAGCCCAATTTTCTCATTCCGAAGGTCCGCCTCGGCGCGAAACCCTGCAGCCTTGAGTTGAGTGACAACCTCCGCCACATAAGGCCGTTGATTGTCTGTGATCGACATGACCATCGCTTGAACCGGGGCGAGCCATGTCGGGAAAGCCCCGCCGAAATGCTCAATCAGAATGCCGAAAAATCGTTCAATCGATCCCATCAGTGCCCGATGGATCATGATCGGCTGATGCACCTTGCCGTCTTCCCCAATATACCCTAATTCGAACCGCTCAGGATTATTGAAATCGACTTGAATCGTTGAGCATTGCCAAGATCGCCCCAGCGCATCCTTGATTTTGATGTCGATTTTTGGTCCGTAGAAGACACCTTCGCCAGGATCGATCTGGTAGGCGACTCCTCGCCCCTTCAATGCCGCTTCGAGCGCACTCGTGGCTTGGGCCCAACGCTCCTCCGAGCCGACGGACTTTTCCGGTTTCGTCGAGAGGTACACTTCAAACTCGGTGAACCCGAAGGTTCCGAGAATAAAGAACGTGAAGTCTAGGACCTGGCTAACTTCGCTTTCAATCTGATCCGGCCGGCAGAACAGGTGCGCGTCGTCTTGCGTGAACCCTCGAACCCGTAGCAGCCCGTGGAGGACACCAGTCCGTTCGTACCGATAGACAGTCCCCAGTTCACCGTAGCGGATGGGGAGGTCTCGGTAACTGCGCAGATGCGACTTATAGATCATGATGTGGAACGGGCAATTCATCGGCTTGAGCTGGTACTCGCTATTTTCAACCTTCATGGGCGCGAACATGTTGTCGCGGTAATAGTCGACATGGCCGCTGGTTTTCCAGAGATCTAACCGGGCGACGTGGGGGGAGTACACCAGTTCGTACCCGTTCTGAATATGCTGATCGCGCCAAAAATTCTCGATTAATAACCGGATGGTGGCTCCTTTGGGATGCCAGAGCACAAGGCCCGGGCCAATTTCATCCTGGATCGAGATCAAGTCGAGTTCCTTGCCGACCTTGCGGTGATCTCGTCGCTTAATTTCTTCAAGCCTTGCAAGATGCGCGTCGAGTTCCGCCTGGGTCGGGAAAGATGTCCCATAGATCCGTTGTAGCATGGGATTACGTTCGTCGCCCCGCCAATAGGCCCCTGCCGTATTCAGCAGCTTGAATGCTCCGACATGGCCTGTCGTAGGAAGATGGGGACCGCGGCAGAGGTCGGTGAACTCACCCTGGCTATAGACGGAGATCGTTTGTCCTTCAGCGAGTCCTTGGATTAACTCAACCTTGTACGCTTCCCCTCGTTCCTGAAACAACTTCACCGCGTCCTGCTTCGACAATTCTGCTCGTGTGACGGGAAGGGAGCGCTTCACGATCTCCTGTGCTCGCGACTCAATCTTCCCAAGATCTTCCGGAGTAAATGGTCGCTCAAAGGCAAAGTCATAGAAAAAGCCATCTTCGAGGGCCGGACCGATCGTTAACTGTGCTGTAGGAAACACCTCTTTGACAGCCTGCGCCATAATGTGCGTACTACTATGACGATAGACCTCACGGCCTTCAGCGCTGTCGAATTTCAGCGGAGTCACTTCAGCATCTTCCGTTAAGACACTTGAGAGATCGACGGTGTGGCCATTTACTTTAGCCGCAAGTATGTCTGACCCAAGCTTCAGACCGAGAGCCGACAGGGCAGAGCCGACAGTCTGGCCCGCTTGAACATCCCTGCTACTGCCATCTTTGAGCGTAACTTTCATGACTGGCACTCAGGCAATTCACGCACAAGAAAAAACATACCCCCTCCGTCTGCCAGAGGCAAACAGATACCGATCAGCTAGGTGGTAGGCGCGGACGGTCTTGAACCGTCGACCTCTACCGTGTCAAGGTAGCGCTCTCCCCCTGAGCTACGCGCCCGTCAATCTGGAGGCGCATGCTAATATAGCCCTGCCCAAGGTGTCAAGAAACAGACTCTTCAGATACGAAATGAACCTGATAGCCGCACAGGATTCAGGGACTCAGATTCGCCGACCCTGCCCAGGTTCATTCCGGATGAAGAGTCGCTGTCGGGTGGGTGTCCTGCTCGCCACGCTACACAATCTTCAACGTTTCGAAGTTGACCCCTGCGGGAGCCGTGGGTGTTCGTAGTTTCATCTTTTCCAATGCGTCAACAACACAATTGGCGACCACAAAGTTCCGATACCATTTCCGATTGGCTGGCACGATATACCATGGCGCATGATCGGTACTCGTGGCCGCTATCATATCCTCGAACGCCTCCATGTAGTTCTTCCACAATTTTCGTTCTTCGAGATCCCCTTCGTTGAATTTCCAGCGCTTCTCCGGATCGTGGATACGCTCCTCCAGCCGCACTTTCTGTTCATCCTTCGAGATGTGCAGAAAAAATTTAAGGATGGTCGTCCCACTTTCATAGAGCAACTCCTCGAATTCTCTGATCTGACCGAACCGCTGCTTCACAACCTTGTCCGATACCCACCCATGGACGCGAGTGATGAGCACATCTTCATAATGCGAGCGATTGAAGATGCCGATCTGACCATGAGACGGCGCCTTTTGATGCACACGCCACAGAAAATCATGGCCGAGCTCCTCCGACGACGGAGCTTTGAAGGACACAACTTTGCAGCCCTGCGGATTCACACCAGACATCACGCTTTTGATCGTCCCATCCTTGCCACTGGTGTCCATCCCTTGCAACACGATGAGCAGCGATCGTGTCCCATTGGCATAGAGTCGTTCTTGGAGTTCACCGAGCCGTCCGGTCAGTTCTGCCGTCACAGCCTTGGCTTTATCTTTCCCTTGATCGGTCTTCTTATAGTCAGCGGTGTGGTCGGGATCATGCCGATCTAACTTGAGTGGTGAGCCAGGTTTCACACGATAGTCTTTCATACTCGATTCCTCCTCATATTTGAAGCTGGCATTCTACTCCTTTGGTTCCGACTTGACAGCAGCGGACAGTTTGCGAAGAATGCACCGAGTTACTTCAGGGAGGTGCGGCATGGCAGTCGACCAAGACAAGCTGAATGAATTTATGTGCAAGGCAATCGGTGATATCGGCGCCGCGCTCAGCGCCAACATGGTGCTTCTTGGCGACAAGCTGGGTCTCTATAAAGCCATGGCAATGATGGGCCCCGTCACACCGGCTGAACTCGCGAAGGCCACAAAAACGGCAGAACGGTACATCCGTGAATGGCTGGGCAATCAGGCAGCAGGCGGCTATGTGACCTATGATGCCGGAACCGGCCGATACCGGCTCCCTGAAGAACAAGCCATGGCTCTGGCCGATGAAAGCAGTCCGTGCTTTCTCCCCGGCGCATTTCAAGTCATTGCGGCCACGTTTTCAGCGAATCCCAAGATCGAACAACGATTCAAGACCGGTAAGGGTCTTGGATGGGATCAGCACGACCACCGGCTATTTGAAGGCACAGAGAGATTTTTTCGCCCGAATTACTTAGGTAACCTGATAGCGAATTGGATTCCGTCTCTCGACGGCGTAGAG
>SWDP01000005.1 GCA_005116885.1 Nitrospira sp.
GCCTTGCTCATGATGCTGGTGGTCGGTGTGGTCCCCAAGGCAGAGGCGGGGATCCCCGTCATCGATTCTGCCAACCTGGTGCAGTCCGTGATCCAGGCGATCTCCTGGATTCAACAACTGCAGCAGATGCAGCAGCAAATTCTGCAAGCCCAGTCACAAATCGATGCCATTACCGGTTCGCGGAACATGGCGAGCCTGTTCAACAACCTCGCCTTAGCCGGCGTCGTGCCCTCCGATGTCAACGCGGTCTACGGCGCAATTCGTTCTGGTGGGATCGATGGCTTGACGCAGGCGGCGCGCATCATCCGCAACAACCGCATGCTCTATAACTGCGAGGGGAGAACCGGCGACGCCCTCCGCATCTGCCAGAACATCCTGAACCAGAACCCGCAATCCCAAGCCTACTACGCCAACACCTTTCAGATGCTCGAAGGCCGGATGAATCAAATCCGAGCCCTCACGAACAGCATCGACAGCACCCCTGACGAGAAGGCCTCATTAGACCTTCAAGCGAGAATTGCCGGCGAACAAGCCCAGGTCCAGAACGATACCAACCGCATTATGACGATGAAAGCGATGGCGGAAGCGGAAGAGAAGGCGGCGGAACAGGAACAGCATGAACGCACCTTGCGCATGCTGGCGCCCGGCACGCCTCGGGGCATCGACCGCCTCACCTATCCATAGGCAGGCACCAAGAATGAGGATGGCAACGACCATGGCAGACGGAGGTTTCGTGAAGGGAAACGACGAGCCACAATTTTATGAGCAGGGCCGAGATTGGGAGATGGACCGCCGTCTCCGTCTCGAGCAGTCCGAACGGCGGGCCTGGTGGGTTGCCGGGATCGCTTGCCTGTTGGCATTAGGACTGGGCATCGGACTGGCCTGTCTCGCACCCCTGAAATCCACCATTCCCTATGTCTTTACGGTCGATCGGGCGACCGGCAACGTGGAGTTCGTCAGCGCAGCGGATGATCGCACCGTGATGGGCTATCAGGAGTTGCTCGATAAACATTGGACGCAGAAATATGTCATTGCCAGAGAGTCCTACTATTTTCGCTTGCTCCAAACCGATTACGACCAGGTCTTGTCGATGAGTGCCGATGCAGTGGGGCGTGACTACGCGAGGCTCTACGAGGGACCCCAGGCGCGCGATAAAAAACTCGGTGCCGGCATGGAATGGAAGGTCAAGGTCTTGAGCGTCACGCTCCAGGCCGATGCGGTCGGGTTCAAGGCCACCGTACGGTTTGAAAAAACACCAAAGCGAACGGAAGCCGAGGCCTCAGACCCACCCCAGTATTTCATTGCCACCCTCGCCTATGAATACCGATTGTCGATGAAGGGGCAGGAAAAGGATCTCATTCAAAATCCATTGGGCTACAAAGTGACGAGTTACCGAGTGGACGCGGAAATCGGCACGGTCAGCCCAGCAGTCCCAATGGCCATGATGGAACGCTCGTAGGAAGGCAATCATGAACGGAATCGTCATGCGGATAGTCTGCTGTCTTTTCCTGCTGTTGATGCTGCCGACTGTCTGGGTCTCCGCGGCGGACATCCCGGAGCCAGGCTCACTCGATCAACGTGTCCGCTACGTGACCTACAAACAGGACGACGTCACCACCATTCATGTGAGCCGTGGGGTGATCACGCGCATCGTCCTCGGTGAAGACGAACGGATCGTCACAGCCGCGACGGGCTTCCTGGGCGATTGTGCCAAATCAGAGGCGGAATGGTGCATCAGGGCCGACGTCGGCACGAATCACGTGTGGGTCAAGCCGAAGGACCATGCCACGCATAACAATCTCGAAATCCGCACGGATAAGCGGGACTACAGTTTAGAGTTTCATGTCCTGGCGGACCACAAGCTGGGACGGTCGCGCAAGGCAGCCGACGGGCATGGGCCAGAAGAAGCCATGTATCGGGTGATCTTCCGCCATCCGATCCCACTCCCAAATCCACAGACCGTCATGGCCATCCATGCCGGTCTGGAGCAGAGCAAGCAGGCGCGTGAGAATCAACAAACCCTGGCCGATCGACTCGCATCCTTTACACCGGAGCCGAAGAACTGGGCCTATTCGATGGAAGTCATACCGGGATCGGATGAGATTGCGCCAGCGCTGGTATTCGACGATGGACGGTTTACCTACTTCTCATTCCCCCCCAATCGTGACATTCCCGCGATCTTCTACCTTTCGCCGGCCGGTGAAGAAACCAGACTCAATGTACACATGGAGAAGGAGTTGGCCGTGATCGAGCGGATGGGTCGGCGCTTTGTCTTGAGGCTGGGACAGGCGGTCGTGGGCGTCTGGAACGACGCAAACGAGATGACCGGCGTCCCGCCCACCAACGGTGTGACCGTGTCCGGTGTCAGTCGCGTGTTGCGCTGAGGGAGGCATGATGGAACAGAAGACGACGACAGATGGGAACGACGAGCTCGGGATTGTCTCCGTCAATAAAAGAGCCGGTTCGCCGGGAAACACTGTAGGAAAACTCCTGTTTCTGGTGGTCGTTGGCTCGGTGCTGGTGATCGGCCTCCTGATGGGCATGAACCAATGGCGCGCCACACGAACAGCCGAAGCCGCGAGCGAGGAACAGGCGGCGAAGGTCGAGAATAAACCGGCCCAAGTTGGGCCGAAACGTGTCTTCGATCAGGACCCGCTGTATCAGCCTCGGAAAGGCTCCTCCACAACCGGCAAGGGCAGAGCTCACGCTTCGTCCCTCCAGCCTGGGATGATGGTTCCAGGGATGGAGTATGGAACGGATGCGAATGGAAGGCCGTTGCCTCTTGGCAACGGAGCAGGAGGGGGAAGGCAAGCGGGAACATCACGATCGAGTCGATTTGGGGGAGAAGCGATCCTCGCCAATACCAATCAACCGACCGCGCCAGCAACCCAGCACCGACAAGACGCGGGAGCAGAGGCGGCCATCACATTGGTGCGAGATCTACTCGGTACCCCCCATGGCTCTGAGTCGATGGATCCAGCTGGTTCGATGGTTGGAGGAGCGAGCGCGATCCCGGTTGGAGACCAGTCCAGTCAGGCCATTGATCCGGGACAGATGGGACAAGGCAGTGGCTATGTAATGCCACCGGGCGCGAGAGGCATTGGCATGCCGCTCCCACCTGGCCCAGCGCCAAGCGGGGCCGGTGCCATCGGTGGATTGCTCACGCCCTCCTCCACGCCCAAAGTATTGGCCGGCATGATCGGGGATCGGAACATGATCCTGCCGAAAGGCAAGAGCATCGATTGCGCCTTGACCGTCCGTGTCGTCAATGAGGTGGCCGGCATGGCGACCTGTGTGCTCACTGCCGATGTCTATAGCGACAACGGCCGCGTGGTGCTCCTCGATCGTGGCTCTGAAGCGGTGGGCGAATATGCCGCGACGATGGCACAGGGACAACGTCGGCTCTTCCTCCTCTGGACCAGGGTGAAGACCCCGCATGGCGTGGTCATCAATCTTAACTCACCAGCCGCCGATGCCTTGGGCACCTCGGGCCTTGCTGGAGACGTCGACAATCACTGGTGGGACCGGCTCGGAGCCGCCTTTCTCCTCTCGATCGTGCAAGACGCCATTGGCTATGCGACGGCGCAAGCGGCAGGCGGGAGCGCACAGGGGCAACTCTCGATCTATCAACATTCTGCCACGACGGGCAATCGGATGGCCGAGCTCGTGTTGCAATCGACCATCAACATCAAACCGACACTCTACAAAAACCAGGGAGACCGAGCGACGATTGTCGTGGCCCGTGACTTGGACTTCGGAACGGTCTATGCCCTCCATGCCGAGTAAGGTTCTGGCCCACGACACGATGGTGCGCGAACTGTTGCGGCCCCTGCTCAGATTTCTGTCGCAACCAGGAGCGACAGAAATTGTGATCAATCGCCCAGGAGAAGTCTACGTCGAGGTGGGGGCTGCATGGGAACGGTACGACGCGCCTGATCTCACATTCGTTCAACTCATGGCCCTCGCGACCGCCATCGCCACCTATACAGAGCAGGAGATCGGCCCCCAGAAACCGATTCTGTCTGCCATGCTGCCAGATGGAGAACGAGTCCAGATCGTGCTCCCACCTGCCGTTGAAATGGGCACCGTCTCCTTCTCGATCCGTCGACCCAGCGCCTGGATCAAGTCACTGGACGAGTACGAGCAGGAAGGAGCCTTCTCTCGCTATGTCTGGGCGCGGTCGAGCCAATTGGATGCTCGAATGGCCGATCTGGATGCAGTGGAACGTGGGTTAGTCGAGTGCCTGGATGCGAAACGCCTGGGAGAATTTTTGCACCAGGCGGTGCTGGCGAAAAAGAACATCGCGGTCGTGGGAGAGACCGGCTCAGGCAAGACCACCCTCATGAAAACCCTCTGTCAGTCTATTCCAGCCGATGAGAGGCTGCTGACCATCGAGGATGTGCGCGAGCTATTTCTCCCGAATCATGGGAATCGCGTCCATCTGTTGTACTCGAAAGGCGGGCAAGGTGTCGCGAAGGTGACCCCCTCGGACCTCATCGCCTCGAACATGCGGATGAAGCCGGATCGAGTCTTGTTGGCCGAGTTGCGAGGAGGAGAAGCCTTTGACTTCTTGAAGTTGTTGACGACGGGACACAGCGGCTCGATCACGTCCTATCATGCGGAGTCCTGTTCCTTGGCGGCGGAGCGTTACGTCTTCATGTGCAAAGAGCATGAGCAAGCCGCGATCTATGATGCGGCGACCCTCAAGCGACTCGTATCCCTCACGATCGATGTGATCCTCCACGTCGTCGCACGCAACCACTATGACGTGAACGGCCAACCGACTCACAAAGCACGCTACGTCGCCGAAGTCCACTACGACCCGATCGCGAAACTCGTGGCGCGGTTTGGAGCGGCCACCCTGGTCCGGGCATGAGGGACCGATGACACTCAAGATTGTCGTAGTAGCGTTGGCGGTGCTCCTGTACGTCCCGGTCGGCCTCGTGGGCGCGGATTGCCTCGCCGGGGTTTTGTTCGATGTGACGAACAAACGTGTTCCGGACTCTGTGTCCTGGGGTAAGTGGCCGGATGCCTGGTTGGCCTATCGGGATGATGCGACCCAACGAAAGCGGCTGCAATTCTCAGCCGGGCTGGGCCTGTTCACCCTATTCGGTCTTCCTGTCTTGCTGGGCTTGTCCCTGACGCACCGAACGACGCCGTTACATGGCGCCGCGCGATTTGCCAGCCCATCTGAAATTGCCAAGGCAGGATTGTATGGAGAGCAGGGGATCATTGTCGGCAAATATGGACGTCGATACTTGATCTATGGAGGGCAAGAGTTTGTGCTCCTGGCCGCGCCCACCAGGTCGGGGAAGGGGGTCAGTGTCGTCCTGCCGAATTTGCTCAATTATCACGATTCAGTGGTGGTGCTCGATATCAAGATGGAAAACTTCGCCTACACCTCAAAGTTTCGCCAGCAGCACGGGCAGGAGGTCTATCTCTTTAACCCCTTCGGCCAGGACCAGCGCAGCCATCGATGGAATCCCCTCGACGCAGTGCCGCGAGATCCCCATCTCCGAGTGGGGGAGATCCAGGCGATCGGGCATGTGCTTTATCCGACCGAACACGTCAAAGATGCCTTCTGGAACGAGTCGGCGAGAAATCTATTTCTGGGTCTCTGTCTCTACCTCATGGAAACGCCCACGCTCCCCTGCAGCTTGGGGGAACTCCTCCGACAAGCCTCCGGGAAGGGCCAACCCATCAAGGACTATCTGCAAGGGCTGATGACCAAGCGGGGAACGGGCGAGCAGCCGTTGAGCGAGGACTGTACCGGCGCGTTGCAGCGGTTCTGTACGACGAGCGACAACACGATGGCCGGCATCCTGGCGACCTTCACGGCGCTCCTCACGATATTCAGCAACCCCATTGTGGATGCGGCGACCAGCGCGACAGAGATCGATCTGAGTGCGGTACGAAAGCGCCGCCTGTCCATCTATGTCGGGATTCCGGCGAATCGTTTGAGCGATGCGGCCATGTTGGTCAATCTCTTCTTCTCGCAACTCATCCATCGCAACACGGTCGAGCTCCCCGCCGCGAATCCAGCGTTGAAGTACCACTGTGTCTTGTTCCTCGATGAGTTTCCGGCGATCGGGCGCGTCGAGATCCTGGCAAAGGCTGTGGGGTTTCTCGCTGGCTATAACCTCCGGCTCGTGCCGATCATTCAAAGCCTGTCCCAACTGGCCTCGATCTACGGAGAGAAGGATGCGCGCACCTTTGTCACCAATCACGCCTGCCAAGTCATGTTTGCGCCGCGTGAGCAACAGGATGCCAACGAGTATTCGCAGATGCTCGGAACCTACACGGCAAAAGCCATTTCAACAGGCATGAGCCAGCCGAGAGGCTGGGGCCAGGCCAGGCAGGCCTCCACCAGCTCCAATAGCTCCGACCACGCGCGGCCACTCATGCTGCCGCAAGAATTGAAGGAGTTGGGGCCCACGCGCCAGATCATCAGCCTCAGTAACACGAAACCTATCCTGTGCGACAAAGCCTTTTTCTACCTCGATCCCGTCTTCGTGAATCGGTTGAAAGAAGTGAGCCCGTCTCTCGCAGCAGTAGGCAACAGGCTCCCGACACAGACCGAGTTCGAAACCGCCGCCTTCGTGCAGAAGGAACTCTCCTCCTCGACCTGCAGCTCCACCGGGCCAAGGTGGAACGGCGCATGCGTCCCTTGACTTCCCATGAACCGATCAATCTCGCCACACTCGCGATCGACCCAGGGTTGTTGCCGCCGGTGGTCCCAGGTGACCCACCTAATGTCGCAGATGTCACCCAGCTGGTCGATGCGTTCTTTGCGCAGTTGCAGTGGGCAGAGCCGAGTGATCCCATCGGCAGTGATGAGGTGACGGGTGCGAAGGGCCGCCCACACCTCACCCCCGCGGGTGAGAACCCTGTCGTGGAGTCAGCCACTCCACGCAGCGCTGTTGATCTATCCGTAGAACGAGACTGTTAACCAGGAGAACCCTATGAAGACGTGGCACGGTCGAGCTGTGATCCTGTCCCTCGCGACGGTCCTGTGCGTCGCCTGTGCACCGACGCCGCTGGTGCCATCGGGTAAGTCTCGCATTCCGGTCAATTCCGAAGAGGGCATCAGCCAATTTCGCGAACGGGTGAAGATCGATCAGCGGGACCGAGTGGAGCGCAATGGGCTCACGCGCCAAGTCGAGTCGCTCACGAAACAGATTCAGGAGTTGAAATCCTACGTGGCCCTCTTACAGCTGCAGCAACAGGAATCGGAGAAGGGACGTGGTCGCCAGGTGCAGCCTGTCGGCGCCGTGAGTCCTCCGCTTCTGAGTCGAGCCTCCGACAAGGCTCGGGGGAACAACAAGGAGACGACGAGAGCCCAGGCCAAACCTCCAATCGTAGCGGTGCCACCCATGATCCCGATCAACGAGGGACCCACGGATCTCTGCGGACAGAAGACCGGGGACGCGAGTGCCTCTGGGTGGGTCGATCCCACATTCAACTCTCAGACTCATAGAGCCGGCATCGGTGCAGAACATGGACTCTGCCGGCATATTGCCAGCAGCCAGGAAGACTCCCGATGAATGAATTGCTGGAGCGTGAGGGGCGAGACAAGGACAGTGCGAAGGAGACGCTGCTTCCTCGGGAGCATCCACGGGGAACGAGCAAGCCCGAACCCTTGTTGAATCAGCACGAAGCCGCCGCTGAATCATTGCGGCATCGTTTTCTCGAAGCAAACAACCAGTTCTATTTTCGTGGTGGCCCTGGTGCAGCTGACTCAGTGGCGTTTGCCGATCACGGAACCAGCCTGACCACCGACCATGAGGATCCGGCCGTGATCCACGGCATGTTGCTCTTGGCTCAGGCCAAAGGTTGGACGAGCCTGCATGTCAAAGGGTCGGACACCTTCAAAGCCGAGGCCTGGATCCAAGCCACCATGGTTGGCATCGAGGTGCAGGGATACCACCCGCGTGAGATCGATCGAGTGCGACTACAGGAACGCAGGGGAGAGACCTCCACAAAACAACCGGAGCATCGCGGTGAACAAGTTGGCCCTCGTGACCGTGCGACCAGTCGTGGGGACCAAGAGCCGGACTCCTTGACGGCGGCACAGAACATAGCGATCAACACGCTTCACACCATCTTGCGCGAACGTGGCGACTCGGCCGCGATGATCGCGGCAGTGGTGGAGGAAGCTACCGCGCGGCTCCAGGGCGAACGACTCGTGGTCGGCACCATCGTCGAACATGGCAAGGCTCCGTA
>SWDP01000006.1:0-385 GCA_005116885.1 Nitrospira sp.
GCCGTGATTGACCACCTGCGCGCCGATCCCGCTCACGCCGATCAATCGGCTGAGCAGATCTTTAAGAAGGCCCAACGCCAGGTCCGCTGGCACTATCAGTGGATCATCGTGCACGAATTCCTACCGCTGACGATTGGGCAAGAACTCGTCGATAACCTCCTCCGAAAAGGACCCCGCTTCTATCGGATAGACGACGATTCGGACGGTCGGCACGACAGACATTCAAAAGATCCGTTGCTCCCCATCGAGTTTTCAGTGGCCGCCTACCGGTTCGGCCATTCGCAAATTCGTCCGAGCTATCGTCTGAACTTCGGTCCCACTGGCGGATCCCCAGTCTTCGCCTTTCTCTTCGACGATACCCAAGATCCCAACGATTCGGATCCGA
>SWDP01000006.1:395-5487 GCA_005116885.1 Nitrospira sp.
GAAGCGCGCACCGCGTCGGTTTGTCGACTGGCAAACATTCTTCAAATTCGACAACAATTTCCGACCGAACAAAAAGATTGACGGCAAACTCTCCAGCGTCGTGATGTTGCTGCCAGGCTCGCGTGGGCCTGCTCCCGGCCTGCCGTCCGATGGAGTGCAGTCATTGGCCTCACGCAACTTGATGCGCCACGTCAATTTTGGCATCCCATCAGGCCAGGCCATTGCGCGAAAGATGGGCGTTCCGGTATTGACCCCCGCACAGCTTGATGAGCTCAAGCCCTTCGACATGGAGAAGAGCACGCCGCTCTGGTATTACATTTTGAAGGAGGCCGAGCTCATGGAAGATGGTCTCCGCTTAGGACCGGTGGGAGGCCGCATCGTCGGTGAAGTTTTCATTGGCCTGCTGAAAGCCGATGAGACGTCCTATTTGGCTGCTCGGCCAAACTGGACACCCGTGCTCCCGTCCGTGACGTCAGGGGATTTCCGTATCACCGATCTACTGACATTTGCCGGAGTGGTGCCACCGCTGGAATAGCATCAGCAATCAAATCGGTCGGGAGTCTTCATGGCCCTTTGGAGGCCAGAAAAGACTCCCGACCATCTTGCGCTGATCGCATGCACCAGGGGTTGTGAGTCCGACAACCTGCGAGAAGGGAGGCCCAGCCATGACCTCAGAATTTTACCCCATGAACCGTCACTCGTCGAGGCTCGGGCGAAGAAGGAATGGTCCATAGATCATGGCGAACAGCACATAGGCCCCACTCCAACCGCCTGCTGCCAGACCCAATACAAGATTCGTCGGGAGCCCTGTCAGTGGCCCGAATACCCTGAGGACTGCACCCAGATTGACCAGCATATAGATGAGGACTGTCAGAGGACCAGCGTGCCGAGGCCGCCCCGTATGGCCTAGGGTGGCGCGGGTCATGACCGCCAGAGTCATCGCCCCCACTGCGCCCGCGGTAAACGCATGCACCGCATCCTCTTGCGGCAGACCGACCCCAAGAATTGAGCCTCCCAGTATGAGTAGCGATAGTGCGAACCAGCCGTATCCGAAGTGCAGGATCAACACTAACGGCTCGCGCCATGTGGTCCAACCATACCAGCGTGCCAGACGGCCCAGATTGGCTAACCCGGCTGCCACGAACAGCCATCCCGTCACCATGGAGTGCGGTTGAACAATCCACAAAGCCACGGCGAATCCTACAAGCGCGATCGACACAGCGTCGTAGCGCGAAAAGGATGCAGGCTGTTCCGCCCTGCCGGCGTTTGTCAGGAGTTCGCCGGTAAAAGTAGGGATGAGGCGCCCACCGATCAGCGTCATCAACATCATGACCATCGCGAGTGCCATACGCTCAGGACGATCTGTTTCCATCTCGTTTAGGGTAAGCACATGGAACAGAATATTGGCGCCGGCAAGCAGACTGACCAGTACCCCCATCGGCGCGCGATCCCAGCTTTTGGAGACAACAATTTCGCGCCAGACGAGCCCCGCTACCGTGACAAGAAACCCCGCGTCGACAATCGCGGACACGAGGGGCGTGAACCATGGAACGGCGATCAGCACACGCCCCGCCAGCCAGAGGATAGAGAGCAATATCAACTCATGTCCTCGAATCGGCGGGCGATCGGTCCAGTTGGGAATGGCCGTGAGCAGAAACCCGGTGATCACGGCGGGGAGAAATCCGAAGACCATCTCATGCACATGCCAGTCCCGCGCCGGATAGAGAAAAGTCGAATGGCCGATTTCGGCAAGTACCAGAATCCAGATAGGGATTGCCACGCCGGCGAACAGCGCGGCACCAAGAAAAAATGGTCTGAACCCGTAGGAAAAGAACGCAAGTCCTTGATAGCTGGGAATCTCGGGAGCCTGGTCAGCCATATGTCCGAAACCTGGTGGTGCTGAATGTGTCTTTTCTCAAGAAGGGGAGGTTCATCGGTGCGATGGACTCACCCGATGAAATTCGTGCCAAGCTACGTGCTGCTAGCAGCTCTGTCAACCGTCGGATGACTCATCACAGGTTGAAGCCACGCTAAATTTAGTGGGAAACTGATGAGGCTGCCGTCGTGGGCCGGCCGAATACTCATGTTAAGATGAAGCCCGTCACTTTTTTGTGATGTGCCGAGTTGGGCACATGATGAACCTCGAGGAGGTGGTTGCCGTTGTCACGAAACAGCCTCACTTGAATATGTTGCTGAATTTTGTTGAAGTATTGTTCACGATGCACAAAACTGTCAGTGAAAAGGATCGAGAGTTCAGCCTTACATCGGTGTGAAACGCGATGAGCCCTGACCTCTACACGAAAGCGGTCACGACAACCTCCAGGCTACGGCTCCTGGTCCTTTCTGAAGTTGACGACTGGGATTTTGGCCGGCAGGTGAAAGCCAGCGGGCATGAAATTGTCGCCTGGGCCCGCCCTTTCTGGAAACGAAATCCAAAGGGTGACGGTCTTGGTTATACGATCAGGAGTTTCGTCAGAGCGATGTTGTGCCGATCCAAACCGATACGGACGATGACACCTCGATTCGATACCTGGCGTTGGCTCGATAAGGAAAAGATCCAGCGCATCACGGCCCCCAACGTGAACTCTCCTACATTTGTTGACTATGTGAAGTGCTTGAACATCGACCTGATCGTGGTCTTTTTCTTTCCTCAGATCTTAAAGCCGGCCCTGCTCCAAACCCCCCGTTTAGGAGTATTAAACTGTCACCCTTCACTGCTTCCTCGTTATGGAGGGCCGCATCCGGCGTTTTGGATGATCAAGAACGGGGAATCGGTAGCCGGTGTGACCATTCATGTCATGACGGAAAAAATCGATGCGGGGGATATTGTCGGCCAACAAGAACTGATCGTCGGGGAGAATGAGAATGCCGGGCAACTCACACAGCGACAACATCATGCCGCAGCGGCGCTCTTGACGGAAGCCGTCAACGCCATGGCGCAAGGAACCGTCAACCCCAAGCCACAAAATATCGCGGAACGCACCTACTTTGGAAAAAAGAAAGCCGCCGACACCGTGCTTGATTGGAGTGAGTCTGCGAAACACATTGCTAATCTCTGGCGCGCGATGCAACCCCATGAACCGCTCGTCGCCTGTCTCAATGGGACCACCATCAAGATTTACGATGCGCTACCTCAAGAGGGGCCTCCGTCAGGGAGAGTGCCGGGGGAAATCATGGCCAAGCATTCGGGGAGTCTGGTCGTCCAAACTGGCGATGGGTATCTCGAGATACGGTCCTATGAAATCGTCCCGTTTCACGGGTGGCTCAATCATATCCTCCAAGGGTTCATGCTGCCCGTCGTCACTTCTTCTGCCTCTGTCGCCACTCCTTCCTTTCTCATCCGCATAGGGGAGTGAGCTCCCCTGAGGCTTCCCAGTCACCATTCTTTCATCGCTGAGGAGAGAGCCTATGAGGCCAGGATACGCCAGCGTACTCGCCTGCCTCGTCAGCAGCGCATTGCTTGTGATGACCGGCTGTGGAGGGGATTCTCCCAGTGGTCCTCCAGTGGCGACAGAAGCTACTCCCCAAACCATTCCACCCGGGTATTCGTCGAAGAGCGTTCATGTCAAGTTTCAGGAGGGCACTAATGTGGAGCGACCCTTGGAAGGTCTCCCGCCTAACCTCAGAAACGCAGTGGTGAGTCACAACAAGCTGTTTAGCTTGCCGGAGCAGAAGCTGAACGAACTGCGGTTCAAGGAAAGAGGCCGTGTGGGTACGCCCTTGCCCGACTTGAATCTGTGGGTTGAAATGACCCTGCAGTCCGGCACCGATGCTGCCACCTTTCTTGCGGAGATGAAGCATGTGTCGAATGTAGAGATTGCCGCACCAGCGCCGTTACCGCAGCCACCGCCGTGGATTCCCTCTGACTTCACTCGGAAACAGGGCTATCTCGATCCTGCTTCCGGTGGTGTTGAGGCCCGTTTTTCTTGGACGATTCCAGGAGGCAATGGTCACGGTGTGACGATCTACGATATTGAGTACAACTGGCTACGCACGCATGACGATCTTACGACTACCGGTGGCGTGACCTTGCTTCTGAATCCCGGAGACACAAATTACCCACCTGGTTTTGAGGAACTGGAGTGCACTGCTCCTTGTGACCGCATCAATAGAGAACACGGCACAGCCGTCCTTGGCGCAATGGTTGCGGATTGCGATACGAGAGGCGTCACCGGCATTTCCTGGGGTGCTAAGATCGGTCTGGCTCCTGCCAATACGTTGAACCTAGGATATAACCCGGCCAATGCCATTCTCCTCGCAGTGTCGAACGGGTCAGCGGGAGATGTCATCCTGCTTGAGCAACAGTATCCGGTCTGTGGGTTGCCAGACTTCGGGCCCATCGAAGTGCTTCCCTCTGTCTTCGATGCGATTCAAATCGCAGTGGCGCAAGGTTTGGTGGTGATAGAAGCTGCCGGAAACGGGGGGGTGAATTTGGATCAGGCCGCCTGCTCTGGCGTATTCAACCGGACCGTGCAGGACTCCGGAGCCATCATCGTGGGCGCAGGGCAACCACCGAGCAGTGGGGCGGACCGCCAACGCGAAGGGTTTTCCAGCTTCGGGAGCCGTATTGACCTGCAGGGGTGGGGATCTGGCGTCGTCACGACGGGATACGGTGATTTATATCGGGATCCAGACCGCCCTGCCGATCCTGGCTTTTGGTATACAGGGGGCTTTAATGGCACATCGAGCGCTGCGGCAATCGTCGCCGGTGCAGCTGCAAATCTCCAAGGTATTGCGTTAGCCCAGTCAGGGGTACCGCTCCCTCCCTTCCAGACACGAACGTTGTTAGTACAGACGGGAAGCCCACAATTGGGGAATATTGCCGAGCCTATCGGCCCTCGTCCTAATTTGCTGAAGGCCGCTGCTCACATACCATGTGGGCGTTCATGTGATCCTTGACATCCATCCACCGGTCGGCCAGCTCCATGAATACGACATGATTCCGGTCGCCAGTGTGACAACCGAGCACTTTTAGGTTTCGATGCAACCGGCGCTGAGGTTGCTTTGGTTCAGTCTGCCTTAAAAGAGGAGTATGGGGTGATCCACGGAAGGCCAGATCTCTCGCAGCCTGCTAGCAGCGATCCTGCACGTG
>SWDP01000006.1:5587-7962 GCA_005116885.1 Nitrospira sp.
TCACAAAGGGGAAACCAGTTGGCACACATGGTGCTCACGTTCGTGCCCCGCTGGTTGTCCGTTCAATCTGGATCGTCAGCGCCACCCCTCGCTTCATGTGAGGCGATCGCGTTCTGGCCCATCACAGTGGATGGATGCTGTGCCTCGAACAGTGTATGAGCAAGCCCGGTTTGTATACGTTATCCCATGGGCGTACATCCTTATGGTCAAGGGAGGCTAGCGCAGCGAATCATGTGGAGGCATCACATTCTGTTCGGTCTTGTGCTCGCCATGGCGGCTGTGTGCCCTGATTTCTCATGGGCAGCAGACTTTGTCGCAAGGGTCTCCACCGTTCATGAGGGCGATCGAGTGACGATTCGCCACAAGGGACGCAACGAAACGATCTATCTGAAAGATATCGATTGCCCAGACCTGAAGCAGCCCTACGGGAAAGAGGCGAAGCACGCGACTGCGGCCTATGTTGCGAACCGGGACGTAGTCGTGCGGGGCCTCACGCGAGACAAGCAGGGCCGGGTGTCTGCCGAGGTGTTGCTGCACGACGGACGCAATGTGGGGCGTGAGTTGCTGAAGGAAGGGTTGGCCTGGTGGCACCGATCAACCTCCAAGAATGCCAGCTTTGAGGTGATTGAGGAACTCGCCAAGGCTTCAGGCAAGGGCCTGTGGGCCGATTCCAATCCTGTCCCGCCATGGAAATGGAAATCGTCCAAGCAGACCAGCCAGAAGTCATCTCATTAGGCCGCTCCATCTGTCATCGGCTCCCTATCAGCTATCACAACATAACGGTACGGCTGGTTGGGTGTGAGCGTGCGAAACGGGTAACAGGTGACGAGGATCAGGTGCGCTCCTTGTTCATCTGTATCAATCGAAGCGGTGCGTGAATCGACGATCTGACCATCTCGCACGGTAAAGCGATGCCACAGACCGGTTCGAGTTTGTACCAGGAGGGTTTCCCCTCCGTGAAGTCTTTCCAAAAACTGAAAATGCGTATCGCGATGGCCGGTCAGGATCATCGTCCCACCATCTTTTGCAGAACTGCCTGATTCGAGCCGACCTGGCCCGAATGCCAATGTTCTTCCGTGGGCGCCTTCAAGCACAATCTGATCAATCCCTAGCAGGATGCTGAAAAAGTCCGCCAGCAGCGTTCTCACATCGTTCAGACCCTCAACGTACCCCAAGGGTACGCCTCGGTCCTTCACTCGCTGCGGCCTTGCTGGACGGTCTTTTTGAGCATCCTGCGGGGGTGTTCTCCTCCTGTCGCATATGGGCAGACCATAGACGTTCTAGCGTGCCAAAGTGGTTTTTTCGCAGCCTGCCACACTCGGCACAACCAAGCGAGCGATCGGCCAGGTATTGGCCCAGGGCCAGGCCGCATCCTGGAGAAGCCGAATAGCTCCTCCAGGATCAGACTCGCTGCCGGTTAGCTGCCGGAAGTCAGGTCTGGCGTCAGTGGAGTGAGATCGATTGCCGAGGGACCGGCTAGAGAAGGAAGGAGTGTGTCCCCTAGTGAGCCGTGATCGTCAGTGCTGGTGCCCTGATCATTTGTCGATTGGATTGGTTCGCTGGTCTTTGGTTCAGTGGCGATAGTCGGAAGGATCATGTGCTCCTGACCGATCTTGCGGATTTCGAGATGCACCCGCCGATTCATATTGCGGCAGACATCGCTGTTGTCGAGACAGAGCGCACCATCTTTTCCGAGGCTCACCACCTTGATCTGGTGCTCGGCGACTCCGGCGCTTATAAGCTCAGCCTTCACCGTCTCTGCCCGCTTCATGCCGAGCTTCATGTTGTAGCTGACCGAACCCTGCTGGTCGGTATAGCCCTGGACGAGAATGCCAAGGTCGGGATCGTTCTTTGCCAAGTCGGCCTGCGTGGCGAGGATGGCCTTGGCGTCGTCGGTGAGTCCCTTGCGGCCCACCTCGAAATAGATATCTGTATGGATGCTGTCTGACTTATAGCTGAAGACGGGGACGGTCTGGTTGTGCAGGATCGGCTCAACCGGTGGGGTCGTGCTGGTCTTGAGTACGTTCGTGACTTGTGCATTGGTCAGGGTCTCAGCCGGGGCCTTCGAGACGTAGGACTGCCCCTGCCCTGAGTAGTACCAGAAGGTTCCGACGACGATGGCAAGGCCCAGGACCACTCCGCCTATGACGTAGACCTCCTTGGTGCCCTTATCCGTCCCGACAATGGCCGGTGAGATGTTGCCTGACGAGACTGACGATGATGGATTCTGCATGATGGCTTCTCCTTCTTGGGTAACGGTCATGGGTCAATGGTCATTGGGGTCGGAGCGTTTCGGAATGTTGCGTTGGTCTGTATTCACCTCCTTTCCCATCCGCGACCTGCTCGCCCGTTGGCTACATGCTTGAGCAACCGGA
>SWDP01000006.1:8062-10560 GCA_005116885.1 Nitrospira sp.
TCTGTGCTCGCGCAACGCGCGGTCGCGGACTCCCCTCGTTCGACGCGCGCAGTGGGAGACCAAGCAGGCCACCCTCCCGTGAGGGGAAAACGAGCAAGCTCGGAAAGGAAGGAGTGTGCGGCAAGGTGCCCTTCTTGCTCGCAGAACGCGCACTGGAGACCAATCGGGCCACCCCAGTAGTAAGATGCGTAACTTTTTAGACAAGCGAGCTTGGAGATCGGTTAGAATTTGGAGTAGACTTGTTCTCCATCACGAGGCTTAGGCTGCCGCTAACTGCCCTAATACTCATTGAAGACACTGAACAGCAGCATTCACACCCCTGAATGGCCTCAAATAAGAATCAGCATTTTGTCCCCAGATGCTATTTGCGCCCTTTCACGATTGATGGCTCCAGCTCCGCAATCAATCTATACAACATTGATCGGCAGAAGTTTATTGAACGGGCACCGGTTAAACACCAATGTTCAGGTGATTATTTCTATGGGAAAGATCCTCTTCTGGAAGGCGCTATCCAGAGCATAGAAGGCAGATACAGTAATACATTGCGTGAACTTCTGAAGCCAGGCTATGTCTTGACTGACGAGCATCGCCATGTACTGAGGGTGTTTTGGCTACTACAGCACTTGAGAACGGAGGCTGCGTCAAGGCGGTCTGTAGAAATAACGGAGGCAGTTCATGATGTTAGCGGTCAAACGGGTGCCAGTTTTCGTTATGAAATTCGCGAAGCTGTTCAAGTGGCGATGAAGACTTTCGCAGTATCAATGGACAGCGTTGCTGACCTGAAGGTTTGCCTCGTTAGAAATCGAACCGGTATTCCTTTTATTACCTCAGATGATCCGGCCGTTCTGACCAATCGCTGGCATCTGGAAAGTGCGCGAACCAAGGGGCGCTCTTTTGGCCTCCACTCTGCTGGGGACATCCTCCTACTTCCAGTAAGTCCCAAGATCCTATGCATTGGATTCGATGGTGATGTCTACAGTGTCCCAGATAGGAATGGGTGGACAGAGGTGCGGCGAGATGCAGATGTGGAGGCATTCAATCAACATCAGTTTTTGAATTGCCGCGCAAATGTCTTCGTCCAAGATTCTGTTAGCTTCCAACATGTTCACGAGTCTTTCTTGAGAGCAGTGCCGCGCCGCCCAGAAAGAAGACACAAACTTCATTATGCAGTCTTGGACCGCCGTGAAAGTGGATTTGCTAGCTATCGAGTTGTCAGTTGCACCGAGGCTGGAGACCATGAGGAAGCTATGATTCACGTACAGGTGATGCATGCTAGGCCAGTGTATTGGCCAAGGCAGATTTCATGGAGACTAAATGGATTCGTATTTACCAATGGCACCGGTGTGGGCTATGTTCGAAGGGGTTGGACCGATGGCGTGTATGAACAACCGTTTCACAAAGAGTATGCGTGTGGCAAACGAGTGGTTAAGAAAATCATAAGAGCGCATGCAGGAGGTGGGTAGAACTCCTTCCCGAGTGGTTGGATAAACAGTGCGCGAAGGCTATTTAGAAGGCTATTTAGGGTCAAGTCTTGTAATCATACATTTTCCATTTGGCCTGCAGGAGGCACCGCTTGTGGGCGTATAGTGGATGTTCGGATGTGAGGAGATTTTGGTCAATCGATAGGAGAAGAAAAAGGGGTCAGACCCCTTTTTCTTCTCCCAAAGATGTGACGTGAGGATGCACGAGGGGCGATGAAAGAGGCGTCTGGCTATCTTCGGCGCGATTTGCGCGTCTTTGCCGGAAAAGGTTTGTGCCTATTGGTGGAGATGGGCATGAATACCGCCGGAGAGACGCCGAACCGTTCAGCAAGTTGGGCGATTTGGGAGGATGTATGGGGTCGGATACCGTTTCTGGTCTCCAAATGAAACGGTGCTGATACCACAGTTGGAGGTATCGAGCCCTGAATCTAGAAAAAACCCTTGCTTGTCCCCTTTTCTCTTTTCGGGCAGTTTATAGAGTTTCTGTAGATTCACCCAACAGGTAGTGGGGCCGAACATTCTTGACAGGTTATGGACACGCTGTGTAAGGTGCGATTTTATTACACTCTTTTTAGGCAGTGTCTTCTCACCGCGTCGGGAGGAAACGATGATCAGTCGATACTATCGTGCTGCACTCATAGTGGTTGTGCTTGGAGCATTCGTGAGTGTGCCCATGGTGAATGCCTATCCGACCGCAGCGGGTAACGTCAGCGAAGCCATCGATCACGCGAAGCAAGCAGTGGCCCATGGTAAAGAGGGGCATGTTGACGAGCTTGTGAAACATGCGGAAACGGCGCTGGATTTTGCGAAGATGGGAGGCAAAAGCTTGGAGGTGAGCGAAGGGATTCATCATCTTAAAGAAGCCATAGCACATGGCAAAGCTGGTCACGCCGACGTGGGAGTCGAACACATCGAGACCGCCCTCAAGCATTTGTCCGAGGTCAATTGATGGACATTTTCCCGAGCGCATGCAGGAGGTGGGTAGAACTCCTTCCCGAGTGGTTGGATAAACAGTGC
>SWDP01000006.1:10660-11844 GCA_005116885.1 Nitrospira sp.
TGGAGATGGGCATAAATACTGCCGGAGAGACGCCGAACCGTTCGGCGAGACGAGAAATTTGACGGACGTTTAGATCGCGCTTGCCTGTCAGGATTTCCGACAGCACACCTTGGCTGCCGATGTCTGGCAGGTCGGATTGCGTAAGATCATGCTCTTCCATGAGGTTTCGTAGAATCGCAGGTCCGGAAGCGCTCGGCATGGGAATATGGGCGTCTTCATATGCTTCGATGGAAAGGGCCAACGTCTCAGCCAGGTCGGCGAGGGGATGGGTTTCCTGTTGCCCGATTTCGCCAAGAATGTCGTCGAGCACGGCCACGGCTCGGTCGTATTCCGTCTTGGTATGCAACACGCCCAAGGGAATTCGTTGCCGAATACGACGGTAGTCGGCATTAGCCTCATGGATATATTTGGCGAGCATGAATCAGGTCCTCCAGGCGCCTCGGTCGTACCCAGCGTGTGTGAGCACATGCCGAATGTAAATTTTCTTCCGGTTGTAATGGATGGCCGCGATCAGCCGAAATTTATTGCCCCCAATGTTAAAGACAGTGAACCGGCCAACCTGATCGGCAGATGGGAACGTCAGCCGAAGACCGGTGAAGGAAGTATAGTCGGTTTTCCGAACGATGGTGAACCAGGCGTTCAACGGGGCATGTGCGTCCGGATGTATCCGTACAAACTCTATCAGCCGCTTTCGCGTAATGATGTGCACTTGGCTAATGGTATCTCAATTTGAGATTTTTGTCAAGCGCATGATGGCAGAAGCGGTATCGTGGGCCAAGGGCAGTGAGGGTAAGATTTAAGTATGAGTAAAGGGTCCGACTCACTCTTGTCCAAAATAACTTTCTGAGAATTAGGTCTTGGACAGCAGTGGGTCAGACCCCTTATTCTTGATCTCGCTTAAGCGCAATATGTGCGCGTGGTGCGATAGCGGACAGAATGGTGGATAAACATTGGGTTTTTCAGTAAACTTGTCAGCGAGGGATTGTGGCGCTGGCCGCTCTGATGGAAAGAGCTCCCTTGCAGGTTTGTACTTGCGCCAGTGGGTGCCGATCGTTGTGCTGGGTCTGATGTTTTAGGGGCAGTGAGCCCTAAGGGGAGACGCTATGACGTTTACGATCACCATCACGCGGGATGAAGATGGAGTCTACATCGCTGAATGTCCAGCTATTCCTGGATGCGTCAGT
>SWDP01000006.1:11944-45915 GCA_005116885.1 Nitrospira sp.
CTAGCTTGCTGGCGACAGTCCCGAAGCAGGAAGTTGGGGTCAGGCATGACTATTGACTTATGCAGGCGAAGGCTTAGCCAATGAGTCTGACATTTCCTGTCGACGCGAAACTCAAAGATGGCTCGCCTGTTCAGTTGGTGCTGGCCGACAATCAGGATATTGAGCTGCTACGAGACCTCTACCGGGTCATCGTCGAAGAGGGGACGTCGTACCCGCATGACCGGTTCCCGGAGCAGGATGCCTTCATGGACTATTGGTTTCGCGGCAAGAGCACGGTGGCGGCCTACGTGCCGGACCGAGCCGGTGCGGTGGGCATGGTCGGGGCGTTCTACCTCAAGGCAAACTGGCCGGAGCGGGCAAAACAAGTGGCGAACGCCGGTTTCATCGTTGCACCAGACTGGCGCAATAAAGGTCTGGGTTGGCTGTTGGGCGCCACGATGCTGGCCTATGCCAAGCAACTCGGCTACCGCAGCGTGATCTTCAACCTGGTATTTTCTGAAAATGTGGCCGCGCGCCATCTCTGGGACAAACTTGGCTTCAAAGAGCTGGGCGTGATCCCCGGCGCGGTGCGGAAGAACGACGGGACGTTTCAGGATTCGATTATTATGTTTCGATCGTTGCTTGGAAGTTAGTCTGCCTCTTTTCATTGCTCCTAACAGGCTGCGGAAAAACTCTGTGCGCACGCCGGAATTTCTGGTTCAATCAAATAAACAAGACAAACCAATCAAACCAATTAAACGGGACAAACCGAACAGACCAAATGAACAAGTCGGACTGGCGGATTTTTTCAGCATCCTACTAGAGGAGGAACGTTATGGAGAGTGAAGCAGTGAATGAAGCCACACGCCGGGCTTGGCGCGAGCTAGGGTTTTTTTGCGGTCGAAACGATGCCGCGAAGGAGTGGCGCATTGTTGGGTCGGTGGCGGGTTTGAGGAAGTTCGCTGCCGAAGTACGCAAGTATGCCTCTAATCCAGCGCACGATCGGCTGTCGGAGTACACCCAGTTCGGACCGGCCATGAATCTTGAAATTGGCACCTCGCATCAAACGGAAATCACTGAGCAGTGGATTGGCGGTCCGTTGGTGGATCTACTCCGCCTCGCGACGTTTATTGAGCGGAGCGCGCAAGCCAATGTGGTCGGGACGTGCATTGCGTTGCGCTCGAATTTCTCGCCCATGGCTCCCTATGAACTTATCTTGGACGTTCGCGATGATGCGTTTGACCCTGGACTCGCCGACTTGGTGAAATGAGTAAGGGGCAGGCATAGCTGTTGAATAGACACCGGCGCTGAAGATGTCGAGATCGTGAAAAGAACAAGGGGCTAGCTCAGATCCCTTTGTTCCAAGGTTGCCCATGATGTATTTAACCTGATCCGACTACCCCTTTCCTCCCTCAAAATTCTTCCTGTCCGGAAAAGACAAAATTCTTTGAAGAACGCACTCTTTGAAAAGGCCTTTCCACCATTGCTCGTTATGCCCACCAGGTGAGTTCGGATCAGGCGATAGCGCTTCGAAGACCACCACTCGCTTTACGGAATCGATTTTCATTGAGTACTTGGACATGAAATCCATACCGATGAGTCCCTCATATGCAGGGGATGATAATGATTTGATAATAGTGGCGGGGATAAAGAAATCCTTTGCTCCCCCCACCTGAACCGTATCAATGAAAGTGCGAATTGAAGGAGTGTTTCCCCCGATGCCACCGGCTGTGGCGTGAACCTTGCCTTCGTCATTACCGAATATTCCAAGTTTTTCGGCAAGTTGGGTTGAGATCACTAAGCCGGGCGCACCGGTGTCGAGGATCATAGGGGCGGTCACAGTATCGTTGAACATGACGGACACAATAACCCGTTGTGCTGACCCTTCATACGCTTCGAACGGTACTTCATAACTAGTGAGTGTTGGCTTTTCTCCCTGACTTTCTAGGGTGCGGCTACGTGAGTTGGTGTGAGGCCCTTCCGAGCGAGATTGTTGTGGCAATTTCGCTTCTTTGAATTTCTCCAGCTTTACCTGGCCTCGGTATTTCGCTGGAACGGTGTCCGTAGAATCAGAGAAATGTAGCGTGCCTTTCTCATCGGTCCATTGAACCAAGTCTCCGGCAAACGTAGATGAAAGGGATGCGAGCAGGACCACGAGCAGGACGCTCAGAGAAGTTCTATACATGCTCCACCATTTTTGCTTTATCCGTGCAGCCGGAGGCTCATGGTTCATGATGGCATTGAACAACCGAGCTACATCGAAAACTCGAACCGTCTACGCCACTATGAGTTCCGGTAGAGATAGCACAGTGCGGAAAGTGGCCAATATGACTTCATAGGGGCCATTGGGCCTTGATGTGCCAGGCTCTTGCTGAAAACATTAGCAGGAATGGGCTGTTTCAGGAAGAAGAAATCCATTACAGATTCGGACTCCTTCCTCATTCATTGGCGATGGCGGCTAGGGATCTGTCCGACATTACCTTCGTGACGAGGCGAAGGAGCTACGACCAGATGCAGAGCCGAAAATGACGCAGATGGTCGCGGGACGTTCGGTGCAGTAAAACGGTCAATGTTGAACAGCCTGCTAGGCAAGACTCATTCATTTTTGTAGGGGGTTCTCCTGAGCCCTCGTGAAGCTGGCCTGTTTTGCTGAAAATGCTGCCGGACCAGTGTTTCGACTGAAGTGAAGTGCCGGTCGGGGAGATTTTTGAATCGCCGTTTGCAATCGAGGAGGGCTTCGTCCGCTGTGGCGAAGGGTTCGATTACTGACATGAGGTGATTGTGGTAGTCCATAAGTTTCAGCTCAACGGTTCTCAGATGACTAGGATCGCCTGCGATGGCGAGTGCGGCGTCGGTCTGATCGCCGGCTGCCTCGACTAGCGCTTGGAAGCAGAGGCCCTTCAATCGTTGCGTCACGGTACTACGGTCCCACCCTAACGTTTTTGCTGTCGCCTGCATGTCGAAGCTGTGTTGACGGAGGCAATGCAATACCGCGGCATCGCTAGCCGGATCTGGGAGAATTTGTGATGTCTTGGTTCGACCTGCCGACTGAAGGGCGTTGTCGAGTCGTAATGATTCTTTGTTGAGCAGGGGGCCGTCACTGAGCGCGATAGCCTGTTCCAGACAATGCCGGAACTCCCGCACGTTTCCTTTCCATTCATGTTCGATCAGCGTCCGAAGGGCCTCGTTCGAGAGCTGTGGGATCGGTTTATTCATCTGAGTGGCGATGTCGTGGAGAAACGTTTCTGTGAGGATCGGGACGTCGTTCATGCGTTCTCGCAACGGTGGGAGTCGGAACACCAGACCGGTCAGGCGAAAATAGAGATCCTCACGGAACCAGCCTTCAGACACTCCGCGCTGCAGATCGCGGTTCGTGGCGGCGACAATCCGCACATCCACCGTGGTGGGGAGCGTGGCACCGACGCGATAGAAAGATTTCTCCTGTAAGATTCGCAGTAGCTTGCTCTGGTGATCCAATCGCAGATCGCCGATCTCGTCCAGAAAAATAGTTCCATGG
Source organism: Nitrospira sp. (assembly GCA_005116885.1). Classification (GTDB taxonomy): domain Bacteria; phylum Nitrospirota; class Nitrospiria; order Nitrospirales; family Nitrospiraceae; genus Palsa-1315. The sequence continues at coordinate 15,441 of SWDP01000006.1, forward strand.
TTGGCCAGTTCGAAGTAGCCGCGCCGGTCTCCCGTCGCGCCGGTGAAACTGCCTCTCGTGTGCCCGAAGAGTTCACTTTCAAACAACTCTGGGGAAATTGCTGCCATGTTGACGGCGATGAAGGTTTTGCCGGCGCGTGGACTGAGCCGGTGGACCGCCCGGGCAAAGAGTTCTTTCCCGGTCCCCGGTTCGCCGAGCACAAGGACCGTCAGAGGCGACTTGGCCCCTTTCTTGAGATCCCGGTACAGGCGCAAGAGGCCGGGGTCTTGCGTGATGATGCCGAGCTGCCGACATTCATCTCGCAGGCGCGCGAGTTCTGTGTCGTCTATTGCCGTGGGCTCGTGTGTGGCAGCACGCAGATTATGCAATTGCTGTTCGAGTCCTCCCAGCTTCTTGCGCGCGTCATCTTCCTGTGTTCGGGCATCGGCGAGTTGGGAGCGAAGGACGTCTGCGGATCTGGAGAGTTCTTCCTGCTGGCCCGTCGATTGTGTGATAGCGGCTCGTGCGACGTCGAGGTCTTCCTGCAACGTGTCTGCTCGGGTTTCCCGCAGCACAAGTGCTTCGCGTACGGCGTTGGTTTCCTGCTGCAGGTAGAGCATGTCCTGTTCGATGAGCATCAGCCGCTGATGAGCGGTGAGGTGGCTCCAAATAGTGGCGCCGACGAGCACCAACAGAGCCGCCGTCATGGGCATGGCGAGGGGAAGCACCAAGTGGGCCATCGTGAGCGCGAGGATCATGACGACTCCATATGAGGCCATGGCTTTCCCCGCAAAAAGCAGGCTGATCGCCCCTCTGAAACGAATCAGGGTCCAGGCAACCAACCAGGCTACGAGCAGCGTCAGCAACGAACGGCTGGTGACACCGAGTTGGTAGAAGTGATTGCCAGTCAGCAGCATGTTGAGGACGTGGAGATGTGCAACCGCGCTCGTGATCGTCTGTCCCGTGGGCAAGAGCGAGCTTCCTCCCGTGACAGGATTCGGGAGAAATACGACGATCTTACCCTTGAACCACTCGGTCAGCCGGTCGCGCTCGTGATGCTCGATGGCGTTCCAGACGGATGACAAAGGAACGGTTGGAAGGGCATTGATTGTTCCATTGCCGACGTAGTTGATTAAAAGAGACGTTGTGCTTCCTTGTGAAAATGACAGCCTTGTTGGTGAAGTTTGTTGTTGAAATGCCTCGAACAGTGCAATACCGAATGCTGGGATGGATTGCTTATCTCCGGTTACCGTCACAGGTACTGTTCGTGTGACACGATCAAGATGGGGCGTGACGACAAGATGACCTGCGATCGTTTCGGTTGAGACCAGCGTTGCCTCAGGGCTTTCTACCACGACAATGGGGCCGGCGGCGCTTATGGCTTCTAGCAGCAAGGCATCGCTCTCAGCCCCGCCGAGCTGAGAAGGACTAGCGTGGTCGAGGCGATGATCGAGGCCGATCGTGAGAGCGCCGGATTCATGCGCACTGGTCAGCAGGCGTGCGAGAACGGCGCGGTCCCATGGCCCGGCACCGAGCGCTTCTTCACTGGCCAGATCTCGCGTGACAATGAGAAGGGATTGGCTGACTGGGATAGGTGCGCGATCGGTCAGCCAGAAATCGTATGCGGTCCAGTCCAACGCCGTAAATGTCGATGAGGCTGCAGCCCACAGTCCGAGCGCCATGACGGTCGCAAGCAGCCCCATGGCGCCGGCCTGGAGCCAGGAAGAGCTGAGAAATTGTCGCCACAGGCGTGAAGTATCGAGCATGAGTATTCTCTACGGTCCTACAATTTCTGCCAAAATCGCTTTCGATTCTTGCTTGGGCAGCCCCTTCAGCATTGCCTTGGCTTTCTGCACATCTGGCGTGACACCGAGGCCTTTGCCATAGATGCGTGCCAGCGCTTTCTTTGCCGGAATGAACCCATCGCCAGCAGTGCTGGTAAAGCATGTCAGAATGCGTGCGTCGAACTGAGTGAGCCTGGTATCGAGCCCGGTCTCATACAGGCGCGCTAGTTCGTCGTGCGCAGTCTCGCCCAGCGCAAAGGCTTCGGCAAACAGAGCCGTGACTCCATTGGGTGATTGGCTATCTTTGAGCAGGGTGATGCCCAAGGGTTCACCAGGGTCGGTCCTACTGACATCCGGGTAGTCAGCCCAGAGTTGATCGCGATACTGACTGAAGCCTTCGTATGCATCCTTTCTTCGGCGATCGGATTGATCGGGCGAAAGCGCTTGTCGGCGAAGTTGTGAAAGGGATTCTGCCGCGCGCTGCTGGCCGAGCTCGACAGCTTTGGCCCACCAGTGGATCGCCAGTGCGAGATTCTTTTCAACGCCCTGCCCGTTGCGATAGGCGTTTCCCATGAAGTACTGCGCCTGGGGAATCCCGCCGATTGCGGCATCTTCCATCAATTGTGTGGCTTCTCGATGTTGATTCGTCAGCTTCAAGATCAATGCAAGGCGATAGCGGGCGTCGGGAAAGTGCGGGTGCAGTTCCAACGCTCGGCGATAGGATTGGATCGCCGCGGTGAGGTGGCCCAGCGAGTACTGGACACTGGCCAGGCTGTAATGCGCGAGCGTAAGTTCTGGATCGAGCCGAATGGCTTCCTTCAAAGCCATGGCAGCAGGGCGGCCTTCCTGTTTGGCCATGAGTGTGATGCCAAGTTGCATATGGGATTCGGCGTTGGTTGGATCGATCGTGATTGCAACACGGCATTCATCGATGGCTGTGTCGAGATCACCGATACGATAGAGTCCCTGAGCCAGCTTGAGCCGGTCGTCTGCACTGTCCGGGGACAGCCGGACTGCATTGCGTAACCTACCCAGTGCTGTCACGGCGTCCTCTCGCTCATGCGTCAAGAGCTCGGGGAGGCGCGGTTCATCCGGAGGTATTGGAGCAGGCAGGGATTCGGAAGACGGAGGCGGGGACTCAACCACCGGGGGCGGTACGTCTTCGAGCGCCTGCGCGAACGACGAATGGATGGGGAGTTGGGTGATGAGAGATGCGAACAAGAGGGTTACAAGCACCGATCGGCGACGCATTGGAAACCTGTGACCCTCCCTGGGATGGGTGAACAACCACGTCATTATAGCAGCTCATAGCATCTCCGGGTGCGTGCCTCTTTACGTGGGAGAGTAAAGAGGCGGTTATCAAGCTTCGTTGAGGTGAGGTTCTATTTAAGTCGGCGGAGGGTGATTCTGAAAAGCAAGAAACATGGTTCCGATACAGGCATGCCCAGCCCCGATACTGAGTGTGGAGAAGAAGTTACCAGGGACAAGTACCCACGGGGAATAACACCGAATCAGTGCTTGTATACCACCGCGCTCACTTAGGTAGAAGGATCCAAAGAGTAGAGCAGCAAACAGGGGTAGGATAACAATATTGACCCAGAGGGTCGCTGTTTCATGAGAGGCGGGGAGGTAGTCAGAGATTAGCCTGAGCTATGGATCTACCAAGAGGAACTGGAGGCCGTTGGTTGGTCAAAAGAAAGGGTGGTTTTTGTCACTGGTAGTGATGGTGGGACTTGCTATCTCAGTTTGGCGATTTCAGCACTGATACGTTGAATACTCGCCTGAAGTTCTACTGTAATTGGCTGGATCGGTTCATGCTGCACTCGCCACACTGGCTCGAGGGGAGCCGGGTCGCCAGCCAATCTTGGAATCACATGCCAGTGCATATGGGGGAGTTGGTTGCCGAGGAGTTCGTAATTGATCTTCTTGGCCTCGTAGATCTGTGAAAGAGCTTTTGCCACGAGATTGACCTCTTCCATCAACTGAGCCCGTTCTGTGGGGGCCAGATGAAAGAGCTCTGATGCGTGGTGTTTGAGCACGACAACCGTCCAGCCGGGAAAGAATTGATCTTCGTGTAAATAGGCCTTGGAGAGGCTCATATCTGCGATGAAATGGCTTTCCCTCGGCCAGTTAGCTAGGCAGGCCTTGCACGTGGGGTCGCTCATGGCTGGTTGGTTTTGCGCCACTCTTCTTCTGTGATCACGCCCTTCTTGATCAACAACTGAGTCAGCTTATCGATGGAGTTGCGACTGGGTGTGCTTGGAGTAATTCCTGGCTGAACTGGGGATGCTGCTTGGGTTTGTTTCGGCTCAGGCGGCGGACGTTTTTGTCCCAACACTTTGAAGGAAGGTGTAAAGACCGAAACATAGTCCTTGTTTCTGAGACGCACTGTGACAGGGAGGCTGTCGGCCAGTGGGCCGAGGTCGGGGGTTGGCCCAAGTGGAATGCGAAAAAACGGTTTACCGTCGTCGGTTTCGCCGTCCTGCCCGAGTATGTCGAACCGTTTGAGGAAAGATTCGCCGGTTAATCCTTCTCGGTCTGCACCTGCAAGGTTGGCAATCTTATCGAGCACGATGACCAGCGAGTCGGCGATCAGCAAATCAGCGGAGTGGTTTCTGACACTGACGTCATAGCGGTATTCGCTCGTGAAGTTGTCGCGCCCTTTGAGCGTGACCACGACTGAGGCATTGCCGGTGAGGTCGGTGAGTTGATCCAGCGATGGGGCTGCGAATCCTGTGATCGAGGTCAGAAGGGTAGCGGTGCAGAGGAATACGCGCAGGACGATCTTAGATAGATATAGTCTGGTCATCGTTCAGCCTGATTTATCCGGAACAATCTCCGTCGGACGTTCCGGTCGAGCATAGCAGAGATTAGGCCTTTCATCGAGGGTTAGTAGACGGGTTTGCCTTGACACCTCGTTTCGTCGAACGATATTCTCCTCACGGTCGTTTTTGTGATCCATGCACTGCGACACCCCGACTCATGAAACGAACTGCCCACGCACATGCCCCGCTTCTGGTTTCCCGTGCACTTCTGCCACGGTTGATGCGTCTTTACGATTACCCTCATCCGGCTCACCCTGGCCGGGTCATTCGCGGGTATGATCGACCTCATGCGGTGCGGACTGCGCGCATGTGCGCAGCGGTGGCCATGGCATTGGGCCATGGAGCTGAGCGGGTCCACCAGTATCAGATTGCCTGTTTATTGCATGATTTGGGCCGTGCGGGGCTCGATCGCCGACTCTTCGGGAAAATTTGGTCTTGGGCCAAGGAGCGCGGAATTCCGACCAGGCCGCGTGAATGGAGAGCCATACATCCAGAGACGGTTTATGGACGAGAAACAGAATCCTTTCTCCGGCAATACCGCAATGAGTTAGAAGCTGACGGTATTGCGATGACTCCTTGGGCCAAAGAGCAGATCGAGATGCGGTTGGGTTATTCGAGACGGCTTGCCCGTCGGCTGCGCATGGTTCGACCAGCTATCGGAAAGATGGGGGTGACGTGGGCCCCTTGGATGCAGCACGTCATGCTTTATTATTACTATCCAGAGAAGCTGGCGTCGGCCACACCCTGGGTCAAGCAGTTGGCAGAAATTCTTGTCGCCTGTGAACAGTTTGAAGCCTACAGCAATCAGCGTCGTGGGCGGGACTACTATGTACGGAAGAAAGAAACGTTGATCGATGCCTTTGCCTACTTGGAAGAGCTACAGCAGGAAGGGGTGTTGAGTGACGTGGTCATGGGGACGTTGCGTCGGTTGACGGCGCAAGGCGAATTCGATGCGATTCTTGAGGAGGCTCGCGGTTGTGCCTTCTCACAGGAAGAGCGACAAGCGCTCCGAGCAATGGAGTCATAAGTATGGCGGTCAAAACGGTGTCGTTGCGTCTCTCCATGCAGGGGAATACACAGATCGAAAATCTCACGAAGTCTGTCACCGATGCTTTGGCTGGCACCAGGTTATTGGCGGGGATTGTCACGGTATTCGTGAAGCACACCACTGCGTCGGTGATGATCATCGAAGATGAACCGGGCATCAGGGCCGACACCAAAGCCTTCTGGGATCGGGCCGTGCCTGCCGATCCGGCCTGGCAGCACAATACGAGAAATGCCGGCGAGGACAACGGCCACAGCCACTTGCGAGGTCAGTTGCAGGGACCATCGGTCACGATTCCTTTCCTGGACGGAGTGTTGCTGCTCGGGGCTTGGCAACAGGTCGTCCTTGTCGATTTCGATACTCGATCCAGGACTAGGGAAATCATTATCCAAATCATGGGGGAATGATTGCGATGAAGGCGCTGGTTGTTTCGATGGGACTGCTGCTTATTGGTCTTTGCCCCGCTCTGTTGACGGCAGAGTGGGGCAAGCCTCTGGGTGGGGCCTATGATGGTCCTGAAGGAAAGCCGCGCGTGGTGACGCCTGCGCCAGCCGAGTTGGGTTCAGATGAGCGGGCCACAATGGCTGTGTTCGAACGGGCGACGAAATCTGTGGTCTTCATTGCGAATACGGCGATTCAACGAGACCCCTGGTCGTTCAATCTCTTCGAGGCTCCGCAAGGGTCCGGGACAGGGTTCATCTGGAACAAGCAGGGGCACATCGTCACGAATTTTCATGTCGTCTACGGGGCAAACTCGATCACTGTCACGCTGGCCGATCGAACGGAGCATAAGGCCACACTCATCGGCGCCGATCCTGATCACGATGTGGCGGTGCTGCAGATTCGGGCGCCTGAAGACACGCTTTCGCCTCTCACGGTCGGGACGTCGAATGAATTGCGCGTCGGACAGAAAGTCTTGGCGATCGGGAATCCGTTCGGCCTCGACCATACGCTGACGACCGGTGTGGTGAGTGCCTTGGGGCGGACAATCAAATCTCTATCTGATCGGACGATTGAAGGGGTTATTCAAACCGATGCGGCCATCAATCCGGGAAATTCTGGAGGGCCGTTGCTCGATAGCGCCGGTCGATTGATCGGTGTGAATACACAGATTATTAGCCCGAGCGGGGCGTTTGCGGGAATCGGTTTTGCCGTGCCGGTCGATACCGTCAACCGGATTGTTCCGGAACTCATCAAGCACGGCAAGCTTATCCGGCCGGGGATCGGAGTCTCACTCGTTCCCGATGCGATGGCCAAGCGTTGGGGAGTCAAGGGGCTGATTATCGGCAAGGTGTCACGTGGCAGTGGGGCAGAGCAGGCCGGGCTGAAAGGCGCACGCGAGACTGTGACCGGCCGGGTAGAGTTGGGCGATATCATCACCGCGATCAATGGTAAACCAGTCGGAACTTTGGATGAACTAATGGATGTGATGGAACGGCATAAAGTCAATGATCGGGTTACAGTCGAAATCCTACGAGGAACCCGCCACGAACGTGTCCCCGTCACTCTTCAAGCCATCAATTGAACAGTTGCGATAAGCGGCAATCCATGGGGCCGCTATGGTAGGATCATCCATCTGTTCAGCATGGAGGACCACCGATGAGTGATCGCCGACCCGCGCAGCCACAGGATCCAGCATCCAACGGGAAGACTGAGGATCCCCTGAATCAATCCATGCGCATGGAATCCGATCCGCTCGAGCTCATAGAAGAATGTCTTGCCTCTTTCTCAGATAGTGATCCTCGACAGAAGATCCTCTACAAGCTGCGCCATGTCGTGACCATTGGGCAAGCCGCGCAGAAGCAGCGAGAAGTTGAATTCAAGAAAGTTGCCGATGTTATCGCGAAGCTCACGGCGCCGGCTAATCGGGTCGGCACTCTACTGGAGGTGCCGGGTGAAGGCCTTGCCAGGATCCTGGTGGGGGGTGCCGAATACTATGCCTCGGTCGATCCACGGGTGCAGGCTGCCGAGTTAAAGATCGGCGCCCAGATTCTCGTGAATGAGGCGTATGCGGTGATTAAGGTCTTGGGCTACGACCGTAATGGGCCTGTGTTGAAAGTAGCGGAAACGTTGGCGGATGGGCGGCTTCGTTTCGAGCAGGAGATGGGGCGGCAGGTCTTGATCCTCCAGCGGTCGAGCGATCTTGTCGGCGTGGACCTGAAGGCAGGCGATGAGGTGCGTATCGAGCCTAGCCTCCATGTGGCGATCGAAAAACTGGAAGACCGGAAAGCTAAGTCCCACTTGCTCGACGAGGTTCCCACGGTCACATGGGAGCAGATCGGTGGGCAAACGGAGGCGATCACAGCCATTCAGAAAGCTATCGAGTACCCCTTGCTCCATGCGGAGACGTTTCAGCGCTTCAAGTTTACTCAACCGAAGGGCTTCCTGCTCCATGGTCCTCCAGGTTGTGGAAAGACCTTAATTGGACAGGCGGCAGCCGCCAGCCTCTCGAAGCTGGTGGGGGAGTCGGGCCAGGCTGGCTCCGGTCCGAAGGGAGACAAGATTCCCGTGACTCGCGGGGCCTTCCTCCACATCAAAGGGCCAGAGATTCTGAATATGTGGCTGGGGGAGTCGGAGCGGATGGTCAGGGACCTGTTCGCCCAAGCCCGTGCTCGTCGGAAAGAGGGGGCATTGCCGTTTATTTTTATCGATGAGGCGGAATCGGTTCTCGGGACGAGACGGGCTTCTCGTTCTTTTAATATTTCCAGCACGCTGGTCCCGATGTTCTGTTCCGAGATGGACGGGATTGAATCGTTGCAAGATGTGGTGATCATTCTAGCTTCGAATCGTCCTGATTTGATCGACCCGGCTGTGCTGCGACCAGGGCGTATCGATCGCAAGATTAAAGTGAGCCGTCCGAATCGTGATTCGGCGGCATCGATTTTGAGTGTGTATCTCACGGATGATCTACCTCTGGACCGGCAATGGATCGACCAGCATGGTGGAGACCGGAAGAAAGCCTGTGGCGACCTTGTCGAGCACGCGCTTTCCGCGATCTTCTCGCGTATCGATGAGAATCGACTGCTGTCGGTCAGGCTCAGAAACGGGCAGAATAAGGTGCTGTATCGGAGCGATCTGATCAGCGGTGCGATCCTGGCTTCAATCGTGCAAAGGGCGAAGGAACAGGCGATCGATCGCATGATTGCGTCCGGTGGGACTGACCAAGGCGGCATGACCTTGGACGATCTGGTGAACGCGGTGCACGCAGAGTTCCGAGAGGGCGAGATGCTCCCGCCTGACGATGCAGCGGAAGAATGGCTCAAGCTGCTCGATCACCATCCGGAGCAGGTCGTGGGAGTCTCGTCGTTTCGACGCGGGCGGCAGTCCGAAGAGCGACTGATCAATCAAATTATTTAAAGGCGCTAAACGTGTAGATTTCCGGTCTCAGATGTGGGCGACTCCCCTCGTTTCACCTTTCACGTCTAACGAATTATGCGACTCTACGGCATCGAAACAGAGTATGGGATTACGAGGGAAGACCAGGACGCGGTCGATCCGGTCGTGGAGTCGATGGAACTGGTGCGAGCCCATCTGACGGCCTCCTTCGAGCGGCGCTGGGACTATGGTGGTGAAGACCCGCACGAAGATGCGCGGGGGTTCCGGGTTTCCGGCTTACAACAGGATAAAGAAGAGGACGAATTCTCCAAGGTCGATGCCCATCGGCCATTTTCATTTCACGAGATGAAGAGCGATCTCGTGCTTCCAAACGGGGCACGCTTCTACAACGATCATACGCATCCTGAATACTCCACGCCTGAATGCCGAACGTTGCGAGATATCCTGGCACATGACCGTGCAGGGGAGCGCATTACCCAGCGAGCGGCGGCGAGGCGTAATCACGCGCTTGGCGGGCCGCATGTGCAACTCTACAAGAACAACACAGACTTTCACGGACACAGTTACGGCTGTCACGATAACTACCTCGTCTCTCGTTCGATTCCCTTCCCTTCGCTGACCGCGGGGTTACTGCCGTTCCTTGTCAGCCGGCAGATCATTGCTGGCGCCGGGAAAGTTGGGGTTGAAGGTCAAGAAAACGGGTTCGTGCCGGGCCAGTACCAGCTGTCTCAACGAGCTGATTTTATGGAGACGGACTTAAGCGTCGATACGATGCACAACCGGCCCATTCTGAATACGAGGGACGAGCCGCACGCGGTTCGGGAAAAATACCGTCGGCTCCATCTCATCGTCGGCGATGCCAATATGTGCGAGTACGCAACGGCGTTGAAGGTTGGGACGACGCAGTTGGTATTGGAGTTGATTGCGCGCAAGGCGGCACCGACTCTTGAATTAGAGCATCCCGTCACTGCGGTGAAGCAGCTGTCTCGCGATCAGAATCTGAAGGCGACGGTCCGTCAAAAGAACGGCAGCACCATCACGGGCCTCGACATTCAAGAGCAGTACTACCTCGCGGCCGAGAAACATTTAGCCGGTGTTGATGCAGAGACCGATTGGATCCTTCGCGAATGGGCGGCCACGCTGCGGTTGCTCACCGGTGATCGAGTACAACTCGTCGGGCGGCTCGATTGGGTCACTAAACTCTGGCTGTTAGAAACTTTTATACAGGAAGAGCGGATTGGATGGGACGATCCCTGGCTGGCGAGTTTGGATTTGGAGTACCATAATGTGAATCCTGAACGCGGGCTCTTCCTGGGAATCGAGGCCGAGGGGAAGGCTTGGCGGATGACGTCGGAGCAGGATGTCGAATCGGCATTGGTGGTTGGCCCGGCCGATACGAGAGCAGGGATTCGCGGCCTCTGCATTAGGCGGTTTCCGGATCAGATCAAGTCGATGCAGTGGGAACGTATTCAGTTCAGCGGTGGGCTGCTTCCGCGGAAATTAGAGATGGGCGACCTCTTCGAGCCAGAGGCGGTGCAAGTCTGCGCGCAGATATTCGAAAGCGCGGCATCCCCAGTGGATGCGTTGAACGCATGGAACAGTGAAAAGGAGTCTCGATCATGAACTACATCTCAATGCCGGAGCGGCGGGAAGGCCCAGGCAATCCGATGCCGAAGGCGCCGAGTCCGTCTGATGAGGGTGGCGGTCCGAAGCGACCGGAGACTGGGTCGCCCGACAAGGACAATCTGCTCAAACGCATGCGCAAGGTCGATCCGAAACAGGCCGAGCGGTATCGGCAGAGGACTGGGGAGTAAAGACGTTAAGGGTAAGGGGTTAGGCGTGAGGGGGTAGCCATGATGTCCTATCGCCTGCCGCTTCACGTTTCACGCTTCACAAGGGGTTTTGAAGATGGGGATGCAAGGGGATTTTCTTCAGTTGTTAAAGGAACAGGGCTATACGCTTGGCGCCTCAACGGCGGTGGGGACTGGCCATGCACTCACGAATGCCACCACGATTTTGGCTTTCAAGTATCGCGATGGCGTGCTGGTGGCCGGTGATCGTCGCGCGACCGCAGGCAATATGGTGATGTACGACCGGACAGACAAGGTGTTGGAGATTGATCGGCACAGTGTCATGGCGATTGCCGGCGTCCCGGCGACCGCTTATGAAATGGTGCGTGTTTTGGAGCACTCCTTCAAATATTATCGGAGGACGCAGCTGCAAGAGCTGAGTTTCGACGGCAAACTTCGCGCGGTTTCCAAGCTCTTGAAGGAGAACGTGCCGGCGGCCTTGGCCGGGACGGGCGCGGTGGTCCCGGTGTTTGCCGGCTACGATATGGAGCAGGGCTCGGCCAAGATCTATTTCTACGATATCCTCGGGGCGGAGTTTGAAGCTGTTGAGTATGCCGTATCCGGGTCCGGTTCCCCGACGATCCGAGGGATCTTGCACTATCAGAATACATGGGGCGAGCAGCCCCTGAGTGCGCTGCCTGAAGAACAGGCTATGGTGCAGGCTTTACGATTGCTTGCGAGCGCGGCGGAGTTCGATTCGGCGACTGGCGGTGTGAACCGAGAGGCAAGTTTGTATCCTGTGATCAAGTTGATTACCGGGGCTGGTGTGCAGACGGTTCCGGACGCGACGATGAAACCCCTCTATGAATCTCAGGTGGTGCGCTATGTATGAAGAGCCGTATCGCTGGGTCGAAGCTGTCGGCAATCGGCGCCAATATCTCGACGAACAGTTCAAGCAGGGGAGTCCGGTTGTCGCTCTGTCCTATGATGGAGGGATTCTCCTGACGACAGTGAGCAAGGGTACTCCAAAGCTCTACGAGATCTACGACCGGCTGGCATTGGGGGGAATGGGGCATCCTACGGATTTGGAAAAAATTCGCTTTAGTCTACTCGAAATGGCGCATGTCGAAGGTTTCAATCGTTCCCCGTCTGACGTCACGGGGTCGAGACTAGTAAAATACGGGATTGCCCCGGTGATCAAGCAGGCCTTTGAGGAAGTCTATAAGGCGCCGTTTATTGTCCGTATCTTGGTGGCCGAGTTGGGACAGAAGCCGGAGAAGGATGCGTTGTTGACGATCAACTACGATGGGACGTTTGAGGAAACGACGGGTCGTGCGGTGTTGGCTGCTACCCCGGCTGTTCAGACGAAGATGATGTCGTATCTCAAAGAGCAGCAGCCGGCTCCGCTGTCATTGGAACAGGCGTTGGATCTTGCTTTGCGCGCCTGGGCGATTGGTTCGTTGGCGCATCAACAAGATGAGGCAGACCAACAGGCTGAGGCCAAGCCACAGACAAGTAACGCAGCCTCATCGGCCGCCGCCATCCCCAGTAGTGATACCTTGATCGCACATGTCCGAAGCATTGCCGGTGAACGGACAATCGAATGCGCAATTCTCGAGCGCCAGGCTCCCGGCAGCTCAAAGTATCGGTCGCTCAAACAGATGGACCTGTCACGCCTCCTGCCGGCCGCGCTTCAGTCCGTCGTGGCGAACTAAGATGTTGAACCGTATTTTCGGACTTGAAACCGAATACGGACTCTTGGTTAATCAAGAGCGGCCCGATCATTCCCCGACGTGGTTCGCCCACAAGATCCGAGACCATCTCTTTCACGTTCAGCGGCGAGGCGTCCTCGATCTGCACCACCGGGGTCACGATGAACCCCCTGGCAACGGAGGATTTCTCACCAACGCCGGGCGCATGTATCTGGACATGGGGCATCTGGAATGGGCTTCACCGGAGTGTGAATCGCTCAGCGATGTGGTGGCAGCCGACCGGGCTGGCGATCAGTTGCTGCAGGAAGCGGTGCACGATCTCGGTCTGGCAGATACGGTGTCATTGATCAAGAACAATGTGGATCATGAGACCGATGCGACCTTTGGATCCCACGAGAACTATCTCGTCTCGCGGCGCTTTCCCTTTACGCGTCGAGGCCTCGGCCCGTTTGTGACCTTCCTCGTCACCAGGCAGATCTTTACAGGGGCGGGACGTATCGGTACCGCTGGCCCTCAAGATGGCTGGGTCCAGATGGACCGGCTCCTTGTTCCGCGAGGAGTGAGCCATCGCTATGCGCAGGAGTCTTCCCTCCCGTTTCAGATTTCTCAGCGCGCGGACTACATCGTGAACGATTTTTTCGAATGGGTGCAGCAGAATCGCGCGATCGTCAATACCAGAGATGAACCCTTAGCCGACCCTAATCAATTTCGGCGTATTCACTTGTTATTGGGTGACTCAAATATGGCTGAGGTCGCCACAGGCTTGAAGCTGGGGACGACGGGGCTGGTTCTTCAACTCATCGAAGAAGGCCACGCGCCGCTCGATCTCGACCTCAATGAGCCGGTCGAAACTATGCAGGACCTATCGCAAGATCAGAGTCGGCAATGGATTGTTCAGTTGCAGTCGGGGAAGACGATCTCCGCGATCGATATTCAAGAAGCGTTTCTCGTGGCGGCGGAAGAACACTATCGTGGACAGGACGATGAAACCGATTGGGTGCTTGACCAATGGGAAACAGTCTTACGCGATCTCCGTGGGGACTACCAGGCGCTGGTGGGTCGGGTCGATTGGGCCTCGAAGTTATGGCTGCTTGAAACCTTTCGCGAGGCGGAGCAGATGACGTGGGCGGACCCGTCGCTGAAGAGCCTCGATCTGGAATACCATAATCTCAATCAAGGCAAGGGGCTCTATTATGGTCTTATGGAAGAAGGGCGGGTTCCACGCCTCATTACGGACAAGGCGATTGCGTTGGCGATGGACCATCCTCCACGCAATACCAGGGCATTTGGGCGAGGTGAACTTGTTCGTCATTTGTTAGCATGTGGACTTCCGGACGCATCTGACGATCCCAAGCCGGAGGAACGGTTTTCTCCCTCGTATGTGATTAACTGGTCTATCTTTCAACTGCGTGGCCACGCGCCCTTTCCTATGCCGGACCCGTTTAAAACCTACGTGCAGGAAGTGCGGACCCATCTTCAATCAGCCTGATCGGAAGGGTCTTCATGTCCCATACGGCGCTCTTGCTGTGCTCTCATGTATTGTGAAAGGTGAGAGGTGGAAAGTGAAATGAAGAACTGCTGAGGGTTCTTTCTCCGAAACCTTTTATCTTTGATATTTCACGTCTCACGGGTCTCTGTGGCCTACATTCGTCCTTGCAAGAAATCCATAATCCGATTCTCCGCCCAGAAATGATCTTCCCCGTTGCGTGGCCATTGTAAGAATCCGCAATGGCCACCGTAGCGAGGTGCAATCACCTGAATCCTAGAGTTGCACCGAATCGGCGGCACGGTGAACATGGAGTAGGGGATGAAGGGATCGTCTTGTGCCGTAATAATGAGCGTGGGGACGGTGATGGAGTCGAGCACTAGGCACGCGCCCGCACGATTGTAGTAGTCGGCTCCGCTGGCATACCCTCCGTCCGGGGCTGTATAGCGGTGGTCGAATTGGCTCATGGTGACAGTGCTGTCGAGATTCTTAAGATCCCACTTGCCTGGGATGAGCGCCGCTTTTCGTCGGAGTCGTGCTTTGAGCTCCACAAGAAAGTGTCTGTGGTAAATCCAATTCCGAGGCTGCTCAAGAGCCTCGACGCATTTTGGAGGGTCGATGTTCGGGGAGACCGCGATCGCTCCTTCCAACGAGGCTTCTGACGAGCCGACTTCTCCCGCTGCCTTCAAGATGAGGTTCCCTCCCATCGAATAGCCGACAAGCCAGATGCGAGTGAGTCTATCCACGTGTGCCAATTCTTTGACGATCGCTCGATAGTCCTGGCTCAAGCCGGTGTTATAGAGTGTCGGGGTTAGATGCTCGGTTCCACCACACGTACGCTGGTTCATCCGGATGACATTGAATCCTGCGCGATACGCTTTCGCAGCGATGCCGTGCATGTAGTGAGATTCGCTGGAGCCTTCCAGACCGTGCACAATGATCACGGTCTGGCACGCTGTGCGAGTCGGCTGCCAGTGACAGAATCCGAGTAACTGGGTGTGTGGCTCGGTGGTAAAGAGGCGCGACTCAGTCGGTACTCCGGCAAGCAGTCCTCCACGAGGCCAAAAGCCTGGGACAATGGTCATGAGATGTGGATTGCGGAGCAAGACCGCTGGTGTAAACTCTCGACCGTTTGATGACATAGGAGCCATCATACCGAAAAATTCGATGGAGCTGCAGTAGGTATTGCAGGGTTACGGCCACTGGAATGGGCGTTTTCCACTGAAGACAACAAAGGCCTTCGAGAGATGTCTCGAAAGCCTTGAGGTAATGGCTCCATGAAGCTAGTGAATCTAGGCACTGGAGGTGCCTGGTGGAGATTCCATGTGCGAAAGAAATTTGTTGATACCAGACCACTATCTCGAAGTCGTTGCCGTTTTTTGGCTGATACCAGCTTTCACCCGTAGCGAGCCCTTCGCGGGCTTGTTATACGGCGTAAGGCTCTGTTCGGGATCTTTCTTGTTTTCTTTCCTTTGAGTACTTCAAACCATTCATTGATGGATTCCAAATTGTCATCCCACGTGTGGGAAGTCCCGTCTGGTTGTCGAAACCAGACATCTATTCTTCCGACATTTGACCCTCTAAGGACTATCCAAATCTACCCTTTTCGATGGATTTTTGCAGTTGGCCGATTTCTATGGTCTCTGACGACCAAATCTTTTTTCAGCCGAACTCTGTCGCCTACTGTTAGCCCACATTTGTATCTTGCAACAGGGTAATCGGTGACGAGTATGTATTTGTCTCGTGACATTTTTTGTTATCCGAACTATGGAGCACACTGCCAGGAATGGCGGGCCAAGACAGGCTGCAATTGATTTATGATTGTCACGTGCCTTCAATTACTTGTCAATGTTTACCAGAACGCAGGGTTGGCGGTCCCACGTTTCGCTTTTCACGGCTTACGCGTACCGATCTTCGGCTGTGGGAAAAAGCAAAAGGGGTACTTCACAGAGTGAAGCACCCCTTTTCGTCTGGATTGGCTCCCCGGGCAGGACTCGAACCTGCGACCAGCCGGTTACAAGTGCCCCAGTTTTTCAACCGGGCTTGGACTATCTCTTCACCCGCCTGCAAAAGCAGGGGAGGGTGTCGGGCGCTAGTGAGGCGTTATTGGACGGGTTCCGCAGCCTCTAGTCTCTGCACGGTCCTGCCTACACGCTGACCCTTCGGCAGGCTTCGCTCAGGATTCCCATTCCGATTCGTCGTGGAATCGGGGCAGGCTTCCCTGAATTCACCCAAAGTTTCAACCACGGTTTCCCGTGGAGGCTGCAGTGAGGAGTGAACTTCTCTGTGGCAGTTTGCGCAGAGGAGCACACATTTATCCAACTCCGCTCGGATTTTTTCCCAGCTGCGGGTGTATCCCTTACTCGAGATACCAAAATCCTTCTTGGTCGAAGTGAGATGATGGAACTCCAACGCTTCCATACATTGATCGTAACCACATCTCTGGCATCGCCCACCTTTATAGGTTAAGGCTCTGTAGCGAACCGTCTTCCGGCGTTTGCGGACGGCATCGATGAGATAGTTGCGACGATCGGAGTATGTGCGGCGCTCCGCCACGAGTCCCCCACGTTCCTACAGCCGGCTGCTCTACCAACTGAGCTACCGGGGAATCTGGTCCAGACGAAACGAGGGCATTCTAGCATAAACTAGTGTGGGGGGAGCGAGCATTTTTTAGAGGAGAGACGGATAAGCATGGCCTACGCTTCGCTACACATCGAAATCTTCTGTTTCGTCCTCATCCGAGCTTGCATCCGTGTTACCTGCTGCGACAGATGCGTAATGCTTTGCCCAGGTCAGATAGAGATTACCGCTATCGCGCATGGTATCGGCAGCCTTGACGAGTGTGTGCGCCAAATCCGGGTCTTTCCCACTGGCATGAATTTCAGCTGCGCGGCGTTCGAGCGCTTTCGGGTATTGATGGATCAGGCCAGAAATCTCTTGAAGGAGTTCACCTATGACATTGTCTTCAGTTTCCATCTATCTCCTCCTGGCAGGATGCTGAAAATGCCCGCCAGCTTCGTTCTCGCATCGTTCAGATCCTCAACGTACCCCAGAGGGTACGCCTCCAGTCTTCACTCACTGCGGCCTTGCTGAACGGACTTTTTGAGCATCCTGCATGGTGTTGCTTTTGTTATTCTATGCTGACTAACCAACAAAAAACCCCATAGCGCAGGCGCCATGGGGTCTTGCGCGGGAGACCCGCTAATAACGGTTACCCTTGGTAGGCCTGCCCCAGCGCGGCGGACTCACCTTTATTGGACATGAGCTGTCCGGTGGCACTGACGGCCTGCATGGTGATGGCATAATGCTTGGCCGCGTCGCAGACGATCACGCAGAGTTCACAGCCTTTACAGCGGTCGATGATCACTTCGGCCACCATTTTGGTCGGATTGAGGTCGAGGCAATTGGCCTCAGGACAATACATGATGCACAGTCGGCATCCCTTTTTGGCCACGCATTTTTCGTCGATGACTTGCGCTACGTTATACATGCGAGCTGGTTCCTTCTCTCTCGTTACGCCGCTACGGCAGGATTGCCGACTCGCAGCTCATACTGATTCTTCTCGGCCCACGCGCTGGCGATGTCGTAGGCTGCCTTTACTGTTGCCAGGTTCTTGGCCAGTAACATTTCCTTCTTGGCGAATTTTTTCTTAATCGCTTCATCCAAGGAGGCGGTTCCACCGGATGCGACGAACTTTTTCCCGAACCGTTCCTGTAAGGCGCCATCCAGAGATTCCATTGAGACGCACTTGGTAATGCCTGCGACCGATCCGATCATCGACATATTCGTCGATAACTCGGTGCCGGCCACCTCGATTGCGAGTTCGGTTCCTGCAATGTAAAATACTTTTACGTTCAGATCCTTGAGCCGCTCAATATCATCGGCCGACAGAAGCTCCTGGTCGGAGTTGATAACGACGAGGCCGCCTTCTTTCACGCCGGAATAGAAGGGCATGGTATAGCTCTTCCCCATAGTGATGACCTGGGGATGAAAGACCTGAATGACGTCGGGAAATACTAATTCCCCACGGTCGTAGATTCGTTCGATGCCGATTCGGCAATAGCTCTCCGCCGGCGCCATGCGTTTCTCGGCGCCGAAGAAGGGATTGGAGATCGAAAATTTGCCGTCGCGGTTGGCAGCCATGGCCAGAACATGCGCAGCAGTGACAGCGCCCTGCCCTCCTAATCCCGACATCCGGATGTTCAGTCTTTTCTTGATCATAATCGTCTCTCCTCCAGAATCGGATTAGGCCCCCTGAGAGGCAAGCTGTTTTGCAGCGGCCTTCTTTTCCTTGTCTTTGGCGGCTATCTCTGCCAGGAGTTGCTTGGCTGGTTCGCTCATATACTCTTTGTAGGCGAACCGCTCGGTCGGTTTTTCAGAATCCCGCATTTCCTGGAGCCCTTCCATACTGTTCTTCCCGATTTCGAGAATGCATGGCGTATAGAGCTGGAGATACGTCGGGCCGATTTCTCGCGAGATCATGACGGCGTTTCGGACTACCTTTTCCACAAGGGATGGCTTGCTGACGGTGCATTGAACCACATAATGGCAGCCTGACTCGCGTGCGATTTCAGGCAGACGGACCTTGTCGAAGAGTTTTCCGACCGGTGCCATCTTGGCGACAAATCCTTTTTGCATGAGACCACTTTCCTGGCCTCCGGTATTGGCGTACAGCTCGTTATCGAAGCAAATCGTGGTGAATTTTTCCTGGCGAAACCAAGCTTGTAGTGTCATATCGAGGCCGATATCGACGGTGGCACCGTCACCGGCAAGCACGACCACATCTTTCGTCCGTCCAGGAAAGCGAACGCTTAAGGCGCGCTTCAAGCCGGAGGCGATCGCGTTTTGGTTGCCGAAGAGAGAGTGAATGTTATGCACGGCCACCATGGGGAACACCAGGCTGGTACAGCCGGTGGAGCCAACCATGACTGTGTCTTCGGGGTTCGGCAATGAGGCGAGGATATATCGGAAGGCCATGGACTCGGGGCAGCCTGCACAGAGGGAGTGCTGCTCTATCAGTTCCTTGCTGTTGCCGATATCTTTCCAGCCTCGGTCTTCTTTGCCGTAGGTTGCGCTTTTGACCAGGTCTTGATAGTCGGATGGCATAATGTCGTATAGGTCATCCGAAATCTTGATACGTTCTTTGCTCATGTTGGCCTCCTCAGTACGTGCGTCTTATTCAGGTTCAGGTCGTTTATTCTTGCTGCACAGATACGATCAACCGCCTCGACCGGCCATCGACATGCTGCGCATGCCGAGCAGGTTCTTGATTTCTGAGACAATAATTTCCGGTGGCATCGTCATACCTCCGCAGACACGCGGACCGGCGTTTACACGGTCACTGTTCGGGATGGTAGCCTTAATTTCCTTTGCCAACCACCCGGTCACATTAAATTCCGGGACGATGATGTGCTTAGCATTTTTTGTGGCTTCACGGATTTCCTCGCCCGGCCAAGGTCGCAAGGACTTGATTTTTACCAGACCGCAACGGATGCCTTCGTCCTCAAGGAGTCGGATGGCTTCACGGCCTTGCGATACTGCCGTACCAGAGGAGACGATAATGACCTCGGCATCGGTATTTTCCGTCTCGATCAACCCGTTTATCCACTTGATTGTGTGCTTGCGGGACCGCTCCACTGCTGCCCAGACTTCTTGCTGCCAGGAAGCGTGGGTGGCATAGCTGATGTAGTTGCTTTTCATGACAAACGGATCGCGCATCATCCGAACCGGCGGACATTCCATGTCCATGCAGGGCACGGGGGAGCGGTAGGGGTCATAAGGTGGAAGGCACATGTCGGCTGGGGTGAGATTGACGACGTCCTTGGTGTGCGTCACGAAAAATCCGTCGCAACACAACGCTAAAGGGAGGTGCACGTCAGGCTCTTCCGACACCATATAGCCTTTGAGGATCCAATCGAAGAAGTCTTGTGCGGTTTCTGCGTGCCAGACGAGCATGCCGGTATTCAGAAGATAGGCAATCTCTAGCGTGTCTGGCTGAATTGATAGGGGAGAGTTGATGCCACGGCAGGTGACGATCATCTGAATCGGCAACCGTGCGCCTGACCACATTGGGAAGTTCTCCATTGCGCGCATCGTGCCTGGTCCCGCGGTCGTTGTAAACACGCGCGCTCCACCGAAGGCCGCTCCTGCACATTGTGACATGACAGCGAACTCGCTCTCGCCGCGGAAGTAATCGCCGATGTAACCCTCGGCAAAGAGTTCGCCGATCAAAGCAGCCGCTTCGCTTTGCGGAGTAATCGGATAGGCGATCATCACGTCGCAGCTGGCCCGCCGGAGCGCTTCCTTGATGACCTCGCTGCCCGTGAAGAACGACGGTGTACGTGGTGCGTCGTTCATCATCGTCCAGGTGTCGGTAAAGGTCTGCCCTTTTTTATTTTTTGTGCCGATGACGGAGTGTGAGTCTGCCATGATGTAGGCTCCTTTCACTGTCTTCAGAACCCCAAACCCTGTCGCTTAGTTTGAGGCTCCGCTCTTGGCTGATGTCAGCCGTGGTTGAACCGTCCCTTTTAATCTTTTCACAGCATCAGCCAGCCGCATAATCTTTTCAACGGACGCGTCGCGGAAGGACAGCATCGCATCTTCATGACCGGCTTGAGCACACATGGCAATGGTGTAACAGGATGTACCGCCCCGAATGATTTTGAGCGACAAATTGGCTTGATGGCAGTGAACTCCGATGAACATACAGCAGTCGATTTTATTGTGCCAGATAGTCAGATTCGGGTGATTGGGGTTGATTTCGACTTCAGGATTGATCTTCGGATATTTGGGGCGATAGTCAGGCATCGGAATCAACATGGGGGTTTGCCCAGGCTGCACGCATTCCTTGAGCGTGTTGTACAAGTGGCGGATGGCCGTGGCCTTCTTGGCCGCTTTCTCATTCCATGCCCACAGGACTAAGGGGCCGGGAAAGAGGGTTGGCACTTTGGCCATAAGAAATTGCTTCGCTGCTTCTTCGTAGGCTTTTTCCTCGGGGACGATCACACCGTTGATATGAGCCTCCCCGGGGTTTGGTAAACGAATGCCCATACTGGCAGCTGATGGGGGAAGGAAATGTTCTGGGCCTGGAAGGACACGATACTGAGTCATTGCAGCATACTCTCCGGCAAGGGGTTAATGAACGAAAAACACATGTTCTCAGGCAATGTCAGCCTGGACTACTCTAAGCTTTTTCTGTGTCCCCTGCAACCTTGCAGAAGACCCACTGCCAAGAAATTTGGGGCCATTGAACGGCGGAGACTTAGGCCTTTTGTCCTCAGATTCTGGCTTTATCAAGGGGCGGCAAAATACAGCGCATTTAGCGCACATTTTAAGCGCTCACATTATAGGGGCGGCCCATCTGGTCTGTCAAATCAATCGGTAAGAGTCGGGCTGTATAGAGCGGGGTCAATTGTGTGTGTGACGGTCCCGCGAAATCGACCAGCTGCGCAGTATTATGGCAATTGCTCACAAGCCTGAACGGATCCGATGACGCAGGCTCGGTCAAGGTCTTCTTTGGCGAGCCAACCTTGCAACCGTGCCTTGTAAAGTTTCGCTCTGGTCACTAGTGCGGCAGTATTAGTAGGGTCGACCCTAATCACAGTGGATAAATCTTCAATCGCTTGTTCCGGTTGATTTAATTTAAGGTAAATTTCGCTCCGTAGTATATAGGCCTCTATTTGATCGGGGATCCAACTTTCAGGTGTTTGAGGGTTGAGGAGTTTCTTCAGCGTGGCTAGCGCCTGACGCCAAGACTTAGCGTCAGCCTGACGACGAGCTTGCGTCGTGTATATGCCTATGAGCGGCTGGCGTGCGATATCGGCAAATGGATCAAGCGAGGGGACTTGCTCGTATGCCTCGGCAGCTTTATCCAATTGTTTCAACCATGTGAACACATTTCCTTTCCCGACCCATGCCCATACGTTCTTGGCATCAAGTGCGATCGCACGATCGAAGTCTATTTTCGCCTTGTCCAGATAGTCCGCATAGTCTGAGGTCTGACCCCGTTGGGAAAACGCCAGCGAGACGAGTTGGAGGTAGGTCTGTCCACGCACAATCAACGGATCGGCATAGTGATCATCAAGGGTGGCGGCATCGGTGCTGAGCTGGAGCTTGTCCCGCAAGTTCGATGTATGGAGAGCAGTCTCAAGTATAGTGCGTGCCTGTTGATATGAGGCGGGTTTTCCATTCGGATCGATTGCCAACATTCGGACGCCGATCGGCTGCTGTTGAAGCTCTTGGATCTGCGCCCGTAAATGGTGGTTTTCCTGCTGAAGCCGATGAAAGTGTTGTGTAAGCTGTTGATTGGATTGAAATCGGCGGATGGCTTCCGCCAAGCTGCCCATATCAACTGTGGCACGAATGCGCACGAAGAAGATGGGCCGGCCCAGCTCGAAGGAGCGCTTGGATTCCAGGATTTCTGTTTCGGTGACCGCAGCGGCAATCGTTCTAATTTCCAGCGAACTGGTTTGCGTACTTTTCCCGCCCAGCTCTTTTTCGACATCGTGGAATGTCGATTCGAGATAGAGACCCGCTTCTTCCACCGCGTTGCGTTGGGCTCGTTGGAGGACTTTTTCCTCTGCGTTGGCTAATGTGTCGCCATCCGCCATGACATAGTGGCCGTCAGCAATGACGGTTTTCGTGGAGGCGCTGAACGCAGGGGTTTCCCATAGTAAAAGGAGGGTGAAAAGGAAGTGGTAGAGTAATCGCCAATATCGCCCCATTAGATAACTATACCCTACCGCGCAATGGCGTTAGGAGCGATGCAACTGGATTGGGCAAAGGGGGTAGGAGTTAAAGGACGAGCGATAGGTTTTGACTATTGTTCTTTAGGGAAGATTTGAGTAAAGGGGTGGACCTCAATCCGTTCGAAGACACCGTGGACGGTATAGGGGTCTTCACGGGCAAACTGTTGTGCCTCTTCCAATGAGTCTGCTTCGATGACGATAAGACTCCCTGCTTTATCCGTGAGCGGACCGGCCAGCACGACGCGGCCTTGTGCATCAAGGGGTTCCATTTTGGCGAGATGCGCGGGGCGATAAATTTTCCGCTTGGCTTCTCCGTCGGGACCATCGAATCCGAAAATGGCAAATTTCATAAAGTATGTTCGGAAATTGAGGGTGAGGATTCTGTTTCAGGCTAGGCCTTCTAGCGGACACCGATCTTTATAGCCAGTAGTTGTTTCATGCCACCAGCGAACTTCTTGTTCCCCAAGTTTCCAGCATAGATAGACGACTCGACCGTCACGAAAATGAGGGAAGTCACAGAGGCCGGTATCCAGGTCTTTGACCAGGATCCCGAGTTCCTGAATCGCTTGAAGATTCGCGCTGACTTGTTGCAGGCCTAAAATATAGAGGTGCCCAACGGTACTTCCCCCACCATATTGGGCCTGGGCACTGGCTTTCTTGATATCTTCTTTCGTCCGGGACAAGACGGCCTTAGCTTGTTGAATAGAAGTCAGCTTAGAATTGAGCTGGGGGATGAGGCGATTAGCCTCCGATAGCGTGAACATTCGCTCGTGTTGTCCGTATTCGTCGTCATGCGCCATGGTGTGTCCCCACTGGTTCTCTCCTTTATCACACCACTCTTTTGTGCTGCAACCAGCAAGCTGCAGAGAAAGTTAGTGTCTCTATGGTGAAATTAGGAAGAGGTTCATTGGATTGGACGAGTTCAGCGTGAAGGTGGTGGGATGAAAAAAAAGATATCCCTGTTGACAAGGAGCCACCCGCACGGTATTATTTGGCCACAATCTCAGCTCGATTCAAGGCTATCTCCACACACAAGACTTCCGGGGCAGATCTCGATACAAGCCGTAATTGCGTAGAGAATAGAAGCGAGTCAACGAGGCATGAGTTCCAGCCTGCAACAATCATCTGCAACCATGAGACAGAGTCGAGCCCTGGTAGCGACGTACGATAATAGGTCAGTCCCTCACGGGTCACCCTCTTTATAGTCGATAGACACGACACAATCATCAACGCATTACCATTGCGCTATCATTTAGTTCGCAGACAATTTCCCATGGTTCAACCTGTGCGATCGCTGCAGATAACGATGCAGCTTGGGGCTTGAGAGGATATTCATGGCACAAACGAAGGGGGAGGTTATGCATCTGGCGGAGCTCAAGCAGAAGTCCATCGCCGATCTTAATGAGGTGGCGCGCGATCTGAAGATCGATGGCGCCCCTACGCTGCGAAAGCAGGAATTAATTTTTGCGATTTTGCAGGCGCAGACTGCGAACAACGGCGTGGTCTTCGGCGAAGGTGTACTCGAAACGCTCCCTGATGGGTTCGGATTTCTACGCGCTCCCGATTCGAACTATCTTCCCGGTCCCGACGACATCTATATCTCGCCTTCCCAAATTCGGCGTTTTAATTTACGAACTGGCGACATTGTGTCCGGTCAGATCCGGCCGCCAAAGGAAAGTGAACGGTATTTCGCGCTGCTCAAGGTTGAGAAGGTCAATTACGAAGATCCTGAAGTGTCGCGCGATAAGATTCTCTTCGACAACCTGACGCCACTCTATCCGGAAGAGCGTCTCGTTCTTGAGTTCGACCGTGAAGAATATTGTACGCGCGTGATGGATCTTACAACTCCGATCGGTAAAGGCCAGCGTGGGTTGATCGTCGCAGCTCCCCGAACCGGGAAAACGATGTTGCTGCAGGCCATTGCCCGGGCCATTCTAAAAAACCACAAAGAGGTGACCTTGATTGTGTTGCTCATAGACGAGCGACCGGAAGAAGTCACCGATTGGCAGCGGCAAGTGAAAGCCGAAGTCATTAGCTCCACATTCGACGAGCCGGCCCAACGCCATGCTCAAGTGGCTGAAATGGTGCTCGAAAAGGCAAAGCGGTTGGTCGAACATAAGAAGGATGTCGTGGTCCTGCTAGACAGCGTCACCCGTCTGGCGCGCGCCTACAATACGATTGCCCCGCCGAGCGGCAAGGTGTTGTCGGGAGGACTAGACTCGAATGCACTCCAGCGTCCGAAGCGGTTCTTTGGGGCGGCCCGCAACATTGAAAACGGCGGGAGTCTTACCATTATGGCGACCGCACTTGTCGACACCGGCAGCCGGATGGATGACGTGATCTTTGAAGAGTTCAAAGGGACCGGCAACATGGAAGTGCATCTTGATCGCCGTCTGGCCGATAAGCGGCTCTTCCCCGCCATCGATATCAGCCAGTCCGGGACGAGAAAAGAAGAATTGTTGGTGGACAAGGATCGCCTCAATAAAATGTGGATTTTGCGCAAGGTGTTGAGTCCACTCGGGACGATGGAAGCCATGGAGTTTCTCATGGACAAGCTCCATGGGACCAAGACCAATCAGGAATTTCTGCAGTCGATGAATCGATAATATCCAGCTTGTATCCGGTCATTGAGACAGGGTAGAGTGGCGGGCCTTCGAATAGGCGAAGGCTGATGACTGTGATGGCGGGGGAGTGTAAATTATGAAGAAGGGTATCCATCCCGTGTATCGGGAAGTCGCAGTGCACTGCGCCTGTGGCAATAAATATAAGACCAGATCGACGGGCGGCGACATCAATGTCGATATCTGTTCGAACTGTCATCCGTTTTTCACGGGGACGCAGAAGATTATCGACACCGAAGGGCGCGTTGAACGGTTCAAGAAGAAGTACGCGAAGAAAGACAAGTAGCTCGAGAAGAGATCATATGAGGGACCCTGCTTCGCTGAGGGGCAGGGTCTCTTTGTTTGTGTGTGGAAGGTTGACGCGCATTCGAAGGAAATCTGGCTATGGAAGCCGTGCTGCTGAAAAAGTGGGAAGTGCTGGCGACTCGATACGATGAGTTGACGAATCAGCTCATGGATCCGTCCATGATGAGTCAGCCCTCGCAGCTACACAAAGTCAATAAGGAGCGGACGGATATCGAGCCGGCGGCCAAGCTTCTCGCCACGTATCGAGACAACGTCAGGCAGTTGGACGAAGCGGTTCAAATCCTTGCAGACCCCACGTCCGGGACCGAAATGCATAAGATGGCGATGGAAGAAAGCGCCCAGCTCGAACGCCAGCAAGCAGAGATCGAGCGGCAGGCCCAAGAGTTTCTCATTCCCAAAGATCCGCGAGACGGAAAAAATCTGCTTTTCGAAATTCGTGCCGGGACCGGCGGTGACGAGGCGGCACTCTTCGCTGGCGAGTTGTTCCGCATGTACAGCAAGTACGCGGAGATCAAAGGTTTCAAGGTTGATATGGTCGAAGCCACAGAAACTACGGGTGGAGGCTACAAGGGGGTTGTTGCCCTCATCGAAGGCAAGGGTGCGTACAGTCATTTCAAGTTCGAAGCTGGGGTCCACCGGGTACAGCGTGTTCCCGTCACTGAGGCCAGTGGTCGGATTCACACGTCGACCGTGACTGTCGCGGTGATGCCAGAAGTGGACGAGGTCGATGTTCAGATCGATCCCATGGATCTTCGAATCGACACTTTCTGTTCATCCGGTGCCGGCGGCCAGAGTGTCAACACGACAAAGTCGGCCGTGCGGATCACCCATATCCCGACCGGTGTGGTGGTGAGTTGTCAGGACGAACGGTCGCAACTGAAGAACCGCACAAAGGCGATGCGGACTTTGCGGGCCAGAATTGTCGAGGCGGAGCGGGAGAGGCAAGACGCGGAAACCGCGCAGAACCGTAAGGCTCAGGTGGGCACGGGAGAGCGGAGTGAGAAGATCCGCACCTATAACTTCCCGCAGAACCGGGTGACCGACCATCGTGTGGGGATAACCTTGCATAAGTTAGAACAGGTGCTCGAAGGCGACCTCGACGAATTCGTTCAAGCACTGAAGGCGCAGCGGCAGCAGGAAGTGGGAGCTGCATAAGATGGACGCAGTCGTTCCTATCCCACAGTCGGCAGGCCAGGCCACGCTCGGCGAGGTGATTGCCGAGTCACGACGTTTGCTGGATCAAGCCTGCATTGAGAGCGCGGAGCAGGAGGCCTTGTGGATTGTGCAGCATGTGCTCCGGCTTCCCGCGCATCATGTGGTGATCGATCGAGACCGATTGCTGGCTTCTACTGAACTGGCGGATGTAAAGGGGTTGATCCAACGGCGGGTCGGTCGAGAGCCCTTGCAGTACATTTTAGGGACGCAAGAATTTTGCGGGCTGGAGTTTCATGTCAATCCGGCGGTGCTTATTCCGAGGCCGGAGACCGAGCTGTTGGTGGAGTATGTCGCACAACGGATTTCTTCTGAGCAATCGGCCACTATCGTCGATGTCTGTACGGGGTCCGGGTGCATTGCTGTAGCGATTGCACGGCAGAGGCCTCGCGCCCGACTGATTGCCACCGATCTATCGACTCGCTCTCTCGATGTTGCGAGGCAGAACGCGGCCCGCCATTCGGTAGGAGAGCGCATGATATGGCTGGAAGGCAACTTGCTGGGAGCATTGGCAGGGCAGAGGTTAGAGGGGCAGGTTGATGTCATCGTCTCGAATCCTCCCTATATTTCGGAGGCTGATTGGGCGACACTCCAGCCTGAAGTGAGGCTGTTTGAACCCCGTGGCGCGTTGGTAGCAGGGCCCAAGGGGACGGAGTTGCACGAACGGCTGCTGCAAGAGGCTAGTCGGTACCTCTCTCCCGGCGGTGCATTGATCCTGGAGATCGGCGCCGGTCAGGCGCGCGCGATACGCCAGATTGTTGAGCAGATATCAGGGTACAGATTCCACCGGCTGGTCTATGACGAAGCAGGACTTGAGCGTGTGGTCATTGTCGAGCGAGCAGGCGGGTAGAGGTAGACGATGGATCGTACAGTCATCACCGGTGGGACGCCGCTTCGAGGAGAGGTTCAGATCGGCGGGGCGAAGAATGCTGCATTGCCGATCTTAGCGTCCACCATACTCGGCGGCGGGGAATGCGTGATTACGAATGTGCCTCGCGTGGTAGACGTCGTCACCATGGGCAAGCTGTTGGGCATCTTAGGCGCGAAGGTTCATTATGAGGGGAATCGCGCGGTTATTAATGCTGCCGTGATTACATCAACCCAGGCCCCCTACGATCTGGTTAAGACCATGCGGGCCTCCGTGCTCGTGTTAGGACCGTTATTGGCACGATGGGGAGAAGCCACGGTGTCGATGCCAGGTGGTTGCGCCATTGGGTCACGGCCCGTCAATCTTCATCTTGCCGGGTTGGCGAAAATGGGTGCGGACGTGTCGATGGAACACGGGTATATTCGGGCCAAAGCGAAGCGGTTGATTGGTGCTCAGATCTATTGCGATACGCCGACGGTCACGGGAACGGAAAATTTGATGATGGCCGCATCGCTCGCTCAGGGAACCACGGTCATTGAAAATGCCGCGAAGGAACCGGAGATTGTGGACCTCGCGAATTTTCTCATGAAACGAGGGGCGCGCATTGACGGTGCTGGGTCGGATGTGATCACGATCGAAGGGGTGCGTGAGTTGCACGGGAGTGATCATGACGTCATTCCCGATCGTATCGAAGCCGGCACCTATCTCGTGGCTGGAGCCATTACGAGAGGGACGGTGACGCTCAACCGGTGCCGGCCGAATCACATGGATGCCTTGCTGATGAAGCTGCGTGAAGCCGGTGTCGGGATGCAGGTGGACAAGGAGCAGATCCATCTGAACGCGGGATCGCCGCTCAAAGGTATCGATATTCGGACATTGCCCTATCCCGGATTCCCTACCGACATGCAGGCACAGATGGTAGCCTTGATGACATCCGCCGAAGGGACGAGTGTGATTACAGAGACGGTGTTCGAAAGCCGTTTCATGCATGTTGAGGAGTTGCGACGAATGGGGGCCGATATCAAGGTCGAAGGCAATCGGGCGGTGGTGACCGGACCGAGCAGGCTGGCTGGAGCTCCGGTGATGGCGTCCGATCTTCGTGCGAGTGCGGGGTTGGTCTTGGCTGGTCTTGCGGCGGAAGGCACGACAGAGATTCTCCGGGTCTACCATCTGGATCGTGGCTATGAACGGATGGAAGAGAAGCTGCGCGGGTTGGGTGCGACGATCACCCGTCATAAAGAAGGCACGGCTCCGGCCGAGATTCACTGACATCATGCTGACGATTGCTTTGTCGAAGGGGAAAATGCTGGATCTCACGCTGGACATCTTTCGCCGGGCAGGCTATGCCATGGGCAGCCTCTCTATCGAAAGCCGTCGGCTGGTATTTCCATGTCCGGAGATTGGCATGACGTTTCTGATCGTGCGACCCACCGATGTGCCGACCTATGTCGAATATGGTGCAGCGGATGTTGGGATTGTCGGGAAAGACGTCTTGATGGAGCAGGACAGCGATGTCTATGTGCCATTGGATTTGGGGTTCGGAGCGTGTAGAATCGTCGTCGCTGCGCTCAAAGGACAGGCCTCACGCGATCGGCTGTCCTCGAAAATTCGAGTCGCGACCAAGTATCCGAAGATCACCGAGCGATATTTCAATCACCGCGGCGTATCGGTCGAAATCGTCAAGTTGTACGGCTCGATTGAATTGGCGCCGTTGGTTGGTCTGGCTGATCGTATCGTCGATCTGGTCGAGACAGGTAACACGCTGAAGGCCCATGACCTTGTCGAAGTGGAGTGCATTGCACAGTCCACGGCTCGGCTGATTGTCAATCGAGCGAGCCTGAAGCTGAAGCATGCGGTGGTCACAGAGTTAATTGAAAATCTCCGGGCTGTCAGCGATACATCAACAGGGGCTCGAACAGCTGCTCCACGCAAAGCTTCTCGTGGGGCACGTCGAACGGTCAGACGCATACGCGCATGAAGATTGTAGCCTCCACCGAGCGAGCCTTTCTCCCCGCCCTCAAGAAAGTGGCATCGCGTGCCCGTGTGCAGGGGGCTGCCGTCGAAAAGACGGTCAAGTCAATCTTGCAAGCCGTGGAACGGGGCGGCGATAGGGCTGTTCTCCGTTATACGAAACAGTTCGACCGCGTCTCCATGAAGGAGGCGGAGTTGCGCGTCACTCCCGAAGAAATCAAAGAGGCCTACTTCCACATTCGGAAAGACGAGGGTGATGCGCTTAGGTTTGCAGCCCAGCGGATCATGTCGTTCCACGAACGCCAGCGCCTCAAGACCTGGATGTATCAGGACCATGAGGCGACGTTGGGGCAGGTCATCACGCCTGTCGATGCAGTCGGGGTGTACGTGCCGGGGGGCAAGGCGGTCTATCCTTCGTCGGTCTTGATGTGCGCAATCCCAGCCAAAGTCGCGGGCGTCTCTCGCGTGGTGATGTGTACGCCCCCGCAAAAAGGGCCCATCAATCCCTATTTGCTGGTTGCAGCGGACATTGCCGGCGTGACGGAGATTTATCGTGTTGGGGGTGTGCAAGCGATTGGAGCGATGGCCTACGGAACCAAGACAATCCAACGCGTCGACAAAATCGTGGGTCCCGGCAATATTTATGTGGCGACGGCCAAGCGGCTTCTCTACGGCACGGTTGGGATCGACATGGTGGCAGGCCCGAGCGAGCTGCTCGTCGTCGCAGATGGCGACGCTAAGCCGGCGCATGTCGCAGCCGATTTGCTCTGTGAAGCGGAGCATGACGAGGATG
>SWDP01000006.1:46015-51276 GCA_005116885.1 Nitrospira sp.
GAGCGGTTGGCTCTTCTGGCCCTGACAGTCATATTCCCGCTCGGTCCTCTTCGACAGAGCGGGAGGCCCTCCCTCAACCTGGGGCGTTTTGTAGTCGAACAAGTCCGACATCGTGACCGTTTCATCCGCCTTCCGGATGCTGGCGTGATCGGCATAGTACACGTAGCTGTCTGTCTCGCCGACTTTCGCCCAATCCCCTGCCGGATTGACAGCCGAACCGGTGCTGTCCTTGCTTTGATTGCAAGCGGCCAGGGCACCGCAGCATAACAGGAAAAAACAGAATCGTATCAGCATCGCAACCCCCGAATAAGTGCTGGCTCGGTGCTCGACACTATAACATGGAGTGTGCTGGCCGAGATGAACCTTGAGCTGTTGTATCGACGCAGCTCATCCTTATTCGGGAAGCCTTGATCAGTGGTCGCTGCGTGATCATTCGAACATGCGCCGTGAACGGGGGCGGGATTCTACTCCCTTGTCAGGTAGTAGCTTATAGGCTACTATTGAACCTGTGGATGCGACGCCAAGAGACATCCAAATCTATGTGACAGAGGGTGGCCGGACGCCGTTTAGCGAATGGCTCGCTTCCCTGCGTGGACACCAAGGCTCGCGCAAAGATTCGAGTCCGGTTGGATCGAGTCACTCTTGGCAATCTTGGAGACTGTCACGGCGTGGGCGATGGAGTGCAAGAGCTTCGGATCGATTACGGCCCTGGCTACCGAGTCTTTTTTGGCCAAGTCGGTTTGTCGATTGTGTTGTTACTCTGTGGTGGAGATAAAAGCACGCAGGCGAAAGATATCGAGCAAGCGAAACGGTATTGGAATGAGTACAGGAGGCAGTCATGAGCAAGAGTAAGGCGTATCAAAAAGAATTGATTGAGAATTT
The DNA here is from genome assembly GCA_005116885.1 of Nitrospira sp. Lineage (GTDB taxonomy): Bacteria > Nitrospirota > Nitrospiria > Nitrospirales > Nitrospiraceae > Palsa-1315. The sequence goes on from SWDP01000006.1 coordinate 46,898, forward strand.
ACGCGATCCCAGTGAGGCAGAAGAGTACCTCAATGCAGCGCTGGAGGAAGACGATTCCGAACTATTCTTGGTCGCTTTGAGAAACGTGGCCGAGGCACAAGGCGGCCTGGCACAGCTCGCCGACAAGACCAAGCTCAACCGCGAAAGTCTCTATAAGATGCTCTCGGAGCGTGGAAACCCTGAGCTGAAGAGTCTTGATGCGCTCCTACACGCCTTAGGATTCCGCCTCGCCGTCACTGTAAATCGATAGCAGTTAAAGCGCCAGCGGATCAGGCAAAACGTCGCGCGTTGCAAAACCTATTGATGTTGGAATGGAGAACCTGTCACTCAATCTTACAGTAAAGGCCATCTGAAACTGTCGATCTCACGATGGAATTCGCAAACCCCATGCATAACTTCGCTTGCGCCGACCTGGCTTCACCCACAGTACCACACCATTGGCGAGCATAAATTCGTAGTCCCACGGTGCAGAAGACTTCGGGCGCGGGACGATGTCTGCGTGCAGATGCGGCTTGATTCTCTGATGTTCCTTCCAGTCCTGACCGACTTCCTTGAAGTGAGTTTGGCCAAGTCCGACGTCTGAAAGCTGCCATAGTGTTCCGTCGGCAAGCTCGAAGATCAATGATCTGCGTCCGTCCTTCAACGCGGGTTCCCAGACTCGGATCAGGCGCTGTTTCTTTCGGAGTTTCTTCTCCAGCTCCCTTACAGTTCTCTTATCTGGAAGAGGTTTCTTGTCCTCCCCCGCAAGTATTTTTATTAAATTGTCTTCCAATGCCTCATCCGAAATTCCCAAATGCTTCTGCTTTTCCTTCACCTTAGACCACTCAGATATCTGAACGTCGAGTTTATCGAACGTATTCGCGTAGCTATGAAGTTCGGCGATCAGTAGCCGTATGCTGTTTGTGTTATGCATAAGGTGTGCGCGGTCGAACCAAAAGTGATGCGCAAGAACGTTTCTTATCTCAACGGCTTTCCGGATCTCTGTATTCCATTGAGCCGGAAGAATACCCTCAAGTTTTTCGGCGACCTCACCAAGTGTTAGCGAAAAGGATTGTGCCAATAGTTCTTCAACCCGTGGACTCGTGAGGAAGTCGGCCTGCGGCAATCCCAAATACGCGAGTGCAATGCAAAGGCCACGGTGTAGACACTCGCTTTGGTAGTACGCCAACCCGAAGGTAGCGTACAAATCACGGATCAATTCGTCGTTAGGTTGATCATCCATCGACAGACGCGAACCGAACAGTAGCGAGATAAAAACAGGAGGTCATTCTACTTTTTATAGGCTGGTTCGGTCGATCCCCAACTGTGCACTTTAACGGACCCTTCCAAGCTTGCTTGATTTCTGTTCACGGGAGGGTGTCCTGCTTGATCTTCCACTGCGGGCGTTCTGCGAGCAAGAAGGGCACCTGGCCTCTCCCTGCCCTCTCTCCCTATTTGCGAAGAGCTGTAATTGGTGGATGAAACTCGGCGAACCAGGGCCTCTTTTGCAAGAGACCCTGGCGGCTTGAAGATGACTGCTTGCAGTATTACTGCACGTCGACGGTGATGGTATGGGTGGCCGCGACGAGGCCGTGGTCCTTCGTGGCACCGGTCACGGTGATCTGGTGCGTTCCCTTGCTCAGGCCCTTAAAGGTTCCTTGAAACCCCTTCTGATACTCATTGTCCACGAACACGTGGGCATGCGCAGCTTGGGAGCCCTTGGTCAATTCATACTTCAGCTCAAAGCTGTCGCTGACCTTGTCCTTATCCTTAGGCGACGTGATATTAATCTTCGATCCGTCCTCCATTGGTTTATCTGCTGCGATAACTGGCGCTCCGCTGAGCGCACCCACCAATGCGATCCCTAGTCCCATGAACCCGATACGTCCCATTATATGCATCACGACCTCCTTGTTTGAAAGAGTTACATCATCACTGCACCCTACCACACCCTACGAGCGATCTGTTTGAATGGATTTCCGGAGGCCGATGAACGTGGGTGGGTTTCATCCTCTTTGAGCGTGAACGAAGCCGTTCCCTTCATCATCCCATCGAGGCGCGCGCTCCGGGAGCGCAGGGCTAACATAGGTGCCCACCATTCTTTTCTTCTGATTGTATAGCTTCGGCGAGGGTGAAGGACGATCTTGCTATGCTCTCACTGTTTGGAAGGCTTGGAAACGGTATGTGATACCTGGCGTACCAGGGCCTCTTTCACAAGAGGCCCTGGTGGCCTTAGAGATGACAGCTTATAGGGTTACTGCACGTCGACGGTGATGGTATGGGTGGCCGCCACACTTGCGTGATCCTCGTTGGCAGCTTTCACCGTAATCTGGTGTGTTCCCTTGCTCAGGCCCTTAAAGGTTCCTTTAAAACCTCTCTGATAATCATTGTCCACGAACACGTGGACATGTCCAGCCTGGGAGCCCTTGGTTAACTCATACTTCAGCTCAAAGCTGTCACTGACCTTGTCTCCGTCCTTCGGAGACGTAATCATCACCTTCGACCCATCTGCTATGTGTTTATCGTGTTTATCTCCTGCGAAGGCTGGCGCTCCGATGAGAGAGCCCACTAACACGATCCCAAATCCCATGAACCCGATGTGCTTCATGATATCCATCACGACCTCCATGTTCGAACCAGCTGAATCAATGTACCACCATGACGGCTTCTACGGAAGATCCTCGGATTTACATTTCACCCGCCTACGCAGGAAGCCACAGCTGTAAAGCTGTGGAGGAATGCGCAGCGGGTGTCCTCCGAAGCCTTGGACGTCATCATGATCGGAACAAGACATCTGTACTACGTGGACTGCACTCGTGGCAAAGATTTGAGGGAGTTAAAAGCCAGCGTGGCTTACAAGTATACGGCCATCACACATGAACTCTGCATTCAGGAGCTACCCAACGACTGGCGGAGGTGCGGCTCCAAACCTTTTCATCTGCCGGTCTGCGTGATGCTGAAGGAGGAGCAACACGAACAGAGCGCTGCCTTGACAGGCTTCGTACTTGCTCACTAGAGTAGCCTCCGTTTCATTCACCTACCGAGAGGCTCGATGATGTACAGCCTCGCTTCCTTCTCGATCTCGGACATGACCGAATGCGCCTCGGAACTCCGCAAGCTAGGGGCGGGGGCCACATCTGCGCAGAACGTTGCCCAACGGATTGCCTCCTATCTCTATCAACAACTTGGGAATGATCAGACTGGTCGGCAGGATTGCGTCCTGGTCCGCTGCTTTCTCACGCGCCCCTATCGGGATCTCGACCCTCAGTCCCAGGACTGTGCTAGGCGGGCCTTAGCTTGCGGACCAGGCTCTTTGGACATGAAATGCCTGACGCTGTTCGGGACGGCTGGTGAGAAGTCTGAGTGGAATGAGCGACATCGTTCCCGCCGTTACCGATCGATTCCATTGGACGACAAACAGGTTCTGTTCCAGTTCCCCATGGTCTCGCAATTGCTCCAGCAGCTCGGCGTGGATTTCACATCGAAGATGCAATCCAAGTCTGATCCACTTGTCGATCAGACCGAACACGCACTTGATCTTTTTCATGTGCCAGAGGCGAAGGGTAGCCCATTTCTGCCGGCCCAAGAGGAATTCGTCATTCCCTTCGGTATCGAATCGGTCTTGGGGTTCGGCGGAGTGTTTCCCTCCAAAGAGTTCTTCACGGTCATCCTGTTCTCAAAGCAGAAGATCTCTCGCGAGACGGCAGAACTGTTTAAGCCGCTGGCGAAGAGTGTCACATTAGCCCTGTTGTCCTTCGATGGAAGGGGTTCGAAACGTTCGATCTATCCGGTGGAGGGTCAGCCGGGTCGGCGGTAGGTGTGGGCTGACCATGCAGAATATCGCTGGTGTCCTGGAAACGGGTGTGACAGGTCCAGCCTATCGATGCGTGCTCGTTGCCGCAGGGTGTCCCGTCTGACCTTTGGTTGCAGCGTAATCTTCTAGAGGGCTAGACTTCCCCTCTCAAACCTGCAATCCCCAGCACGAAAGAAGTCCTAGCCCAGTATTGACGGGAACGATCGGCATGGCACAAGACGCTACTCGGCTCACGCGGGAATCGAGCCGGCAGGTGGCCCAGGTGGCGAGGGATTTCGGGTAATGTGCGTACCGCTGCAGTACAGAACAGCGACCGGTGGAATCTCAGGACCGCACACGCCGGGCGGCGCGGACTGAGCAGGATGAACTGATTCGGCTCAAACGGGAAAATGAGACGCTTCGAAAAGAGCGGGATTTTTCAAAACGTGCGGCGGCCTGCTTCACGTAGGTATCCCCATGAGATACTGCGTGATCCAGGAGTACGACCGACGCTATCCGATCCGGTTCATGTACCGCGCCTTGGGCGTCTCGGCTGCGGTGCGCCGAGACGCCCTGTTCTCATGCATCGTTCAGACCCTTAACGGGG
>SWDP01000006.1:51376-95065 GCA_005116885.1 Nitrospira sp.
GGAGAGACAAGAAGGTGACGTGGCAATTGATGGGAAATATGTACATGGAGATGCCGATGGACCAGTTGGAGTCGCCCGATCTCAACTCCATGGACGTGGAGCAGACCGTCGTCGGCGAGGAAACAGTCAATGGGGTTCAGACCACCAAGTATAAAATGATTGCGACTAAGAAGGACGGGTCGAAGTTTGGTGGATTCTTCTGGGCGACTAAAGACGGCATCTCGATGAAAATGGATCTCCTGTCCAAAGAGGGCAACAAGAAAATGCGCATGGCGAGCGAGTTGACCAATCTGAAAGTCGAAAAACAAAACCCAGCGTTGTTCGAGATTCCCGCCGGCTATACGAAGAACGACATGGGAGCCATGATGGGGCAAGGCGGGGCTCCGAACATTCAAGAGATGATGAAGAACGCAGGGCGGGAGAAAGACAAAAGACGAAGTCGAGACAACGCGCCGAGCAAGGGCGATGACGGCGATGAGGCCATCGATGCGGGTAAGATGCTGAAAGGCCTGCTGGGACAATAACGGAGGATTGCGTTCATGATCCTGTTTAGAATGGCCTGCTGTGCGCTGGCGATTTTCGCTGTGACGGCTTCCTCAGTCCGCGCGGACGATATCTGTTTGGGCGATGAGGAAGAGAAGGCGGCCAAGGCGGCGATTGCCGCTATGAGCAAAGCGGAGAAGTCCGGTCAGCCGGCGGAACTGTTTGTGGCCTCTCGAGCGATTGCAGACGACGATTGTATCGATCGATTCGACAAGAATGCCCAGGCCAGAGCCAAGGCGAATGTGTCGAAACTCGGCCGGGAATTGGCCAAAGCGGCTGAAGCGAAGGGCTTCTTGTATTCACATGAGCCGGTACGGGTCGATGGGCGGACGTCGGCGTTCCGATATTTTGAAGCCATCGGTGACTTCAACGAGGCCAACCGGGTGATGCTGAAAACGGTGCATGCGAAACCTGAGGATCCGACGCTCTTCGAAACGGCCTGGGGTGTCGACCGAAGCCGCCGTGGGCCCCGCGATCCCAAGACGGGCGAGATCCAGCCTCACGCCTCGCCCCCAGCCTATCATGAAGAACTGCGCCACATCGCGTCCACCAACGCCGACCAATTGATGAAGGCCGAGGAGACGGATGCCCAAGGCCTGTCCGGCAGTGCGCAGGAAGCGATGAAGGCGAGCATGGGCTCGCTTGAGAAGCTGGTGAAGGCCTCGGCCTGGATGAAGTTTCTGCCGAACGGCGACAAGTTGGCCAAATCGAGGGCCGAGCAGCGTGGCGATACGATTATGAAGCGCGGCGACCCGATGTTTACGCAAGGTATTGCGGGAAGATATTACGAATTTGCCGGGTCCTCCAAGGCCAAAGAGGTCAAGGCCAAGCAGGAAGAGATGGGCCGCGCGATGGGGAAAACAGGCGAGAATGTGAAAGGCGCGATCACGCAGAAAAGCGAGGCGGAGCAGAAAAAATTCAATGATAAAAAAGCCGACCTCGAAAAAGAGCTTGGTTTTTAGCGCCACACGCTTTCCCTGGCTCTGATGGTTGACCTAACAGGATGCTGAAAAAGTCCGCCAGCGGCGTTCTCGCGTCGCTCAGAGGCTCAACGTACTGAAGCGTACGCCTCGCCTCCTCGCTCGCTGCGGCCTTGCTGGACGGCCTTTTTGAGCATCCTACTGCGACTCTGACATGATCATCCATGGTTATATTGCGACGACATATTGTAAGAAAATCACGTTTTTCAGCAGACTGCTAGCAGGCCAGGCAACAGTGAGATGCCCATTGCCGAAACCTCTCGAATTGTAGCTCCCTTGTAAGCCGACCGTACCAAGAATTCTCTCGCTGAACATTTCCCCCTTGACTTAGTTCTAACTAGAACTATTATACTGTATTGAGGCAGCCAAGCGAAATCGAGGTTCATCAGGTTTGATCGTTGGCGTAAGCATGTGGTCGGTTGGTAAGGTGATCGCAGAGAAGATGGTGTAATTTTCAAGAGAAGGAGACGTGATCATGTTTGTTGTCTTGGGTGCAACAGGGAATACAGGATCGGTGGTGGCCGACACGTTGCTGAGCCGGAAACAGCCGGTGCGGATCGTTGTGCGCTCGGCGGATAAAGGTGCGGCGTGGAAAGCGAAGGGAGCGGAGATTGTCGTCGCTTCGCTCGACGACATGTCCTCGTTGACCAACGCATTTGAAGGAGCCAAGGGCGTCTATCTCTTGGTACCGCCGAACTATGCAGCAACGGCGTGGCTGGCCGACCAACGAGCACGAATGGATCGTGCCGCAGAAGCGGTGCAAAGAAGCGCGACCAGCCATGTCGTGTTTCTGTCCTCAGTCGGTGGCCATCTCGCTGAGGGGCTCGGGCCAATTCGAGCCGCTCGCTATGGCGAACAGGCGCTCGGAGCAGCGGCGAAGAATCTGACGATCCTTCGTCCCTGCTACTTCATGGACAACTGGGCTCCGGTCCTCGGCGCAGCCAAGGCCCAGGGTGTCTTGCCGACGTTCATTGCGCCTCAAGCGATGGTCCCAATGATCTCGACCAAAGACATCGGCCGGGTGGGAGCGGAGCAATTAATGGCTGGAGGAAAAGGCACACAGATCGTGGAACTCGCCGGGCCGGAAGAATACAGTCCGGATCAGGTTGCGGCCGCGCTCGGTCAGATTCTGGGAAAGCCCGTCACGGCTCAGCATGCACCCTTGAGCGCGGTGGTGCCCACATTCAAGTCGTTTGGATTTTCAGACGAAGCGGCGAAACTGTTTGAAGAAATGTACACATCATTTTCCACGGGGAGGATTGGGTACGAACATCCCACATCGGTGATTCGGGGTCGGGTGACGCTGGCCGAGGCCTTGAAGGGGTTCGTGAAGGCCTAAAAATGGTGCGCGATCATGAGTGAGACGAAGGAGGCAATCATGAAGACGGATCTCGACAAGGTGAAACAATTGGCCAAGGATCTTCGGAAAGACTACCCGCGCAGTCCACGGGAAAAGCTGGGCGGCTATGTGATCGCGGCTCGCTGTGTGGACAAGTGTCGGGCGTTCTTGCTCGGGATCAACGGTGAATACAATTACTGGCCCTGTTCGTTAGCCAGCCAATGGTTTTCATTCACCGGTATCACGCCCGATCAGTTCAGGGAGGTCGTGGCGACCGGAGTCTCAGACGAGGAGATCGGGGAGTGGATCGTCAGTCATTCGCACGTAAAGAATATGGATGACGTGTTGAAATGGAACAACAAACTGCGCGATATGCGGCTCAGCGAGATGAGTCTTGAGGCCCAGCAATACCTCGAAGAATATATTCCCAAGGTCGTGCCGAAGCATCGCCCGGTGTATGTGTGGTTTGATGTATACGATCTGGAGGAGAACCGACTGTAAGTTTCACGTTCGCATCACGGGGTTTGAGACGAAGGGAAGGAGGATCCAATGAGCCATCATGAGACAATCCAGACCGCGGCAACAAAAAACATCGTGGGGATCTATCAGCCAGGCTCCGCTCACATGGTGGGTGATGGGTTTCCCGTGCGGAATCTCTTTCCCAGCAATGAGCTCGACCGAGAGGTCAGCCCATTTCTCATGCTGGACTATGCCGGGCCGCAGTACTTCACGCCGACTGACCATCCGCGCGGTGTGGGGGAACACCCGCATCGCGGCTTTGAAATGGTCACCATTGTCTATGAAGGAATGGTGGCGCATCGTGATTCTGCCGGAAACGCTGGAGTGATTGGCCCAGGCGATGTCCAATGGATGACGGCGGCGTCCGGCATCGTGCATGAAGAACTGCACGAAAAGGAATGGGCCAAGAACGGCGGGACGCTTCACGCGATTCAATTGTGGGTCAATCTCCCGAAGGCATCGAAAATGTCGGCGCCTGGCTATCAAACGATCCTCAACGACAATATTCCCGCCGTCGAGCTCGATGGTGGAGCCGGTCGATTGCGCGTGATTGCCGGATCGTTTCTCGGACATAAAGGCCCGGCACGGACCTTCACACCGGTTGAGTTGTACGATCTGCAGCTCAAGGCTGGGAAGCGCGTGTCTCTCTCGTTGCACGAAGGGCACAACACCTCGATCTTCGTGCTGGAAGGCCTCGCGTCAGTGAATGGGTCGCAAGTAGCCGGAGATGCTGAGCTGATTGTGTGCACACGCGATGGCTCGCACGTCACGGTGGAGGCTCAGAAAGACAGCCGGCTCTTGGTGATGGCCGGAGAGCTGATCGAAGAACCGATTGCGCGCTATGGCCCGTTCGTCATGAATACCCGTGCAGAGTTGATGCAAGCGGCTCAGGACTATCAAGCAGGGAAGATGGGACATCTGTCATGACGGATCGCGGACTCACGGTCGAGGTCTATTCCGATATCGTGTGCCCCTGGTGCTACGTCGGAAAGCGGCGGCTGGAACGGGCGTTGGCTCAACTGAATGGCGGCGCACAGGCGCGCATTACCTGGTGTCCGTTCCAATTGAATCCGACGATGCTATCTGATGGAATGGATCGGACCGCGTATCTGAAAGCCAAGTTTGGGAGTTTGGATAACTTTGGGCGGATGGAAGAACAACTCCTCGCTGTCGGTGCGGAAGAACAGATTCCCTTTGCCTTTGAGAAGATTCAGCGGACGCCAAATACCTTTGCGGCCCATCGGCTCGTCTGGTATGCCGAACAGCAGGGGAAACAGGACGCAATGGTGGAGGCGCTCTTTCGTGGGTATTTTCTGGAAGGAAAGAACATCGGTGATGTGAAGACTCTTGCGCATGTGGCTGCAGAAGCCGGACTGGACCGGACAGAGACAGAAGAGTTTCTTGAGGGCGAGAAAGGCGTGGTCGAGGTCAAGGCCGAAGAAGCGGTCGGTCGGCAACTCGGTATTCGCGGAGTACCCTACTTCGTTTTCAACGGCACTGTGTCCATCTCTGGCGCGCAGCCTCCGGATATGTTTGTATCTGCCATTCGGCAGGCCGAGAAGCAGTCCTAGCAGGCTGAGAGGAACTCAGTTCTAGACAATACACTGGTGGAGTATTTCTCATTGGTGCCGAAGTCAGTATAGCCGCAGGATGCTCAAAAAGACCGTCAGCGAGGCCGCAGCCGACGTAAGCACCGGAGGCGTAGCCCCTGGCTACGTTGAGGATGCTTTCGAGGTGAGAACGACGCTGGCGGGCTTTTTCAGCATCCTGCTAGAAAGGAATGAGGCTAATGGCAGTCCAAGTCTACGGCTGTAACCACATCGTCATTGAGGTGACCGACGCCAAGAAAGCGGTGAAGTTCTATTCGGACGTGTTCGGCTTGAAGATGCTCCGCGGCGGTGAAGGCGCAGCCTGGTGCAAGTTGGGCGAGCATCAGTTCATGGCGATTTTTGAAGTCGACAAGCTGCAGCCGGATCGCGTGAAACATTTCGGCTTGATGGTCCGAGACGCGCAACAGATCAAAGAAGTGCGGCGCAAGCTGATTACTAAATACAAGTTGAAGCTGCAGCCGAATTTCCGGTGCGACTTCCGCGATCCCTGGGGCAATCGCATTCAGGTCGGCGATCTCAGCGATGAATCGCTGGTCTGGCTCCTCCCTTATCAAGAAGTTCAGAAAGCCGGGATTACATTCACCAACACACCTCGAAAGGAGAGACGGTCATGAGCACAACTAATCTACAGCAGCGACTGAACGATCTATTCGGCTACATCCGTCAAGGCAAGATCGTTGAGGCCATGAATGAGTTCTACGACAAGGATGTGAAGATGCAGGACAATGCTAACCCGCCGACCATAGGCCAGGCGGCAAATATTGAGCGGGAAAAGCAGTTCTTGAGCGGCGTCAAGGAGTGGAAAGGGTTCAACGTGACGGCTTCGGCTGTGGGCGACAATGTCACGTTCTACGAATGCAGTCTGGATTTCATCGCTACCAGCGGACAGCCGGTGCATATGGAGCAGGTCGTCGTGGCCAAGTGGAACAACGGCAAGATCGTGCATGAGCGGTTCTACTACGATACAGGAGCAAAGAAGTAAGGTACGGGGGACATTGGCGAACAGTTTTGCCATGCAGGACTTAGATGGTTCGCACTCGTTGTACGAAAAAATACCGCCTTTGCAGGATGCTCAAAAAGGCCGTCCAGCAAGGCCGCAGCGAGTGAAGGGCCGAGGCGTACCCTCTGGGGTACGTTGAGGGTCTGAACGATGCGAGAACGCCGCTGGCGGACTTTTTCAGCATCCTGCCAGGAACTGGGTATGATTGCGATTATCGACTACGGCATGGGTAATCTTCGCAGTGTCTCCAAAGCCTTCGAGGCGGTGGGGCATCAGGCGGTGGTCACGCGGGATTCGCACGTGATCGGCAATGCGAGTCATGTAGTGCTGCCTGGTGTGGGAGCCTTTGGCGATTGCATGGCCAACGTTGAGCGCTATGGGCTAGAGGAACCGATTCGTATCGCGATTCAATCGGGGAAACCATTTCTGGGAATCTGTTTAGGGCTCCAATTGTTGTTCACGGAGAGCGAAGAGTTTGGAGTTCACAAAGGACTCGGCATCATTCCGGGCAGGGTCAGGCGGTTTGAGGTTGATCCTGCGCTGAAAGTTCCTCACATAGGCTGGAATCAGGCTGCCATTCAGCGGGCCTGTCCCTTGTTCGAGGGGATTGCGGATGGAGACCATTGGTATTTTGTGCATTCGTATTATGTTGAGCCGGCCGACCGGAAAATTGTCGCGACGACAACCACATATGGACTCCCGTTTGTGTCAAGTATCTGGAGAGATAATGTCTTGGCTTGTCAGTTCCATCCTGAAAAGAGCCAGGCCGTGGGGTTGCGGTTGATCAAAAACTTTGGATCCTGGAAATGAGCACGATGAGTAATACGAGTCGGTCGATGGCCTTGATGGGATTGGCTGTGCTGTTGGTTGTCGGCTGTAGCGGGTCGAAAGTGACCACGAAGGCGTCTGCGGAATTATCACATTATCAGATTCGTATCATCGCGTTGGTGCCGTTCACGACTCTCGCGACGCCACAAGTCAGGGATGTTTCCGATCAGCACTTCTCGGTGCCGCCGGAGGTTCGCAGGTCCGATATGGCGATGGCGGTACCGCCGAATATCGAACACCCGCTCAGGCAAACAGTCACCGTGCCGGCTGGCGCTGGGGATATCGTCACGCAATTGCTCTGGAACAGGTTGAAGACAAGGCAGGGTATGACCGTGCTGTCGCCAGGGGAGGCGGCTAGAGCGCTGACGTCTCAAGCGGCGCTGCAACCTTCTCCCGGTCAATCACAGGCGGTGACGGTGGCGAAGCAGCTCAAGGCGGATGCCTCGCTGATTGGGCAAGTGCGGGTGTATCGGGAACGAGTGGGTGGTCGCTTTGGCGCCAGCCCACCGGCGACGGTGGGGTTTGAGGCCAAGGTGGTCGCGGCTGACGGGCAAGTTCTCTGGGAAGGGAATTACTACGAAAAGCAGCGGCCGATGACAGAAGACTTGATGGGATTCATTCAGCGGCGTGGAGTGTTTGTGACGGCGGAAGAGCTGGCGGCGTATGGAGTCGAGCACATGCTCAACGAATTTCCGTTTGGAACGGCAGTGGAACATTGAGAGGGCGCGGTTCTTTGTATGCTCGTTATTCCTGCGATTGACCTGAAAGATGGCCGCTGTGTGCGGTTGCGTCAGGGTGATATGGCGGCTGAAACGGTCTATTCCGACGACGTGCCGGCTGTCGCGAGGCAATGGCAACAGGGCGGTGCGGCACTGATTCATGTGGTGGATCTCAATGGAGCCGTGGACGGAGAGCCGCGCAATCTTCCTCAGATTGAAACGATCATTCGCACCGTGAGCGTAAAGGTGCAGGTCGGGGGTGGGATCCGGTCGATCGAGACGGTGCGTCGCTATCTGGGAACGGGTGTAGCCAGGGTAGTCCTCGGTACCGCAGCATTAACCGATCGGTCTTTTTTGGAGAAGGCCTGCCAAGAGTTTCCTCGTCAGATTCTGTTAGGGTTGGATGCGCGTGACGGGAAGGTGGCGGTCAAGGGGTGGACATCGGTATCGGAGACAAACGCGATAGATCTGCTCAAGGAATTAACAGACTATTCCTTGGGCGCCGTGATTTATACCGACATTGCTCGTGATGGTATGTTGGGTGGGCCGAATCTGGCGGCGTTGCGGGAAGTGGTGGAGTTGTCGTCCTTTCCCGTGATCGCTTCTGGGGGGATTTCTCGGGTTGAGGATCTTCGGGCCGTGCAGGCGCTCGGTCCCAGGGTTGAAGGTGCGATTGTGGGGAAGGCCCTCTACGACGGCAAACTCGATTATCGAGCCGCGGTCGCGGCCCTCCGTGAAGCATGATGAATTCTTTTGTTACATGGTCGTTTCACCTTTCACCTTTCACCTTTCACGTGCTGCGATGTTGACCAAACGCATTATTCCCTGCCTCGACGTCAAGGACGGCCGTGTCGTCAAAGGCGTGAGCTTTGTGAACTTGCGCGATGCGGGAGATCCAGTCGAAGTGGCCACCGTGTACGATCGTGAAGGGGCCGATGAACTCTGTTTCCTGGATATCACCGCCTCGCATGAGAATCGCAAGACCATCATCGAGGTGGTCGAGCAGACGGCGGCGCGGGTGTTCATGCCGCTGACTGTGGGCGGCGGGGTGAGAACGATTGAAGACATTCGGGCGCTGTTGAGCGCGGGCGCGGACAAGGTGAGTATCAATACAGCGGCGGTCCAACGGCCGGAATTTGTGAAAGAAGCGGCGGAGCGATTCGGGACGCAATGTATCGTCGTGGCCATCGACGCCAAGCATCGTCCCGCGCCGGCAACAGGGTGGGACGTGTTCACGCACGGCGGACGTCAGTCCACAGGTCTCGACGTCGTTGAATGGGCCAAGACGATGGCTCGGTATGGGGCAGGTGAGATTTTGCTCACGAGCATGGATCAAGATGGGCAACAGCAGGGTTACGACCTCGCGTTGACGGCGGCGGTGTCAGAGGCTGTATCGATTCCGGTGATTGCGTCGGGCGGCGTGGGAAGTTTGGCGCATCTCTATGACGGATTTGTCGAGGGTAAGGCCGATGCGGTGCTCGCCGCGTCCATTTTTCATTTCCGGACTCACACGATTCAGGAGGCGAAAGCCTATCTTCGTCAGAAGGGAGTGGCGGTTCGATAATGGATGTCGGGCGATTGAAATTCGATGCGCAGGGGCTGATTCCAGTGGTCGTGCAGGATTGGCGGGATGGCACCGTTCTGATGGTGGCCTTTATGAACCAGGAGGCACTGCAAAAGACCATTGAGACGAAGTCGGTGCATTTCTGGAGCCGGTCGCGCCAGACGTTATGGGAGAAGGGTGAGACCTCCGGCCACACGCTGCAACTTAAAGACCTGTTTCTCGATTGTGACGGCGATGCCCTTCTTGTGAAGGTCGAGCCGGTCGGCCCGACCTGTCACACGGGAGAGCGGGCCTGCTTCTTTTCTCGCCTGGATTCGCCGGAGACGAAGACGCCCGAGTCCTGGGGGGGAATTCTCGAGCGTCTCTACCAGATGATCCAAGAGCGGAAGCGCCAGCCGTCGAGCGAGTCCTATACCTCCAAACTTCTGGAAGGCGGGGTTGATCGAATCCTCAAGAAAGTGGTGGAAGAAGCCGGAGAAGTCGCAATCGCTGGCAAGGGCGGGAAGAAAGACGAGATTGTCTATGAAACGGCGGATCTATTGTTCCATACCGTGGTGGCGTTGGGATACCACAACATTACGCCGCAAGAGATCTATCAGGAGCTGGCAACCAGGTTCGGTAAATCTGGATTGAGAAAAGGACCCACCTCATGAGCGACTGCCTCTTTTGCAAGATCGTGGCGAGGACTATTCCAGCCACGCTGGTCTATGAAGACGATCTGGTCGTCGCGTTCGACGATATCAATCCTCAGGCCCCGACTCATACCCTCGTCATCCCCCGGAAACATGTGACGTCGATTGCCGAGCTAGAAGATTCGGATGTCGGGTTGCTCGGGCGGTTGATGCTGGCCGGTAACTTGATTGGAAAATTGAAGGGAGTCGCCGATTCCGGGTATCGCTTCGTCATCAATACCGGTAAGGATGGTGGCCAGAGCGTGTTTCACCTGCATCTCCATGTATTGGGCGGACGACACATGGCATGGCCTCCGGGCTAGCAGGCTGTTGATAAAGTCCGCCAGCATCGTTCTCGCATCGTTCAGACCCTCAACGTACCGCAAGGGTACGCCTCGGTCCTTCACTCGCTGCGGCCTTGCTGGACAGCCTTTCTGAACAGCCTGCAAAAAATCGCGAATGAGTCAGTGGGCGATGGTTTCGGGGTATTCAAGTAGTTTGTCAACAACTGGCCGGTGCAATACGCCACGTTGACAGATTTCTTTCCCGTCTGTTACCCTGACCGGTCTATTTTACGATCATTTACAGGTATTAATTTCACCGGCATTCGGTGGGGAAATAGGAGCCGCGACTCCCGTGGGCCGAGGTCTGATTTCTGAAAACGTGATCAACCAAGTCAGAGATCGGATCGATATCGCCGAGGTCGTTGGACATCACGTGAGCCTGACTCGGGCTGGACAGAGTCTGAAGGGGCTCTGTCCGTTCCATCAGGAAAAATCACCTTCATTTACGGTGAGTCCTTCCCGCCAGATTTTTCATTGCTTCGGATGCGGCGCGGGCGGCGATGTGTTTACGTTTCTGATGCGGATTACCGGCGCGAACTTTCCTGAAACGATTCGTGATCTCGGGCAGAAGCTTGGGATTGATGTGCCGGACAGTGGGCCAAGCGCGGGACCTCAGGCTGCGCAGGCGAATCGCCTTGAACCGCTTAATCGGGCGGTCACGGCATGGTTCCAACAGAATTTGCGGGATGACGTGACCGGCGCGACGGCACGAGGCTACTTGGCCGGCCGGGGCATACAAGCTGAAACGATCGAGCGATTTGAAATTGGCTGCGCCCCGGCTGAGTGGGACGGCCTCATCAAGGGGCTGAGCAAGCAGGGCTTTGCACAGAACGACTTGGCCTCTGCTGGATTGACGATAGCTCGCGAACATGCCGCCGGGGCCTATGATCGTTTTCGTTCCCGTGTGATGTTTCCTATCACGGACTTGCGCAAGCGGGTCGTCGGGTTTGGAGGGCGTATCCTTGGCGAGGGGACTCCGAAGTATCTGAATTCGCCCGATACTCCCTTATTCAAGAAGGGGCAGACGCTGTACGCGTTGGATCTTGCACGGGAAGCGGTGGCTCGGCTGAAGACCGCGATTGTGGTGGAAGGGTATTTTGATGTGGTTGCGCTTCATCAAGCCGGACTGACTCATACGGTTGCAACGCTGGGGACTGCTCTGACGGAAGAGCATATTCAGGTGCTGAGACGGTTTGCCTCGAAGGTCGTGTTGCTGTTCGATCCGGACCAGGCTGGGGTCCGTGCCGCATTGCGAGGGCTCGATCTGTTTGTGAACAGCGGGATCGGTGTGAAAGTTGTGACGTTACCGACTGGAGAAGACCCCGATACGTATGTGCGAAAGGAAGGACCTGAAGCCTTCACTCGGTTGGAAGAGCAGGCTCCGAGTCTCTTGGATTTTGCCCTCGAACATCGGTTGGGCACCGCAGAGTCCAGCACGATTGAAGAGCGTATCCGCAGCGTGGATGATGTGTTGCGGATTCTGCAAAAAAGCGAACATCCAATCGAACGAGAAGAACGGATTCGTGTCGTGGCAGAACGATTGGGGATCAGCCAACAACGGTTGATTGAACGGTATCCGGCATTGGAGCAGTCGGAGCGAACTCGTCCGACGGTCGCTCGATCAGCCGTTCCCACGCCAGCGACGTTCAAGGGTGTGAGCGAGGAGCGGGATCTGGCGTATCTACTGCTGCACGGACATTTGACTTCTGCCGATGTACAACGACTGAAGCCCGAAGCCTTTTCGGTTCCGGCCTGTCGGTCCCTCGTCGAGGCGGCGCTGAATCACCTTGATCGAGACGGACGAGTCGGGCTCAGGTTGTTACTGGACGCGGTGGTCGATCACCCAGATTGTGGGTCGTTGGCAACTGAGTTGTCCATGCGGGAAGACCATTTTGATGACGTGAAGGCCCACGTTGCAGGTTGCTTAGAGACGTTGGATAGGAAGCGGGCCGAGGCCGTGTTGCGAGATTTGATCGTGCAACTCAGGGCCGCCGAACGGGAAGGCCGTGTGGAGGATGCGCGGATGTTGAACGCACAAGTGAATGAATTGCGAATGCACAAGGCCGGCCGGTCCTCTGCCGGAATGTTGTCCTTAGTGAAGGAGTAGTCATGGCGAAACCAGAGTTGCTCGGCGAAGTGAAGAAGCTGATCTCGATGGGAAAAGAGAAGGGCTTTTTGACGTATGACGAGCTGAATAGCACGTTGCCAGCGGAAGTGGTGTCCTCCGAACAGTTCGGCAGCATCATGACGATGTTCGGTGAAATGGACATCGAGATCGTCGATGCGCCTGAGGGGGAACGGATCAGGAAAGCCCGGGACAGCGAAGAATCAAGTGAGGATGCAGAGGACGCCGAGGTCGAAGCCGGGGCCGGTGCCGGATCCGGGGAGGAGAATGAGAAGGAAGAAAAAGAGGAGAAGGAGATCGATCTCACTCCCGGCGCACTCAGCCGGACCGACGACCCGGTACGACTCTATCTCAAGGAGATGGGCAGTGTGGCGTTGTTGAGTCGTGAAGGGGAAATCGAGATCGCAAAGCGCATTGAAGAGGGAAAGAAGGACATCGCCTCGGTCATCTATGGGATGCCGATGACCATTGAGTTTGTCCTCGCTCTGTACGATCAGCTGAAGAATGGGACCATCGATGTACGTGAGATTGTCCCGATCGTCGAGACCGAGGAGGAATTCGAGGAAGAACAAATCCAGCGGGACTATGAAGAGCTTCGGGTGAAGACGCTCGAAGGGTTGAGTTCCGTCCGGAAAATCTCGACGTCGCTCAAGAGCCTCTATGAAGTGGCTCGGCATGCCAATAGCGATCCTGCGAAACAGAAGAAGATTAAGAAGCAGATCGATACGATTCGCGATCAGGTCGTCGAGAAGATGGAGTCCGTCAACCTGCACGGGGTGCTGAAAGATCGGATGGTGCAGCGTGTTCGGGAATTGGCGATTCAGATCCGAACGTCGGAGCGGGAGATTGTCAGTTGCCAGCGGCGGCTTGGGATCAGCGGTGAGGCCGGGGCTGAGGCGCTGAAGAGACTCTGTCGCGAACGGAAAGACTTTCTCGCCGTCAAACGCAGGACGAGCTGCTCAGAGGAGGCGCTCAACGAAATAAAAAAAGTGTATCAGGCGGCGAAGGGTCGGATTCGAACACTCGAGACCGAAGAGGCCCTCGCCTCTGCGGAAGAGATTAAAGATGCAGTCAAGCATCTGGATGTGGCGGAGGACAAGGTCAAGCGCGGGAAAGCCGAGCTGGTCGAGGCAAACCTGCGTCTCGTTGTCAGCATTGCCAAGAAGTATACGAACCGAGGTCTTCAGTTTCTCGACTTGATCCAGGAAGGCAATATCGGCTTGATGAAGGCCGTCGACAAGTTTGAGTACAAGCGCGGCTATAAGTTCAGTACCTATGCCACCTGGTGGATCCGCCAGGCCATTACTCGCGCGATTGCCGATCAAGCCCGGACGATCCGTATTCCCGTACATATGATCGAGACGATCAACAAGCTGATTCGAACGTCCCGCCATCTGGTCCAGAAACTGGGGCGAGAACCGACCCCGGAAGAAATTGCCGAGCGCATGGATTTGCCGCTCGACAAAGTACGGAAGATTTTAAAGATCGCGCGCGAACCGATTTCTCTGGAGACCCCGATCGGTGAAGAAGAAGACAGCCATTTAGGCGACTTTATCGAGGACAAGAAGGCGGTGTCTCCTCTGGAGGCTGCGATTCGATACGATCTCCAGCGCCAAATCAATAGCGCACTGGAGACGCTCACTCCGCGGGAGGAAAAAGTGTTGCGGAAACGGTTCGGTATCGGCGAGGCCACCGACCATACGCTCGAAGAAGTCGGTCAGGATTTCGAAGTAACCCGTGAACGTATTCGGCAGATTGAAGCGAAGGCCTTACGTAAGCTGCGTCATCCGAGCCGGAGCAAGAAACTGCGCAGCTTTGTGGAAGGTCTGTGATGAGCGATGAAATATTCCCTCGGAATTTGACTCCCTTTCCTGGACAGCCTAAAATCGGTTGTGCCGGTCTGCGGGGCAGACACGGGAGAGTCACCGCCTGATCGGGCCCATAGCTCAGGTGGTTAGAGCGGCTGACTCATAATCAGCTGGTCCTAGGTTCAAGTCCTAGTGGGCCCACCAGTGTAGCTGGGGAACTCATCGGTCGAGATCGTTGTTCGGACCAACAGCAGTTAGGAGTGCATTGAGCCAGAATCTTTCTCCTCTTATCGATCTGCAGAAATTAGATCTCCGCATTGCGGAAATCAAGGAACAGCGCCGGAAAATTCCCGAACGACTCCAAGTGATTGACACCCCGCTTCGAGAAGCGCGGCAGCTTCATCAGCAGACCAGCGGGTCTGTGGAGACACTGGTCAAAGAGCGGCGGTCGTTCGAACAGGATCTCGAATCGCATGAAGCGCACACTGAGAAAATGAAGTCGCGGCTGTCCGAGTTAAAGTCCAATAAGGAATACCAGGCTCATCTGTTCGAGATCGAGGTGGCCAACAAGAAAAAGGGGGATATCGAAGAAAAGATCTTGTTGTGCATGGAGAAGGTTGAACAGCTGCAACAGGCGGCGAAAGACGCGCAAGAGAAGCTCAGTGCCATCGAGAAATCATTCGCACAGGAAAAACAGGCGCTTGATGAGCTGGAACGCAGGCTCTCAACGGAATTGGCGGATCTCGAATCGCAGCAGCAAGCCCGTTCGGCTCATGTTGAGAAAGGGCTTCTCAATCGCTATAACTCCATCAAAGCGTCGCGCAAGGATCATGCGCTCGCTGAAATCAAGGAGGGGAACTGTTCCGGATGCCGGTTGCAGCTTCCGCCACAACTAATTTCACAAGTCAAACGGTCTGAAGATCTCCACACCTGCCCCTACTGCCGTCGGATGCTCTACTGGAGTGGGACGATTCCTGTCGAGTCTATACCAGGTTCCGATCTCGAAAAGACGTCCGTCCTTGAGATCGGTGAGTCGGTTTAATCGATTTTTCTCAACACAGCCTGGGTCGTTTTAAAGTGCAGTTTGGCAACCGATTCCAGCCGCTCCTCTCCATGCTTTTTGACGATCATGCGTCCGGCCAGTTCGACGGCGGGGGATGCCCCTTTGGGCAACGTCGTGCCGATCTCGTCCGAGAGGCGTCGTAATCGCAGGAGGAATTCTGCACGGGCGACGATGGAGGCGGCAGCCACTGCCAAATCGGACTCGGCCTTATGGCGTTGTTCTAATGTGATCGTGCGTCCCTTTTTCTGTAAGGCGTTGAGAATCAATCGCTCATCGCCAAACTGATCCGCGATCGCCCGCCCGCACGAAACCTTTTCCAGTAACGTCTCTAAGGCCTTCGCATGTCCCCATGCCAGCAGGCGGTTTAAGTTTCGGATCTTCGCATAGAGTTCGTTGTATCGTGGGGGCCCGATTGCAATAATGCTGTGAGGACAAATTGTCCGGATATCGGGCGCCATATCGAGAATGCGTCCGTCTGATATTTTCTTGCTATCCCGGACCTGCATGAGGGTCAGTTCGCTCTGTGTGGTGGCGTCGACGAAGACGGCGGCGATGACCAGAGGGCCGAAATAGTCTCCCTTGCCGGATTCATCGATGCCGATGCGTTCGATGGGGGTGCGCGTCGTCTTGTCGGTCATGGGCCATGGCCCTAGTAGAAAATCTGGGAGCGGCGCGGTAATCTATCAGACCGATTTGAAGTGGTCAATTTCGCCGGTGTCGGCAGCGTAGAATCGAGAAGGGAGGGTGGTTCGATGCGGACAGGCACACAGCGTTCACGATGGACATTCATGATGGTGTTGAGTGCGGCGCTCGTCTCGCTGGTGGGATGTGAAACCAATCCGTACACCGGCCGGTCGCAATTGCTCATGACCTCCGTCTCACAAGAAATGCAAATGGGTGCGCAGGCCTATAGCCAGGTGAAGAACGATCCGAAAATGAGGCCATCGCAAGATCCTCGCGAGATTGAGCCGGTGAAGAGAATTGCGGCTCGGATCGTCGAGGCCGCGAAGCGGTCGAAGTATGGCGAGATGGCGCAGCAGTTTCAGTGGGAGGTGACGGTCATCAAAGATGACAAGACGGCCAATGCGTTTGCGCTGCCTGGCGGGAAGATGGCGGTGTATACCGGTATCTTCCCCATGGCCAAAACGGAGGCAGGGTTGGCCGCAGTCATGGGGCACGAAGTGGTCCATGCGTTGGCGCGGCATGGCGCTGAACGGATGAGCCAAGGCCAGTTGACGAATACCACGTTGAAGGTTCTCGGCGTAGCGGCCGGGGCTGCGGGAGGCGGTGGAATGTTGGGGCAGGCGGCGATGACCGCGTTGGGTGTCGGTGCACAGGTAGGCGTGTTGCTGCCCTTCAGTCGAAAGCATGAATCGGAAGCAGACTATATCGGAATCTTACTCGCGGCAGACGCCGGCTATGACCCACGCGAGTCGGTCGCTCTATGGGAGCGGATGGGGCAAGCGTCCGGTGGCGGAGGGCCGTCAGAATTTATGTCCACGCACCCGAGCCATGAGACCCGCATTGACCAGTTAAAAAAATGGATGCCGGAGGCGATGGCAATTTATCAGACTAGGCAGCCGGTTCCCGCGGCGGTCTTGCCGGGGGTGCAGTAGGTCGAAACTTGTGCAGAGCGCCCTTGAAAGCGCACCACGTGCAGTCCTATAGTGCTCTGGCGCGAGGGAGAAGACTGGGTGATCGCTCGTGGTGGAGACGCTACGAGAGGAAAGTCCGGACTTCAAGGGCAGGGCGCTGGGTAATTCCCAGGCGGAGCGATCCGACACCAGCACCACAGAAAACAGACCGCCGATGGCCAAGGTGACGGGATTCCAATTCGGTCACCTTGGCTCAGGTAAGGGTGAAACGGTGGGGTAAGAGCCCACCGCGGTGGTGGCGACATCACCGGCACGGTAAGCGTTGCCCGATGCAAGGCCAAATAGGAAGACATCTGTCGGTTTTCTTCGGAGAGCCGGCGACCGGCTGGCCCGGCCGAGGTCTTCGGGTAGGTCGCTTGAGGTTCGAGGTAACTCGAATCCCAGAGAAATGATCACCTCTGCTTGGGAGCATATCCCAGGCAAGACAGAATCCGGCTTATCGGTCTTCTCCACCGCGCTTTTTTTATAGCTCGTCGCAGCTCTCCTTCCGTCACATGTCCTGAGAAATACTCGATGTCGTCGAGCAGGACCACAGGAACCAGTGCCCCATAGCGCTCCAACAGATCTGTATCGCCTTCGATAGATCGCTTCTTTGTGTCGATGTGGAGCTCTCGCTGTAGGCGCACAGCCATTCGGTAGACGATATCGCAAAGATGGCAGTCTTTACGAGACAAGATGATCACGCGGATAGGGTTGCTCATAGTTGAGGCGCGATCCGAACCATTGCGTGGAGTGTGGAAAATATCATGTAGAGAGGTACGCTGTCAGAGAAGAAGGTTCCCCGACCAACCCCCTGCTATGGCATTAATATACTTGACTCACAGTACCCCAAACCGGTGGATAAGTGCAAGTGGGCAGACAGGATTATTGGCGTGGATTGGAGGAAATAGGAGCGGGCAGATCGAATTCGAGCTGAGCGTTCCATTGTTGCTCAGCATTACTCTTAGCAAGATCATCGATGGTTCGCAGAAGGTCGGACATAAGCTTATGATCACGAGAATTGGGATCGATCCACGGTGTATGACAATGCGGACATTCGCGTGGAATATTCCACGGTGATGCTGGGGGAAGACTGACGGACGATCTGCATTTACACACAAGCCTCACTGCCGCGACATCCTTAAAATCGGCGATGAATCGTTGGGTGATGGTCATTCGGCTTCGGCTTTGTTAGGCTTGGAAACCGGATGGCGTTTCCCGTTCCGCCTTGTCAGGCAGATAGTCGTGACGACCCCGCGTTCATCCGTCGAGCTTACGCATTCACAATCCAAACCGTCTCCCCCTCCCTCATAGGGCTGTCCATTGGATTCACGAAGAAAAGTCGTCAACATTATTTCTTTCTCGTTTTCTTGTGCGTTTTGGGCAGTGAGGACTTCGGAACCGTGAGGGCGACTGACATCGCGGCCTTGAACCGCTCGAACGGCGTTTGATTCGTCTGAGCGGTTGAGGTAGGTTGCTGCGCTGGTTGTTTTGACATTCCTTCGATTCCTCCAGCTGTCTCCTGGCAGAGACGGCTACAGGTAAGGTGCGACCTTACCACAAATCGAGGGATTATGTCGAACGGAGCAGTTTCTTCAATCGCTCAGATAGACTCGATGGTATTCGGGCTATCAGAGATTAATCGTAAACGATGGCGGCTATGTATGTTGCAGTGCGCTACTGATGATAGCGGGAGCGATAATCAGGGTGACAGCCGTGTATTTGTTTTGGCTGGATACGTGTCAGATGAAGATCGGTGGAAGGAGTTTTCTAAAGAGTGGTCAACTGCTCTTAATGGTGAGAATCGATCACTAGCGTATTTCAAAATGGTTGAGGCTAATTCACAAAGAGAACAGTTCTATGGCTGGCCCGATTCCGAACGTGATTCAAAGCTCGTTGAGCTTGATAAGATAGTTCAAAAATATGCTCTGTTTGACATAAGAGCCGTCTTGCGGTGGAAGGATTATGAGGAAGTGCAAAGCAAGTACCAGCAATATCCTGTATCACCCTACGAACTACTGTTCAATCGGGTGATGATCGACGCAATCATTGGCGTGAAAAACTACGGAATCAATGACGTTATTGATTTTTATTTTGATGACCAGAATGAAGTAGGGGATGCCGCACTCAAGGAATTCCGTCGTCAACAATCGACATTACCGCCGAGTCTATTGCGATATGTTGCCGGACCACCAAATTTTAAAGACGAAAAGAAGGTGTTGCCATTACAAGCCGCCGACCTGCTTGCATGGCAGGTGCGCCGTGCGATTTATGAAGAGGAATACCCCGATCGACGTAAGCCACGCCAAAGTATGCAGTGTCTGGAAATCGTCCCGTCACGTCAATGCAATCTTGATAAGCAATGGTTGGAGGATTTCTACGAATCTATTAGACTGTGGATGAGTGAGGCTTAGGGCCCCGCTTTCGTTTTCCTCTCCCCTGCCGTCTGTAATCATCAGGCTTCCCACCCTTAGATCTTCGTTTGTCCGATCAGGTCTTTATACTCCACGCGCTTCCCTTGGATCGAGGAAAGCGCCGATATAAAGCGACCCTGATCGTTGCTCTTGCGGGTATTGAACCGGAATGATTGCTCATCGAGATAGCGGAACAAGTGGAACGGTTCGACGCTCACATAGGTGCCCTTGATTCCACGCTTCAATAAGCTCCAGACGTTCTCAATACCGTTGGTGTGGACGTTTCCTCTCACATATTCCTGAGCATGGTTGATGACGTGATGAGCATACTCTTGGCCGACGCGAGTATAGGAAGCCAGTTGGTCAGTGTAGAGGGTCGATCCTGGCTCAACATTGGCCCTGATTTCACGAGCGAGTACCTTGGCTGACGCGACGTTCAGCACCTTGGTTCGCACCTCTCCATCTCGCTCTAACATGCCCATGACCACGGCCTTTCGGAAGTAGCCTTCTGCCTTCAACGCCTTTTGTTTTTTGTCCTTATGCATATTCCTCGCTTTTCCACCGATATAAGTTTCATCCGCTTCCACTTCGCCAGTCAGTTTTCTGTCGAGTGATCCATTCTGCAACACGAGGCGGATCCGATGCATCATGAACCACGCAGTTTTCTGAGTGACGCCGAGGCTCCGATGAATTTCATACGAACTGATGCCATTCTTGGCGTTGACCATCATCCACATGGCACACATCCACTTATCGAGCTTGATGGCGCTATCCTCGAAAATAGTGCCCACCTTCACACTGTATTGCTTCTGACAGCTCTTGCAGGCCCATATAGAACGGGTCTTGATGAAGCGATGTTCTAAAGATTGACAGCGCGGACAGACCGGACCTTGCGGCCAGCGTAGCGCAATGACGAAATCAAAGGTCCGTTGCGGATCAGAGAAATACTTGATAGCTTCCTGAAGAGTGGTCGGTAACTTGTGCTCGCTCATGGCGTCCTCCGTGTGTTGAACGGAATATACGCCAATCAGACTAGTGAGTCAAGTATATTAATGCCCCTGCTATCTATTGACGCGTAGAAACACGTGGTGATAGGATCAGCTATATTTATCCCTGATTTTTCAGAATGTTCCGATCAGTCGTGGCTGTCGTGCCCCGTCTAAGTGTTGACGAGCTGCCGAGAATCCTATTTTTCGTGCTGACTCCTCTGTCTAGTGCCTCACTAGCGGTAAGGAGGGAGGTTCTGTCATGAAGCTCACAGGTGCTGAAATCCTGATCGAATGTCTCAAACGGGAAGGCGTCAAGACAATTTTTGCGCTTCCTGGTGGTGTCGTTCTGAAGATTTTCGACATGCTTCATCAGCAGAAAGACATTGAAGTGGTGCTGACACGCCATGAGCAGGGTGCGGGCCATATGGCGGAAGGCTATGCCAAGGCGACCGGAAAAGCCGGAGTCTGTCTTGTGACTTCCGGGCCGGGTATGACGAACGTGATTACAGCGTTAGCGGATGCGTACATGGACTCCGTGCCGTTGGTGTGTTTTAGCGGGCAAGTTCCCACCAGCCTGATTGGAAATGATGCGTTCCAGGAAGCGGACAACATGGGATTGAGTCGACCCTGCACTAAATATAACTTCCTGGTGAAAGATGTGAAGGATCTGGCGGTCACGATCAAAGAAGCATTCTACATTGCGACGACGGGGCGTCCAGGCCCGGTGCTGGTGGATATTCCGAAAGACGTATCCATGGATAAGGCGGAATTTGTCTATCCGAGTTCCATCGCTATCCGGAGCTACAATCCAGTGTATGAAGGGAATAAGTGGCAGATCAAGCAAGCGGCCGAGGCCATGACGAAGGCCAGGAAACCGGTGTTGTATGTCGGCGGCGGTGTCATCTTCTCTGGTGCGTCGCAAGAGTTGATGGAGTTGGCTGAACTGACCCATATGCCGGTCGACATGACGTTGATGGGGCTTGGGGCGTTCCCTGGCGAGCATCCCCAATCCATGGGCATGCTGGGCATGCACGGCACCTATTGGGCGAATATGGTCATGCATTATTCCGATCTTGTCGTGGCCATCGGAGCACGGTTTGACGATCGTGTGACCGGAAAGGTGTCAGAGTTTTGCCCGCATGCCAAGGTGATTCATATCGATATCGATCCGACTTCGATTCGCAAAAATGTCAATGTCGACATTCCAATCGTGGGCGATTGCAAGATGGTGCTCCGTGAGTTGATTCAAATTCTTCGTGCCACGGTGAACGGCGATCAACGGGAGTTGCGCAAGCCCTGGTGGGATCAGATCCGCGAATGGCAACAGGCGAACCCGCTTGCGTATCAACAAGAAGCGGATGGGCCGATCAAGCCGCAGCATGTTATTCAGCGACTGTATGAACTCACGAAGGATCGGGATCCGATTGTATCGACCGATGTCGGGCAACACCAGATGTGGGCTGCCCAATATTTTAAGTTGGCGAAGCCAAATCGCTGGTTAACCTCGGGGGGGCTTGGGACCATGGGGTTCGGTTTCCCTGCTGCGATGGGGGCACAGGCGGCGTTCCCGGGCCGGCTGGTTCTCTGCATTGCCGGAGACGGCAGTATCCAAATGAATATGCAAGAAATGGCAACAGCGGTGGTGCATAAGTTGCCGGTCAAGATCATTATTCTGAATAACCGATTCCATGGGATGGTCCGGCAGTGGCAGGATCTCTTCTATGAAGGTCGGTATGCCTCGAGCGATTTGGAGACGACGCCGGACTTTGTCAAGTTGGCAGAGGCGTATGGAGCAGTCGGGCTCAGGGCCAGCAAGCCGTCTGAGATTGATGCCGTTCTCAAGGAAGCGATCGCAGTGAACAAGCCGGTTATCGTCGATGTGCCGACGTATCGATATGAAAACGTGTATCCGATGATTCCCGCTGGCGGCTGCAACCATGAAATGATTTTGGAAGATCCGCCGGCCTTGAGAAATAAGCAGTCTGGAGCGGGGCAGGTGGCTCCGAAGGATTCGGACACGATCCTCACGGCCTAATCATCGGTGTCGGGAGTACAAATTGGGTATGGAACATATTATCTCGGTGACAGTCGAGAATAAGTTTGGTTCTCTGTCTCGCATCGCTGGCTTGTTCAGCGGACGCGGATTCAACATCGAAAGCCTCTCAGTCGCGCCAACGCTTGATCCGTCTATGTCGCAGATGACTATTGTGACATCCGGTGACGAACGGATCATCGAGCAGATTGTGAAACAGCTCAATAAACTCATCGATGTCATTAAGGTCGTGGATTTGAACGAGAGCGATTTTGTCTCGCGGGAGACGGCGCTCATCAAGGTGCATACGCGGCCAGAGGACCGGGCGGAAGCGTTGAGAATCGCTGATATTTTTCGCGCGAATGTGATCGATTCTACGCCGGCGACGTACACGATTGAAGTGACCGGGGACCCGCGAAAGATCGGAGCCATCATCAACTTGCTGCAGCCGCTGGGGATTAAAGAACTCACACGTACCGGACGGGTTGCGGTTGCCCGTGAGTTGATTCGGTCGACGGATGTGCCGGCGAAAAAGATTGCCCGTGAATAGGCGTGACCTCGGACTCAATGCCCAATCGGTTTCTTGACACGAATATTACCCTAAGGAGCGATCGATGAAGGTTTACTACGACAAGGATGCCGACATTCAGCAGATTCGGAATAAGAAAGTTGCGGTGATCGGCTATGGCAGTCAGGGCCATGCCCATGCGCTCAATATGAAGGAGAGCGGCGTGAGTGTGGTGATTGGGCTGCGCGAAGGCGCCTCATGGAAAAAGGCGGAACAAAGCGGGCTAAAAGTCATGCCGGTTGCCGATGCCGTCAAGGCGTCCGATGTCGTCATGATGCTCGCGCCAGATGAAGCGCAGGCTGCCATTTATCGGCAGGACATCGCACCGAATCTGAAGCCGGGCTCCTCTCTCGCATTCGGTCATGGCTTCAACATTCATTTTGGACAAATCGTTCCGCCGCCCACGATGAATGTGTTTATGGTCGCGCCTAAAGGGCCTGGCCATCTCGTCCGATCGGAGTATACAAAGGGGAGTGGAGTGCCGTGCTTGCTTGCGATTTATCAGGATCCAAGCGGAACAACCAAGCAGCTAGGCCTCGCCTATGCCAGCGCAATCGGCGGCGGGCGGGCCGGTGTGATTGAAACGAATTTTCGGGAAGAAACCGAGACGGATCTTTTTGGCGAGCAAGTCGTCCTCTGTGGAGGGCTCACGTCTCTCATCCAGGCCGGGTACGAGACGCTGGTGGAAGCCGGCTACTCCCCTGAGATGGCGTATTTCGAGTGTCTGCATGAAGTGAAATTGATCGTAGATTTGATCTATCAAGGCGGTATTGCCAACATGCGGTACTCCATTAGTACGACGGCCAAGTACGGTGATATCACTCGTGGCCCTAGGATTGTGACGGAACAGACCAAACAGGAAATGAAGAAAATTTTGACTGAAATTCAGCAAGGCCAGTTTGCCAAAGAGTGGGTGTTGGAAAACCAGGCGAACCGTCCGGTCTATAATGCGTTGCTGGCAAAAGGCGAAGCGCATCCTATTGAAGAGGTCGGGGGTAAGCTGCGTGCAATGATGCCTTGGTTGAAGAAAGACCAACTGGTCGATAAGAATAAAAACTAGCAGGAGGTTGAAGCCGACTTCCTCCGTCGATTCAATCGTATTAGCCGAGTTTCAGCGTGGCTAGGCTGGGCCGATGAGAATGATCGTCGGGTCGGACATCCTTCCTGAATAACCTGAGGCGACTCTGTGGCGGATCGTGCCGTCGGTATCCCGTTTGCCAAAGAGGGAATTCCCTTCATCGGGGCGGCTGTCGGCGTTACACTGCTGGCAGGATGGTTGGGCTGGATCATTGCGACGGTCGGAGCAGCGATCCTGACGCTCTTTGTCTCGTGGTTCTTTCGCAATCCATCCCGTGTGATTCCCCAGGGGCCACGTCTCGTTCTCGCCTCGGGCGACGGGAAAGTGATCGCTATTGAAGAGGAGTTCGAGTCCCGCTTCATCAAGGATCGTAGCATCAGGGTTAGCATCTTCTTGAACGTCTTCGATGTGCATATCAATCGGATTCCCTGTGAAGGGATTATTGAGGATGTGCAGTACCAACCAGGGTTGTTTCTGGTCGCGAGTAAGCCGGATGCGACGTTGAGAAATGAGCAAAATGCGCTCATGATTCGGACCGTAGAGGGTGCGAAAGTATTGTGTGTGCAGGTCGCCGGGTTGATTGCCAGACGGATCGTCTGTTGGGTGTCGCCAAAAGATCGGGCAGTGCTGGGTGAACGGTTCGGTTTGATTCGATTTGGCTCGAGGATGGATACGTTTCTTCCTCTCGGGACGTCTATAAAGGTTGCGGTCGGCGATCGAGTGAAAGGTGGGGAAACCATCTTGGGAGAACTCCCATGAAGACTGCCGGACTTCGCCAATCATTTGGAAGAGATGGGAAGCGGCGCAAAGCCGCCATGCATTTGATTCCCAATCTTTTCACGACGGGGAATCTGTTGTGCGGCGTGTTTTCAATGCTGTCCGTGTTTAATGCGGACTACATGATTGCAGCAGTCGCCATTCTGGTGGCGATGATCTTCGATATACTTGATGGAAAATCTGCACGGTTGACGAACAGCACCAGCCATTTTGGTTTTGAGTACGACTCGTTGTCCGATGTGGTGTCGTTCGGGGTCGCACCAGGCCTCTTGATTTATTCCTGGGCGCTGAGCGGGCAGGGTATGTTCGGTATGGCGGTGATGTTTGCGTATGTCGCGATGGGCGCGGTCCGGTTGGCCCGGTTTAATTCGACAACCTCTGTGCCGGACGGCAAGTACTTTACCGGGTTGGCGATTCCTGCAGCAGCTGGGGTAGTGGCGTCGCTCGTGATTTTTGATCACTATAGCCTCAGGATGGGGACGGAAGTGAAGCCATTCCTTGTGTTGATTATTACGCTGACCTTGTCGTTCTTGATGGTGAGTACCCTCAAGTATCGAAGCTTTAAAGACATGAAGTTCCGTGGCGGTCGGCACATTACCTATCTGGTGTGGGGCATTTTGACGCTCATGCTCTTAGCAGCCTGGCCCCAGGTAATGTTATTTGTTCTCTTTGCAGGGTACGCTCTCCTTGGACCGGCAGAACGGCTTGTCGGACTTTTTTCCAAAGTGGCTGGGAAGCGTCCATTGCCCAAGACCGAACAGCCAGTGAACGAATCGAAGGTGTAATTGGCTACGACGAGGAGTAGTACGCGATTTGCACAGCAGTAGAGAGCTGGTGAATGGTGCAAACCAGCCTGTGTGGCGCCGAACTCGCCTCTGAGCCAGAATCCATGAAACCCGAGTAATGGATTCCGTCTCGCCCCCGTGACAGGGTGTAATGAAGCGCCGTGGATAGCGTATGTTGTCCAAGGCTAAATCAGGGTGGTACCACGGAGCTTCTTGAGCCTCCGTCCCTGGGCGTAGGGATGGAGGCTTTTGTGTTTTTTAGATTGCTGAAAATGTCTTCCCGCGGCGTTCTTGGTCGCGTGCCTCCCTGCGACGTACCCTGCGGGTACGACTCGGTCGTCTCGCTCCCTGCGGCCTTGCGGGGAAGTCATTTTGAGCAATCTCACAAGAGGAGAGAGGTGAAACCATGACCCGCATGATTAGAGTTTTTGATACGACGCTCCGGGACGGCGAGCAATCGCCGGGGGCTAGCATGAATGTGGAAGAGAAAATCATGGTGGCGAAGCAACTCGCGCGGTTAGGGGTCGATATCATTGAGGCAGGGTTTGCGTATAGCTCGCCTGGGGATTTTGAAGCGGTGCGGCGGATTGCTCAGGAAGTCGAGGGCCCGACGATTTGCAGCTTGGCGCGGGCTCGTCCGGAGGATATCGATCGAGCCTGGGAGGCATTGAAGGGGGCTCCGAAGGTCCGCATTCATACGTTTCTCTCGACCTCGGATATCCATTTGAAGCATCAGTTTAGAATGACGCGTGATGAAGCAAAGAAACGCGCGGTCGAGATGGTGCAACGTGCGCGGGGCTATGTGGAGGATGTGGAGTTTTCGCCCATGGATGCCAGTCGTTCCGATCCGGCGTATCTCTATGAAGTGATTGAGGCGGTGATTGCCGCCGGAGCTGGGACGATCAACATTCCCGACACGGTCGGCTACGCGGTGCCGCAAGAGTTTGGCCGGCTCATTCGGGGCATTCGTGAGCAGGTGCCGAACAGTGCACAAGCGGTGATCTCTGTCCACTGCCATAATGATCTTGGCTTGGCTGTGGGGAATAGTTTGGCGGCGGTGTTTGAAGGAGCAGGCCAAGTCGAATGCACCATCAACGGCATAGGCGAGCGTGCGGGGAACACAGCATTAGAAGAAATTGTCATGGGGCTTCGGACCAGGAAGGATTTCTATCAAGCCGACACGAGGATTCGCACCGAAGAGATTTCGAAGACCAGCCGATTGGTCAGCAAGATCACCGGCATGGTGGTGCAGCCGAATAAAGCGATCGTCGGGGCGAACGCCTTCGCCCATACGTCCGGCATTCACCAAGATGGGCTGCTGAAGGACAAGACGACCTATGAAATCATGCGGCCGGAGACCTTGGGTATAGTATGGCGCATGGGATCTTGGCTCCCGGCGCTCGGTCGAAAAGGCACCGGCTCACGTCCTCAGAGGTCTACTACATTATTGCAGGTCGTGGGCAATTGACCGTCGATGATGCTGCCGTCGCGCTGGAAGCTGGTTCCGTCGTCTATGTGCCCCCTGGAGGCACACAGTCTTTGGAAAATGTTGGGCCTACTGACATCGAGTTCCTGTGTCTGGTCGATCCTGCTTGGCGGCCGGAGGATGAAGAAGTGTTGGAATAGAAGTTGGTGCGATCAATACTCACAATAGGGGAGAGTAGCCTGTGAAAGCGAAGATAGCCGTATTGGCTGGTGATGGAGTGGGTCGAGAGATCGTTCCTGAAGCGGTAAAGGTGTTGAAGGCTGTAGCCGAGAAGTTCGGCCATACATTCGAATTTCTCCCCGGTGATGTTGGTGGGCAGGCCATCGACAAAGTGGGTGTTCCACTTCCTCAAGAAACGCTGACCTTGGCGAAACAGAGCCACGCGGTCTTGCTCGGTGCGGTCGGTGGTCCGAAGTGGGAGGGGTTAGAGTATAGCTTGCGTCCAGAGCGTGCGCTGCTGGGTTTGCGAGAGCACCTCGGGCTCTATGCGAATTTACGCCCGGCGAAGCTCTATCCGATGTTGGCCGATGCCTCCACGTTGAAACGTGACGTGATTGAGGGGATCGACATCCTCGTCGTTCGTGAACTGACCGGCGGTATTTATTTCGGGAAGCCCAAGGGGATCGAGAAGTTGCCGAACGGAAGCGAGCGAGGCGTCAACACCGAGGTTTATACGACTGAGGAAATCCAACGTATCGCAAAAGTGGCATTCGAGGCGGCGAGAAAACGACGGAAAAAAGTGATGTCTGTTGACAAAGCGAACGTGCTGGAGTCATCCGAGCTGTGGCGTCGTGTGGTCACGGACGTTCACAAACACTATCCGGATATAGAGTTAAGTCATATCTATGTTGATAATGCGGCGATGCAACTCGTGCGTAATCCAAGGCAGTTCGACGTGATGCTCTGCAACAATATCTTTGGCGACATTCTGAGCGACGAAGCCGCGATGTTGACTGGGTCCATCGGCATGTTGCCGTCGGCCAGTATCGGCGCGCAGGTCGGATTGTTCGAGCCGATTCATGGCAGCGCGCCGGACATTGCCGGAAAGAATGTGGCGAATCCTATTGCGACGATTGCTTCGGCGGCGATGATGCTGTCCTATGGGTTCAAGTTGGATGCGGAAGCGGAAGCCATCGGGCAGGCGATTGTGAAAACGCTCGATCTCGGTTATCGCACGAAAGACATTCACAGTCTTGGTACTCGCCTGGTCAGCACAACGGAAATGGGCGAGGCCATCCTGCGCAATCTGAACTGAGAGAGATTTTCGATAGAGATGAAGACTGATCTCACAGCCGGATTGATCCGGACCATTGTCGGTACCGGAATCTCAGGCTGGTCAGGTGATGGAACGGTCGCCTCCGCGGCTTGTCTGAATGAGCCGAAGAGTGTGACCCTCGATGCAGAGGGAAATCTCTTCATCGCTGATTCGGAGAACCACGTCGTTCGAAAGATTGATCGGAAGACCCTCTGTATCACGACCGTTGCAGGCAGGGTTCAGGCGTTTGACGCAGGGGCGACACCCGTTCTGCCGGTTTCGAGGTCTGAAGATGTCGATGAGGATCCTCTTGCGGAAATCAGTAAGGTCGACTTGCGCACTGTGACCCAACAGACCGACTTGAGTGGGACGGTGCGATATATTGCGGTCAGTGCCGCGCCGGCTATGCACTTCAGTGGTGATGGTGGACCCGCTGATCACGCTCTATTGAATTTTCCAACGGCAGTGGTGGTCGATCGAGCGGGGCATCTCTATATTGCGGACACCCTGAACCATCGGGTACGGCGCGTGGACGCGGTGACAAGGGCGATTACGACAGTGGCCGGCCTGGGCAAGCCTCGGTACTCTGGCGATGGAGGATTGGCTGAGGAGGCCGGGTTGAACGAACCGGCTGCCTTAGCGTTGAGCGACGACGGGATTCTCTACATTGCTGATCAGAGTAACAATCGTGTACGGGCGGTAGATTTGGCCTCGGGAATGATTCGGACGGTCGCAGGGACAGGCACAGCAGCGTATAATGGAGACGGTCTGACTGCGACAGAGACCGATCTGGCCGGCCCCAGCGGATTGGCGTTGGCATCGGATGGTACGCTGTACATTGCTGATTGTTTCAACCGAAGGATTTGCGCTGTCGATCCTGTCACTGGTCTGATACGAACTGTGGTAGGGGACGGCGGAGAGTATCGATATCAAGGGTTGGATGAACCGCCCAGCGCCAGTGTCTCTCGGCCAGCGGGGATTGCATTAGATGAGGCGGGAAATCTCTACATGACCGATTCTGACAATCACCTGGTGCGGCGGTGGGATCGATTGTCAGGGCGTATTGAACGCATCGCCGGCGTGGGTGTGTCTGACTATAGTGGCGATGGGGGTGTAGCGCTCGAAGCCGGTTTGAGCTACCCATTTGGAATCGTGTTAGATCGCGCAGGGCATATGTTCGTGGCCGATACGTTCAATCATCGCATTCGGGAGATCATATTGTAGGTAGGATCGAGGGTCATGTTGAAAAAGAAATCAGGATACGTGGTGGCCATCCTCGGCGCAACGGGGGCGGTTGGGAAAGAAACTCTTGAGATTTTGGAGGAACGAAAGTTTCCGTTGGCCTCCCTACGTCTGTTTGCCTCAAAGCGTTCGGCTGGTGAGGTGATGTCGTGCCAAGGCAAAGAGTGGAAGGTCGAAGAACTGACGACGGAGTCGTTGTTTGCCGGTGTTGACTTCGCGTTTATTTCAGCGACGGACGCCATCAGCCGCGTGTACGGTCAACGGCTTGGAGCGGCCGGGGTTGTCGTCATCGATGACAGCGGCGTCTTTCGGATGGAGGCCGATGTTCCGTTGGTGGTACCGGAAGTCAACGCCCATGCGCTGACGGCGATGCCTCGCGGCATTGTGTCCATTCCCAATTGCACGACGACCCCGCTTGTTATGGCGCTCAAGCCGTTGCAGGATGCCGTAGGGGTGAAGCGGGTGGTCGTGACGACGTTTCAATCGGTCTCCGGGACCGGCGCCGCAGCGATGGATGAACTGATGACGCAGACAAAAGATCTGATGTCTTTTCGTGACACGAAGGCCAAAGTATATCCCTATCAGATCGCCTTCAACTTGCTGCCGCATATCGGATCTTTCAACGATGGAGGCGATTGTTCCGAGGAAGTGAAGATTGCCCGCGAGACGAGGAAAATTCTTGAAACGCCGGCGCTTCGCGTGACGGCGACGACGGTGCGTGTTCCGGTGTTGCGCTGCCATTCCGAAGCAATTAATGTGGAGTTGGGGCGGCCGCTTAAGCCGAATGAAGCCCGTGCGCTGTTGGCGGCTATGCCGGGGGTGATCGTGTACGATGATCCCGCCAAGAAGCTCTATCCCATGCCCTTGGATGCGACCGGCAAGGATGAGGTCTACATCGGCCGTGTGAGGGAAGACGAATCGATCACGAACGGCCTGAATCTCTGGGTGGTGTCCGATAATCTCCGCAAAGGGGCTGCGCTCAATGCGGTGCAAATCGCAGAATATGTCGTTCGAGGCTGATGGCTGAATGGGGAAATCTCGGAAAAGTATTTGTCGGGGTTGGATTGTGTGTAGTGTTGGTCGGCCTGTTGCTGCTGATCGCAGATCGAGTTCCTGGAATCGGGAATCTCCTCGGATGGTTCGGAAAACTTCCCGGCGACATCTCCATTCGACGAGATAACTTCAGCTTTTCGTTTCCCATTGTCACCAGCCTGCTCCTCAGTGTCATCCTGAGTCTGGTATTCTATCTGATTACATGGATCTTTCGCCGATGAGCCAGTTGAGGAGCAGCGTGTATCGCGCCATTGCGGTAGGGGCCTGTCTTCTCAGCCTGTCTTCTGGAGCCGAGGCGGCAGAATCGATCCGGGTGCTGCTGTCTGCCGATGTGCTACGGCTCGATATCCGTTCAAGCAATCTGCTGTGGGCGACCGACGCAAAAGGCCGTCGTCAGGCCTTGCGCACGCCGGCTCAGATCATCGCTGCCGGCAAGGGGTTTTTATTGAACGGTGTTCGCAGGCAGGCGGAGCAGTTGACATTGCATGGCGGAGGGCAAGGGCTCACACTGACCTTCCCGCGACCCACTCGGAAGTCCAAAGGGGCGGCGGTGTTATCGGGCGACTCCGGCACAGAGGTCTCGGTGAGCGGCCTCATTCATCTCGTGCGAAAAGATAAGGGGTTTCTGGTTATTAACCAAGTCGATATGGAAGAGTATGTCAAAGGTGTGGTTCCTGCCGAGGTCAGTTCAGCGTGGCATCCTGAGATGCTGAAAGCACAGGCGGTTGCAGCCAGAACCTATGCGCTCTATCAGCAGAAGTTGAGTGCCGCGCGGGAGTATGACGTGGCGGCGACCGTACAAGATCAAGTCTACCGCGGGAAGCAGGGGGTTGATGCTGCGATTCTACGAGCGGTTGAAGAGACGAGAGGGCTGGTTGTGACCTTCCAGGATGCGCCGATCTACGCAGCGTTCTCATCAACTGCAGCCGGATTGACGGAAGATGCGACGAATGTGTGGTCGAAAGAATATCCGTATCTCAAGGGTGTGGAGTGTCCCTTCGACCTGATGTCGCCCTATTTTCAATGGAAGTCTTCCTTCAAAATCGACACCCTCGAGCAGAATTTGCGGGAGCAGGGCTTTCCTGTGGGTACGATTGCGACGATCACGCCGTTGTCGTTCAGCAGAGGAGGGCGAGTCGCCACGCTGCGTGTTCTCCACTCCGACGGTGAATTGGTTCTTCGCGGAGAAGAGTTGCGGAAATTGGTTGGCTACACCATCATCCCCAGCACGCAGTTTGCCATCGAGTCGATCGGCCAGGATGTGGTATTGTCCGGTTATGGTGCGGGCCATGCTGTTGGCATGTGCCAATGGGGCGCGAAAGAACTGGCTGAGTTGGGCTATCCTTTCTCGATGATTCTTCGATATTATTACCCAGGGACGGAATTGCAGAACATGACGTTGACGAAAGCTCCGACCCCGCCGTCTTCCTGATGCAACTCTCAGCATTCGACTTTCCCTTCGATGCCTCGCTGATTGCCACTCAGCCAAGCCTTCCGCGCGATCATGCCAGATTGCTTGTGCTACAGCGTGGCGACCGCTCGCTCGCCCATCGCCGCGTCGACGAATTGCCCGAGCTTCTTCATCCCGGGGACCTCCTTGTTGTCAATAACACAAAGGTTATGGCCGCACGCGTGACTGGACGGAAGCGCCCGTCCGGGGCGGAGGTCGAGATCCTCTTTGTGAAGGATCTTGGCGATGCGATGTGGGAAGTATTGATTAAGGGAACGTTTCGGCCTGGACAGATTCTTGAGATGGGCGCAGCGGCGGTTGCGGTGGTGGTTGAGCGTAACGCCAACAGAACGACAGTTCGGGTTGAGAGCCCTATTCCAGTGTCTGAATGGCTGCAACAACATGGCCGGATGCCGCTTCCTCCTTACATAAAGCGGGCGCCGACCAACCAGGATCGAGCATGGTACCAAACGATGTTTGCGCAGCATGAGGGCGCGATTGCCGCGCCAACTGCCGGACTCCATTTCACATCGGATTTGCTGGACCGATTGCGACAGCGAGAGGTCGAACTGAGGGCTGTCACACTGCATGTCGGAGTTGGAACCTTCAAGCCGGTCACGGTTGATCAGATCGAAGATCATCGAATGGCCGCGGAGTGGGTCGAGGTCGGAGTAGAGACGGTGCGTGCTATCGAACAGACGCGCGCAACAGGAAGGCGAATTGTGGCTGTCGGGACCACGGTCGTACGCGCACTCGAAACTGCGGCTCGCGCGGATGGCCAGATCCGACCCTATCAAGGAGAGACGGATATGTTTATGACACCGGGGTTCCCGTTCAAGGCGGTGGATGCCCTTCTTACGAACTTTCACTTGCCACGGACCACATTGCTGATGTTGGTCTCCGCATTGGCCGGGACAGAATTTCTCAGACAGGCCTATGCTGAGGCGGTTCGACAGCGCTATCGTTTCTATAGCTATGGCGATGCGATGTTGATTCTCTAGCAGGATGCTGAAAAAGTCCGCCAGCGGCGTTCTCGCATCGCTCAGACCCTCAACGTACCCCAGAGGGTACGCTTCCGGTCTTCACTCGCTGCGGCCTTGCTGGCCGGCCTTTTTGAGCATCCTGCGGCTATTTTGTCATCGGCCTATTCGGTCAGATTCCAACGGAGTATTGCGCACAAACTGAGCTTTCTGCAGCTTGCTGACAGAGTCTGAGCGTCATCAAGTCTTCACGTCCGCAAGTCCCGGACGAAGATTGGCTGTTGTAGGACTTGATGACCGATGGCTTCTGACGAGGGGCTCTACAGCAACTCGCGGTTGATCTTGATGGGAATGGTCGTTTTGAGGGATTGCGTGTAGGCCATTAGCGCACGTTGTTGCTTTTGAAAGAGGACGTCCTGTATGGCGCGGTCTTTCGCTTCGCTAGCTTTCGCAGGGTCTGATTCTGTTTGCCGCAATGTGAGAGCTTGGGCTTCGGCAAGTTCGGCAGGAGTGAGGGCGACGGCGTCGCGGATGATCATCCTGGCCTTGTTGCTCAGTACTTCCTTCGCTTCCATTGCTTCGAATGTTGCAGGTGTCAAATGATTCGCTGCCAGGAGCTGTTTGTAGACTTCCGGATCGAAGGTGCCGTTCTTTTGAAAATCAGGGATCTGCATGATGACATCGCGCAAGTCGTCGTCAGTGACAGTGAGGCCCATGTTTTTTGCCGCGATGAGCCAGGTTCGATTGTCGACCAGTTGATCCACCACTAATTGCTTGATCGTTTCGTCCTTGAATTCTCCAGGGACTTTATCCTTATAGAAACGGTACGTATTTTCATAGGCACGCCGGAATTCATCGTGGGACACCGTGAGATCGCCGACGGAGGCGACTCCGGTGCCGGTGTCAGTGCCGGTCTGTCCTCCTAACCCCCAGCCCATCGTGATGACGAAGGCGAGGGCGATGACTCCCATGATAGATTTGAGAAGCCAGGGATAGCTGTGCGACCCTTCGCGAATCAATTTGAGCATGACAACCTCTGGGAATGTTCGCCTATATGGATTCTACTCAGGGGGGCTGCACAAAGGCAAGAGACCACTGCGCCACGCACGACCATATTACGATCGAGTAGAGTTTTCGCGCATCATGCCAAGGAAGATTGCGTACAATGTCTGATCTGCAGAAGAATGCTCTTTGTTTGTGCTAGGTAGTTCGATTTGTTATACTTTGCTTCTAATTGTAAGGAGATCCCTTGACAGAGGAGGTCAGAGGGGTTCAGTCAATCAGCGCCGGGGTGTATCCCAAGGCGCAGATGTTGAACCGTGGTATCGCCCGACTGATCGATTTGTTTATTGTTGCGGCTGCTGGTCAAATGCTCGTGCCGGTAGGTTTTCTTGGAGGATTGGCGTATATACTGATCGCTGATGGATTTTCCGGCGGGCGCAGTATTGGTAAACGGTTAATTGGTCTTCAGACCGTGCTTCCAGGTCAGCGTGAGGCGGCAGGCTTTCGGGAATCCATTATCCGCAATCTTCCCTTTGCGGTGGCGCAGGTGGCATTCGCTATTCCCTATGTGGGATGGCTTATTTCGATAGCAATTGTTGCATTCGAAGCGGTATTGATTGTTGGAAACGAGCAGGGGCGGCGGTTTGGTGATGAGGTCGCCGGTACCCAGGTCTTGGACGTTGGTCGGCTGGTATCGCCTGACTGAGCGCGCTACCGTAGTGGTGAGGGGAAGGGAGAACAATCGTGGGCTTTGGTAGCGATATTTTCGGGTGGTTCTCAAACGATCTGGCCATCGATCTCGGAACGGCCTCAACCCTTGTGTATGTGCATGGGAAAGGGATCGTACTGAACGAACCTTCGGTTGTGGCGGTTGAAAAAAAGACGGAACGCGTACTTGCGGTTGGCATAGAGGCGAAGAAAATGTTGGGCCGCACGCCAGGCAACATCATCGCGGTGCGGCCGATGAAGGAAGGCGTGATTGCCGACTTTGAGATGGCAGAGCAGATGTTGAAGCGGTTCATTCAGAAAGCGCACAACCGCAGTGCGTTCGTGCGTCCACGCATCATCATCGGTGTGCCGTCACGCATTACGCAAGTAGAGCAGCGGGCGGTTCGAGACTCGGCTGAATTAGCCGGGGCTCGGGAAGTCTATCTGATCGAAGAGCCTGTGGCTGCCGCCATTGGTGCCGGTCTTCCGATCACCGAACCTTCGGGCAACATGGTGGTTGATATCGGCGGCGGCACGACCGATATCGCTGTTATTTCGCTCGGTGGAATCGTTTATAGCGAGTCCGTCAAAGTTGCGGGCGATCGCATGGACGATGCCATCATGAATTACATCAAGAAGAAGTATAACCTCCTCATCGGTGAGCATATGGCGGAGCGGATTAAGTTCGAAATCGGATCCGCCTATCCCTTTGAGGAACGCAAAACCATGATGATCAAGGGGCGCGACTTGATTTCTGGTATCCCCCGCACGCTGGTGGTGGATGACGCAGAGGTCCGGGAAGCGCTGCAGGAGCCGATCGGAACAATCGTCAACGCGATTAAAGTGGCACTGGAGAATACCCCGCCTGAATTGGCGGGTGACATCATCGATCGTGGCGTTGTCCTCACGGGTGGAGGGTCTTTGCTGAAGGGCATGGATACGCGCTTTCGAGAGGAAACAAATTTGCCGATCATCACCGTGGACGATCCGTTGACTTCCGTGGTCTTAGGGGTCGGGAAAATCCTCGATGAATTGGATCTGCTCGCTAAAGTGTCGGTGATGTCCCAGGCTAATACCTACCGATAAGGTTCCATCCCGAACTCCCTTATGTGGATGGCTCATTCTAGTTCTCCCTACGGTACCAGACGTATTGCGCTTGTTTGCTTTGCCCTGTTGTTGGTGGCTCTCTTCCTGTTCCCCAATCAAATCCAAGGACTTTCACAGTATCTGGGTGGGCCGGTCGGATACGCCGTGAGTGTCCCACTCGAAGCCATTGCGTCCATCGATACCGGCATTGCGGATCGCTGGGAACAGTACGTGGCGTTGCAAGGGGTTCGAGAAGAGAACCAACAACTGCGGAAAGAAAACGAATGGCTACGCGGGCAAAATAGCCGGTTGCGAGAGTCGGCTGCTGCGACAGAGCGATTGACGGCGTTGTTGCGTTTTAAAGAACAGGCCCTTCCCACGATGGTCGCTGCGCAAGTCATCGGGCGTGATGCCACGAATCGGTATCGCACCATTATCCTCAATAAGGGCGAAAGCGATGGGATCAAGCCGGACATGGGAGTCGTGACCCCTGCCGGTGTTGTTGGGCGGGTGGTGAAAACGACGGGGGTGTCTTCGGTGGTGCTCTTGGTGACTGATCCAAACAACGCCATCGCTGGGCTTATTCAGCGGACGAGAGATGAAGGCATTGTGGAGGGGACTCAGCAAGGGCTGGCCCAGCTGAAGTATATCCCGCTGTTGTCGACGCTTCGGGATGGCGATCGGGTCGTGACCTCAGGCCTCATCGGAGATTTTCCTCGAGGATTGATGATCGGGACGATTACCCACATCGACAAACAGGAAGGCGCCCTCTTCCAGTCCGCCGAGCTCATGCCGGAAGTCGACGTCAGCCGTGTGGAGGAGGTGTTGGTGATTCAGACATCGTACGGGCAGTCGTCGAAGGCAGGGTCGGGCGCAGAGCTGCTTGAGAAGCCCTTGCCATGAAATTTTTCTTCTACCTTATTCTTGTGCTGCTACTCGTCCCGTTGCAGACGACGCTATTGCCACATTTGAGCGTGTGGAATATCAAACCGGATTTGGGGCTTGTGGCCGCCGCGCTCATCGGGCTTTTCGCCGGGGAGTTGGAAGGTCTTCTCATAGGACTCACGATCGGATGGGTTCTCAATCTATTTTCAGCCGGCGAACTATGGTTGAGCCTGCTTACGAATGGAGGGGTTGGTCTCTTGGCAGGATTCCTGGGGCGGCAGGTGTCGCAAGTGACGTCGTACTCGCTGGGAGGAATGCTGTTGCTGGTATCGTTGGTGAGCGGGCTCCTTGCTGCGATAAATTTCAAAGGTCTCGACATCTCTCAGATGTGGTGGATGGTCGAGTCGATTGTCGTTCCGCAGGCGTGTTTTGACGGGGCGGCGGGGGCGGGATTTTATTGGTTACTCTCTCGACGGTTTGATCTCACCCGCCTGAGGACCGACCGGATGGATGGTCTCTTTTAATGGGCGTGGAAGAATGCGACTTGTGACGCATGGCAACAGCTGGTCTGCACGATTCTGAACTCGGGGAACTCCAACGCCGACTGATCATTCTCCGCGTCGGCTTGTTGCTGGTCGTGGCGTTACTCGGACTGCAGCTTTGGAACTTGCAGATTCGAGAGGGGCCCTACTACCGCGATCTCTCGGAGAACAATCGAACACGCTCGGTCATCATGGAGCCGGCTCGAGGGCTCATTTACGATCGCAACGGGGTATTGTTGGCGAATAATGT
The DNA here is from genome assembly GCA_005116885.1 of Nitrospira sp. Lineage (GTDB taxonomy): Bacteria > Nitrospirota > Nitrospiria > Nitrospirales > Nitrospiraceae > Palsa-1315. The sequence continues at coordinate 88,706 of SWDP01000006.1, forward strand.
CCCCAGTTTCACGCTCTATGTTTCGCTTGAAGACGTGACAGATCGTGAGGGGCTCATTCGTCAGCTCACCAACCTCCTGGGGCTTGATGAGGCGCTCATCAGGAAGAAACTGGCGGCTCGCGGCAGTAAACAACTGCCGCGTAAAGTGAAAGATCGCTTAACCCTGCGAGAAGCGACATTAATCGAGTCTCACCGTCTGGATTTGCCCGGGGTCATGGTGCAAGTCGAATCGCAACGGAACTATCCTGGAGGAACGACGGCGTCACATCTCCTGGGCTATGTCGGGGAAGTCTCGCCTGAGCAATTGGAGAAACCTGAATTTTCCGAGCTGCACCAAGGGAGCGTCGTTGGACAATATGGTGTGGAGAAGTTTTTCGATCGGCTTATGCGCGGTCAAGCCGGGCAAAAAAGCATAGAAGTCGATGCCATCGGTCATGAGAAGCGAACCGTGGTAGTGGAGCAGCCCCATGCCGGAGACAATTTGTATCTCACGATTGATGTGCGGCTGCAGAAAGTGGCCGAAAATCTGTTGGGAGAAGAATCGGGCGCGATTGTCGCACTGGATCCGAGGACCGGTGATGTGCTGGCGATGGCGAGCCGTCCGGGTTTCGACCCGAATGTCCTCTCGCGGGAGCTCACACCGAAGCAATGGGCTGAGATCGTGCAAGACGAGGGGCGTCCCTTAAATAATCGAGCCTCGCAAGGGCAGTACCCACCCGGTTCGGTCTACAAAGTGATGATGGCCGCTGCAGCGTTAGAAACCAAAACGGTGACCCCTTCGACAACCATTTTCTGCAATGGAGGGTATCAGTTCGGTCGCCGTCTGTATCATGACTGGAAAGCTGGGGGGCATGGTTCAGTGGATCTCCGGCACGCGCTTGTGCAATCGTGCGACGTGTATTTCTATACGGTCGGACAGCGGATGGGGATTGAGACCATGGCTTCCTTCGCCCATCAGTTTGGGTTGGGAGAAGAGACAGGGATTGAGCTGCCGTCTGAACGGATTGGGATTGTGCCTTCCGAGGCATGGAAAAGGAAGGCCAAGAATGAACCCTGGCTGCCTGGCGAAACGATTTCGGCATCGATCGGACAGGGCTACGTGAATGTCACTCCGTTGCAGATGGCGAGTTTGATCGGCACCGTTGCAAACGACGGTGCTATGTTTCGTCCGCGCTTGGTCCAAGCTGTGATGGATCGAGCGACGGGGGAACTCCAACGTCGGCCTGCGGTGCTCAAGCGGACGTTGAATCTGAGGCCTGGAATCTTGCCGGTGATTAAAGAGGCGCTGGCGGGGGTCGTTAAAGAGGGGACGGCCACAAAGGCGCAGTCGGCGCTGGTGACGATTGCCGGGAAGACTGGCACGGCCCAGATGACGGCGTTACGAACCGGTCCGGAGAAAGACATCCCGAAGAAATTTCGTGATCACGCGTGGTTTGTTGCCTTCGCTCCAGTTGAAGCGCCTACCATCGCCGTTGCGGTGTTGGGTGAGCATATGGGCCATGGAGGTTCTGCCTCGGCGCCTCTCGCCAAGGAGCTGATCGAGACCTATGTGAAGTTAAATCTTGACGCGCCCTCTCACGTAAAAGATGGCGCCGTCGTGCGGGTAGGGGACGCCGGAGGCCAGGGAACACGATGATCGACCGGGGATACATGAGCCGCGGCTTCGACAATTTCGATGTTCGCTTTATCGGACTGATCTTTGCCATCCTGGGGATTGGTGTCCTGTCGATTTACAGTGTGACGCACGACCAAGGGGTTGCGTTCCCGTTTTATGCCAAACAGGTTGTGTGGATTCTGCTTGGTACGGTCGCGTTTCTTGTCATGTGGCTCTCGGACTATCATCGGATTGCGCGGTTAGCGTATCCTGCCTATGCGATTATCTTAATCCTATTGACTGTCGTGTTGTTTGAAGGCAGGAGCAGCCGTGGAGCGCAACGCTGGATTCCGATGGGTCCCTTTGCCTTCCAGCCTTCGGAATTCGCAAAGCTGGTCCTCATTTTGACCTTGGCGCACTACTATTCACAGGCGCCGCGGGTGGGCTGGCTCCAACGAGTGGTGCTTCCGGGACTCTTGGTGTTGCCGGGGCTGCTCCTGATCCTGAAGCAGCCGGATCTTGGGAGCGGATTGAGCTTTTTGGCGATTTATGCCGCGATGCTGCTGATGGTGGGTATGCGGTCGAAGGCGGTGGGGGTCATCCTTTTATTTTCATTGATGCTGTTTCCCTTCGCTTGGGAAATCATGTGGGGGTCATTGCATGATTATCAGCGTCAGCGCATTATGACGTTTGTCGACCCGGTGTATGATACAGGCGGCAAGGGATATCATGCGCTCCAATCGAGGATTGCCATTGGTGCAGGAGAGTTGACAGGGAAGGGGCTCTACGGAGGAACACAAAGCCAATTGAAGTTTTTGCCTGAGGGACATACCGACTTTGTCTTTTCAGTGTTTGCAGAAGAATGGGGATTTCTCGGAGTGCTGGTACTTCTATTGTTGTTCGTCGGGTTGATCTGGCTGTCGCTCGAAGTTGTGGCTCGCGCGAAGGATCAGCTCGGGGCACTGTTGGCGGTCGGCATTCTCTGCATGCTGTGTTTTTGCGTGGTGATCAATATCGGCATGACGGCGGGCATGTTTCCCATCGTCGGCATTCCTCTCCCGCTGATGAGTTACGGCGGGAGTGCGACGATTATGACGATGGCATCGTTGGGCCTGCTGTTGAATGTCAAACGCCGTCGATTAAGTTTCTTTTAGGGACAGATGATTGCACGGTTTCGAATGGGTCGGGATCAAAGCAAGCCGCTATATGTTGGGTGCGAACCGTTGAGTCAGCGCGTCGGCGAATGGAGGCCGAACCTGGGGATTCCCCGCGTTCGTCCCGCATGTCGGCGCGACGATTCTACGGAATGGAAGGAGTCGGTATGGGACTAGAAATTGCGATTACAGTTGCACGCGAGGAAACTCGCGTTGCGGTATTGGATGGCGGAGTCGTCACGGACCTCTTTGGAGACCGTGCGAAACACAAGGACTTCGTCGGGAACATTTACAAAGGAAAAGTGGCAAAAGTGTTGCCCGGCATGCAGGCGGCATTTGTAGACATCGGTCTCGCGAAGGCGGCGTTCATGCACGTGTCGGATCTGTCCTTGGATTCCGAGCCGGGCGATACCCTCGTCGATGCGGATGAGGAAGACAAGGATGCCGACAAAGACGGGGATATGCTGGGTCCTCGGCGCCAAAGCTCCAAGCCGATCGAGCAGCTGCTGAGCGAAGGGCAAGAGCTGATGGTGCAGATTTCCAAGGGGCCGATCGGCACAAAAGGATCACGGGTGACAACGTATGTGTCGCTTCCAGGCCGGTATCTCGTGTTTATGCCCAACGTGGAACATATCGGTGTATCACGCCGGATTGCCCGAGATGAGGAGCGGGCTCGACTGAAGGACATTATGAAGCGCGTGCGGCAACCTGGTTGCGGATACATTGTCCGCACAGTGAGTGAAGGGGTCAAAGAAGACGAGTTGCGTTCCGATGTCGACTTTTTGCACGTGCTTTGGCAGGACATTCTGGCGAAACGTGAGCAGAAAGGCTCGCCGGCCTTGCTTCATGCCGATCTGAGTCTGAGTTTTCGCGTTGTGAGGGATCTTTTCGGGAAGAAAGTCGATCGATTATGGATCGATTCGCGTGAGGAGTACCAGGCGGTTCGCGACTTCGTGCAGCGATTCTCGCCGGAGCAAACGTCACGCATTCATTTGTACGACAAAGATGAAAGTCTCTTCGATCATCTAGGCGTGGAGCAGGAGATGGCGCGGGCTCTCAGCCGCAAAGTCTGGCTGAAGTCAGGCGGGCATCTTGTGATCGATCATACAGAAGCGATGACCGTTATCGACGTCAATACCGGACGGTTCGTGGGGAAGCGCGATCAGGAAGAAACCATTCTTCGAAACAATCTTGAGGCGGCAAAAGAAGTCGCCTATCAGATGAAGTTGCGCGGGATCGGCGGCATCATTATCGTCGACTTTATCGACATGGAACGAGAGAAAAATCGTGACAAAGTGTACCACGCGTTGCTCGATGCGATGTCGACCGACAAGGCCCGCACCCGAGTGTCTCGAATTTCAGATTTGGGATTGATCGAGATCTCTCGTGAACGGGTGAGAGAGGACCTCCTCCGCTCGCTCTCTGAGCCCTGCCACTATTGTGAGGGACGAGGCTATACGAAGTCTCCGACCACGGTCGCCTATGAGATATTCCGCGATGTGCGTCGGATCGGCAGCAGCCCTGAGCCTCAGCGGATCGTCATCGGCGCTCACCCTTCAGTCGTCGGGTTGTTGCAAGATGAAGAACGGCAGGGGCTTGAGGCTGTGGAGCGCGAGTGTGTGGCGAAAATCATTGTGATGCCGGACGAACACTTGCATCTGGAACAGCACGATCTCGCGGTTCTCTAAAGATTGTGGCTCTCGTGCTGCAAGCCTCACACAATCTTCTTGTAAGCAGACTGCGGGTGCGGATTGCTCTCCTAAGGATTCGGGTACGCCTTCCGGTCAGCTCATGACAAGACCGATGTTAGAGCATTGGCTCCGTCTACGGGCGATCGATGGAGTGGGAGACCTGACGATAGTTCGGTTAGTCCGCGCCTGGCGCTCTCCTGAAGCTGTCCTAAGTGCTTCCCGCGACGAGTTGATTCAGAGTGGATGTAGCCCGCTATTAGCAGATGCGATACGGCGCGGACCTGATCGTTCCTCCAGCAGAAGTATCGAGCGTGAGATCGAGGCGATCGAGCGTGAGCACGTTGAAGTCCGGAGCGTGTTGGATTCTCGATATCCTGCGCGGCTGAACATGATTGCGGACCCTCCTCCACTCTTATATATCACAGGCACATTGACTGAGCAGGATGAGCTGGCGGTGGCCATCGTGGGTGCACGGCGTGCGACGGCAGCTGGACGTGCCGTAACCGAAGAGTTGAGCCACGACTTGGCAGAAGCAGGTATGACGGTGGTGAGCGGGCTGGCGCGTGGGATTGATGCGGCGGCCCATCGAGGCGCGCTTGCCGCAGGTGGGCGTACCATTGCGGTGCTGGGATGCGGGATCGATCGAACCTATCCATCGGAACATGAGCAGTTACGTCGGCAGATTGAGGAGCGGGGCGCAATTGTATCTGAGGTGGCGATGGGTGTGGCCCCTCACAGCCATCATTTCCCTCGGCGAAATCGCATCATCAGCGGATTGTCCCTGGGGGTGATTGTGACGGAGGCGGCTGTCGGCAGCGGATCGTTGATTACTGCAAGATTGGCCGCTGAGCAAGGCCGAGAGGTGTTCGCCGTTCCTGGCTTTGTGAAGCAAGATACCAGTCGTGGAACAAATGCACTACTCAAAGAGGGTGCGGCCTTGATCGAACGCGCACAGGATGTCATTGACGCATTGTTGCCACAGCTGGAGCCAGCGCTACGAGTGCGTGTGCAGCCTTCTTGTGAGAAGAAGGTATCCGGCGATCCTTTAGGTAAAGAAGAACAGTTGGTGTATGATGCCTTGTCGTATGATCCCAGTACTGTGGATGATGTGGTTGTCTCTACACGATTATCCGTATCTATCGTGATGGGGTTGCTCTTGTCCCTGGAGCTTCGACAGCACGTTACACAGCTGCCGGGACAGCGGTATCTTCGAACATAATTATCGAACAGTTGCACGGACGTGTATTATTTGGTACGGATGAGAGGGGTACCCTCGTAGCGAATCGGAGTCTTCATGGCCAAGTCACTCATCATTGTCGAGTCCCCGACGAAAGCACGCACTATCAGTAAGTATCTGGGGCGTGGGTATACCGTCATGGCCTCGGTCGGACATATTAAGGATCTTCCCACCAGCAAGCTTGGAGTGGACCTGGAGCACGATTTCGAGCCCCAGTATGTGACGATCAAGGGGAAGACGAAGGTCTTGGCGGATATTAAGAAAAAGGCGGACGAGGCCGACAGGGTGTATCTTGCGTCGGACCCCGATCGAGAAGGCGAAGCCATCGCCTGGCATCTCGAACAGGAATTGCTCGAGAGGCCAAAAACAAAATCGAAGTCCAAATCCAAGTCGAAATCAAAGGATCAACCAGAGGGCAAGGTGTTCCGGGTTCTCTTTAATGAAATCACGGAATCGGCCATTAAGCGCGCACTGCAGTCACCCGGGCAGGTCGATATGAAACTGGTCAACGCGCAGCAGGCCCGCCGGGTGCTGGATCGGATCGTCGGTTATCAAGGCAGCCAATTACTCTGGACCAAGGTACGGCGCGGACTCAGCATGGGTCGGGTTCAGTCCGTGGCGATGCGATTGATTTGTGAACGGGAACAGGAACGAGAAGCGTTTCGGGCGGAAGAGTACTGGTCG
>SWDP01000006.1:95165-109634 GCA_005116885.1 Nitrospira sp.
GAGAGGTGTTTGCCGTACCGGGGTTTGTAAAAGAAGATACCAGCCGTGGGACGAACGCGTTGCTCAAAGAGGGCGCAGCTTTGGTTGAGCGAGCGCAGGATGTCATCGACGCAATCCTGCCGCAGCTGGAACCGGCGCTTCGATTACGACTGCAGCCTGCTCAAGAGAAAAGAGAGCAAAGCCGGCAATTAAGCAAAGAGGAGCAGCGGGTGCATGATGCGTTGTCGTATGAACCTCGCACCGTGGACGATGTGATTGCCTCCACCGGTTTGTCGGTGTCTAGCGTGATGGCCTCGCTCTTGTCCCTGGAGTTGAACCAGCGAATTAAACAACTGCCAGGGCAGCGCTACATACTGTCATAATCGTCGAACAGTTGCATGGATTTGCATTATTTGATACGGATGGGTGTGCAATTCTCATAGCAACCGGAGTTTTTGATGGCTAAAGCACTCATTATTGTAGAGTCCCCGACGAAAGCACGCACCATTACGAAGTACCTTGGGCGTGGCTATACCGTTATGGCTTCGGTCGGCCATATTAAAGATCTCCCCACCAGTAAGCTTGGGGTCGATCTGGAGCATGATTTCGAGCCACAGTACGTCACGATCAAAGGGAAAGCGAAGATCTTGGCGGAAATTAAGAAGAAGGCGGAAGAAGTAGACAAGGTATTCCTTGCACCGGACCCCGACCGGGAAGGCGAGGCTATCGCATGGCATCTTGAACAGGAATTACTGGGTAAACCAACATCTAAGTCTAAGAAAAAGACCGAGGGCAAGATTTTCCGTGTGCTCTTTAACGAAATTACGGAATCCGCTATCAAGCGCGCATTGCAGTCGCCTGGCCAAGTCGATATGAAGTTGGTCAATGCGCAGCAGGCGCGGCGTGTGCTCGACCGGATTGTGGGGTACCAAGGTAGCCAGTTGCTCTGGACCAAGGTGCGCCGTGGCCTCAGTATGGGCCGAGTCCAGTCCGTGGCGATGCGGCTGATCTGCGAACGTGAGCAGGAACGGGAGGCCTTTCGCGCGGAGGAGTACTGGTCGGTAGCTGTCATGCTGTCCGGAGCCAATCCTCCCGCATTTGAAGCCAAGCTGCACAGCATCAATGGACAGGATGCGTCGATTGAGACCGCGACTGATGCGCAGCGCGTCGTCGATGCCATCCAGGGGAAAGAGTTCGTCGTTGATTCGATTGAGCGAAAAGAAAAGAAACGGAATCCCGTCGCACCCTTCATCACCAGCCGGCTCCAACAGGAAGCGGCGCGTAAGCTGCATTTCTCGTCGAAGAAAACGATGACGTTGGCGCAGAAGCTCTATGAAGGCATCGAAATCGGGGCGGAAGGCCAGACCGGTCTCATCACCTACATGAGAACCGACTCTCCGCGTATCTCGACGGAGGCGATGAACGAAGCACGACAGGTGATTCAGGAACGGTTCGGAGCTGAGTATCTGCCTGCCACGCCGAACGTGTATAAAACGCAGAAAGCGGCACAAGAGGCACACGAAGCCATTCGCCCCACGTCGGCGTCCCGTGACCCGGAATCGATCAAGCAGTACCTAGAGCTGGATGTCTATCGGCTGTACCAGTTGATCTGGAATCGATTTATTGCGTCACAGATGGTCCCTGCGATCTTTGACGTAACTCGCGTAGACTCGAGCCCCGTCAAGACGAAGGAGACGTTTCTCTTTCGCTCGACCGGCACTGTCGTGAAGTTTCCCGGCCATACGATCGTCTATATGGAGGGCGTCGATAAGGAGTTGTTCGCACAGAAGCAAAAAGGCGAGCAGGAGGTTGAGGATGAGGAGCGTCAGTTGCCTCTGCTCAACGAGGGAGAGAAGTTACAGCTTGTGTCTTTAGAGGGGCAGACGGTTCCGGGCCTACTCTCGAAGCAACATTTCACCCAGCCGCCGCCCCGGTATAACGAAGCGTTGCTGATTAAAGAATTGGAAGAAAAAGGCATCGGTCGGCCATCCACCTATGCGAGTATTATTTCCACGATTCAGGATCGCAAATATGCCGAGAAGGTGGATGGGCGGTTCGGTCCCACCGAAACCGGGCGGACCGTGAACGATTTTCTGCTGAAGGGATTTCCGGACCTGATCAATGTCGATTTCACCTCGCACATGGAGGAGGAGTTGGACGCAGTCGAGGAAGGCAATAAACCGTGGGTGACGGCCGTGCGGGAGTTTTACGGGACCTTCACCACGGATCTGGAGAAGGCCCAAACCATTCCTGGCCCCAAGGACACGGTGGAGCCACCGACGGATCTTCCCTGCGAGAAGTGCGGCAAGATGATGGAGATTAAATGGGGGCGAAACGGAAAGTTTCTCGCCTGCCCTGCCTACAAGGACAAGCCGCCCTGCAAAAATACTCAGAACTTTGAGAAGCTTGAGGATGGCACCTTTAAAATAGTTCCGAAGATTGAGTTGACGACGGATGAGAAGTGCGAGAAATGCAGCAGTCCGATGGTCGTGAAGACCGGACGATTTGGCAAGTTCATTGCCTGTTCTGCGTACCCGGAATGTAAGACGACCAAGCCGCTTGCGCTGGGCGTGAAATGCCCGCAGCCAGGCTGCGGTGGCGATCTTGTTCAAAAGCGCACCAAGAAGGGCGCGCGGGCATTTGTTGCCTGCAGCAAATATCCAGCCTGTGAATATGCCATGTGGGACCGTCCGATCAACAAGGCCTGTCCGACCTGCAGCGCCCCGTTTCTCATTGAGAAAGTGACCAAACAAGTTGGCCGAAGCGTCCAATGCCGTAGTGAAGAATGTGGTTACCGCGAAGCCGGCTGAATCCTGCTCCCATCCGCTCAGAACGTATCACTCTTATCCCGGTAAGTGATTGGGGCCGAGGCGAATCTCTGAAGCTGAGAACTGTTTTCATTATCTACGTAAAAACACCTTGACAGATCACCGGCAGGGAGCCGACAATAAGCCTATCGGCTGATAGGTTTTCGTTGTCAGTGAGCGCCATTGAGCGCCCCGTCGCTGCCAACACTTCTGATAAGGAGGGACTCGCCATGAAAGCTAAAGAGGGCGTCATCAACATCCTGAATAAGATCCTGACAGCGGATCTCACCGCCATCAATCAATACTTTGTCCATGCCAAGATGTGTGAGAACTGGGGCTATGAACGGCTCCATCATAAAGTGCGGGAGCGTAGTGTCGATGAGATGAAGGATGCAGACGAGCTGATCGGCCACATTCTCTATCTGGACGGCGTGCCGAATCTGCAACGCATGAATACGGTGCAGGTCGGAGAAACGGTTCCTGAACAGTTCAAGCTTGATCTAAAAGCTGAACAAGAAATGCTCGCCTTGTTAAACGATGGTGTGGTGCATTGCACAAAGGTAACCGACTTCACCACACGGCACATGTTTGAGGATATGGCCAAAGACGTGGATCAACATATCGACTGGATCGAAACGCAATTGGAAACGATTAAGCAAGTAGGGCTGGAGAACTACCTGGCAGAACAGATCAAAGCGTAACAGCGCTCGCGTCAGGCTTCCACCGCGAGCAGGCTGCTATGGGAACTCATGGTGTCTCCTCCTTTCCAGCCGGGGCTCACTGTTCAATGAGCCTTGGACTCTGGCCAGCGCCGTACCTTTGAATCAATCGGTCGTCGAGCCGATGTTGGCCCTGTACTTCCGCGAATGCTTCTCCGTGCCATCATTTCCCCTATGGCCACTGAACGACGATGGGCTCTGAACTTGATGTCCGTTGGCTTCGCCTATCCTGCCCGATACGCGAACCGAAAGAGGGGCGGGGGCCTCGGGAGGAAGACCGGGTCCCCGCCCTCGGAGTGGAGGGTCCCCACCCCGTTGCCGGTGTGATGGGCACCGGCAGATTGTTTCTCTGTGCTTTCATGATGCCTATTGATAGTCCTCATCCAGCGATTTAAGGAAAGCGACTAGCGATGCGATGTCGCCGGTGGTGAGCGCGATCCCCTGAAGTTGCACGGCGCCATTGCGCAGCCTGCCTGCTCGGACTTGGCCTGAGACCTCGATGTAAAAATTAATGATGTCGTTCAAGGTGGAAAATTGGCCGTTGTGCATAAAAGGAGCGGAATGACTGAGATCGCGTAGACCCGGTGTCTTGAATCTGGCGATAGCTTGATCCAGTAACATGGCATCGGAGAGCGGACAGGGCACTTGGTCATTGCACAAGAGAGCTCGAATCTTCGCTTGCGGGCTCGGCATGTCCGGGTTGGCGAAGATGTTCCACACCCCAAGATCGGTCAAGGCAGGGTCAGCGAGAACAGGGATGGCTCGGAAACGTTCCGAGGCGTTGGGATGGACCTCGGTTGCGGGGAGGAACCCATTGTAATTTCCGTTACGCGCGGCAAGGTTTGGAATCGTGAGAGCCGCGAATGAGTTGACACCGTGGATGCTGTCGTACTCTCGTTGTGTCGTGCCGGTGTTGTGAAGCTTGAAGTCCGTAAAGTTCGGGGCCGCATGGCACGCCAGACAATTGCCGATTTTTCCCGTGGATAATTCCGGCCCGGTAGGTGAGGTTGCAGATGGTTCTGCGAGAAATATTTTTAACCCTTCCAACTCTTGGGCCCCAAACTGGAATGGTTGAGCGTGAAATTGGAATAGGCCATCTCCTCGATGTGGGTTAGACGTCACGAACTGCGGACTAGTTAGTCCATTCACGAGTGTCAGGAGGCGGCGGCTGTAGTCGAGGGGAGTTTCGCCGCTGTTCGGCTCTTGCGGAAGGCCGTTGCGACTCAAAAACATATCGAATGGTGAACGAATGAGCGCACCACTTTCCTCCTCCTGCGAGAATTGAAGCTGGCTCACATAGGCAGCGACGACCTTGACCGCCGCATCAAAAATTTCCTGATCGGACCCGGACTCAATATTGGCTCGAAACGCCAGAGGAAGGCGAAGTTCATCCGGAATGGCTGGATCGGTCCCGGTGAACAACATTCGATAGGAAAGTCCGTCGAATTGCTGTGCAATGACCCCGTTTCCATCGTCGCCTCGCATAACCCGCGCGATGTGCGCGATCGCTTCCGTCTTTTGCCCCGGGAGCCAGCCTAAGTTCCGGCCGGTAAAGGTGCCCGCGGTCAATTCTTCCATCGTTGAGAATTCGCCATCGAAGTGGAAGAGACCGCCGCCCGGGCGATCAAGCGATGCATTGACCAGAGGGGGAGAGTTCCGGGGAGCAGTTCTCTTGCCGTCGTTACGATTCGGCACGGGACTCCGTTGAGCGAAATCGGCATAGGTCCGCATTCCTCCCCCCGGCGTACCGACATGTTCATCGACAAGGTGGCAGGCTCGACAATTCATTGTAAGCCCTGCGAACGGCCCAGGGAGACCTACTCCTGACCTTGTTGTTTCAGAGAGATCCATGGCTGGATCGCCTATAGTGAGGACGTCATTCACCTTTCCGCCAGAATCCAGATAGACCTTAAAGGCTTGGGCAAATCGGGTTTCGACAAACAGTCGTTCTCCCACCGTGGCTTCGGCTCCTGATGTCCCTGCAATCGCGACTGAGACCGGTGGAGGGCTACTGCTCCCTCCGCTGCATCCGATAAGGAGAAGAGAAAACACGATCCAACAGGTTATTTCTCTGACATGAGAAAATATTTTATGGGGGCGATAAAACGAAAACATGGCGGAGTCTCCTGTAATTCTAAAGTGAATCGAAAAAGCAGTGTATCGCTGGTTCAACAAGCTCTGAGCTTAAGAGAGATTCCGGAAGCACCCTCAACGCGGTTACTAACTCCGGGTCAAATTGTGTTCCGGCTGCGACGTGGATAATTCTGAGCGCGATCGTGTTTCGCGCAGCGCGGCTTGAGACTTCAGGGATGCGAATGGCGTCAAAGGCATCGGCGATCGATAAGATCCTCGCTCCAAGGGGGACGAATCGTCCTCTGATGCCGTAAGGGTAGCCAGACCCGTCCCATCGTTCGTGGTGATGGGCTACGAGGACGGAAGCTTCCCGGAGAAAGAAGAACGGTTCAAGAAGCAAAGCGCCAAGCCGAGGATGATTCTGAATGGCGACGTAAGACTCATGCTCAAGACAGTCGCTGCGTGACATGAGGTGGGGCGGAAGCTTCAAGAGTCCGATATCGTGGAGGAGTGCCGCGAGCGTGAGATCGTGCAACTCAACTGAGTTTAGCCCGACTGCTTGTCCGATCAATATCGAGATCGTAGCCGTGCGGCGACCGTGACCAGCCTGCCATGGGAGCGCCCGATCTATTTCCTTGCCGACCTGTCGAACGAGTATGCGTTCGACGTCGCGGCGTGATGCCAACGGAAGTTGGAGGCGATCGATCTTCCTCAGCATTCCCTGGATGGTGAGGATTCCAGGATGAATGTATTCAGAAAGATATTGTTGCATCGTCATGTCTCCGGAAAAAACGCAGAGCCCAAGATCACAGCGTATGATCTTGGGCTCTGGGTGAAAAACCTCTGGCCGAATCTATGTCGAGTGTCAGGCTGCCTTAGATCATTCTTCTTTTCCGTGTTTTCCAGCCAACAGTGGCTGGTTCAAGACCCACATCTCGTAGAGAGGAATCACCATCATGATGAGAAATCCCACCGTCATGAGGGTATCGCCCGTCAACATGGTGAGGACGAATAGGGGCGAGACGTAGCTGATGAGCCAAGGAGAGACGAGGTCCAAGATCACTCCACCGAACGAGACCCAGGTCGTGATGATTTTCAGTTTGTTGCCGACGCTGGTGAGATAGAGCACATGCACCAGGATCATGAACACGACCGGCATCGTGAAGAGGTGAAAGTGGGTGATTTCCGCCAGCTCCCTGAACGACATCGGTTCGCCGAAGGTGGCATTCGACCCCCGGTAATGATCGGCGATCCCTTGCGGCGACAGCCCTGTCATGCTGTGGGCCCAGAAAAATGAAAAGGTGAAGCCGGCCAGCATCAAGAGGAGAAAAAAGGTGTAGACGAGCCGGATGTGTCGATCTGAGTCCCGGAGGCGGAAGCGAGTGTTGAAGTTGCGCATGGATGAGAATGTCAGTCTACCCCTGTTAGTTCCCGAAGATAGAGCCGAAGATCCCCTGTTCAGATTTCTTTGTAGCCACAGTATCGCTGCCCATCCCTGCCGGTTTCAAATAGAATTCATCGACGAGCACGAGCACGCGCTTCACGCCGGCGCTGATCGAACGAACCGACATGGTGGCGCCGCTGATATTGAGGATGTCTTTGTTAATGCGGATGGGGTCGGCGACCGTCTTGCCTTCATACTGCGCATTGAACCGTTTTCTTCTCACTTCGCTGCCCCTGGCCTCTCGAAATACTAACAACTCTACATCCGTACAGGCGCCTCTGGTATCGACTCCGACCATGTAAGTCATGTGCTTGTGTTTCCCGATGGTGTTATGGACCATGGCGTAGCCGTCAATCGTGTCGCCGGTTTCACCGATATACACTTCAAACGATTCTTCCGGGAATTTCCAGCCGATGCGCTCTTCGATTGCCTCTTTCTTTCCCTGGCTCAGGCGAAGCACGGCTTTGCGGATTCGTTCCGACTTGGGAAACATGATTTTGACTGCCTCTTCCTCAGTCATGAAGACTTCCGCATGGTTCGTCTCTTCTTCAGTGAGATAGCGTTTGAGATCGTTATCCCAGATGCGCTCGGCAGCGAACGCGTCAGCGGCCAATGTAAGCCCGATCACGAGCAGAAGAGAACTGAGTCTTAGGTGAGCGAACATCCATGCTCCTTCAATTTGCTGTCGAGTCGGTGCTGGATATCGCGCATCACGTCTTCCGAAGGGTCTATCGAGGCCCAGCCAAAAAGACGAGAACCGCCTCGAAATACCCACTGTTGCCGCTGTTCGACAAAGCTGATCTTGGTGACGTCATCAAGCCGTTTCACCGTTAGCGTAATACGGGACCGATCTTTGCCGTCCGACACGTCACGTTGAAGAATTCCAAAGGCTCGACCAGTCATCGGAATCTCCGTCCAGTCGGTTTCAATGAAGCCCGCGTCTTTATCGTGTGTGGTGATAGAGCGGTCTTTCACCGCTTCAAGGGCAGCTTCCCAGGCATAGTCGTAACTGCAAACGGCAAATCGTTGCTGCATGCCGCTTGTGGCGGCACAAGCCGTCAAGAATAGGGGGATCAGAAAAAGGCTGAGAGAGCGAAGAGACATTCGGTACGATCCTGCTTTTCCTCAGGGGCTTCCCGCCTGGCGGGAAGCCCCTGACTCTGGTCACTTAAAAGTACGTCGCGGCTTGAACCAGGAACCCATTTCCATTAAGCGGGCTATTTGCGTTGCCCAGATCCCCGCCGTTCACCAGCCCTTTGGCATTGTTTTGAGTGTTGAATTGCCAGTCGAATTTGAATACGGTGTCTTCGATCGGCCTAAAGTTCAACCCGAGCGTCAGCCGGTCCAACTCCCTTCGATTCCCTAGAGTATTGATCCGAGTGCGGTCGTCGGTGTCGGTGTCCACCTGTTCCCAGCGCACGACTGCCGTAAAGGTCGAGGCATTCGTGAAGTGGCTGGGCGCCCATTTTTTCAGGAAATCAGGCATGAAGTGATAGTTGCCCTGAATGTAGTAGCCTTGCATGCCAGCAGGTCCGATGGGATTGCCCGCAACCCCGGTTGCATCGTTATTGCTGATTCGAGACCAGGCCGACTCTCCAATGATTTCGAATGGGCCTCGCTGCAGGGTCCAGTCGAGGGCGAATATGCTGATACGCCCGGTCCCGACTGCCCCTGCTGACGGTTTGTAGGTACCGTGAAAACCGGACCCCGCGACTTCGATGCCCAGTATCGGGCTGAAGGCGACGCGGCCGACAACGGCCTTGTTATCGTCACGGTCCCTGGAGACGCTGCCTCGTGCGCTTCGGACTCCTGCGTCCGTGATGGCGCCTGCGGTCTGACTCATGCCGTTGACCGCATAGACTTCATAGTCCAGCTTGGATTGTGAGGAAGGATAGAGGCTGCCGTAGATGCCGGCGCCTGCTTCGAACCAGGTGCTGGGGATGACGATTCTGGATACCATCGGTCGATCCACGAGATCGTTCAATGGCGAGTCGTGCAGCAAGTTAAACTTACCGACCGGCATCAAGAGGATACCGGCACGGGTGTTGATTGCCTCGTTGACTAGGTAGTCGATTTGCGCAAACTCAATCGTCATGGAGCCATCACCTTGAGCGGCATTCGTCCCGCCTCGCTCGAACTCAAGCTCCGCTGCGAATTTGATGCGGTCGGTGATGTCGGCATAGATAAAGGGAACCAACCGTTGCTGGCCGAATGAATGGCGGCTTGGGTTGTCCAGATTTTGACGAGAGAGGTTGTTGTACATGACGTCGACATAACCGCCGATGGTTGCCTTCGGGGCGCTCAAAAATGGCTTGGCGTAGATCAGTTTTCCTGACCCGGTTGAACCAAATCCAAGAGGGATGCCCTCCTCTCCCTTTCGTGCACCTCTGATGTTGACCATGGGTCCAATTGAACTGGAGGCCGGCGCGGCAGTCGGAGAAGCGCCTTCTTTCTGCTCCATGGCCCGTTCGCTTTTTTCGTACTCCTGTATTTTCTTGTTCACTGCCTCGTCGACTATCTTCTGAATGTCCTCCGGGGTCATGCTCTCAGCCCACACCGGCGTAAACGGCAAAGCTGTAATCACGAGAGCCCCGAGGATTGACCGGATCTTCATCGGCATCCTCCACGGTGAGTAAGGTTGTGGTCTGACTCGGGACTCAAGGGTCTCTGGCCTTCTTTGAATCGGCAACGGTTGGTTATGCATCGGTATGTTGGGCTGTTAGCTCCTTTCGCCGACAGGGTGATCATGATGTAACCGCACTCCATCCTTTGATAGAAGAAAAGGGGATGACGATGATGCGTTTACAGCGTTTACATTTGAGTTCTAAGCCTTGTCCGCGCACTTTGGCGATCAGTTGACCGCATTCGCAGCGGGTTTCATCGCACTCAGCAGAGTGATGACTCGGGGAAGTGGTACTGACCATAGTGATAGATTTTTCTGCTCAAATGAAATTGAGAACGATTATTAATATCTCAACCAGCGCTCGAAAGTCAAGGTCCATCATGTTGTGTGTAAATGGTCGGAGTACGGAGTGTATTAAGTCCAATCTTGTCCTATAATCCGATCCTTCGATTGTGCAAGGCATGGTGAAGGAGCGCATGTATTCCAACCTGTTCGATCAGTCACTTCGCATCCAGACAGCCCTACTGATATTGCTGTGCGCCGCCTTCGGCGGGTGTGCAGGGGTATTCTCTGGCAAGGAACCAACCGTTGTTACCAGAGTCCAAATGCAGATGGGCACGCTGGTGAAGATTACAGCGGTGGCTCGGGATGAATCCGGTGCACAAGCTGCGGCGACTGCCGGGTTCGCCGAGATCCATCGCCTCGAAGAACTCCTGAGCACCTGGATTCCGACGAGCGAATTGTCTCGCGTGAATGCCTTGGCGGGTGTGATGCCGGTCCCTGTAAGTCATGACACGATGACGGTTGTCCAGGGTGCGATCCAAGTTGCAGAGTTGACGGATGGCGGATTCAATATCGCTATTGGCCCGGCGGTGGATGTCTGGAATGTGATCGAAGGCCGACGAGTACCGACAGGATCTGAGCTGGACGCGCTCCGCCACATGGTGGATTTACACGCGGTTCATGTTGACGCACAGACGCAGACGATTTTTCTTGAGAAAGCTGGGATGCGGATTGATGTGGGTGGGATCGGCAAAGGATATGCGGCGGATCAAGCAGTGGCGGTGATGAAGAAAGCCGGAGCGTTGGCAGGGATCGTAGCCCTCTCAGGGGATATTCGAACATTCGGACGGTTGCCCGGGGGGGGGAAGTTTCCCGTCGGTATCCAACATCCACGCAAAGAGGGAGAGGTGCTTGCCTTCATCGACTTGGAAGATGAGGCCATCTCAACGGCCGGCGACTACGAACGATTTTTCGAGCGTGAGGGTGTTCGGTATCACCATATTCTCAATCCGCGCACGCTCCAACCCGCGCGCGGTTGCCAGAGTGTCACGGTAATTGCCCGCGAAGGCATCTGGGCGGACGGGTTGGACACAGGAATTTTTGTCATGGGGGCTGAATTGGGCATGAAGCTTGTCGAAGCGTTGCCAGAGGTGGAGGCCATTATTGTCGATCATGAAGGCTTGGTCCATGTGTCTTCAGGGTTGCGGAATCGGATTCGTAAGCCGTGAACCAAAAGGCCAGTGGTCAGCGGTCCAATCGATAGTTCATGGGAATCTTGATCGTCATGCGCGGCTGTCCCAATGGATGCGGCAAATGGAATGGGGCGGCTTGCCGCATGGTTTCAACCGCGGCTTCGTCGAGCGCGATGTGCCCCGAACTCAGAAAGACCCCAACTTCACTGATGCTCCCGTCCTCGTCGATCACAGCTTTGACCACGACTTTCCCTTCAGCTCGATCGACTCGAGCCGAGGCGGGATAGCGTTTCAATTCTTCCATACGACGTAAAATCGCTTCAGAGAGCCAGCCGTAGTCACGCTTAGCTGGTACGACGGATGGTGCCGGAGAAATGGCTGCCATCTGGGTTTGCGCTGAAGTGTGTTCAGATTGTGGAGTCTGTTCGACGGCTGTGGATTGCGCGCTTGATGGTCCTGTCACGGCATCAGTAGAGGCGGAGACGGCCGTTGATGAGTCGTCTGTTTTTGGACCAGGCGCAGTTTCGGTGGCGATGGGTGCAATGACCTCATGTCTGATCGGTTCGGCTGGTTGCACAGTGTGAGCCGCTGATGGTGAGGGAGTTGTGGGTTGTGGTGGGGAGGGGGCCGCCTGTTGTCTAAGCGTTTGTGTCGGCGTACCTCGCTGCAGGGGGGGAGAGGAGGTCGATGTCGTCGATGGAGCTGATCTGGCAGGAGCCTGGGTTGAGGATGATGTGGCTGGTTGAACAGGTTGAGCCGGCGACACCATGGCCACGTTCCACTTGAACGCGTCTTCCTGCGGCTCGCGTTGAACGTGCTTAATAAGGAGGATCGCTATGAGAGCCACGGTTCCGTGGAAGAGGACGGAGATCAACCACCCTTGGACATGGGATTGCTTGTAACCTCCGGAGCGAAGTGGCGCCTCAGCGATCACAGTCGGATGACCTCCAGGCTGACCTGTTGAAATCCTAATCCTCGCACCTCATCGACCACCGACACGAATCGTTCAAGTAACGTAACTTTATCTGCCCGCACGACGACCGATGATTCCCGAGGCTCCGCAGTCAGCGCACCTTGAAGCCCTCCTTCAGGGACGGCCCGATCGTTGAGAAAGAGCGCGCCGTCGGCCGTGAGGGTGATGACGATGGGAGCCTCTTTGCGATCGCCGACCTCCTTTGCTTTTGCCAAATTGACCGGAATCTGTCCGCTGCTGATAAACGTGGCGGTGGTCAGTACGATGACCAAGAGAACCAGCATGACGTCCACAAGGGGAATGACGTTGATTTGATCAATGTCCCGTTGCATGTTGTTCCTTATGTCGGGCAAGGAGCTCGGCCACTTTCCGTCGGAGTACGTTGTTCATGACGACGCAGGGAATCGCGACCAGTAGTCCGACCGCCGTGGCCTTGAGCGCAAGGCTGAGCCCGATCATGATGGCATTGACCGCCATGGTCCCGGAGGTCCCCATCGTATGGAATGTGAGCATGATACCAAGCACAGTGCCTAGCAGGCCAATATACGGAGCATTTGCGGCGACTGTGCCGATAATGACCAGGTGTTTGGTCAGCGCCATCTCCAACCCCAGGCTGTTAGGGTATTGAGTAAGATCGACACGACGGTAAAAGAGCCACCGTTCCACCGCGATGGCCACCGTCCAGACACTGAGCGCTAATAGGAGCCCAATGACTCCATAATCGACAAGGTTTTGTAACCCATTCATAGGCAAGGCCTTCGTTCCTTCATTATTCACAAACCGGCAGGTCAGGAACCGCCGTGAACTTCTATCAATGCCAGATCGCGAAAAAGCCTGTCAATGTTTTCGTGTGATCGGTCGGATTGACTCGCATGCCTATCCGGTGGGCTTCTCTTGACGAAAGAGCACGGTATGGGTTGCCAGGACACGAAGTTCTACTGCCGTGCCTGCCTGATAGACGCTCGTGGAACCTTGGCTACTATGAACGATTTGACCTGAGGGGAGGCTGACCGTATACAGATTTTCTGATCCATGAAATTGGCGGGAAAGGACGCGCGCGCGCGCGCCCTTCGTGGGGATAAGATGGATATCGTCGGGCCGAATCATAACGACCACATTGGTGCCATCCGCGCATTCGATGGTATCGGGAAACTCTCCTAGTTCGGTCTGGACCAGGCCGTGGGAGACAGTTCCAGGGATGAAGTCTGCCTGACCGACAAAATCGGCGACGAAGGGTGTGGCCGGCATGTGGTACATCATTTCCGGCGTATCGAGTTGTTCCAAGCGGCCCTGGTTGAGCACGGCGATTCGATCGGCCATGGCAAACGCTTCGTCATGATCGTGTGTGACGAGCACAGTGGTTGTCTTTGTCCGTCGTAAAAGATCGTGCAATTCTTGGCGCATGCGCCCGGCCATGTCTGGGTCCAAATTACTGAATAGCTCATCGAGCAGCAAGACGACGGGATTCTGGACGAGGGCGCGAGCCAGTGCGACCCGCTGTTGCTGGCCGCCCGATAATTCGTGAGGATATCGTCGTTCGAATCCCTCCAGGCCTGTGAGGCGTAACATCTCCTGGACTCGCGGTGCGCGTTCGCTCCGGGCAAGATGATGGAGCCCGAAGGCGATGTTGTCTTGGACGCGTAGGTGGGGAAACAGCGCGTATTCTTGAAAGACCATTCCGACGTGCCGACTCTCCGTCGGGATCATGACGTCCGGTGACGAGACGAGTTGTCCGGATAAGAACAGTTGGCCGGAACGAACCGGTTCAAATCCTGCGATCGCCCGCAAAATGGTCGTCTTCCCGCACCCCGAAGGACCCAGCAGGCAAAGAATTTCCCCTTCTCTCGCCGCGAAGGAAATTTCCTGGACCGCGGGGCGCCCGGTTTCGTAGGCGCAAGAGACATGGCGCAATTCCAAGACCGACGAGGCCGGTGCAAACAGATTGCCCTGGAATGTGCTTTCACCAGAAGGGCGGGGTGCGGTGGAGTGGTCGGAGATCACGGAATCACGATCCTTCCTCTACTACCAGGATGCTGAAAAAGTCCGCCAGCTTCGTTCTCGGCTCACCGAAATCCTCAACGTACCCTCTTGGGGTACGCCTCCGGTTTCGACTCGCCTGCGGCCTTGCTGGACGGTATTTTTGAGCATCCTTCGCGGTGCTTTCCTGTTGCCCCACACGTGTGGCCATCGAAGTTCTCGCTGTCTCAACATAGTTTTTCAGCATCCTGCTACGCTGCGCGCCAATCTTTCGAGACCAACAAAGCCAGTGCCGGGAGACTCAACAAGACAATGAGGAGCGCGGAGGGAGCGGCCAGTTGATAATATTCCTCACTCGCTTCCATCCAGACGCGAATGGCTAGTGTGTCGAACCCCACT
>SWDP01000006.1:109734-110672 GCA_005116885.1 Nitrospira sp.
GATGAGTACCGTGCACGCCATCGTGACCAGCGGGCTGCGGAGGCGTTGCGCCGGTTTTTGGAGACCACTCCGGTCTATGCGATTTGGGACGATCATGAAGTGCGGAACGACTTTTCCGGACCTTTCGACGACCGGATGCCGATCGGGCGGCAGGCCTTGCGTGAGTATTGGCCGATTCGCGTGGCTGCTGATGATCCAGACCGGCTCTATAGAACCGTGCGCGCCGGGACAGATCTTGAGATGTTTATCCTCGATACGCGGCAGTATCGAAGCCGTAATATCGATCAAGACGGCCCGGCGAAGACCATGTTGGGAGAAAAGCAACTGCAATGGCTGTTAAGCGGGCTTACCGAGTCATCTGCGATGTGGAAAGTGATTGTGACCACGGTGCCTCTCTCCATATCGAAAGGAGGGAGTGCGAGCGTTCCTGGGAACGATGGCTGGGCCGGTGGCCCTGGTATTCCAGGGTTTGAACGAGAACGGCAGGTGATCGTGGATCACATTCTCGGCCGGAGGGTAAAGAACGTCGTATTCCTGGCAGGCGATGTCCACTATGTACAGGCAAATGCGTACGACCCAAATGGTGACGGGATCGCTGACTTCCATGAGTTCGTGGCTGGCCCCTTGTCCGCCGTGGCTGGCAAGCCGACATCGGCCAGTGTGGGGTTACGTCCGACCACATTGGTCAATGAAGGCGGGTACATGAATTTTGGTCTGATTCGAGTCACGGAGTCTTCCTTTGACGTGAGAGTCCTCGATGAGGACGGTGCCACGAGGTTTTCCCATCACCTGTCTGCCAGGTAGTTGTCACGGTTCGTGGCGAAGATTCTCTTGAAATCGAGATAGATAGCCAGTTACGGTACACCATCGTTGTGTGTGGAGGGTGAGGCGAGGTGTGTGATGCTGTTGCAGCTAATTTCGGTATTGGGCGCCTTGAT
>SWDP01000006.1:110682-117713 GCA_005116885.1 Nitrospira sp.
GCGTATGGCTTACTTCAGAGCGGGGTCTGGAGTGAGCTGCACACGGGATACCTCGCGTTCAACATTATTGGGTCGTTGCTGTTAGCGATCGTGGCGATTGAGGATCAGCGAGTCGGATTCATTTTCTTGGAGTTTGCGTGGGCAGCTCTAGGATTGATCGGTGTCGCCAGAGCGGTGAAGGCTCGGCGTACAGCGGGTTAACAGGGTTCGAATGAAAGGATTTCACAGATGGCAGGATTGATGTCAGCGGATGAGATTTTTGAACAGGCTCAGAGTGCCGCCGCCGCGGCGACAGGGCTCGATGAAAAGGCCATGCAGATCGATTACCCGGCGCTCAAAGAAAAGATTAGTGCGGCGTTAGGGGATCGCAAAGTCGCGCAGTGTCACATCAACAAGTTTTTGCCCGAGGGTTACGAAGATCAGGGACGCTTTAATCTCGTGTTGCTTACTGCCGGTAATGTCGTAATCGATATAGTCATCGGCGATTCGTATTTTCGTTATGACGTGCTGTCGGTCGGTCAGTTGGACAAGGTTCAGCTGATCGATGCAATGTGGGACAACAAGGAGAAACGCCGCGAAGAACCGTTTCTCAGCCTTCGCCTCATGCATGCTGAAGAGGCCCACCTCTTGTTGGCACTTGAAGATGACGAGCGGAAGAGTCTATTGGCTTTTGCCAGCGCGGTGACGGCAGCTCGCAATCCGGAGCGCTGAGCGCTCATCAAGACGGCGCCGCGCTGGCTCGTCACAGTGGCTTCCGATGGCGACAGCCTGTGAACGATCTGCCGACTCTACCGGTGGATCGCCCTGATTGTTAGATACCATCAGGTAGAGTAGAAGGGTAGGATGGTGAAAGCTGCCTTATGGCTCCAGCAACGAAATTAGCGTGGTGTGGCCTTTTTCGCGCGCGCGATCGATTGGCCGGAGACCTTTGGCATCTTTTGCCGCTTTGTCTGCTCCCTTCGTCAGCAGCATCGTCACGATCTCATGATGCCCTTGTTGTGCGGCGACATGAAGAGGAGTCCATCCGTTCGTCGTCACCGGTGTTACCTCCGCCCCTTTGTCCAGCAGTAGCGCCACGATCTCCCGATGCCCCTTGCCAGCCGCAATAAAGAGCGGAGTTGCGTTGTTGCCTAGCCGTACCTGCTTCACTTTGGCGCCGCGATCCAACAGAAGGGCCACAACGTCTTGGTGTCCTTCCTGGGCTGCGGTAAAGAGCGGGGCTTCGCCGCTGTCCGTTCTTACCTGGTTCACGTCTGCGCCCTTGTCCAACAGCAGCTCTGCTATGGCTCTATGGCCTTTCTCAACGGCGATGTGAAGCGGGGTCACTCCGTCCATCGTTTCCTGTTTCAGGTTCGCGCCTTTGTCCAATAGGAGAGCCACCGCGTCTTGATGGCCCTTTTCGGCTGCCTTGTAAAGCAGAGTGATTCCGTCCTCACCGGCCGCGTTGACGTCAGCCCCTTTTTCGACGGCTCTGGTGATCTCGCCGAGATCTCCCTTACTTGCTGCTGCGAGCAGGGCTTCATC
This sequence comes from Nitrospira sp., assembly GCA_005116885.1. Lineage (GTDB taxonomy): Bacteria > Nitrospirota > Nitrospiria > Nitrospirales > Nitrospiraceae > Palsa-1315. The sequence goes on from SWDP01000006.1 coordinate 112,207, forward strand.
CACCGGCCGCATGGCCAGGAGTAGGGGTATCAATCCCACCACAGCTATCAGGGCCATCCACCGTTGTGTCATCGTGCGCTCCATCGCCTACGGGGCCGTTGTGACCGAGCTAATGCTTGACGTAGAAGGGCATGCTGTGAACTGTGGCCGGGTATCTGTGGTGATCGAATTCCACGGCCAGCTCGGTGCCTGGCGTACTGAAGTCGCGAAGGGGAAATCCGAACGCAATGACTTGATTGAGCTGCGGGGAATGGACGGCACTGCTGATCCAGCCCACTTCACGATCGCCACTGTACAGTTTGGCTCCATGCGGAGGAACCACTGATTCTATGAGAACCAACCCAACCAATTTTCGCCGCACGTTGCCGTAGGTGTCCATTCTCGCCACGACTTCTTGCCCAGGGTAACAGCCTTTATTCAAGCTGAACGCTTTCCCCTCCAGGTTCGCTTCCGGCGGGACGATCTCTTCGTTGAGATCAGGGCCGGCCTTCGGTAGGCCCGCTTCGATGCGGAGGGCCTCACGAGCGTGACTGCCAATCGCCTTGATTCCGTATGTCGCACCGGACTCCATCAGTCGTTCCCATGCTGTGGGGAGGGCATCGACAGGCAACAATATTTCCAGATCATCTTCTCCGGTTTCTTCTGTACGCAGGACGAGCGCGGTATGGCCTCCGATTTTCGCTGCGATGGCGTTCACCGGTTTGAGGTCGCTCATCTCGACTCCGAAAGCGGCGCTGACGGTCGCACAAGCGTTGGGCCCGCTGACGAGTAAGAGCCCCCAGGACTCTGCACAGTTCTCCATCTTCGCTTTGGTGCCGTAGAGCAGAAACTTTCTGAGGGCTTGGAAGGTGGCCTCGCCGACCTCGCCGACATCTTCCACCCACACATTGTCAGGGAAGATATAGACTCGAAAGTAGCCGAGCATCTTGCCCTTGTGGGTGAGAAAGCTTGAATAGCGTCCTTGGCCTGGCTGGAGCGGGAATATATCGTTGCTGATGAGGCTCTGTAACCATTTCACGCGATCATCGCCGGTGACGCGGATTTTCCCACGGTGTGAGAGGTCGGAAAGGCCGACGGCCTGGCGTACTGCCTGATACTCTGTGCTCCATTGGCCATAGTGAGCGGGCATGTCCCATCCGGCGACCTCTTCAAAGGTTGCGCCAAGCTTCGCGTGATGTTCATGGAGACGTGACTGTTTCATACGTGAGTCCCTGCCACCTCCTCGACCAGATCTTTCAATCGTGAAGAGAACTCATTGCGCGAGACGATCTTGGTCACGCCCAGCGCCTTGGCCCGGTGAAAGGTATCGACTTCTTCGTGATTGGCGAAAGCGAGAATGGGAATGGTTTTCATGCTTGCGTCGGTTTTGAGAGTTTCCAGAGCTTGGAAGGCGTTCAGCCTCTCGTCGTTCATGTCCACAATGAAGGCGGACAGAGTCGTGGAGGAGGCCTTTTCTGCGATGTCCTGCTGCGTCCGAGCCCGTTCGATCTTGTAGCCCTTCGCCATCAGGGCGTCGCGGACCTTGGTATAGAAAAAGATATCGGTAACTGCAACGAGAATAGTCTTCTGGTCTGTCTGGTTCATTTGGTTTTTCTAGTTTCTTTGGTTCAAAAGGAGGCAGTACGGTTCAACTACATGGCTCGAACTAGGAAATCAAGGCAACTAAGAATGCCTAAGTAAACCACAAACCAGATCAACTAAAACAACAAGACAAACCAGATAAACCAAATGAACTAGACAAACCTTCTCAGTTGAGTGAACTGATCAATCGCCCCAATGCTTTTTTTGCCAAGGCATAATTGGGATTAAGGGCCAGGGCTTTCTTGTAGGAATCGATCGCCTCAGTCCATTGCCCTTTGCGTTCGTGGACACGACCCAAGTTGAGATGGGGAAAGGCTGGGCTCTCATAGCGTCTTGCCTGCAGGGCTTTCTGAAACCAGGTCATCGCTTCGTCGAGTTCGCCTTTTTCGATCAGATAGGCCCCGATATCATTATAAGGGTTGCCGAAGTCAGGGTCCTGCGCGATCGCCTTGTGACATTCCTCAATCGCTTCGTCGAGCCGTCCCATGAAGCTGTAGGTCCACCCGAGGAAGGTGTAGGCTTCGGCGGTCGGATGACTCTCAATCGATTTCTTGTAGAGCGTGACGGCTTCTTCCAATTCGCCCTTCATCTGGCGTTCATAGGCTTGTTGGAAGAGTTGCCATGCCTCGCGTTTATCTTCTTCGTGGCCTTCGCCTTGTAGTAAAAAATCTTGTACATCCATAGTTAGGCCGATGAAAAAGATCCCCAGCGTCGTTCTCACTCCCTGCGGCCTCGCTGGATGACCTTTTTGATCGGCCTCCAGGAACCGGGGGAGACAGGTTATTCGTTCTTCAGCTTCTTCTTAATCAGCTCTGCGCCATAGCGTCCCGAGAGCAACATTGAGCCGAAGGCCGGTCCCATGCGGGGTGTGCCATAGACTGCCGCCACGGCTAACCCGATGACGAAACAGTTGGGATAGACCTCGCCGGTCCGGTCCATCACTTCTTCTTCGGATCGGGAAACCCACATCGCACCGTTACCGGGCACGGCTTTGTAGAGATTGCGTTTGTGCAAGAGTTCCACGACGACGGCATCGTGGCCTGTCGCATCCACCACGATCTTACTTTCGAGCGCGATGGGGTCGACGTGGAGGATGTCATGGCCGGCCATTTCGGCTGTTGTGTTGTTGACCACAACGCCTTCGAGGATGCCGTCGCGACGAAGCACTAAGTCGACGACTCTTGTGAGATTCATGATTTTTGCGCCGCCTCTGTATGCGGCGGCAATCAATGCACCGGTGGCGTGCGGGGGATCAACCATGTACATGCCCTCGCATTCTGTGATTTTCTTGCAGGGTACGCCGATCTCTTCGAGGATCTCATTGGCCGGCTCGCAGATCGTGGCCTTATTCATCAAATAGCCGCCCGTCCAAAAGCCGCCGCCAAGGGCAAGGCTCTGTTCGATGACGACGGTCTTAAATCCCATCGCAGCCAGGTCATGAGCGCAGATCAAGCCGGAAGGCCCGGCGCCGACAATGATCACATCGCTCTCGATGAGCTGGTCGAACTCTTTGTAGTATTCGCGCGCAATGTGGCGCGTGATGTCTCTTTCCCGTAACGGGGCTGGTTTTGGCTTTCCCATACTCTATTCTCCCTCAACGGATGCTGAAAACGGTCGTCAACTTCGTTCTCGGCTCATCGAAATCCTCAACGTACCCCGGAGGGTACGCCTCCGGTTCCGATTCCCCTCGGGCCTTGTTGGATGACCGTTTTGAGCATCCTTGCTTGTCTTACCGATAAATCTCTGAGCCGGTCTTCTTAAACTCTTCGGCCTTTTCTTTCATGCCGATTTGAATCGCTTGCTGTTCATTTACCTGTAGTTTTTCGGCGTAGTCGCGGACATCCTGCGTGATCTTCATCGAACAGAAATGAGGGCCGCACATGGAGCAGAAGTGTGAGACCTTGGCGGCATTGTCCGGCAAGGTCTCGTCATGGAAGAGTTTTGCCGTGTCCGGATCGAGCGAAAGATTGAACTGGTCTTCCCAGCGAAACTCGAAGCGGGCTTTTGAGAGCGCGTTGTCTCTGATCTGCGCGCCAGGATGGCCCTTGGCGAGGTCCGCTGCGTGGGCGGCGATCTTGTAGGTGATGACGCCGGTCTTCACATCTTCCCGGTCGGGGAGGCCCAGGTGTTCCTTGGGCGTCACATAGCAGAGCATCGCACAGCCAAACCACCCGATCATGGCTGCGCCAATGCCGGAGGTGATGTGGTCGTAACCTGGCGCGATGTCGGTGGTGAGCGGCCCCAGCGTATAGAAGGGCGCTTCCTGGCAGGCCTTCAATTGTTTTTCCATGTTGACCTGGATCATATGCATGGGTACGTGGCCTGGGCCTTCAATCATCACCTGCACGTCATGGCGCCAGGCAATCTTGGTGAGTTCGCCCAAGGTCTCCAGCTCGGCGAATTGCGCTTCGTCGTTGGCATCAGCAATGGAGCCGGGCCGTAACCCATCGCCCAAACTGAACGACACGTCGTAGGCCTTCATGATCTCGCAGATCTCTTCGAAGTGCGTGTAGGTGAAATTTTCTTGATGATGAGCCAAGCACCACTTCGCATGGATCGCTCCGCCTCGGGATACGATGCCGGTCATGCGTTTGGCGGTCATTGGCACATAGGCGAGGCGTACACCGGCGTGGATTGTGAAATAGTCCACGCCTTGCTCTGCCTGCTCGATCAGTGTGTCACGATAGATCTCCCATGTCAGGTCTTCGGCCTTGCCTCCGACTTTTTCGAGCGCCTGATAGATCGGCACGGTCCCGATAGGCACAGGCGAATTGCGGATGATCCATTCGCGGGTCTCGTGGATGTTCTTGCCTGTGGAGAGGTCCATGACGGTGTCGGCACCCCATCGAATGGACCAGATCATTTTCTCGACTTCTTCTTCGATGGAGGAGGCGACGGCAGAGTTGCCGATGTTGGAGTTGATCTTCACCAGGAAGTTGCGGCCGATAATCATCGGTTCGCTCTCCGGATGGTTGATGTTGGCCGGGATGATCGCGCGGCCACGGGCGACTTCGTCGCGGACAAATTCCGGTGTGATGATGGAGGGGATGCTGGCGCCCCACGACTGACCAGGGTGTTGTGTGACTCCGCCACCGTGCCCATTCCGCGCGGCCAGTTCGCGCGCGACTTCGCGAGATTGGTTCTCTCGGATTGCAATGAACTCCATTTCCGGTGTGACGACGCCGCGTCTCGCATAATGGATCTGGGTCACGTTCATGCCCGGTTTGGCTCGTAGCGGTTTGCGAATATGCTGGAACCGGAGTTCGTTCAGTTTGGGATCGGCTGCACGAAGGCGGCCATACTGCGAGGAAATATCTGCCAGTTCGACGACATCGTTCCTGTCGATCACCCAGCTCCGGCGGTAGGGCGCCAATCCAGCTCGCGCGTCGATCTTTACGGCTGGGTCGGTGTAGGGGCCGGAAGTATCGTAGATCGTGATCGGTTCATTGGCGACGGGTGTGCCCCCATTCATCGATTTGGTGGCGGTCAGACTGATTTCCCTCATTGGGACCCGCACGCCAGCCTGTTCTCCTTGCACGTACACTTTGCGGGAGGCGGGGAACGGCGTGGTCGTGAAGGCTGATCCAACAGATTCGCGTCCGTTACCAGTAGCAGATCCATTGCCGTTTGTATGGTCGCTCATGAGGAGATCCTTTCTCCAAAACGTGAACTGTGCTCAACGTCAAAAAAAAGCCGCACCGATAATAAGGGGTGCGGCAGAGAGACCAACAGTTCCGGTTGTTCTCGCTTCCCTACGCTGGTATTACCCAGGTCAGGTTCTGAGGGTCGTCCGTTCGGGCGGACTCTCAGCCGTGTGGCCCCCCTAGCTTCAACGATGAATCGTATCGCCAGCCTCCTGCATTGTCAACGGGGTATTAGGCCTACCCTTAGGAGCCTGTCCGACATTGACCTTTCTACTACGGCGA
>SWDP01000006.1:117813-123734 GCA_005116885.1 Nitrospira sp.
ACAAGTTACCTATGAGCGGATCAATGGCCGTGTCGAGTCAACCAGCGAACTCCTGCACTTGGTGTTGAACGATCCTTGGTTTACCTGGCTTCACCCTCTCTCGCAACTGGTCGTCCGTATTGACGAACTCCTGGACGACAAGTCTGAGCTCTCGCTTGTTGAGGTGGAGCACTTTCTGATAGAAGCCCGATCTCTCATCCGCCCTTCAGAAGAAGGAGATGGATTTGAACGAAGTTATTACGAAGCCCTCCAGCGGGAACCTGACGTCATCTTCGCCCACGTCGAAGTCAAGAGACTCCTGACCAAAGTCGCCGCGTAATGTTCTGAAATACTCACATCTCATTTGCTTCCTGACTCCTACCCATGAATTCACCTCCGGTTTTTCCGGGCCTGCAGCCTCGCATCTGGCTGCACCTCCTTCGCCTCGTCATGAAGGCAATGTCAGACAGGCTCCAAGCGAACCGAGTGGACTATCGCCTGCCTAGGGATTCCTCGCAGCGACCGGTTCATTGATTGTCGGAGAGTCCTAACGTAGAATACCGCTTCACGTTATTTTGCGAAGGAACCAATGCAGACACTTTCAACGCTTCCCAAACTGATCACGGACTACCAACAACTGCCGGCAGAGGAACTATTCCGCCGGACGGTTGAGGCGAAACGAGTGTTGGGCGATCGTGTCATGATCTTGGGCCATAACTATCAACGAGATGAAGTCATTGAGCATGCAGACTTTCGCGGCGATTCCCTTTTATTGTCGAAACTGGCGGCCGAGCGGTCGGAGCGGCCCTATATCGTCTTTTGCGGCGTGCATTTCATGGCCGAGACCGCCGACATCCTAAGCCGTTCCAAGCAAACGGTAATCCTCCCGGACATGGCCGCAGGCTGTTCTATGGCAGATATGGCGGCCATTGAACAGGTCGATCAATGTTGGGAGACACTGGGACGAATCCTTCCCGTGGAAGAGACTGTCATGCCGGCGGTCTATGTGAACTCTGCCGCAGTGCTCAAAGCCTTTTGCGGCGAACATGGCGGGATTACCTGTACCTCCTCCAACGCGAAGGCGGTCATAGAATGGTCTTGGGCCAGGCGGGAGAAAATTCTCTTTTTTCCCGACGAGCACTTGGGCCGCAATACGGCGAACAGGATGGGGCTGCCGCGAGAAGAGATGATCGTGTGGGACCCCTACCAACCTAACGGCGGCAATACGCGCGAGGCGATCAAGCGCGCGAAGCTGATTCTTTGGAAGGGCCACTGCAGTGTGCATCAGATGTTTCAACCTGTGCACGTGGATAATTTCCGCAAACAGTATCCGGATGGGAAGGTGATTGTCCATCCCGAATGCCACGAAGATGTCGTGAACAAGGCTGACCTATCCGGCTCGACGGAGTTCATTATCAAAACGGTGACGGCGGCGCCGGCCGGGACGGCTTGGGCAGTGGGAACCGAATTGAATCTGGTCAATCGATTGAAGCGTGATCTTACCGATAAGAAGGTCTTCTTCCTGTCCTCTACGGTCTGCCAGTGTGCGACAATGTTCCGGATCGATGGAGCCCATCTCTGCTGGGCGATGGAAAATCTTGCCGACGGCCACGTCGTGAACCATATCGTCGTTCCGGACGACGAGAAGCATTGGGCGAAGGTCGCGCTTGACCGCATGATGTCCGTGAGTTAGTGGGCGGGATCGTGAAAAACGCCTCCAGCTTCGTTCTCGCATCGCTCACAAGCTCAACGTACCGCAAGGGTACGCTTCGCATGTTCGCTCGCTGCGGCCTTGCCGGAAGACGTTTTTGACGATCCCGCCATCCAAGCTAAGGACTGGTGCCTCGCCTGTCATTCCGGTATATTCCAACCCTTGACCCCAATCACGTTCTAAGGTTTTCGAGAAAGCCCAGACAGGTTATGGATTACAAGGCCACACTCAATTTGCCTAAAACCGATTTTCCCATGAAGGCCAACCTGCCTCAGCGGGAGCCTGAACTCCTTGCCTCGTGGGAGAAGGAACGGTTGTACGAACAGATTCAGGAGGCGGGGAAAGGCCGGCCGCTGTATGTTCTGCACGATGGGCCGCCCTACGCCAATGGCCGGATTCACATCGGTCACGCGCTGAATAAGATTCTCAAAGACATCATCATCAAATCGAAGACAATGGCGGGCTATCAAGTGCCCTATGTGCCGGGGTGGGATTGCCATGGTCTTCCGATCGAACATCAAGTCCTCAAAGAACTCGGCGACAAAAAAAAGACGCTCGACACCCCGGCTATCCGCAAACTCTGCCGGGAATATGCGGAGAAGTTTTATACGATTCAGCGTGAAGAGTTTCAGTGGCTCGGTATCTTGGGAGATTGGCAGCGTCCCTATCTCACGATGAATCCTGGCTATGAGGCCACGATCATCCGCGAGTTCGGGAAATTTGTGGAGCGGGGAGGGGTCTACAAGGGGCTAAAGCCGGTACTCTGGTGCACGGCGGACCAGACCGCCCTTGCCGAGGCAGAAGTCGAGTATGAAGATCATACCTCGCCATCGATCTATGTGAAGTTTCCGTTGGTCACATCGCCCACGGTGCTCAGCCAGACGTTTCCCGGTATCTCGTTCCCCGTCGACATCAAGTTGGTTTCTGTCGTGATTTGGACGACCACGCCATGGACGCTTCCGGCCAATCAAGCCGTCTGTCTCCATCGCGAAATCGACTATGCCTTCGTCCAGGTCGGCGACGAGGTGCTGGTCATTGCAGAAAAGCTTCTTGAGAGCGTGACGAAGGCCTGTAAGCTCGAAGGAGCGCGAGTGTTCGGAGTGAAGAAGGGGCGTGAAGGGTTCGAAGGGATCGAAACGCAACGGCCCTTGACCACCGGCCTGTCACCGATTCTACTTGGTGACTTCGTGACCCTTGATCAGGGGACCGGTTGTGTCCATATTGCGCCGGGTCACGGCATGGAAGACTACATCCTCGTCCTTGAACATAATGCTAAAGCCTCGCCGGGTGAACGGTTGGAGATTGTGGCACCGGTCGACAACAGCGGGCGGTTTACCGACGTCGTAAAGGAATTTGCCGGCCAGCATGTGTTGAAGGCAAATCCAAAGATTGTGGAGTTCTTGCAGGCCAACGGACGTTTGCTCGGTCATGGGTCATTGAATCACTCCTATCCGCACTGTTGGCGTTGCAAGAATCCCGTCATCTTCCGCGCCACTGAACAGTGGTTTGTGTCGATGGACACAAACGATCTTCGAAAAGAGGCGCTGGCAGAGATCGAACGGGTCCGATGGATTCCAGCGTATGGCCGCGATCGGATCAACGGGATGATCGAGAACCGCCCCGATTGGTGTTTGTCTCGACAACGTGTGTGGGGCGTGCCGATTCCAGGTTTCACCTGCATGGGCTGCCGTTTTGTCCTGGCTGATCCAACCGTGATCGAGCATCTTGCGGCGTTGATGGAATCCAAGGGGGCGGATGTGTGGTTCGAGCAATCGGCCGACGATCTGTTGCCCAAGGATACGGCCTGTCCAAAGTGTGGCGGGACGGATTTCGAGAAAGAACGGGATATTCTCGATGTCTGGTTCGAGTCGGGTGTCAGTTATGCGGCGGTGTTGAAAGGACGGAAATGGTGGCCGGCTGACCTCTATCTTGAAGGGTCGGATCAGCATCGGGGCTGGTTCCACAGCGCCTTACTGGCCGGTGTCGTGACGGATCATCGCGCGCCATACAAGGCTGTCTTGACCCATGGGTTTGTCCTCGATGGGCAGGGCAAGAAGATGTCCAAATCGGCGGGAAACGTCGTCGCGCCGCAGGATGTGATCAAGCAATCGGGCGCAGAAATTCTGCGTTTGTGGGTCTCGGCGCAGGATTATCGCGATGACCTTCGGATTTCTCCTGAAATCCTGACCCATATGATCGAGGCCTATCGAAAGATTCGGAATACCTGTCGTTTTTTACTGAGTAATCTGTATGACTTTGACCCGGACAAAGACCGAATCCCGTATGAGCAGTTGCCTGAATTGGATCGTTGGGCACTGCATCGGCTCAACGAGTTGATTTCGCGGGTCAGGACATCCTATGACGAGTTTGAGTTTCACACGATTTTCCATGCGCTCAACAACTTCTGCTCGGTGGATCTGAGCGCCGTCTACCTCGATATTCTTAAGGATCGTCTGTATACGTTCCGGGCCGATTCGCCCTTGCGTCGCGGATCGCAGACGGTGCTGTTCGAGATTCTCATCGGGATGACGAAGCTGATGGCACCGGTGCTGAGTTTTACGGCTGAAGAGATTTGGCGGACCCTGGCTGCGCAACCGGGAGGGCAGCTTGGAGTGAGTAGCGTCCATCTGAGCACGTTTCCGGAAGCCCCGCCTCAATGGCAAGATGTTGCGCTGGCCCAACGATGGGAGCAGCTGTTGGAAGTGAGAGTAGCGGCGCAAGCTGCTTTAGAAGATCAACGTCGTGAGAAGGTTATAGGTTCCTCGCTTGAGGGTGATGTACAGATACATGCAAATCCCGAGAAGTACGAGTTTCTAAAGCGGTACGAAACGGACTTATCCACCATTCTTATTGTGTCACGAGTTGAGCTAAGAGAAGTCCACAATCTTCCACTCAAGCCCGATTTTTCAGTAGTAGTATCCAAGTCCAAAAGCCAAAAATGCGAACGCTGCTGGAACTATCGTGACGCAGTGGGAAAAGACACAAATCATCCGACGCTCTGCGAGCGTTGCGTAGAGGCGGTTCAGTGATGAGCAGGCCTGTCCGCTATCTGCTCCTGGCGCTGCTCGCCGGCGCGATCGTAGCGATCGATCAGGCGACGAAACTGTCCATCGTGCAGTCGATGCGACTGAATGAATCCATTCCCATTGTTCCCAATCTCTTCAGCCTAACCTATATCCGCAATCCCGGCGCCGCCTTTGGGTTGCTGGCCGGCAGCAGTGATGCCTTTCGCATGGTGTTCTTTGGGATCACGTCGCTGTTTGCCCTGGCCCTGCTGGGGACGATTCTTTTCCGGTTGCCGAAGAAAGATTGGATGGGGCAGCTCAGTATTGCGGGAATTCTTGGAGGGGCGATCGGGAACTTGATCGATCGATTACGGTATGGCGAGGTGATTGATTTTCTCGATGTCTATGTGGACTCCTACCATTGGCCGGCCTTCAATGTCGCCGACTCGGCGATCAGCATAGGGGTGGTTTTCTTGATCATCCATTTTGCCTTTGAAAAGAAAGATGTGCCCCTCGCCACGCATGAATCCCCCCCAGCTTCCTAGCAGGAAGCTGAAAAAGCCCGCCAGCATATGAAAATCGTCATTTGGTTTGTTTGGTTATCTGGTTTCTTTGGTTGAACGAAACCAACCAGATAAACCAGACAGACCAGATGAACCAGACCAACCCTTGCGCGCCGCGCGCTTAGGTCGAGAGGGTGATGATGAACCCGCCTTGTTCTCGGAATTGTTTCTGTTGCTCAGGGGAAAACATCACGAGCGGTTCGGTGTGGCAGAACTGACATTCTTTCACGGTCACCGGTACGTCGCCTTCTCCAATGCTGGCCAGGTGCTTCTTGGCGAGCGTCAGCGCCGTCGCCTCATCGGTCGTCATCACGTCGAAGTGCAGCAGCCGCTTGGTGCCCTTCACCCAGGTATCGAAGACATGTACCGTATCGGATTGGGAATGAGCCATTGTGCATACCCTCCTTCGTCAGACATCGATTCAGATAAGATTTTCTGTCACAGCATACGAAACAGATGACTCGGCACACGCTCTTGTAGATTAACTGAAATCCCAACCAGCTGTCCAACTACCCATTGGGACAACATTGGCAGGGTGCTCAAAAAGGCTGTCCAGCAAGGCCTTAGGCGAGTCGAAACCGTAGGCGTGCCCTTAGGGGTACGTTGAGGATTTCGATGAGTCGAGAACGACGCTGGCAGGTTTTTTCAGCATCCTGCTAAAAG
>SWDP01000006.1:123834-163436 GCA_005116885.1 Nitrospira sp.
CTTGTTGAAACACATCTCGGGATTTCCACATTTGATAGCACGTCGCCACGATCAGGGTCGGCAGGGCGAGAAAGAAAGAGTACTCCGTCGCCACTTTACGGTCCAACCCTACCAAGAGCCCTCCGATGATGGTGGAGCCAGATCGGGACATGCCCGGGAGTAAGGAGGCGCATTGGGCGATGCCGATCCAGAATGCGGATGCCAGGCTCACCTGTTCCAGCTGATGGACTCGTGCTTGGTCACGGCGTGTTTCGACGGCGAGAATAATGAAGCCTCCGATGATTGAAGAGGCCGCCACGGTTTGCGGTGTGAAGAGGTGGTTCTTGATCCAACTATGGGTGAGGAACCCGATTGCGGCGGCTGGTAGGAAAGCAAGTCCGAGTCCGAGGAGAAACCAGAGATTTTTGTGAGTCGCCAGGGAGGTTTTCAGAACGGTCGACCATGGGGTCGTTCCACGTGCTTGGATCATTGCGGAGATGTCCTGCTGCTCCCGGCCGGCTTGTCCGATCATGGACATGAGCTTCTGTCGTTCATAGGCGATGACGGCCAGGATCGCGCCAAGTTGGATCGAAATTTCCGCGCTGGCAGCGAGGTCGCCTTCGAACCCTAGCATGTGGCCGACGAGAATGAGGTGACCAGTCGAGGAAACGGGTAGAAACTCTGTCAGCCCCTCCACGATACCCAAGATCGTGGCGAGACCAGGACCCCATTCATTCATGCGATAGCTTTCTGAGATTAGGTTGCGCTCCAACACGGCGAGTCTCAGGCATATTCACAAAGTGGCGGCAGCCCGTCAAGGGCAGAGATACATCTTTGCAGCCTGTCACGATGAATTGGTGTGGGTACAGGACCTCAATTTTGTTGACAAAATGGAAAGCTTGACATACACCAAATACGAAGCGTAGAGGTGTTGTCATGCAGGCTCATTCTCATCCGGTCTGTTGGATGAAAGAGCTGCGGGCGGCATCGATTGCAGAGACCACGCACAGTGGAGGGGAGGCACGCATGAAGTTTCGATGGATGGCGGCGATCGTGATGATCGGCGCAGTCTCAATGGTTGGCTGTGTCAGTCAATCGAAGTATGAAGAGGCGATGGGTGACGTCGATTCGGCCAAGTCCGAGTTGGCCTTGGCTCGTACGCAAAAGAATGCGTTGGAGCAACAAGTCAGGACGCTCAAGGATCTCAATGTGAAATTCGGGAGCGAAGCCCAGCTCGCTCGGGATGAACTTGAACGTATTCAGCATGGTCGTGACAAGGAACGCGGCGGTGTCGAAGATCGAGCCAAGGAACTCGAAGCGCATACGCGCCAGCTCTCTGCTCAGAATCGGGCATTGCGTCATGAGTATGAGGATGTGAAGCGGCATAACGACACGCTGAAATCCTTGGTAGCTCGCTATCAAAAAGAGTTAAAAGATCAGTCACGTTCCGCGACAGGGGTTCCGGCACCATCTGTGTCGTCCGTGAGTCCCGCTCCATCTGCGGCGTCTGTTCCCCCGGCAATGAAGGACTCTCAGCCCCTGTCTTCTTCTATGAATGTGAATAAGGCATCGGCCGGTGATATGGTGCTCGTGCTCGGTCTCTCCAAAGATGTGGCGGATCGTGTTGTGACGAATCGCCCATATCGGGTGAAGGGCGAGTTGGTTGCCAAGAATGTGTTACCCAAGGAAACTTTTGATTTGATCAAAGAGCGCATAAGCGTCAGTCCCTAATTGGAGCCATAGTCCGGTATGCCTGACAGGACGTCCGCCGAGTGGCGGACGGTCTGTTTGTCTTTCCGGAGCCGGGAGTAGCAGCCTCCCTGTTCAGCCATTCGATAACGCGCATCTAATGGAGGGGCTGGTGCCCTTCGCCTGTCACCGGCTTGCTGTTTCTCTTCATCCCTGCACGTTTTACAAAGAGCCTTCATCAATCATGTGAGCTGGAAGTCTTGCTCGCCAGGTGATTCCCTCCTACCGTGTTGGTACAATGCTACGGTGTAGATAGAGGAAGTAGGGGAAGCAGTCGATGCGCCGAGCTATTCTGATCATCAGTGTCCTGGCAATTGGACTGGCCATTGGAGGCTATGTGTTCTTCAATGGAGAGCGCAAAGCCCCAGTCCGCTATCGGACCGCCGCGGTCGAACGAGGTCCCGTGATTTCGCTCGTGACGGCGACGGGAACGATCAATCCTGTCGTGTCGGTTCAGGTGGGAACGCAGGTGTCCGGCATGATCAAGAGCCTGCATGCCGATTTCAATTCGGTGGTCAAAGCCGGCGACATCGTGGCCGTTATCGATCCGGAACCTCTCAGAGCGCGTCGAGATCAAGCTGCAAGCAACCTTGAGATGTCGAAAGCGAATACCGCACGAGCCAGGACCGATCTGGCTCAACGTAAGCGTGAATTGGATCGGGTGCAATCGTTGGTGGCGCAACAGTTTGTCTCTCAGAACGACGTCGACGTGGCTGTGACGAATTCCCAGGCGGCTGAGGCGCAGATGAATGTCGCAGCGGCGCAAGTCAAACAGGCCGAGGCGGCGTTGAATGCTGTGGAGTTAGAGTTGAAATACACCGTGATTCGCTCGCCGGTGAATGGAATTGTGGTTGCCAGAAACGTGGAGGTGGGTCAAACGATCGCGGCGAGTTTTGCCACACCGAACCTCTTCTTGATCGCTCTCGATCTGACGAAAATGCAGGTCGATACCAACGTCAGCGAGTCGGATATCGGAGGGATTACTGAGGGGAAAGAGGCCACCTTCACGGTTGATGCGTACCCAGGGTATCAGTTTTCCGGGACGATCCGCCAGGTTCGCCTTTCGCCGATCAATGTGCAAAATGTGGTGACCTATAACGTGGTAGTCAACGTCGACAATCAGGATCTCCGCCTGAAGCCAGGAATGACTGCGAACGTTTCCATCGTGGTGGCCCAAAGAGATGCTGTGCTGAAAGTACCGAATGCTGCATTGCGATTCACCCCTCCAACGTCGGGCCAGGTCGATCGCACCAAGCTTGGCGGTACACCCACCAAAGAGAAAGGCGCAGAGGCGTCGGCAGGAGCCGGCAGAGGGACTCAGGCACCAAGCCGCACAGTCTGGAGGCAAGGGGCCGCCGGGGAACTCGAGCCGATTCATGTCCAAATGGGTATTTCTGATGGTGTGGTGACGGAGATCTTGTCGGAGGAGTTGTCTGAAGGCACTCTGGTCGTCGTGGGCATCGACCGCCCTAAAGGGGAACGTGGCGGAAGCGATCTGCCTCCAGGGTTTGGGAGCGGTGGGCAGCGGGGCTCCCAGCGCAACCGTGGAATGTAATATGTGTGAAGTGTATCTCGTGAAGCGTCGCTCGCAACAAGAATTCACACGCCCCGCCACATTCTTCGGCAGACAGCTTTTGTTCTTCTCAAACGCTTCACGCTTCACGCATCACGAGATACGATGATGAGCGCACTCATCCAGTGCGAAGATGTGTGGAAAATCTATCGAGTCGGCGACATGGAAGTCCAAGCCTTACGTGGGCTGAGCCTCACGATTGAACAAGGTGAGTTCGTCGCCATTATGGGGTCTTCCGGTTCCGGCAAGTCCACCCTGATGAATATTCTCGGCTGTCTCGACCAGCCGACAAAGGGGCGCTATCGATTAAACGGGATAGAGGCGAGCAACCTGAAGCCCGATCAGTTGGCTGGGATCAGGAATCAGCAGATCGGGTTTGTCTTTCAGAGTTTCAACCTCATTCCGAGGACCAGCGCGCTTGAAAATGCACAGCTTCCGTTGTTCTATCGGGGGCTCTCGCTCAAAGAGCAACGGGCGCAAGCGGCTGCGGCGCTAGGACGAGTAGGGCTGCAGGGTCGAGAGCACCATTACCCGACTCAGTTGTCTGGAGGGCAGCAGCAGCGTGTGGCGATTGCGCGGGCGCTGGTGACCTCCCCTTCGTTGCTTCTTGCCGATGAGCCGACCGGCAACCTTGATACTCAGTCGAGCCAGGAAATTATGAGAATTCTGGACCAGCTGAACCGCGACGAAGGGATTACGATTATCTTGGTGACGCACGAAGTGGATATTGCTGCCTATGCTGCACGAGAGATCGTGATCAAGGATGGACAGGTGTTAAGCGACCGTCTGACCAAAACGCGGCCAACACCGAGCCCAGTGGGGGGCTAGATGTCGGCGTTTGTGTGGCTCACCATTCTGACCGCGTTGCGGATTTTGGCTCGGAATCGAATGCGCGCCGGGCTGACGATGCTTGGGATCGTCATCGGCGTGGCGGCGGTCATTGCGATGGTGAGTATTGGTGAGGGCGCCAAGCAAGCTGTGCAAGCGCAGATTGCGACGATGGGGACCAATGTGATCATCATCTTCCCCGGAGTGACCTCGGCAAGCGGCGTACGAGGAAGTCAGGGGAGTGCCGTGACGCTGACGGTGTCCGATGCCTTAGACTTAAAAAAGCGCATTCCCTTGCTGTCCGATACCGGATGGGCCAAGCGCGATGTCATGCAAATTGTCTATGGGAACCGAAACTGGAACGGGACGGTGAATGGTGTCTCACCGAGCTACCTCACCATTCGGGACTGGTCCTTTACGAGTGGCGATCCCTTCACGCAGACGGATGTGGAAAGCGCTGCCCGAGTCGCGCTCATCGGTCAAACGATCGTCGGAAATTTGTTTGAACCTGGCGAAGAGCCGGTGGGGGCAGTGATTCGCATCAAGAACGTCCCGTTTCGTGTCATTGGGGTGCTTGCGCCGAAAGGCCAGTCTGCGCAAGGGTCTGATCAAGATGACGTGATTTTCATTCCCTTCAGCACTGCGGAGCGAAAAGTATTCGGCACATCATTTATTGGGTCGGTCGGAGCGATGTTCGGCTCGACCGATCAGGTCGAGGATTTGCCGATGGCTGCGGAGCAGATTCGAGAGGTATTGCGGGCACGCCATAGGCTTCAGGCGGAGCAGGAAGATGATTTCACAATCAGGACGCAGGTCGATATCGGGAAGGTTCAGGAAGGGACCAGTGAGACCTTAACCATGATGTTGTTTGCCATTGCCTCCGTGTCCCTCTTGGTCGGCGGGATCGGCATCATGAATATCTTGCTCGTGTCCGTGACGGAACGGACGAGAGAGATCGGGGTCCGCATGGCGGTGGGGGCCAAACGCCGCCACATCGTGATGCAATTTCTGATCGAGGCTATGACGTTGAGCCTGGTGGGAGGTGTCTTGGGTATTATTCTGGGAGTAACCGGGGCGAAGTTGACGACGCTGATTGCCGGCTGGCCAACCATCATCTCCGGCAATGTCATTCTCCTCGCATTTTTCTTCTCGCTTGTAGTGGGTCTGTTCTTCGGATTGTACCCTGCCAACAAGGCCTCGCGCCTCAATCCTATCGAAGCGCTCCGGTACGAATAGCGCGGATCATCGAAAACAGATCTGGTGATGGATCGCTGGTGCAAGGCGCTAGGCCGCACGACGCGGTTCTTCCGATTCTGATGTGACCACCCGTTCAATGGATCGGAGAGGGGATTGGTTCTGGTTGGACAGATCGATGGTGAGCGGATCTCGGTAGGGACTGCCGGTTTCGTCGCACGTGAGCGCGACGATTGGTTGATGCAGGCTAGCGGAATTAATCGTGGTGATCATCCCTCGTTCCTTCGTGTTCAGCTCCACGGAGCTGTAGACTGGGTAGATGCCGACTAGCTTGATGAACAAGGAAACGAGACGATGGTCGAGACGGCCGAATTCTCCTTGTTGGAATAGTTGTTGAATTGCTGCGTGGGACGGCAACGGTCGGAGCCCTCCGAATCCGGTCAAGAGCTCATCGTATCGATCCGCGATCATCACGATGCGACTTTCCTCTGCTGTGGAGTCTGCGGGTGTTTCTGAGGGATAGCCTTGCCCGTCGAGTGTGACATGGTGTTGGGCTGCTATTTGGCGAACTATCTGGGAGAAATCGTGTTGTGCCTCAATGGCAATGGCGCCGAGTCGTGGGTGATGGTGAAAGGCCGTGAGGTCTTCACCGGAGAGGAACGTTGATGTGCGGAACAGTCGATCAGGGAGTTGCAAGAGCCCGATGTCATGGAGTAATGCGCCGGTTGCCAACTCGTGGAGTTGCATCGGGTTATAGCCGAGAGCTTGGCCGATAATCATCGCCAGTGTGCAGACGGTGAGGCTATGGTTGTTGAAGGATGCATCAAGATGCCGTCCATGGCTCATGGCCATGAATGTGGCGTGAGTGCTGAGAGTTCTGGTGACGATGGTGATTTCCTGCACGGCCTCGTTGACCGGTCCTGGTTTTGGGGCGCCCGTTTTACTGATTTCGTCGAACACAGTCTTGACCGACTGAATCAACTTCTCACGCGTCTCTTGAGCGATCGTGAGTTCCTGACTCAACGTGGCAAGTGAGCGAGGTGCATCAAGGACTGGAGCTGCTTGAGTGGAGGTGCGTAAGCCGATCGTGTGAAGGGTCTCTTGCTCGATCGGGAAGAACGCCACGTCGAGCCCTTTGGAAGGGTCGATATCTACGGCTCGGGCATTGGATCGCCGCAAGCGCTCGATCTGCTCTTGAGTTGTAATCAGAAACCGATGTTTCAAAAATGGAGTTCGGAACCATGAGCAGTCGATACCGGCCACATACATTCCCACCCGGAGTTGCTGCAGAGAGATACGCTTACGCATTGCACACCGATCGATCATGAAATAGGTGTTGAGGAAGACCCGACACTCCCTTATCGGTTTGCCAGGCTCGGATATTGAGTGCGAGCAACTCGTATGAATCGTGAGAGATCGTCAAGAACGTGGGGAATCTTGGGGCTCTGTCGAGGGTCAAGTTGTCTTAGGTATTGTAGGGGTCAACTGTACTTCGATGCGAGGGTTGTCTTTGTCGATGTGCTTATAGAGATGGGTTTCGACGATGCGGTTGTCGTTGATCCCGAGCCCCTCACAGAGGGCATCCTGCGCGATCTTGAGCCCGCCATCGACGTCTCGTCGCAGGGCTGACGTAAAATAGAACCGGATGGACAGGGCGAGCCATTCTGACTGGAGTTGTGCGAGCAAGGACGCTCGGTGAGTGGACTGCGCCAGCTTGAGCCAGACAAGTTGTCCCACCTGGGCTTTATAGGCGCGACCGGCTGATGACATCAATCGTCGGCCATTGACGGTGGCATATTGATGGTTCACGCTGGGAGGTACGGGGAGGGTTAAGGCGACCGCATGGTTCTCGGTAGGGCGATGCGGTGTTGGGGGAGGCATACGGGATATCGGGGCCATTCTCTGGGCGAGACGTGGCATCGCAATTTTCTTGTCAGGGTTCCGGTAGGAGGTCACACGAACGGCCCGTGGAGAGGAAGGAATCCGGGGCGGACGCTGAAACGTAGGCATGCGTGTCTGTGATTACAGGAGATTGAGGATCTTGGACATGTTCTGGTCGTATCGCTCTTCAGATCGGCCGATATACCGACGCCATGTGCTTGGGTTCCAGATCTCCATACGATGATACAAGCCGACCAGGATGATTTCCTGGTCTTCATCCAACGGAATATTTTTCCTGAGCCGGCTTGGAATCAGAATGCGCCCGGCTTTGTCGAGTTCCGATGTCCCGGCTTCCGATACGACAAAGTGCATGAACAGTCGACTTTGATCTTCATCGAGCGTGGCCTTCGTCCGTTCGAGGACTTTTTCCCACTCTTTCATGGAGTAGATGAGCGTCGACTCCTCGGGGCCCTTGAGGAACACAACGGCTTGTCCATCCGACTCGACTTGCTCACGGATCGGCGAGGGGACGATAAACCGACCCTTCTCATCTACTTTGCACAGATATTCACCGGCAAACATCAATGGAACCTGTCCTTTACGAGGCTAACGTCGCTCTGGTGCGATTGCGAATCCATTGTTCCAGATCCGAGCGTACAAAGCGCCATTCTTTTCCAAGCTTGAAAGCGGGTATCTGTCGACTCTGTAAGTAACGATAGAGTGTGCGTTGGGTGATCTTGAGATACCGGCAGGTCTCCTCCGCCGTCATCAGCTCGCTCTTGGGCTCTTTGGCCATTACTAAACCTGGTTCGATAGAGATGCATATGCCTCACGAAGCCTCATGCTACAGTCGTCAGGGTAGGCAAACTCGAGCGATCTGTCAAGTGAAAATACATGACATGTCAAGCCAAAGTAGAAATGTCCTCTTCCTCCCCAAGTAGAAATGTCCGGTTTAGGTTCTCACCACCGGCGCCTGTCTTCTCCGCTCGGGCTGCAGGCGTTGGCGCAAGGGATGATCCGGCCTCGGCGTGAGCGAGCGCCGGGGCAGAAGAACAGGTGTACCTGCCGTGGCCTTCATAGGCCGAGATGGGATCGCGTGAAAGCCGAGATCTCCTTGCCCATCTTTGTCATAAATCGAGCCATGCTCTGCGGATCGTTTTCATCGAGTCCAGCTAGATTTTTTGGATCCAACGAGGCTTCGAGGCGCGCCTCTTCTGATTTTGGCGAGGCAAATCGAGACAGGAGCCGTTCAACCCGTGCACTCGCGCAATGGGAGCAGGTTGCCGGTGCCTGATTGGCGAGGCTCAAGACGAGGACGGTACTCCGTTTGTGACAGTCGAGGCAGAGGTATTCATACAAAGGCATCGATTATATTCCCAGGGTTGTGAGGGGTCGTCCAGTCTGTTCAGTTAACAAGCGATCCGGTACCAGGTCCGTCTCGACGGTTCTGGCTAACGTCAGGGCAAAGACTTGCTCGCTGCCGGCTTTTCGTAGGGTTTTTGCACATTCGTTCAGTGTGGTACCGGTGGTGAAGACATCGTCCACGAGGAGAATACGCTTTCCTGCAAGATCGTGTGGCCTACGGATCGTAAATGCATTCCGTAGATTTCGTAGCCGTGCCTGTCGCGATAAGGCGGTTTGAGGATCGGTGAGGGCGGTTCTGACAAGGTTGGTGGCTGAAACGGGGCGGGACAGGTGACGACCGAGCTGATCGGCTAACAGCAACGATTGGTTAAATTCACGCGTGCGTAGGCGCGCCGGGTGTAAGGGCACTGGGATAACCACGTCGGCGTCGAGTCCCTGTGGTAGAGCGTTGATCATGAGTTGCGCGAGTGGCCGTGCGAGTGTCAGTTTGCCTCGGTACTTGAATGAGCAGATCGCGTCCCGCAGAGGTGGGAGATAAGGGAAGAGGGTCCAGGCGCGTTCAAAGTCAGGGGGCTGTTCCTGGCAGTACCGGCATTGATGGTTCGGTGTATAGGTCGTAGCTGCCGGTGAGACGAACGGCTGATCGCAGCGGGCACACACCGGCTGATGGAGTGGGCGGATGGTGTGCCAGCACGCGGCGCAGAAGAAGGGCACTGGGTCGGTGCTGAGTGGGTGGCCACATGAGAGGCATTCCACTGGCAGGACGAACCGAAGGAGCTGACGACATCGTCCCATCAGCCGATCTTGTGTGTCTTCACGTAACATGAGTCGGGGAAGCGCTCCGATTACCGTGTGTGTTCCTTCTATGAGACTATCCTGCGTCCTTCAAGGTTGTTGCCCTGCAAACGGTTATGATATACGAAGGCGGTAGGATATTGAAACTACTCTGCCGGCGCAACCGGCTGTGATGGGCGAGAACAGATTGAGTGTCATGTTTGATGGCATTCGATGAACCCGATTGGAATACTCAGTCAGATAACGCGCGTGTCCATTTATCCCTACTGCGGATCCGAGTCTAGAGAGAGACGTCGATTGCCATGGTGAGATTTGACCAGGTGTCGAAAGTGTACGAGCGGGGCGGTGACACCATCACCGGTCTCGATCGGGTCACGATCGAAGTGGGAAAGGGAGACTTCTGCGCCTTTATCGGTCCCAGCGGTTGCGGAAAGAGTACGCTGCTGAACCTGGTTGGTGGATTGGATGTGCCGACTTCGGGAGAGATTCTTCTCGGAGGGCGTTCGACCAGTGGATTTACGAGCGACGACTGGACGAGGGTCAGGCGGGAAACCATTGGGATTATCTTCCAAGCCTTCCATCTCATTCCAGGGTTGACGGCAGCGGAGAATGTCGCGTTTCCACTTTTGTTGCGCGGGGAGCGGGGAGTATCGGTCCAAGCCCGTGTTGCGGAGGTGATTGAATTGGTCTCGATGACCGCGCGACGACATCATCGCCCCAGCGAGCTCTCGGGCGGGGAGCAACAGCGTGTAGCGATTGCGCGAGCGATCGTGCATCAGCCCCAGATTATTCTCGCCGACGAGCCGACCGGTAATTTGGATTCCCAGCATGGGGCCGAAATCATCGCGCTTCTTCGGTCGCTCGTTCAGCGGGTTGGCCAAACGATACTATTAGTGACCCATAGCGCCGAAGCCGCTCGGGCTGCAGATTACGTCTGGGTCATGAAGGATGGGCGGCTGATGACGAGAACGCAGCATGAGCCGGTCACGGTCGTCGCGTGATGGATTTATCGACCACCATTGCCGGCGTACGATTTCCCAGTTGTTTTATGAATGCCTCGGGGGCGCTCTGTGTCACGCGTGAGGAACTACTGGCACTGGGCCGGTCTCGCGCCGGAGCCATTGTCACGAAGTCGATGACGGTTGAGCCGCGAGACGGCAATCCCACGCCCCGGTACTATGCGTTTCCCGGCGGGTCCATCAACTCGATGGGTTTGCCGAATCTCGGATACCGGGCGTATGCCGCGCTCATTCCTGAATTGAAGAGTTTCGGAAAGCCGGTCATCGCCAGTGTGGCGGGTCTGTGTGAAGATGATTTCCCGACGATTGCGGCCATCATCAATGCGGCGAAGCCCGACTTGATCGAAGTCAATCTTTCGTGTCCCAACATTCCTGGCAAGCCTCAGATCGGCTATGACGCTGAAGCGTCCGAGCGACTGCTGAAGCGGGTTCGCAAGGTCATTACGGTCCCGATGGGGGTCAAGTTGCCTCCGTATTTCGACCCTGCCCATCATACAGCGATGGGAGAGGTCATTGGCCGTTGCGGGGTTGATTTTCTCAACCTGATTAACTCGGTCGGCAACGGGTTGGTCGTCGATCCTGAACGCGAGACGGTCGTCATCAAGCCCAAGGGCGGGTTCGGTGGGCTGGGAGGTACGATCATCAAGCCGGTTGCGCTGGCCAACGTGCGGGCTTTTTGGAAGATCTTCGAAGGGCAAATCTCAATCATCGGGACCGGCGGGGTCGTCCACGGTGTGGATGCGTTCGAACACCTGCTCTGTGGCGCGTCGGCTGTTCAGATCGGGACCGTGTTGGTGGAGGAGGGCGTGAGTGTATTTGGTCGATTGGAAACTGAATTGGCGGCTCAGCTCAGCAAGAAGGGCTATGCGAAGTTGGAGGACTGCCGGGGAAAGCTAAAGGAGTTATAGGCCTACTTGGCTCCGAACGTCTTGGCAAGGAGGCCCAGTTGCAGAGCCCGTCGGAGTAGTTGCGCGACGTTTCTCACATTCAACCGTCGCATTAAGTTGAATCGGTGCACTTCGACCGTGCGCACGCTGATCTCCAGAACATCGGCAATCTCACGGTTCGTGTGTCCGATCGACACCAGGCGAAGGATTTCACGTTGCCGAGGTGTGAGGAGTTCGGCATCTATCTTCTCATGTCGCGGCTGGATTTTTCGGCTCAAGGCAGTGTGTGCGCCCATCGATCCCCTCTTTCCCTCGACTCCTGTGAGTCTACCAAAGGTCCGTTTGACTGTAAACAAAACGGCTGATTTGTGCTGGGTTCCGTGCCAGACTCGAACCATTCGAGTCGTCCTCTCTCCCTCGTCCCGTAGGGTTCGCTCCATTCATCGCGCCCCCAGGATTCTATGATTATACCACTCGCTTTAATTCGCGCTCATGCGTTCCAACGGCCATTTCGTACGCTACTTAGTGTCGCCGGAGTGGCATTGGGGGTTCTGGCCTCCGTGGCCATTGGGACCGCGAACGTTCAAGTGCTGCGATCCTTTGAGCAAGCGGTCACAACGGTAGCCGGTTCTGCCACATTGGAAGTGGCAGGCCATGATCTCGGGGTGGATGAGTCGGCCATCACGGCTATCCGTGCGGTCGAGGGGGTTGTGAGCGCCGCACCGGTGATTGAAGAGTCGGTGGTCATCGCCCAGGGGGAAGCGCATGGCCAGGTGCTTCAGATATTGGGGCTGGATTTACTCTCAGAGGTTGGGGCGCGAGGCTTTCAGATTCCGAAGGCTGAGGACCTCGATATGCTGGAAATGCTCCTCGCTCCGGACGCCCTGTATCTTGGCCGGCAAGTGGCGGCTGACTGGCACGTGGGAGTGGGTCATGTCCTCGAGGTGATGGTAGGAGGCCGTGTTGTACGGTTGAGGATCGCAGGGCTCATCCAAAACGAGGAGGCACGCTCGTCTCTCTGGGATCGGCTTGCCGTCATGGATATCGCAGCGGCGCAGCTGTTATTTCAATCGATCGGGCGGTTGGATCGGATCGATTTGGTGACGATGCCTGGCCGATCGCTCGACGGCATCGCCGCCTCTCTGCGCGCAGTTCTGCCTCCCCATCTTGTTGTGCAACGGCCGGCACAGCGGACCAAGCAAGTCGAAAACATGGTCTGGGCCTTCCAGCTCAATCTGTCCGTCATGAGCTGGGTGGGGCTGCTCGTCGGGGTGTTCTTGATCTACAACACGATTGCCTTTGTTGTGGCGCAGCGTAGGCGGGAGATCGGTATCTACCGCGCACTCGGCATGACAGAGCGGCGAGTCATGGGCCTGTTTCTCATGGAAGCGGGACTGCTCGGTCTTTTAGGGGGGCTCTTGGGAGGCGTCGGCGGGGTGTGGCTGGCCAAGGGGTTGGTGTCACTCGTCAACCGGACGGTGTCCGATCTCTATGCGCCGGTCGTGTCTAGCGGGATGATCTTGTCGATGGACATCCTGACGCTTACGGCAGTGGCAAAAGGAGTGCTACTCGGGACCGTGGTGTCGATGGTGGGAGCCTTGGGCTCCAGTGTGGAGGCTGGCAGGACTGTGACGGTTCGTGCGTTGTCGCCAGGAGACTATGAATCGACGAATCAGCTGAGGGCTGGGCTGTGGGGCTGGATCAGCCTCGCGTTGTTCGTGCTCGCAGGCCTCTGCTCGTTGATGGGTCCTGTTGGAGACTTGCCGCTCTTTGGTTATGTCGCGACCATGTGCCTTTTGGGGGCGCTCTCTTGTCTTTCACCGATGTGTATCAAGGCGTTGGGATGGCGGCATCTTCGAGGAGAGAGCCAGACGATGCTGGTCGGAGGGAGCCTCCGGCTCATCGCGGCAGATCAAGCCGCGCGTCATCCGGGCCGGAATGCGGTAACGGTATCGGCGTTGATGGTGGGGTTGTCGATCATGATCGGTGTGGTCGTCATGGTTCGGAGCTTTCGTGACACGGTCGAGTTCTGGGTGGACGAAACCGTCATGGCCGATCTCATTGTGGCTCCACAGTCCTGGCTTCATGGAAAACAAGCAGGGCAGGCTTCGCGTGCCCTGCCGGGGACATGGGATTCAACGCTATCGGCGATCGACGGTATTGCAGCAGTCGACACCTATCGTGAGGCGTATGTGGGCGTCGAGGGTCAATCGGTCGCGCTGGTGTCACGAGATCTTCGGCTCCATGCGCAACGCAGCCGGTATCTGATGGTCCATGGAGACTCAAGTGCGGCCTTGAGGCGAGCTGCCGAAACTGGAGGCGCTCTCCTGTCGGAAGTGTTGGCGACTCGGCTACAGCTTCGGGAAGGGGATACGGTCATGATTACAACGCCGGCGGGACCCGCCGCCGTGCCCGTTGCAGGGATTTTCTACGATTACGCGACCGACGGTGGGAAGATGGTGATGGATCGTTCATGGTATCGGCAACAATGGCACGATGACCGGGTGACTGTGTATTCCGTCTACCTGGCTTCCGGGGCCGATGCTGAGCATGTACGGCAGTCGATTGTGACACATGTGGCTGGGTTGGATGGAATGACGCTCCCGCCGTTGGTCATCCGTAACCACGAATTGCGGCGGGAAATTCTTGAGATCTTCGACCGCTCCTTCATCTTGACCTATGTCCTTGAAGCCATCGCCGTGCTGGTGGCCGTCCTTGGCATCGTCAACACCTTGGTGACGGCCGTCCTTGAGCGGCGACGTGAATTTGCCGCACTGCGGGCGATCGGGGCCAGTACAAGGCAGGTGGAACGACTCGTGCTGTGGGAAGCGGCTTACCTCGGACTGATCGGGGCGGCGTTGGGCGTCGCGGGAGGCTTGCTGCTCGCGCTCCTGCTCATCCGCGTCATCAATAAACAATCCTTTGGCTGGACGATCCAGATGACGGTTCCAGGTGGAGTGATTCTGCAAGCCGTAGGACTCGCACTCACGGCAGCCTTGGTGGCCGGCTACTGGCCTGCGCGTTGGGCAGCAAGACAACCGGTGGTCGAGGGGCTGAGAGAAGAATAGCGGCCTCGTGAGAAGTGTCTACGCTGCCACAGCCATACGATTGGCAAACGCGAGCGGCATGTCTTTGCGATCTGATGGCGCGATCGTTAGGAGTGGCCTCGTTGCGTGCCCGATCTCTTCTGCGACCCAACATGTCGGGATTTTTTGAATAGCGATATTGTACAGGTTGACCGAGTCGTTATAGAACTCTCGCCGGTCGGCTATGGTGCTTTCCAGCGCCGAGATGCGCTGCTGAATGGCGACAAACTCTTCATTGGCTTTCAGGTCTGGATACTGCTCGGCCACGGCAAAGAGTGTTCCTAAAGCCCCGACGATCTGATTTTCCGCCTGCGCCTTGTCGGTGACATTCACGCTTTCGCGATAGGCATTGCGGGCTTTGGTCACAGATTCCAGCGTTTCCCGCTCGTGTGTCATGAAGCTATTACAGACTTGAACAAGCTTGGGAAGTTCATCGTGCCGCTGCTTCAGGATGACGTCGATATTCGACCAGGCCTTGTTGATATTGTTCGCGAGCCGGACCAGCGTGTTGTAGACGGCCACAACATAGGTGATGAGCACAGTCATGCCGCTCACAAACAGGCTTCCGATTATCAAGGTGCTGTTCATGGGCATTCTCCTCTTGGTATGGCGATTACGATATTGTTCTCAGATAGTATTTAACGAAGACGATCAAACATAATGCCGTAAGTGCCAGGCCTCCTGCTCCATACGCCCACATGTGCCATCGCAAGTGGGACCGTAAGTCTTTTTCGCTTCGATCCGAGATAATAAACTCATGGCCCCGGTTGCTCCCAATGTAGAGACGAGCGGCGTTCTCGACGCGTTCTGTTGCGCCGAGGCGTTCCTGTGCTGTTCCGAGGACGTAGACCTGTGCGTCTGGGAGGATGAATGATTCACGGCATCGAAGTGTTTTGTTTCCCAACCAACGTTCTGTTGAAATCCCCAGTCGATTCAGTCCGTCGATCGTCGTGGGGGGCAATGCTTCGAGCCAATCGTTTCGAACGATGCATTCGTCTTGCAAGATCAGCTCGGCGTGAAGGGGTGCGACGAGCACGCGTCCAGTGGTATCACTGACGAAAAATGGCTGCTCCGATGTGCCTTTCGTAATGGTCTCCCACCGTATATGTTTTCCGGAGCCGACGCGCTCTTCAACGGCATAGGTATAGAACACACAGGGAACCCCTCTGAATGGAGAAGAGAGAACCTGTTTTTCTGGCTGGGCCTGCCCACTGATCTCGACTAATCCGAGCGCTAGTGAACGGATGGTCGAGGTTGGAATACTTTCGATCAAGTGCTTTCGTTGGAGAAGTAACCATCCTTCGGCGAAGAGCCAGAATCCTCCTAGGGTGCCGGCTGCCAAATAGAGAAAGGGGTGATCCGGTGTCCGACTCCACAGAGTGGTTCTCAAAGTTTTGTCGATCCCGGCGGCGAAAATAATCCCTCCGATCCCGAGGGCGAGTCCGAAAAACAGTACCCAGAACCACAGACCTTGCGCGTGGGAGTGTGGTGTCTTGAGTCCGGGCTGATGGCCCGTATTGTTGCGTGTATGATGCCTCGCCGCCGCCTGTGCATACAGTTCGGTTTCGCCGACCTCGATTGGCACCGCAGCGCCTTGGTAGGTCTCATTCAGACGAGTGAGGCTTCCGTGAGGCAGCCACCAGCCGCGACAGGAATCGCAGCTCAGGAAGGATGTGTGCGCTACCGTTGCAGACTCCATGTGAGTCCCGCATCGAGGGCAGAGAGTCTCTGTTGTAACCGCGACGCCTCCTGTATTACCAATCGCCCGCTTCAGCGAGGTGTAATCTTCGACAAAGAAGTTCACCTCTCCCACATCGAGCCAGAGTCCGTGTCCAGAGGAACAGACATCGAGCCCAGGGCCATGGCTCGTTGGAACCTGAGTCAGGTCCTCCTGACAATCGGGGCATTTCATAGCAACCATCGTATTCAAACTGTAGCAAGAATCGGGCAGGTGTCAACGCAAAGCGCTAGCAATCGCTTTGAGAAACAGGGGTTTCAGCGGGGTTATCAGCGGGCAATCGTGAAGCAGTGTGTGTCAGACGAGAGTCTCGGTCAGGACATGTGGCGCTGCTATCTGATGCACCTCGGTTGACTCATGATAAGACTCATACTTGAGCGCTTACCTCCGTTCCTGGAGCAGGGGTGGCAAACTCACCACCTTCACCTCTTACGCCGAACGGTTCACGTCTCATTCGGAGCAACGCAGGAATTGTCATAGACCGACCAGGCAGGGGCCAATGGACGATACAGCGTATGATAATTGTTCCAACTGCGTTGAAAGCGTCGTAATACGTCTGCGCGAGGAATGTCATATCCGCCTTGGCGAACTCGGGACGCAATACGTTGAAGGGCAAGTTGAGGTGAAGTGAGGGTCAAGAATACGATGGTGATCTGATATCCCGCTGTCTTCCATCCTGTCAGAAGCCGCAGATAGGTTCTCCCGCTTAAGGTGCTCTCAAAAGCGAAATCCTTCCGTGCCTTCGCTAAACGAGTGAGTTCCATCAGGACAAGCCTGCCTGCTTGCCGTGCAGCCAGTTCAGGCCGAAGAGGCGAAAGTCTACCAGCGATGAGGTCGGCATTCACAAAATAAATGACACCGGTCTCGCGAAGAAGAAACTCCCTGGCGAAGGTGGTCTTCCCGGCGCCATTTGGTCAGGCAATGATAATGCAGCGGGGGGATCGAACGGTTTTTGTGCTCACGATCGAGCCTATCAGCCTGCAACTGGCTGCTGGTAATTGACCTCTATCTTGAATCCAAGGTCCTCGATCATCCCCCAGACTTCCGGGGCCGGCTGGCCTGGTGTCGTGAGGTAACCATTTACGAAGATGGAGTCGGCTGGATAGAGCGCCAACGGCTGGAGACTGCGGAGGTTATGTTCCCGGCCTCCAGCCACGCGCAGTTCGGTGCGTGGGTGTAGGAATCGGAAGAGGCAGAGGATTTTCAAACAGCGTTGGGGAGTCAGGTTGTCACAGTCTTCCAGCGGCGTGCCTGTTGCCGGGTGAAGTGTGTTGAGTGGAATTGAATCCGGCTTTACGTCGATCAGGGCCATGGCCAGGTCGATGAGATCTTCATCCTTCTCTCCCATTCCCACGATCCCGCCGGAACAGATCTCCAATCCTGCCGCTCGGGCGTTTCGGATGGTGCTGAGCCGGTCTTGGAAGGTGTGCGTGGTGCAGATAGAGGTGTGAAAGGCTTCGCTGGTATTTAAGTTGTGGTTCACTCGATCGACTCCCGCCGCCTTCAGGCGCTTGGCCTGTTGTTCATTCATCAGGCCTAGCGAGCAGCAAATCTGAATCGGAACCTCCTGCTTGATCGAGCGAACGGCTCCGGCGATCTCGTCGATTTCCCGATCTAACGGACTCCGACCGCTGATGACGATGCAATAGCGTTGGGCCTTCGAGGCCGCCGCTTGTCGAGCACCGTCGATCATCTGTTGTTGAGGCACAAGGTTATAGCGTTCGATGGGAGCGGTAGAGATTGCGGATTGAGAACAGTAATGACAGTCTTCCTGGCAGGCGCCGCTCTTGGCGTTCTGCAACATCTGGAGGCGAACGGTCTTGCCGAAATAACGGGATCGGACGGTAAAGGCGGCTTGGAGGAGTTCCAGCAATTGTTCGTCAGGGGTATTGAGCACAGCCTGGCACTCGTCTCTGGTCAGCGTTTCGTCGCGCAGGGCTTTGGCCGCGTAATCCTGATAGTCGACCATGGGGCACTCCATCATGTGAAGAGGTTGAATTGGCGCGATGCGGGTGGCTGTGTGTCTACGTCAGGCAGCCGGAGTCGCCGAAAACCTACACGGTTTCGAAGGGAGATGCAATGCCTTGGTAGGGAACCGCTGAGACTGGGAGAGGGTTGTTGTCTGCATCGGGAACCGCTTGACCACCGGCATTTGGCAAGGGCAATGCAACCAACGTATTCCAGATCCCACAGCTTCTGCAGCGCCCAGACCATTCGGTCGATTCGTGTCGGCAGGCGGTACAGACATAGGGGACGACCACGCGTTTTTTGAAATGCAGGGCCTTCTTCAGTTCGGTGACGGCCAGTTCCATCTCCTGCTTGCGCAAATAGAGATTGGCCATGATTTTATGGTAATCGGCCAGCTGGTCCTGTACGCCTTCGACGGTCGAGAGGATATCGAAGGCTTCGTCGACCATTTCCAGACGGTAGTAGAGCTTGCCTAAATAGAACTGCAACGCAGGGTTGTTCGGGTCTTGCCTGAGGGCTTCCTGATAGACGCGGATAATTTCACTAGGCTCGCCCTGTTCGAGAAAGAGTTCTTCGAGACGGTGCAGGATGATGTTGCTACGGGTCTTGGCATAGATCTTCTTGAGAATTTCTACGGCTTGCTTGGTCTTGCCTGCCCGGATCAAGATTGCGCCGATGCCAACGTAGGCCGGCAAGAACGTCCGGTCTCGTTTAATGGCGCCGCGGAAGTACCGCCGTGCTTTATCGGGGTGGCCTCGTTCCAGCAGTTGGCGTCCGACTTCATATGTGCAGCCAGTGAGGAGCTGGGCTTCGGCCAGCCGTTCCGGTTCAGGAAGGTTGGCCTTCAGGAGTCGATGTTGGATTTCGAGTGTCTCGTTCCATTTTTCGAGCCTGATCAGCAGATCTCGTTTCCGGATGAGCGCGGTCAGGTTGTCCGGCTCGACCTTGAGCATCTTGTGCAGGGTCTGTAAGGCGTCCTCATATCGCTTGGCGCCCTCCAAGTCGTTGGCCAGCTCTAACAGGATTTCGATGTTGCGCTCGTCGACGCGATTCGCTCGTTGATGGAGGCGGATCGCCTCTGCAAAATTGTGTTCCCCGCGATAAATATTTCCTAGCCAGAGCAGCGAATCGACACGATTCGGGTCCATGGCCAGCGCGCGTTCGAATAGGGCAATGGCTTCGACGGTGCGTTTCGACATAATGGCATGGGTGCCTTCACGATGGAGCGCGTCGATTTTTTCTTTACGGCGCAACAACCGCGTGCTGCGCCAGTTGCCGATGACGTGGGCGGTCTGCCGCATGCCGACGACCAAGGCCACGAGCACGGCGCCGACAGCCATGGAAAAGACGACGAGTGTGACAGGACTCATTTCGAATTGGATGGAGGGACTGGTTCGGACTGCAACCGTCCCAGGATTCAATTCGCGCGCGTAGCTGTAGAGAAAAATTCCGATGCTGACGAGGAAGATGGTAGTGAGCAATCGGAGCATGGATCTAGGCCTTAGTTTTTGCGGGCGCCTTTTTCCGCTTCACGGGCCGTGGGGTCACGGTGGCTTGTGTGACCGTCCGCTCGCTCGGGATGGTGACGCGCTTGGCGTCGGCCCATAACCGTTCGAGTGCATAATGCGACCGGATATCCTGCCTAAAAATATGAACGATTACATTGCCGAAGTCTATTAAAACCCACTGTGAAGACCGCGTGCCTTCGATTCTCAGCGGTTTGGAACCGGAGCGAGAGAGAACGGTATCGATATGGTCGGCAACGGCACTTGCTTGGCGATCCGAATCCACAGAGCCGATGACCAGGTAGTCGGCAACGGAGGTCAACGGCGCGACCTGGAGGACGAGCACGTCGGTGGCCTTCTTGTCGAGCATGGCCCGGGCAATACCGAGGGCCGTGGACCTAGCTGTTGGTGCGATTACGGTCCTCTTGGTAGAGATGATGGTGAAGTATATAAGATTCCACTAAGGGCGGCAACTGATTTGCTGCCGGGAGCCCTTGGCGAATGCGAGCGCGAATATCCGATGCGGAAACTGCGCAGGGTGGTAGTTTGAGGCAGATCAGGCCGTGCGCCCCTATCGGCGCTTCGATTCGTGAAATCCGATTCGCATCCAGGTCCGCCAGTGAGGGATAGGGAATTGGCGGAAGCCGTGCAACGGTCGAAAGGGAACGAAACGACAGGCCGGGCCTGGAAAGGACAACAAACGTGCAGAGTGTTAGTAATGTCTGGGGGTCACGCCAGGAGGGAAAATCAAGAAAGGCATCGAGTCCGATCAAGAAAAACAGCTGGGTCTGCGCGCCATATTCTTGCTGGAGTAAGCGAACGGTATCGATAGTGTACGACTTGCCTGGCCGACGGATTTCTACATCCGAGATGGCGAAGGCGGGGTCTGAGGCGATGGCAAGGCGGGCCATCTCATAACGGTCTTGGGCTGGCGCTAGACTGCCGTTCGGCTTATGGGGAGGCTGACTCGTGGGGATGAAGAGAACTTGGTCGAGTCCGAGGGCTTCGCGTGTCTGGCGCGCAATGGCCAGGTGACCGTTGTGCACGGGGTTGAAACTGCCGCCGAGGAGGCCAATGCGAAGGGAGCCAGAGTGCTGAGTGTTGGGTGCCGAGAGCTGAGATTCAGAATCTGGCGAGGCGTACCCTCTGGGGCGCACGGTGCGACGAATAAGGAGCACCACGTCTGTGCGCGCCGCCGAGTGGTGAGGCGGCCGGGTCCCCGTTGAGGGTCTGAACGATGCGAGAACGACGCTGGCGGACGTTTTCAGCATTCTGCTAGAGGATGACGAGGTTGTCCCTGTGTATGACTTCCTCATATTCCTGCGGGCCGAGTTGTCGTTGAATCTCGGTTGTTTTGAGTCCTTTGATCCGTGCCAGCGTTTCGGAAGAACAGTTCACGAGTCCTTTGGCGAACTCTTTGCCGTCCTGGTCGAGGCAGCTCACCGCATCTCCTGTGTCAAAGGGGCCGCTGACGTCTGAAATGCCTGAGGCCAACAAGCTTTTGCCCCGTCTCACCAATGCCTCAACGGCGCCTGGGTCGAGCGTCAGGGTCCCTTGTGGTCTGAGGGTGAAGGCGATCCAGTGTTTGCGGCTGGTGAAACGGCGTTCCTTCGCGAGGAAGAGGCTGCCGCCGGGGCCGCCGGCTAATACCTGTGGAAGGAGACCGGCTTCTTGCCCATTCAAGATCAGGGTGGACACGCCGTACTCACCGACTTTCTTGGCCGCTCTGACTTTTGTGGCCATCCCCCCGGTCCCCTCAAAGGAGCTGGACATGCCGGCCCGCCGCTCAATGTTTTCGGTGATGTCAGGAATCAATGGAATCAACGTGGCTGCGGGGCTCTTGCGTGGATCTTCGGTAAAGAGGCCGTCGATATCAGACAAGATGATCAGCAGTTCCGCGTCGACGAGATGGGCGACCTCGGCAGCCAGGGTGTCGTTGTCTCCCACCCGGATTTCATCCACGGCGACCGTGTCGTTTTCATTGATGATAGGGATCACTCCAAATCCAATCAGTGCATTCAGCGTGTGGCGGGCATTGAGGAATCGCCGCCGATCGGCGAGGTCGTGATGCGTGAGGAGGATCTGCGCCACCGTGACGTCGAGCCGTTCAAACGATTTTTCGTATGCCCACATAAGCCGGCTTTGGCCGACCGCTGCGGCGGCCTGCTTCACGGGGAGGCTCTTGGGGTATTCTTTCAGGCCTAATTTTTTGATGCCGGAGACAATCGCACCGGAGGAGACGAGTAACACTTCTCGTCCGCTCGACCTGAGTGCTGCGATTTCATCGGCGAGCCGATCGATCCGTTCTGGGCGCAGCCCGGTGTCTCGGGACGCGATGAGACTGCTCCCGATTTTGATGACGATACGGGTGGCCTGTCTTAGGAGATCGTCTCGCATAGTGTGGCTCGAAGCTGCGCGACCTGTTGGCCTACATAGGTGACGAGTTCCGTCAGTCCCTCTCTCGTGGCGGCAGAGATCGGGAGGCACATATAGTGATGACGCGTACAGTACTTCTGTAACTCACGCAGGCGTGCCTTCTCACCAGCCACGTCGAGTTTCGTCGCGACCACCGCGAAGGGGCGTGTGGTAATCGGCTCATCGTAGGCCGCTAATTCTCGACGCATGATCTCGAAGCTCTTCACAGGTTCCTCGGGGGCCCATTCCGACACATCGATCATGTACAGCAAAAACGACGTGCGTTCGATATGTCGGAGAAATCGGAGTCCCAGTCCCTTTCCTTCATGGGCGCCTTCGATGATCCCGGGAATGTCTGCGACGGCGAAACTTCCTTTTTCTCCCCAGCGAACGATCCCAAGATTTGGCGTCAGCGTGGTGAAGGGATAATCGGCGATTTTCGGTCGTGCGGCTGAGATCGCGGCGATGAGCGTCGATTTTCCGGCATTGGGAAGGCCCACGAGCCCGACGTCGGCCAGCAGTTTCAGCTCGAGTCTGAGCGACCGTTCTTCGCCTTCTGTGCCGACTTCAAATTCCGTGGGTGTGCGGTTGGTCGATGTGGCGAAATGGTTATTCCCTCGTCCGCCCCGTCCCCCATGAGCTGCCACAAACCGCTGGCCGGCGGTGACCAGGTCGGCCAGCACCTCGCCGGTCTGATTGTCGAAGATGACGGTGCCGACAGGAAGGGCGACCACGATATCTTCGCCGGTTCTTCCGGAGCAATTGGCAGCGCCACCCTGGCGGCCGACTTCTGCTTCATAGTGTTTTTGGTACCGGAGGTCGAGGAGCGTGGTCATGCGAGGGGACGCTTCAAATACGACGTTGCCGCCATGGCCACCGTCGCCACCGTCCGGGCCGCCGCGCGGCACGAATTTTTCGCGCCGAAAACTGCATGAGCCGTCGCCGCCGCGGCCGGCTGTGATATGGATACGGACTTCATCGACAAACATCGGTGCACCGTTTCAGTGTGATGACTGTATGGGCATGACCTGCGAGGAACATCCCGTTGCACTAACAGTCATGCCGGGAGTCCTCGCGGTAATGAGGTTGTGACGAGAAAAGAGGAAAAGAATGTACTATGAAATCGCAGGCTCTGAGTAGACGCTGATCTTCTGCCGCCCGCGTCCGCGCTCGAACTTCACAATTCCTGTGATGAGGGCGAAGAGGGTGTGGTCTTTACCGAGACCCACGTTGAAACCGGGAAAGAACTTCGTCCCACGCTGACGGATCAGGATTGACCCGGCCTTCACGGTTTCTCCACCGTAGGCCTTGACCCCAAGATATTGGGGATTGCTATCGCGCCCGTTTCTAGTTGATCCGCCGCCTTTATTTGTTGCCATGGCTGATCCTCGTTAGGCCGTTTCAATGCCGGTAATGCGCAATTTGGTAAAGCCCTGGCGATGGCCATTCGTTCGCCGATAGTTCTTGCGCCGTTGCTTCTTGAAGATCGTGATGGAGCGGGTTCGGCCTTGGTCGACGATCTCGGCCTTGACGCTGGCCCCCTTCACTAACGGTTGTCCTACTTCCAGGCCCTTCTCGCCATGGACTAGCCGCACTTGGCCGATCTCAACCGTTCCCCCTACCTCTCCGGGAAGGGACTCCACTTGGACCAATGTCCCAGTTTCAACTCGATATTGCTTGCCGCCTGTCTCAATGATCGCGTACATAAGACCCCGTCTCCATTACAGAAGATGACTGTGTACCATAGGGATTTGAACCCTGTCAAGATAAAGGATTGGCGTATGCTATGCTTTCTCTGTTGAGATTCACAGATCGGAGATCATGATGGCCGATGCCCCGAAACATCCTTCCAAGCCGAAAGCTCGCCGATTCGTACTGCGCCCCTATCGTCGCGTACCGACCCAGCGTGTTCTATATTATCTCAGCGGGAAATGTGTAGGAAAAGGCGTTGTGACCAATTTGTCCCAATCCGGCATGCGTGTTAGAGGAGAGCATGCGATTGAACCGGGCCTGGATTTGGCTTTGCGTCTCACCCTTGAAGATGATGGCCCGACAATAGACATTGACCGGGCCACGGTTCGGTGGGTAGATGGAAACGAGTTCGGCCTGGATTTTGTGCGCCTCAGTCCGTTAGCAAAGAAGCATATCAACAACGCATTGAACCAGCAGGTTCGCGCCCCTCAGTCGCCGGCCTGAGTACAATCCCTTGCTCAGACGATCTATGGGCCATGTCGAGCCCATTTGCTTGACGCTTCTTCCAGCCCGCTGCTATATTCCGATTTCACCGTTCGAGTGTTCACAGACTGCCTGCGATACCGATGATTGAGCCACAAGGGAAAATTTGGATGGATGGGTCGTTCGTCGATTGGGCGGACGCGCAAGTCCATGTCCTGACCCATTCACTCCATTATGGACTGGCTGTGTTTGAGGGCATCCGCTGTTACAAGGGAACGTCTGGATCTGCAATTTTCCGACTACAGGAACATGTGGATCGGTTATTCGATTCCACCCATATCGGCATGATGGAGATGCCGTTCGACAAGAAGCAGGTCGCAGCGGCCATTGTGGAGACGGTGAAGGTGAATAAGCTGGAGGCCTGCTATATCCGCCCGCTCGTCTATATTGGGCATGGAGCGATGGGAGTCTATCCCGGCGATAATCCGATCAAGCTGGCCATTGCGGCCTGGACATGGGGCGCCTACCTCGGGGACGATGCATTGGCGAATGGGATGCGGGCACGTGTGTCGTCGTACACGCGGCATCACGTCAATGTCTCGATGACGAGAGGGAAGATTTCCGGCTACTACGTGAATTCGATTCTCGCGAAACGTGAGGCGAAGGTGGATGGGTACGATGAAGCGATTTTGCTTGATACCGAGGGCTACGTGTCCGAGGGAACGGGGGAGAATATCTTTATTGTTCGGAAAGGGCAGATCAAAACGACACCGCTCACTTCGATTCTTGACGGCATCACCAGAAGCTCTGTCATCGAGCTGGCGAGGGAGAAGCGTATTCCGGTGGTGGAGGAACGTTTTACACGCGATGATATGTATATCGCCGATGAAGTATTTGTGACAGGAACTGCTGCCGAACTGACGCCGGTTCGAGAAATCGACAACCGCCGCATTGGAACCGGCAGGCCAGGTCCGATTACACAATCTCTACAAAAGACCTTCTTTGCCATCGTCCGCGGGGAAGACCTTTCCCACGAGGCGTGGCTTACCCGCATTTAGTACGAGCTGAAGCAGGCTCAGTCCGTACTCCCCCTGCATACAACCTGAGAACAGACCGGTTACTTTGATCTAAATAGCAGGTCTCGTGAGTGCGCTGAACTCAACGAACTGGATAACCCAGCTCCCACCGAAGAGGATATGATTTTCAATGTCTTGTTAGTGTTTGCCGGAGGAAGAGTCGCTAGGAGTGTGGCTCTCCGCTGCTGGGGCTGCAGGCGTCGTAGCTGGAATTCCAGGGGTTGGCTGAGACGTCTCTTTCTTTTTGAGATCAATGACCGTGGAGGAAAACGTCCGTTCTTTGGCGAGCATAGCCAGACTCAGCGAAGTCAGCATGAAAATGGCCGCGACGACAACCGTGAATTTGCTCAAGAAATTTGCGGGCCCTCGGCTCCCGAACACGGTCTGGCTCGAGCCCCCGAATGATGCGCCGATTTCAGCGCCCTTCCCTGATTGCAAGAGGATGGCGCCGACCATGAGAAAACAGACGAGGACATGAATGATAATGAGGACAATATACATGGCACTCCGATCAATTAGGCACGCGGGATTTGCGCAAAGGAAATAATTGTAGCAAACGAGTCTAGATTGAGGCAAGCCCCTCCTACCAAAGCTCCGTCGATTGCGTCGCAGGCAAGGAGCGACGCAATATTCTGGGGCGTGACACTTCCGCCGTACAGAATTCTCATAGCCGATGCGATCTCGCTATTCCATCCTGTTTCAATGAACAGCCGGATTGAGCGATGCACGGTCTCGGCTTGTTCTACCGTGGCGGAGCGTCCAGTGCCGATGGCCCAGACTGGTTCATAGGCGATGGTGATGGTCGCCAGCTCACGTACAGATAATCCTGTCAGGCTGCCGTTGAGTTGAGCGGTGATGACCGATTCCGTTCGGTCTGCCTCACGGTCCGCTAGCGATTCTCCCACGCATAGGATCGGAGAGAGCTCGTGTCTCAGCGCCGCGCGGACTTTCTTCTGGACATGCTCATCCCGTTCGCCGAAGAGCGTACGCCGCTCAGAGTGGCCGACGATGACATAACGGCAGCCAAGATCGCGCAGCATCGGCGCAGACACTTCTCCGGTGAAGGCCCCCTGCGGCTCCCAATGTACATCCTGTGCGCCAAGGCTGACCCAGGAGGAGGGGCCGAGGGCATTTCGGGCCGATTCGAGCGCGGTAAAGGGTGGGGCAAGGACGACGTCGACGTGAGGCGATGCAGGGACTCGTTCACGGAAGTCGTGAATGAAGGCCGCAGCTTCCGAAGCTGTTTTGTTCATCTTCCAGTTGCCGACGATAAGGGGTTTACGCACCGGTGTCTCGATGTTCGAAGATGGTAGAGGCGAGGCACTCAACGATGAGCCGATTACGCCATTCGATCCGGGAGGGCGGTCAAACCCGGGAGTTGTTTGCCTTCTAATAATTCCAGCGCGGCGCCGCCGCCGGTCGAGATGAACGACATATTGTCTGATTCGCCGGCTCGATGGACGGCCAGGGCTGTTTCGCCACCGCCGATGATCGACAGGGCATAGGCATTGGCAACTGCGTGAGCCATCGCGAATGTCCCTCGCGCGAAGGCATCGATTTCGAATACACCCATCGGTCCGTTCCACAGAATAGTTTTTGCGTTCTGAACTGCTTCGTTGAACAGTTTCACGGAGGCCGGGCCGATGTCGAGGGCATACCAGTCTTTCGGAATCTCCTGGACTGGAACGATCTTCGTTTCCGCCCCAGGCTCGCGGCTGACCGCGACGACACAATCGACCGGCAGGTAGAATTTTACGCCGCGGGAAAAGGCATGCTCCTCAATGCCTTTGGCGAAGTCCAACATGTCGTTTTCGACCAGGGAGTTGCCGATCTCTAGCCCCTTTGCTTTCAGAAAAGTAAACGCCATACCGCCGCCGATAATGACTTTGTCGACGCGTTTGCCCAAGTTTTCGATGACGCCGATTTTCCCCGATACTTTCGCCCCTCCGAGAATAGCGACAAAGGGTCGAACGGGATTTTCCACAGCGCCTTCGAGGTATTCGATTTCTTTCTTGAGGAGGAAGCCGGCGACCGATGCGGGAATGAATTTGGTAATGCCGACGGTGGAGGCATGGGCCCGGTGTGCAGCCCCGAATGCGTCGTTGATATAAACATCGCCGAGGGCCGCCAGCGCTTTGGAAAAGGCATCGTCGTTTTTCTCTTCTCCCTTATGGAATCGGAGATTTTCAAGGAGTAGCACGTCGCCCGGCTTCATCTTAGCGACAAGCCCTTCCACCGCCGGGCCGATGCAATCGGGTGCAAACAGAATCTCCTTGCCCATAAGCCGGCTCAAGCGTTTTGCTACCGGAGCCAGACTGTACGTGGGATCGAACGTACCGTTCGGTCGTCCGAGGTGCGAACAGAGAATCACCTTGGCGCCGTCGTCGATGGCTCGATTGATGGTCGGCAGGGTCGAGCGAATGCGGGTATCGTCGGTGATTTGGTGCGAATCATCCAGCGGGACGTTAAAGTCGGCTCGGATGATAACACGCTTGTCTCGCAGTACGACGTCGTCGATGGTTTGTTTACGCAGATTCATGACGGCTCCGTCAAATCGGCATTGTCAAGAACGGGAGTCAGCGTAAGAGAGAATTGGGCCGAGACTGCCATAGGCCCGCCATGCTCACCGTCCTGTCGTTTTTGCTGCAATGACTTTGATGAGATCGCGCACGCGGCATGAATAGCCCCACTCATTGTCATACCAAGCGGTGACTTTGACGAGCCGCTTGTCGATGGCCATCGTGAGCGGGGCATCGAATGTGGCCGAATGCGAGTCGCCTTTTTGGTCGATTGAGACGATCGGGTCTTCGGAATACAGGAGAATGTTTTTCATCGGGCCGTTTGCCGCTTTTTTGAAGGCCGCGTTGACGGAGGCCACGTCGCAATCCTTTTCGGTTTCGACCGTCAGATCCACCAGTGAGACGTTCGGTGTGGGGACGCGGATGGCCAGACCATCGATCTTGCCCTTGAGTTGTGGCAGGACCAAGTGCAGTGCCTTCGCCGCGCCGGTGCTGGTCGGGATCATCGACATGCCTGCCGCGCGTCCGCGCCGTAAGTCTTTATGGGGCAGATCGAGCAGCTGCTGGTCGTTGGTATAGGAATGGATTGTGGTCATGACGCCGTGCTTGATGCCGAAATTATCCAACAGAACCTTTGCCACGGGAGCTAGGCAATTGGTCGTGCAGGAGGCGTTGGAGATGATGTGGTGTGCTTTCGGATCGTAAGCCGCGTCGTTGACGCCTAGTACGATGGTGACGTCCGGGTCTTTCGCCGGCGCGGAAATAATGACGTGCTTGGCTCCTGCAGCGAGGTGCTTTGCCGCGCCTTCACGGTCGGTAAAGCGTCCGGTCGATTCGATGACGATGTCGACCTCCAGTTCCTTCCAGGGAAGCTCTTTCGGGTCCTTGATCGCAAGCACCTTAATAGGCTTGCCGTCGACAAAGATCTGATCGCCTTTGGCCTCGACGCTTCCTTGCAATGTCCCGTGTACGGAGTCGTACTTTAAGAGGTACGCGAGCGTCTTCGCATCTGTGAGATCGTTGACTGCGACAATGTGGAGGTCGGGATCACCAAGCGATGCTCTCAGGACGTTCCGTCCAATCCGTCCAAATCCATTGATGCCGATTCGTATAGCCATGATGAATGGTCCTTCAAGAAAAAAATTGGCCGGTTGAACCTACCGGCCAGAATGTGGCCGATAGTATCGACGCTCCTGGGGCCTTGTCAAGCCATACCAAGGCGGGTAACCCTGCCCTGGGTCACAAGAGTTTCCTCTATCACTCGAACCGGATGTTGACAGAATGGGTGAGGGCCTATGGATCTGTACCTTGCGTCTTTCTTGCCGGGTTCGTTAGAGTTTGTCGATTGTTGTGTCGGCTATCTTCCTATGAGGCGCCGGTGAATCTCTTCGAACAGACCACGATCGTACTGGAGTGGCCCAGGCTGCTCGATATCCTTGCCACTCACGCTCGATCGACAATGGGGGCGGCACGTTGTCGTGGCCTTGAATTAGCGACTAGCCTCGATGATTCGCAGCGACACCAGCAGGAAACCTCAGAGATGGGTCAGATCCAAGCATCCGGCGAGGCCCTGCCTGCCTTGTCATTTCCTGATATTCGTGACCCGCTCGTCCGGGCGAAGAAAGGGGCGGTATTGGAGGTTTACGAACTGCGGGATTGTGCGATGGTGTTGGAGTTGTTGGAGGAGAACAGCCGTTTTATGAGAAGGCATCAACATGACATTCCTACGTTGACATCTGCCGCCTCGCCCCTACTCTCGGTCGACGCACTGCGGCCTCTGACGGTCGCGTTGGATGCAGCGATCCACCCCGATGGCTCGATCAAGGAGTCGGCGACGCCGGAGTTACGGCGTGTGACCCATCAGGCACAGGGGCTGAAGCAAGAGATGCGGCGCCGGGTCGATCAGATGCTGCACTCACGGCGCTATGAGGAGATCATCCAAGAAAAGTATTTCGCTCAACGAGAGGGTCGCTATGTCATTCCGGTGAAAGCAGATATGCAAGGGCGTGTCCTGGGGATTGTCCATGATGTGTCGGCTAGCGGGGCGACGGTGTTTGTCGAACCACGCGAGCTGGTTGAGTTGAATAATTTGATCAAAGTGACGGATCTTGAGATCGAGCGGGAAGTGCGCCGTATCCTCCGCGAGTTGTCTGCCCTCGTTGCCACACAATCTGAGGTCATGTTGGCGGGGCTCGACGCGC
Organism: Nitrospira sp.; assembly: GCA_005116885.1. Taxonomy (GTDB): domain Bacteria; phylum Nitrospirota; class Nitrospiria; order Nitrospirales; family Nitrospiraceae; genus Palsa-1315. The sequence goes on from SWDP01000006.1 coordinate 153,788, forward strand.
TGGCTGTGCTTGACGGTATTTCGGCGCGGGCATCGTTTGGCCGTCAATTGAAGGCACATCCAGTTAGGCTCAACGATGAAGGGCGCGTACGGCTTCTGCAGGCCAGGCACCCCTTGCTCGTGTTGTCGAAAGCGCAGGTGGTCGCCAACGATATTTCTCTCGATGAATCGATTCAGGTGCTTGTCATCTCCGGCCCCAATACGGGCGGGAAGACCGTTACCCTCAAGATCGTGGGGCTCTTTGCCTTGATGGTTCGGGCCGGGTTGCACCTACCCTGTGATGCGGAGTCTGAGATGGCATTCTTTCCCGACGTCTATGCCGACATAGGAGATGCCCAAGATTTAGCCCGCGATTTGTCCAGTTTTTCTGCGCACATGACTCAGATGATTCAGCTGCTCGATGAAACGGATCGCCAGTCACGCGGTGATGAACAGCCCAAGCCGCAGCAATGGCTGGTTCTTCTGGATGAACCGGTCACCTCAACCGATCCAACTGAGGGAGCGGCCCTGGCCGAAGCCTTGCTCTGCCGCTTGGCCACGCTGAGAATGAAAGTCGTCGCGACGACGCACTATGGATCGCTGAAAGCCTTGGCCCACACGATGCCGGGCTTTGCGAATGCCAGCGTCGAATTTGACGTGGCGACGCTCTCGCCGACCTATCGGCTCTTCATGGGGGTACCGGGCGGGTCTTCTGCGCTGGAAATTGCCGGCCGATTGGGGATGGATCGAGCGTTGCTGGATGAAGCGAGGCTGAAGCTCCATAAAGACGAGCGGGTTATGGAAACGATGCTCCACGATTTACAGGTCACGCAACGGCAGTTGACCAATGATCTGGCCCGAGCTGTTGAGGCCAGGCGTGAAGCGGAACAGGCAGAACAGCGGGCGAAGGTGCAGTTGGCTCACCTGGAAGAGACGGAACGGGAAGCGCAGAAGGGCCTCAAGCGAAAACTCAGTGAACAGTTCAGTCGTGCACGGGCAGAAGTGCGAGCCACAGTCGATGCCGTCAAGGGCGAACAGAAGTTGATCAAAGCCAAAGCGGCCAAGCAACGATTGATCGAGCTCGAAGCGCAGACGAGAGCTGAATTGACCCCACCCGGCATACTCATTCCGCTTGAGCAGTTGGGGGTGGGGGATCAGGTGGAGATCAGCGGGCTCGGCATGACCGGCATCCTGCTCGACGCACCACAAGGGAAGAAGCGCGTGAGGGTGAAGGTGGGAGAGGGGGAGCTGCTGGCCACCGTGGCGAATCTTGTTGGCCTCGCGCGAGGTCAGGCAGCACCACCGCCAGTATTATCGAGTCCTCGACGGGTTTCGTCAGGAGGTGGGTTGGGGCTCGATGAACAGACGGTCGTGGATGTGCGAGGGAAGGTGGCAGACGAGGCATTGGATGACGTGATTGCGGCGCTGGATCGTGCGACGATGGCTGGCGCACCGTTTCTCCGCATCATCCATGGCCATGGCACGGGGAAGCTCAAGGCGTCGTTGCGAGTCTATTTGAAAGACTCACCCTACATGGCGGAGTTCCGCGCGGGAGATCGGGCAGAAGGCGGAGATGGCGTTACCGTGGTTCGCCTTCGCTTATAGCTGAGTGTATCGGTGATGTGTCGGTGAGAGCATTCAAGGCGTCTTGTACCGATAGCACCGGTGATATCTGGATCGAGATCGGAAGATTGTCTGCATGCTCGACAGCAGATGTTTGCTTAGAGACCACCACCCGGCGGAGTCTTGCCGTTCTTGCCGCCTGTATTTTTAAGGGGACAGATCCGGCCTGACCGATCTCACCATTGGGAGTGACTGTGCCGGTCAGAACATATCCAGCCGGTACAGTCTTGCCTTGCGCCATGGCTGCGATGCTGAGGCTTACCATCGCCGACATGCTATCTCCATAGATCGTCATGCCTGCATAGGGGACTGAGAGTTCAACCGTCCAGGAGTCGGTGGAGATCCCCAGGGATCGCCCGCTCTGTCTAATCCCCTGTTCGATCGAAGTCTGAGCCATCCGCGAAAATCGGCCGGGTGCCGTGTTGAAGTGCAGCATCAGACCTCCCTGGTCTTGCCGCTCCTCGAACGAAATCCTCACATAGGAGACAATGCCGATCTGGTTCTGGCCGGTCGTCACACCCAGGATGGGAATCAATTGTTCTCGTGAAGCGCCGTACCCTTGTCCTTCAATGAGAGAGATCAACAGCAAGCATGTCATGAGGCAGGCCAATGTCTGTGTCGATGGTAACCAGCGGAGCATGGAGCCCTCGTGTGGGATTGATCCTGTGAAGGGACGAGGGTGCTATCGGTCATTCAGGGAAAGTCTTGAGAGATCATAGGCACGGCGCGCGAGGATGAGCGAGAGCGGATACGAACAGACAGGATCCGAGTGAAAGAAGCGAGGACTGTCTGCTCTACCGCGAGTCTTCATTACGGTCTGTTCGTGATGGTTAAAAAAAACGGCAGCGGCCAGATGTCTTCCTTGCTCGCGGAACAGAGGAGGGGATGGAGACTGATGATCTTCTGTGCCCGCGCAACGCGCGGTCGCGGACTCCCCTCGTTGGACGCGCGCAGTGGAAGATCAACGCAACCGCGGGAAGCCGATTCTGTCCCGCGAGAGGGCTCGTGCTGTGCCGATGAGGCGGACCGGCACAAGTGGCGCGCCCGTCACGAGCGCCAGGCGCGCGGCGCCCCGGTGCCACACACGGTCGCCGTAGATGGCGCCTTGCGGGAAAATTGCGACTGCCTGTCCTGCTTCGAGCGCATGTCGCATCCGGGCAAGAGCGAGATGGTCGCCGCAGCCACGCTTAATCCCAATTGCACCAAGCCCGTCAAGCACCCACCCAAGCAGTCGGGATTGCCAGAGTTCCGCCTTTCCGAGGAAACGCAGTTCCCGCGAAATCGCTGCTCCTAGGACGATCCCGTCGAGCACCGAGTCATGATTCGGTGCGATGACCATAGGCCCGGTGACGGGGAGGCGATCGGCCCCGATCACCTCGAGTCGATACATGGCGCGTACCAAGCTGCCGAAGAAACGGCGAGCCTGCATATAGGTCGGAGCGGAGAACGATAGAAGACCCGCATCGTTGTTTGTCCGACGGTCGACAAGTGTATCCATCAATGATGCCATCAGACCTCCTCCTCATTCATGACTTCCCTGTCTGATCGTAGCAGTCAGCCATTTAGCCGTTTTGCTTCGATCCAGTGCTCTCTAGAGATTCCAGCTCAGCAACCGGGCATATGCGAAGCGTGGATTGTGTCCATCGCGCCATAGTCGGGCTCGCTGTCGCATAGGGGTGAGACGTTACCCCTTGCCTCGTTTCTCTTTTTTCCAGGCTTCCCAGGCATAGAAAAACCCAATCGGCGCACTGATGAGGCAAATAATCGCCAGAAGAGACGATTCTACGGCGAGCCACCCTCCAAGAGCGGTATAGATGGATGATCCGAGGAAATAGACATACCAGGGAATCCTGCGCATTTTTTTCGGAGGCCTGTCGGTGTGCGATGTCATGACGCTTAGACCTGCAGATTTGAGAAATTGTACAGACATTGTCAGGGCCCTCCCTCTGGAATTGTGGACTATCTGGTGGATCGGAACGTCTGGTTTCCTACGAACGGATGCCTGCCCACCGATTCCGCAGCCACTTCGACCGTACGAGCTTGTACCCGAGCCAGGCCATGAGCAGCACGCCGAGCAGTGGAACCACTACGGAATTCACCAACTTCTGATAATCGGTCATCTGGACTCGCAAGAGATACTGGTAGCGCAATGGCTTCTGTCCCTCCGCCGTAATGATGACCCGATACAGGCCTTCTTCCAGCGTGGTCTCGCCACTCACGACTCCAGTCGGATGGTGACTCGGACGCCAGTCTGCTACCGTCTGAGCTTCTGCCTCATTACTCCCGCTCCCCTTCACGATCCGCAGACCCACCGGCACGTTGCGCAATGCCGGATCCACGAGGTCCACAACCAGGAAGGTTTCGCCTGTCTTGGGAATGTCCGTGCAGTATTGAGCTTTGAGCTCGTATTGCGGCTGGTAGGAACTGAAATGCACCGCGCTCTCACCGACCCAGCGCACGCAAGGATCGACTTCCAGATCCGCTCCTTCATGTGCCGCGGCTGTGCCGGGGTACAGTGCGGCAACAAGTAGGAGCGCCATCAAACTTACTCGCGTCATGTGCCTATTCATATGCCGGACCCTCCTGTTTAGAACCTCGAGGTGATCCGCTGCTCGATCCGGTTAAGGGGAAGGGAGCTACCCACGGGTATCACTATCGAGTTACATGCTGTTGTGCGCAACGTGACGCACTGATGCGCCGCAATCACGAGATCGACAATCGCGCCACAGTTGAGACAACGCCGCCCCCAAAATCCGTTGCCACAGGATTCGAGCCCATAATCTTTAAACTCCTCGATCACCATCAATCCTCCACAGCGTGCGCACCTCATCACAGACCTCCTTCCTTGAAGGGATTGTGCGTCTGCTACTTCGCAGCGTTCCCGCTGTTCTTCCTGCTAGAATTTCGAGCATCTGCATATGTGAGTTTGCATCTCAGTGATTGTCCATGATGGCTTTAAGCTCACTGCCGCTGATCACCTCGCGTTCGAGCAGGACTTTTGCTCCTTCTACGAGTGCACGCTTCTTTTCAGCTAAGAGCCATCTCACGCGATCGTATTGCTCGTCGATGATCCGGCGCACTTCACAGTCGATCTCGCGGGCGGTCTCCTCCGAGTAGTCGCCTTTCTCCTGAGTCGCCTGAATCTGCATGATAAGAGGCTGGCGTTCACGATCCAGGGTCACGGCACCCAGCTTCTCGCTCATCCCGTAGGATTTGACCATGCTCTTGGCAATGTCCGTCGCCCTGACCAGGTCGTTCTGTGCGCCCGTGGAGGCCTCGCCGAAGATCAATTCTTCCGCATTTCGCCCTCCGAGTAAGACGGCAATCTTGTTCTCCAGCTCCGTCTTGGCCATCAGAAAGCGATCCTCCGTCGGGAGTTGAAGGGTATAGCCCAACGCGGCAATCCCTCTGGGGATGATGGAGATTTTCTGTATCGGGTCTGCGCCTGGGAATGACAACGCCACCAAGGCGTGACCCACTTCATGATGGGCGACTCGTTCCCTCTCCGTCTTGTTGAGCACCCGGTTCTTCTTTTCCAACCCCGCCACGACCCGCTCTACCGCTTCTTGCAATTCCGAGTGACCCACCTGCTCTTTATTCCGACGCACGGTCAACAGTGTCGCTTCGTTGATGATATTCGCGAGGTCGGCGCCGGAGAACCCGGGGGTCATCCCGGCGATCACCTCAAGACCTGCGTCGGGACCCAGCGCCACCCGCTTCGCATGAACGTGCAAGATGGCCAGGCGGCCGATCTTGTCTGCACGATCGACCAGCACTTGGCGATCGAACCGGCCGGCCCGCAACAGTGCGGGATCCAGGATCTCAGGCCGATTGGTCGCCGCCATCAGAATGACGCCGATGCGGGGATCGAAGCCGTCCATCTCGACCAGCAACTGATTCAGGGTCTGCTCACGCTCCTCATGCGCCATGGGTCCCATCCCGCGGGCTTTTCCGATCGCATCCAGTTCGTCGATAAAGATAATACAGGGCGCTTTGACCTTTGCCTGCTCGAACAAGTCCCTCACGCGAGCTGCCCCGACCCCCACAAACATTTCCACGAATTCGGACCCGCTGATGCTGAAAAAGGTGACACCGGCCTCTCCGGCCACGGCGCGTGCCAGGAGTGTCTTGCCGGTTCCAGGTGGGCCAACGAGTAAGATGCCTTTGGGAATCTTTCCTCCGAGACGCGTAAATTTTTCCGGTGTCTTGAGAAAGTCGATCACCTCGCGCAGTTCTTCCTTCGCCTCGTCCACGCCGGCCACATCCGCGAACGTCACCTTCGTGTCCTTCTCGGCATAAATCTTCGCCTTCGACTGCCCCACTGTCATGAACCCGCTTTGGCCCTGTCCGAACCGCTTCATGACAAAGAACCAAATGCCGACGAAGACCAGCGCAGGAACGACCCAGGAGAGGAGATCGCGCAAGAAGGTACTTTCAATCACGCCACTAAACGTGACGTTATGTGCGTTGAGCTCCTTGACCAGATCGGGATCTTCAACCCGAATGGCCGTAAACAACTTCTGGTCTTTGGATACTCCTTCCGACTTCAGCTTCCCGGTCACTCTCTGGTTAGTGAGCGTACGAGTGACCGTGACTTCCGCCACGTTGCCGGCCGCCAGGAGCGTCTTGAATTCGCTATACGGAAGCTCTTCAAGCATCTGCATGGGCGTGATGAAATTGTGCACGAACAGGACGGCCCCGATCGTGAGAAAGGCACACAGGACTGAAAAGGAGATTTTTTTATTCACTGGCATCGCGAGTTGTTCCTTTCTCTGTCACGACCCTAAGGTGGATCGAAGGATTGGGGCTGTTGCACTCACGCCCCTGTTTGCCGTGTTCCCTTTGGGCTTCTTGCTGACGTCCTAAGGCGACAGAATCTTGATACGCAATCTGGACATCTGGGCATCCGCCCACGCTGAGGATTCCCTTCTCAGCCTTTGAAGTAACCAGTTGCAAGCACCAGACATATCAAAATCACGGCACCAAGAATGATGAAAATGACCCCCTTCATGGTGGGAACTCCTTGTTGAAAAACTATAGATGGCATTAGCATTCGGCATTAGGGCCTGAGGAGGCCCGTTGCCAGTGCCAGGCACATCACAAGCACACCACCAAGAATAATGAAAATGACGCCCTTCATGGTGTGATCGTTTTTTTGCACAGTAGTATTTGACATTGGAATTCCCTCCTCTTGTGTGTGGGTCGATTTGGTTATCAGAACTGCACCGCCTTATCCTTCCCTGCCTTTCTCACGGATCATCCACTCCCGTATGTACGGCCAGCAATTGAGGAGCTCGACACCGCTTTCTTCACAGGCGTTCAGAAATCGAATGATCTCGACATCCACGAGCGTCACTCCGTTGAGGTCCAGCGCAATCCGCGACCGAGCGCCTTCCATTTGCGCCTTCAATTCATCCAGATGCTTCGCTTGCAACCGACCGCTTAGACAAATCATCGTCTTGAGACGGCGGGTTTCTTTTTCAAATTTTATTGTCATCTGTGACCTCTGCAACCTGGACTACATAAAAATATTGCAATGAAGAGGCCAGCTATAAACCATTGAAATGTTTGTGTTTGGCGTGGATACTTCTGCCGAAGTTTCAGCATTTGCTGAATGATCGGCAAAAGAGGCAGGAGTATTCGGTGAAATTTCAATTCTCGGTCGGATTGCGTGGAGGATAGTGAGCGGGTGCTGGCTCAGAGGAGTCGTCTAAAACAAAAGCAATGATCCGCGAGAGGCCGGTTCTCGCGGGTGGCGCCCAAACAACTTTTGGCATTTTTACCGTGCGTAGTCGGTTTGTCGAGTCTTAAACTGATGTTTGTTAATTCCCAGGGCCGTGATTTTTGATTCAAGTGTCTGCCTCGGGAGTCCGAGCTTGGCCGCGGTGCCGGTAGGGCCGCTGACCCGGCCTCCGCAATCCGCCAACGCCGCTTCAATGATGTCATTTTCATGCTCGGCTAGCGCGACGCCTACCGTCCTTTTACGGCTTTTCAGATCGCCTCGCCAATCTGTTGAAGCTAAAGCACTGATTTGCAATTGACACTGCGAGTAGGCGTAACCTAAGTGGCAGTAATGCTGTAGCGCACTGCAGGAGAATGGAGTGACAGCTTCGGTATCATGTTCTGCCGCGCCGCCTCATATGCCTCCCAGTCGGCGATCTCTGGCAGCGAAGGAATGGTTACGCTCTCGCCGCGGTCGAGTCCGACGAGCGCAGCGTCTACCATTTTGTCCACGTCCATCAGCATGCTTGGCGGCAAGGTCGCGATGTCTATCCCGGCCTTTTCCCAAATCGCCGTCCGGGTCGCACCCGGCAGCACCACCTGCACGCGAACGCCCTTGCTCGCGACTTCCTGTTGCAACCTCAAGCTCAGATTGAGCAGATAGGCTTTGGTGCCGCTATAGCTGCCGTTGAACCACTCCGGCGCGAGTGCCAGGACCGAGCTGATGTTGATGAGGGTGCCACTGCCGCGCACGACAAATCCTGGAATCGCCGCTAGCGCCAGCAATGTCGGCGCCAGCACGTTGAGCTGAATCATGCTCTCGAGACGATCGGGATCGGCATTGGCCAGGTCGCCAAACATGGCGATGCCCGCGTTGTTGACCAGGACGGTGATTGTGGCATCAGTGCGCAGCACCTGTTCGACTCGAGCGAGATCCGCCCTGTTGTTCAAGTCGGCAACGATAACCTCGACGGAACGGCCAGTGTCATTGGTGATTCGTGCCGCCAGCGAGTCGAGTCGTTCTCGATTGCGGGCGACGAGGATCAGATCATGCCCGCGACTGGCCAGTCGATCGGCATAGATCGCGCCGATCCCAGAAGAAGCGCCCGTTATCAGAGCGGTACTTTTTAGGCTTGTATCCATGTTGTTCTCCTTCTCTCAAATTGTGTGCCGGCAATTATATTCGATCGACCGTGACGGCAGCCAAGTCGATCGTAATTGGTGCGAAACCCTGGGTTGCGACGCTTCTGCCTTCGTGAAGGTGCACGAACTGTCTTATCGGAAATGCGACAACCGTCGAATGTTTTGTGCTCGTGCGTGTGGTGTGCGACCGGCGGTTTCTTCGTTACGTCAGGTGAATAGTCCCTACGCCGCTGCATGTGTGCGTCGTCGCAGCAGAAGGCCTGATCGGTATTGTGGTTCGCGACGGTCTTTGTGAATAGCACCGCGAGGCGTCGCCACGTTTGCTCACCTTCGGTCCACGGGGCGATTTCTCGCGCCTCCAGGTGTTTTGATTGTAGTCGACTGCTCATTCAATCATCGTCTTGAGGGTGTGGTTTTCTCTTTCAATTCTTATTATCATGTGCGATTCCTGCGACCGGATGAGAAATAATGCAATGAAGAGACCAGATGTAAGCCTTTGATAGAGTGACACCTGGTCTGGTTTCGACTACCGAAATTTCAGCATTTGCTGAATGATCGGCAAAAGAGGCAGCAGTATCCGGTGAAGCTTCGATTCTCTGTCGGATTGAGTGGAGGACGGTGAGTGGGTGCGGGGTCAGAAGAGTAATCTAAAACAAAAGCAATGATTCGCGAGAGACCGGCTCTCGCGGGTGGCGCCCAAACAACTTTTGGTCTTTTTACCGTGCGTAGTCGGCTTGTCGAGCCTTGAAGCGATGCTTGTTAATTCCCAGGGCCGTGATTTTTGATTCAAGCGTCTGCCTCGGGAGACCGAGCTTGGCCGCGGCGCCGGTAGGGCCGCTGACCTGGCCCGCACAATCCGCCAACGCCGCTTCAATGATGTCCTTTTCATGCTCGGCTAGCGTGGCGCCTAGAGGAATCACCGACCCCGACAGCCGGTGCTTTTCCCGTTTCAACCAGGTCTCGTCGACAGAAAATGTTTCGCTCTCGCACAGCACGATCGCTCGCTGGATGACATTCTGGAGTTCGCGAATGTTGCCGGGCCAGTCGTAGTCCTGAAACAGCTCCAAGGTCTCTTTCTGTATATTCTTGATTTTTTTCCCGGCCTTCTTCGCATAGCGTTCAATCAGGTAGGTGACGAGTAACGGGATGTCGTCTATCCGTTCGCGTAACGGGGGGATCTGGAT
>SWDP01000006.1:163536-163961 GCA_005116885.1 Nitrospira sp.
TTCTTGCAAGACTCGCAAAAGGCTTGTTTGGACGTTGAGGGGGATGTCGCCGATCTCATCGAGAAACACCGTGCCTCCATCAGCCGACTCGAAGAGCCCCGCTTGGTCGCCGACCGCTCCGGTAAAGGCGCCACGCTTATGGCCGAAGAGTTGGCTGCCGAGGAGAGAGTCTGTAAACCCGGCGCAGTTCGCCGCGATAAAGGGCCCCTGTTTGCGTGCGCTGGAACAATGGATTGCCCGTGCGATCAGCTCCTTGCCCGTCCCGGTCTCACCCAGCACGAGTACGGTGGAATCCGACGGCGCGACTTTGGCGACTTGCGTTAAAATGCTGCGGATGACGTCCGACGAGCCGACGATTTCCTCAAACATCGAAGACTGATCGATCTCTTCGCGCAACGCCAAGTTTTCTTTTTGAGTTCTTTCTT
>SWDP01000006.1:163971-165090 GCA_005116885.1 Nitrospira sp.
ATGTCGGTTCCTGTCGCGTACCAGCGAATGATCCGTCCGTCTTCGTCCCGCAAGGGGTTATAGCGGATCAGAAGCCACCGATAGTGCCCATCCTTACGGCGAGCACGCAGCTCCAATTCAAATGGGGCTTCGCGTTCGAGCGCATGCTGGCGCTCGCTCTGTGACCCCTCGATATCATCAGAGTGAAAAAAACGTGCGCGAAAGTCATCCGCCATGACATCTTCCAAGCTCAGACCGCTGTACTCGAGCACAAATCGATTCGCATAGAGAGTGTTCCCATCGGGCCCCAGAACGCAAATGAGTTGAGCGATCGCGTCGGTGATGCGTCGCAGCTCCTGTTCATCTTGGCGGAGCTTTTCTTCCCTATGCTTATGCTCAATCGCTACCGTCGCCAGATGCGTGATTTGTCCGATGAGGTGTTGATGGTACGCACTAGGGCTGCCAGGTTCGCGCGAGTATATCGCGAAGGTGCCCAATACTGTTTCATCGGATGACCGTATCGGAGTGGACCAACAAGCCCGCAGTCCATGTGCCATGGCCAGCGTGCGCCATTCATATGTGTCCCATCGTGTGTCCGACGCGACATCTGCCGCTATCACTTGTTCTTTGAGAAATGCCGCCATCGCGCATGGACCTGAATAGAGATTCACGGGTCTGCCATGGATCGACTCGTTGTAGCTGAGGGGAAGACTGGGCGCTGCACCGTGCTTCAGTCGATTGCTGATTGGATCGACCAGCACAATTCCACAGAGGGATCCGCTCGCAATATTTTCGATGAGTCGGCATAACGCTTCGAGGATTTCTGAGAGCGTAGATCCGGTGGCGAGCATCTCGAGCAGGCGATTTTCTCCGGCGAGCAATGCTGCGGCCTGTGTACGGTCTTCAACGGTAGAGGAGAGGTCCTCGAGCGTGCCTGATCGGGGATCGGTTTCTGTGTGATGGTTGGTTTTCATATGTGCTCTCCTGAAATAGGGGCCGGTTTCATCATGACCGCTAAAAAGGGATGCCCGGCTGGTCGTCGTCTTGCCGGCGAACTCTCTCGTCCCATCATTGCGCGAAGCCTACGCCCTTCGCAAGTCTTCAACAGAGGATTGCCGATTGAGCATCTCGCTCCGCCGA
>SWDP01000006.1:165190-168678 GCA_005116885.1 Nitrospira sp.
TGAACTCTTTGCGGCGCCGTTGCACTGGGGCTTCGTGACCTTGGGCTGGTGCGGGTTGTTCGGGGGCACGGGCGGCGTGGCGGCGCAGATCGTGGCGCGCATGTCGAACCTGTGCGATGTGGTGTGGAACAACGAGAGCAAGGACTGCTTGCACGTGATCCCGTACTAAGTCGGGCTGTTGGTGTTGATGGGCTGACAATAGAGCGACCGACGGCGGTCCTCAGTGCCATCCACGGGCGACCTCCTACTCTAGGAGGCCGCCCGTGTCGTTTCGGTCGTGAACGAGTCTGAAATTTTTGGTACATTCTCATTTCTCGGCCATTGTAGACCCATGCCTAGACAGAAGAGTTTCAGGCCTTCCCCTAATCCTCTCGCAGTGAACGATACGAGGTAAAGTCGATGAACGAGTCGCTCTTCATGATCTTCAGGGTGCTGACAGTTTTGTCGGTCGCCCTCCTCGTGGTCGGGATAGTCAAGCCGGAGTGGGTATGCTTCGGGCAAAAAAAGCTCACGCGAACAACGATCGTTGCTGTAGCGATAGGCCTATTGATGATTGGATTATTTGGTGTGGGTGCGATTCAATTTACTGGGAAGAAGAATACGGAAGCCATTAATCACGGCAAAATGCTTAGCGAGGCTGTGTATGGATTCGACAAAGATTCACCACGCTGCGATCCAGGAACAAAACCCGGGAGTGCCGGGGCCAGCAATGACGAGCAGACACCAGCCGGTATTCGATATATGGTGAAAACGCCGGTCAACTACATTGCAACCATTGCCCATCCATTACTCATGGTTTACCCCCCAGGGGGGGGGAATCGATATGAGTCGGAAGAATATATGTATCTCACGCAAGAGGCCACGGCGGCAGGTTTTATTGTGGCCTATGCCGATCATCGTGCGATGAGTCCTGACACGATTGAAAAGCTCGCTGAAATACCAGGGCTGATTGAGAAGAAATGGTGTATCGATCACAAACGGATTTTTCTCACGGGCCATTCTGATGGCGGGACTACGGCCATGGCCATCGCGTTTCTCAATGGCACCAAACATATTCCCGCCGCGATCGCTCCCAGTGCCATGGGTATCAGAGGCGAGGACTTAAAGGCCTATCAATGTCCTGACCCGCTTTCCGTGATGCTCATGCACAGCAGCCAGGATAGGCTGTTTCCAGGGTATGGGAAAGAGGCGATACAGTGGTGGGCGGCCTGTAACGGCTGCGAAGCCACCCCCCCTGTTAAAGATGGCGACGGTTGTGTAACGTATAAGAGCTGTAAGAACAACGTCGTCACACGGTATTGCGAAGGTACGGGGTCGCATACCACATGGCCCGGAAGCAATAAGGCGATCATCGAATTTTTCAGAGGCAGCCAAGACCTCCGTTGAGCAGTCGTGGTTGGTCTCAGCATGTCAAAGGTGACCATCCCTCCACTCTCGAACCGGTTTGTCTCGGCGCCTGGCCGATGCCGTCATCGGTCGTTCCCATGGTCGACGCCATGCGTTGAACTGCACAGGGAGGATGCGATGAACGATCTACTGCGTGCGACAGTTACGCACCACGTTGGATGGAGTGTTCTGATCCTGCTCGGCTCGTTCGCCGCTGCCGGTTGCGCCCAGCCTGTTCAGACGGTTGATACGGCCTCGTTCGGTCCATCGCAAGATCAGCAGGCTATAACCGGTTACTATCGAGCCGAGGCGATGGTCCTCAATGAGAAGGCTGCCGCGATAGCCCAGAGTGCTGTCCGGTATGAGCAGCTCTTCGGCCCTCAGTCCGACTGGGTCAGTGGAGCCCAGCAGCTCTCGCGGTACTATGCCGTAGCGGCTCAGGACTTAGAACGTCGGGCTGAGGCCTATGAAGAGGCTGCAAAAACGGGACGGCAGCGGCGCCGTTGACTGGCAAAGAGGTTGTGGAAATAGGGAGAAGAGTGCCGACCATTACAACAGGAGGACCTATGAAGCCTTCAACTCGTGCTCGTGCGATCATGCTGGTGATTCCGATTCTGTTGGTGATGTACGGCTGTGGAACGACCGTCGACCAAGGGAAGCGAGGGCTGCGCTGGAACCCGCTCACGGCGGGGCTGGGAAAGGAGTCGCTGAAAGAAGGGTTTTATTCGCATGCGCCGTGGAACAATGTGTTTGAGTACGATGTCCGGTATCAGAGCTTTACAGAAAAGGTGGACGCGCTGACTGCCGACGATCTGTCGGTCACGCTGCATGCGGCCATCACGATGCGCCCGGTTGGGGAAGAAATCTATTTTCTCGCTCAGGAGGTGGGGCACAACTGGTACGCGCAGCTTGTAAGGCCGCAGTTCTTGTCGGCGGTGCGCGGTGTCGTCGCTCAATACACCATGGTCACGCTTCCTGAACGGAGCAGCGAAATCGGCAACAAGATCGAAGCGGTGATGGTCGAGTCGCTCAAGGGCCGACATTTGGATGTCTACAGTGTGGCCTTGTCCGAAATCGAATTTCCCCAGATGGTCTTGAAATCCATCGAACAGAAGCAAGCGAAGGAACAGGAGAAGGAGCAAAAGGAATTTGAGGTGCTGATTGCGCAACGCAATGCTGAGATCGCCAGGATTCAAGCGAAGGGCGAGGGAGATGCCTTGCAGATTCGCGCCGAGGGCGAAAGTGAGAGCCTGCGTATCCGCGCCAAGGGCCAGTCACAGGCGCAGGAGCTCATCACGAAAACCCTCACACCGGAGTATCTCAAATTCAAATTGTACGAGAACGATATGTCGCTCTGGTACGATTCCAGGCCCCTCAAGGTCGGCTGGTTTGCAATGTTGGGGGCGGTAGGCGCCGAAGTCTGCTTTCAGCGTGTCTTTGGGTATTCCCACGGCTTGGACTCCATGACGCCGGAGTTCGAGACCGTCTGGATGGGGCTCTGGCGGTTTAACGTGATTTCCAACATCATCTTTTCGGCGAGTTGCATCGGGTGGATTTGGCAAACGCGAGATCGCAACGTGGCTAACGTGGATCCCAAGACGGAACTTAAGCGGTATTTTTACTTCATGGGGTGGCTCGCGGTGTACGTGTTCGGCGTCTACTGGGCAGGGAGCTACACCCTGGAGCAGGATGCGTCGTGGCATCAGGTGATCATCCGCGATACAAGCTTCACCGCCAGCCATATCATTGCGTTCTACTTCACGTTCCCGTTGTACATCACGTGTGGTGTGGCGAGCTATCTGTATGCGATGACCCGGTTGCCGCAGTTCAGCAAGGCGGTGTCGTTCCCGTTGGTGGGGGCGATTGTGGGCCCGATGATGATTCTCCCGAACGTGGGCCTCAATGAGTGGGGCCATGCCTTCTGGTTTGTCGATGAACTCTTCGCCGCCCCGTTGCACTGGGGCTTTGTGACCTTGGGCTGGTGCGGGTTATTCGGCGGGACGGGCGGCGTGGCGGCACAGATTGTGGCGCGCATGTCGAACCTGTGCGATGTGGTCTGGAACAACGAGAGCAAGGACTGCTTGCACGTGATCCCGTACTAA
>SWDP01000007.1:0-209 GCA_005116885.1 Nitrospira sp.
GGGAGCCCTATCAGAATGCGCGAACACAATGGAGCCGGCGATCCGGATTGAACGGACGACCTGCGGTTTACGAAACCGCTGCTCTACCAACTGAGCTACGCCGGCTCTCACGCGAAACGACACAACTTACACGGGTTTTTTCTCAGCCTCAAGGGGTTTTTCGCCCCATCACGGATAACAGAGACCAACAGCCTCCAGGCTTCATTGCT
>SWDP01000007.1:219-27413 GCA_005116885.1 Nitrospira sp.
ACCAACCACCGCGACCATGGCCGCTACTTAAACCTGGCGACAGGCTGCAGCCGGACTATGGATCCCTGGCCAGGCCCTGGGAGGCAGAGGGGTTCCTGTTCGTTTCCATGCTGCTCACGAGCCATCTTGGACACTTGCCCCTTAGTATAGGCGCACAGTTCGCCGGTAAGAATGGTGCCATTCTTGTCGAGATCTGCGGCGCCGCCCAAGCCTCTGAGTAATTGATAGGTAAATAACCCATGCCTTCCAGGGTCATACGTATGAGTGTCCTGCACGGCCCGGTTCCCGATCATCCACATGATTTTCTCTTGGCCACTCCCCGCCTGCTCCCACAACGGTGCGATCGTGCCCTTGGCCTCTGTGCCCGGCACCGGTTCAAGGGAAAGGTCGAGCATGACAACGGCTCGCTGAATCGGTAACGCTGCCAAGGATTCCTGCAGTCGGCGAAGCGAATAGAGGCGTACACGGGACGTGGCCATCCCGTCGAATGGTATCATTGATACGGCGCCGGTGGTCGGCTCAACTATCCCCCGCCCTGTGACCGAGATATAGACCACGGTGGTGGAGTCCACCTGTTGGGGCAACCATTCTTCCAAGACCTCGGCCAGATCGTGCTTGAGGGCATGGGAGTCCAGCAGAATACGTACTCGCTCAGGCGGAATCCCTCCGATCGACTTGAGATAGGAGGCCATCGCTTCCGCATCTTGTGCGGCGAATTTGACGCTGGGAATACCGCTCTCCCGAAACTGTCCCACCCCGACGACAATGCCGATGGCCTTCGGCTGTTTGAGCAGACTGGGCCGTTTTGGAAGACGATCGACATCGACCGGCGGCGGCGCGGCTTCCGCCGTTGACGCAGGTTTCATCACCACCAGAAACCTCTTGGCAGACGGGAGCTGGACCAAGGGAGACTTGGCACGCAAGATCAGCGTCAACTCCTCCTGCGCAGCGGCGTGAATCGTGCCGACCTTTCCGTCCAATGTCACATGTTTTACTTCGCCAGGCTGTAAGTCGCCGATAGAAACCACGCCGGGAATCTGTTTGGTCAAGATTGGCGTGGCAGCCACCAACAATTCGACAGCTCGTGCGATTCCAGGCCCTTCATTTTTGACTTCAATTTCGATTGCGACAGCTTCACCACTGTGGAATACTTGATCGTGGTTTTCGTGACGAACGATGGCCCGGAATATCACCGTCGAAGGCTGATCAACGGGAGTCGACACGGGTGCGGCTGCCGACGACGGCAATGAGACGGCCTGAGATCCGTCGGCCTTGCGCGCGTGAGCAGCCGCCTGAATGTTGCTCGACGTCCCGAGTTGCAGTGCCATCCCGTCTGTCACGAGATCCATCGCCTCATAGGCAATCGCTTCGAGCCCCTTTACCTCACACGATACGTCCGTCACCTCAACCTCTCCACGTCCGACGCTCTGAATCTTCTTACTGTACAGGACCGCTCCATCAAGAGCCCTGTAGGCAAAATCCAACCCCAAGGTGATCGTGACTGGATACCGCTTGTTCACCTTGCGAGGAATAGCCAGATCCACCTGAGACAAGCCCAATGCCGTATCGACCGAGCCATGTGCTTCAGATATCGATGCTGGTTCCCCTGTCAAAACTTTTTCAAACACGCGTCCTGTTTTCCGCTTCAGCAATTCTTGCAGCGGGGCAGCGATCGGAAAAGATTGCGCTTGACCGCAGGCGTCCTGATAGGCGAGCTGCGCCCCGGCAATAGTTGGATCGGATCGTAGATGGACGGTGAGGGGGAGATAGTAGCCGGTGTATGCACCGTCTCGACTCGAGAAGAACGAGCAGTGTGTCAGCGTTGCCGCACAGAGCCCAGCAACAACCCATGAGGCCACGCGGAACGGGAAGGACGGTCGTTGTGAATCGATACCTTGCACAATCATTCTTATACAGAAAAACACCGAACGAGCACAACTCGACGACGAGCCCTGTTTGTTTGGTTGATCTGGTTTGTTTTGTTTATCTGGTTGATTTGCTTGATCTGGTTCGTTTCATTCAACCAAAAACCAGACAGACCAAACAAACAAGAACAACCAGTCTGCGAGGCCCGTCGTTGACAGGCCCACACCCCTCGGTTAAGTTCACCCGCATGACTGAGCCTTTCATCCCGACACCGCAATCAGCATCGACACCTCGGCTCTCCTGGTCGGCTGTGAGCCGACTCATTCGACTTCAGAATCAGACCGGAACCTGGCTGCTCATGTTCCCGACTCTGTGGTCCTTGGCGTTGGCAGCTCGAGGCATCCCCCCGCTTCGCTTGCTCGCCATCTTTGTCGCCGGTTCCTTTGTGATGCGATGCGCGGGGGTGGTGATGAACGATTTTGCGGACCGATCGTTCGATCGGCATGTGACGCGCACACGGGTCCGGCCACTCGCGTCGGGCGAGCTCAGCGTGACACATGCGCTGCTGGTCTGCGGCTTCTTTCTCTTGTTGGCGGGAATGCTCGTGTGGTTCCTCGATCCATTGACGATCCTCTTGAGTCCCATTGCTGTACTCTTGGCCGGCCTCTACCCGTTGGCTAAACGTGTCATTCATATCCCACAAGCCATGCTGGGGATCGCCTTCGGCTGGGGAACGATCATGGCCTGGACCGCCTCGCGGGGAGATATCGAAGCTCCGGCTTGGTGCCTATTTGCTGCAACGATTTGCTGGGCGATCGGATACGATACGATCTACGCGCTCCAGGATCGAGAAGACGATCGTCGAATCGGCGTGAAATCCTCAGCGCTGTTGTTCGGTTCGTCGACGTGGATCGCAGTGGGCGCGGTTTTCTCTTCAATGCTGCTGCTACTGGGACTCGCAGGTTGGTTTGCCCAGATCGGCTGGATCTACTATGCGGCACTCGCTGCCATCGGTATGTGGTGTCTGAAACAGGCTCTACAACTCAGACAGGCGGTACCAGCTCCTACCGCCTTCCATATGTTTCAACAACATGTATGGGTAGGAGCTGCGGTTTTCATTGGAATGATCGCGGGGTTTCTGCTCGCATAACAGTAGGTTGCATACATGTGGCAGCAGCGGCGCCTCTCGCCTGCTCAACTTACTTCTTCTTCTCCGTCGGTTTCTTCTCGGCTGGTTTCTTCTCCGCAGGCTTCTTCTCGTCTGTAGCTTTAGGCGCATCTGCAACTGGGGCCTCAGCTGCATCGTCAGCACTCTCCCCTTTCAACGTCGTCAGGTATAACGTCACAGCTTTGGCATCGGCATCGCTCAGTCCCAGCGCCGGCATTCTTGTTTCTGCATTCATCGCCTGCGGGTTTATCAACCACCGATAGACCCAGGTCCCATTCAATCTGAACCCAGCCCGATCGAGCGCCGGCCCGACCTTGCCGCCATCTGGACCAATACTATGACACCCATTGCACCCATACTTGTTCTCATAGAGCCGTTGGCCATACGCCACCGTCTTCGCAAGCTGGTCCGGCTTCATCTTAAGATCAGGCCTGGGAACGCTCGTACCTTTTCCCGGTCTGGTCACGAGATTCGTCATGGCAGCCTGTGCAACATCGAGTTCTTTTTTCGCCTTACTCATAGCCGCTAACTCATTGGCGTAGGAAGATTCGTCGGGTTCTACATCCTTCTTGAGCGCTTCACTCTTCTTCTCCGCCTCCTCGGAGGCTTGCTTTTCCGCGGCCTCATAAGCCTTTGTTGTCTGCTCTAACGTAGTCTTTGCAGTTTGGAGCGCCGTCTCCAGCTGTTTCTTCCGTTCCTCGACTTTAAACTCCATCTTTCCGCCATGGAGACCGCGAACATACCCGACAATGGCCCAAATCTCTTCTTCCGAGAGGGTATACTTGAAGGTCGGCATGGTCGGCACGGCAAAGTCGTCATCACCGATCTCATCTCCGCCTTCCTCACTCGTGTCCTTCATGTCGCGTGAAATCGTATTGAAGATATCTATGTCTTTAAACGTGCTCATCTCTGACTTGTTCGTGAGATCTTTGGGCTTCGGATCGGGCATCGAGGACCAATTGAATCCTTCGTTCTGTTTTCCACTCTCACCGTGACAATGCGAACAGTAATGGCCATAGAGTTCATGCCCCTTCGCGCCCTGCTCACTGGTACAGCCTGCCACGACAATCAAGGCACCGACCCAAACCACTGCTCCGACCAATCCCATTGCGTATAGCCGAGCCGCCTTCATGCTGATTGCCCTTTCTTTAGCTTGCGGATCAGAACGAACTGAAATCCGAGAGCCAGGCCCACGGCAATGGCCGCATAGTAATAACCGGTATAATCCGGTGGTGCCTCTGCGCGGAAATACCACCAGGATGAGACAGCCTTTTGAGACCCCTTCTCCTTCAGCTCGCCGCTACTTGGATCTTTCTTGCCGTCCCAGGCAGCAAAGCCGATATTGATGAAGCCAGCTGTTGTAATCAGTGTATCTTCTTCAGGATGCCCGGTGTCGAGGGGGCGCGTAAAAACAACTTTCCATCTGCCGTTGGCGTAGGCGCCTTTGGCTTTGACATCCTGGTGCTCCTGAATTTTTAGCGTGCCGAAACCCTTGGCGTTCATGTCGACGCCTTTGCCGTCTTTGTTCTTCCAATACCAAATATTGACCGGACCGCCTTCGACCTGCGCCATCGGCTGGCCATGCGCAAAGTGAGCCTTCTTATCGCCCACCATGAACTGAATCGCGGCTGCGTCGTCCGGGTCTTCCGTTGGATCGGCGTACTCCAAAAGAATCGCCACGTTCGTCCCATCGTGCAAGCCACGCACGATCATATCTTTAACCGTCGCTTCCAAATTTCTAGTCGGCCAATGGACTTGAGGCGACATGGGGAAGGTCGCCGGGGGCGCGCTGCTCCACAGGGCCGCAGTCGGATCATCTGCCGGCAAGGCACCCTTCACTAGCGGAGCGCTGACCGCTGAGCTTGCCACAGTTGGTTCGCCGGTCGGAGCAGGGGCCGCGACCTTTTCCTCAGCTGCAGCCAGCTGTACGATCAGGAACCCCATGGCAAGACACACACCGCCGACCATATTCGGCACGATTCGACTGAGTCCGCGTATCATATAGTTCCGTCCTCTCTCCCTACTCACTCCATCAGATGGTGGAACTCTGCACCTTCACTGC
The DNA here is from genome assembly GCA_005116885.1 of Nitrospira sp. GTDB lineage: Bacteria > Nitrospirota > Nitrospiria > Nitrospirales > Nitrospiraceae > Palsa-1315. The sequence goes on from SWDP01000007.1 coordinate 5,316, forward strand.
CGCATTGTCCCACTGCCCATATCGAGGAGGTCACCACTTTCGTCTTACCCCACTATTCCCAGGTCCGAGGTGATTGATGCGCGCCATCATACTCACCCATGATGATTTTCCAGATCCATTCGTCGGGAAGTTCAAGCTCCCAGCGAGGCATCGCAGATTTCCAAGGCATCCCTTCGATCGGAAGGCCGACGCCGCCCTTCTTAATCCGCCAGAAGAGATAACTTTCCTGGAGCATCGCGATCGTCGTGGGATCGGCAAAGTTAGCCGGGCCGGATGAATGGTCCTGTTTTCGCCAGGAGGCGCATCACTGACCGCCGTACTGTTAAAGGTTTGCCAGCCGACCAGCAAAGGGAAGAGAATCAGTACGAGGTACCGTAATGCTTGCAGCCCACCGATTTTCTCTCCCGTCAAGAAACGTTGGATCGGTCCCCAAAACTCCTCTTTAGATTCCGCGCTCACGGTGGCAAGGATGAGAAAGCCTGCCGTCGTCAACAAGAGATACAGAAATACCAAACTCATCGGGAGCGGCGCCGATCCAGGGATATTGGGCAACACAAATTTCAAAATCAAATAGGTGATGACATTCAACAGGATCAGCTTGATCAACGGCCCCATACGTTCCTCCTCAGTGCGCTTGCGCTACGGCCATCGAACCGGACTGAGCTGCCTTCACCGGAGCGGCAGGCGCCTGTCCCGGCACGTCCAGTTCAGATGGATTGATAGAAATCGGTTCGCCGCTCATCTGCTGCAGGAATGCGATGACCGAGAGAATCTCGTTCCTGGACAGCCCGATCGGGTTCTTATTGATGGCGGGCATCTCGGCAGGATACATCTTCGGCAGGCCTTCATGGCGATAGTCCTGATAAATGTAGGCCTGCGGCTGCGTCAGACTTTCATAGAGAAACTCACGGGACAATTTGGCCCCGATCCCCTTCAAGTCCGGGCAGCGAGCCGACTCGCTGGGACCGATCGTGTGGCACAATGCACACTGGCCCTTACTGAAGAAAATCTTCTGCCCGATCGCCGCCAGGTCCGTCGGCGTTTTGACCGTGGCAATATCGAATTTTTCCTCAACCGGCGGCAACGACGCCATTTGTGGCACCGCCAACGCCGTCAGCATGAAGAGACCGAGCACGATTGCGAGGAATCCGATGACCCGCGGGAACACGGACTTAATAAAGAGAAGGATGAGGATCCCGCACCCTACCACTGAGAGACAAATCAATTGCAGTCTGGCTACTTCACTCATAATCACCCTTCGGGTAGTTAGAAGTTCTGAGTGCTGAGTGCTGAGTTACACTCAAAACTCATAACTTAAAATTCAGAACTTGCGCTCTTCCGGCTTATCGAGCGCACTCGATGCGCCTGCCATCGCCGGCATACCGTGGGGCAATTCCCCTTTACTCGGCGATGTCGTGGCTACCTTTGCCTTATCACCCATCGTGGCCACCCAGAAAATAAACGCGACAATCATACAGAAAAAGAACGTGCACAAGGCCATGATCCCGGATGCATACCCGAGTGCCGGTGAAAATGCATATTGCGACGTATCGCGAACTACGCCATAGACATGCCAATGAACGCGGGAGGACGACCGTGCGTATCCCATCAGCGTCATGAGGAGAATGACCATGACCGCGTTGAGGACCAGGGAGTAGCCGGCACGGGGAGGCATCTTGCCCCAGACCATTTCCGTCGTGGTCTTGGCGCTCTTGAGCAGCAAGGCCGTCAGAGGGGTAATGGTCAACATGACCCCGATCACGATCAATACCTGCGATGTCGAGAAATAATTGATGCGAATGATCGCTGGGACGAAATACCCCCATACGCCAAGGATGATGACCGCAATGCCCGCAAGGACAAGGATGGCACCCATGATCGCTTTGGCGATCTTCGCCCAACCGGCTGTATCCTGCTTGCCTGCCCGCCAATACATGATGAAGCTCATGAACGTCACAAGAATCATCAAGTTGGATACGGTCATTTTTGCCGACATGACACCGAGGACTCCCAGAAGCGGATGGTGGCTCCCTCCCATCTTTGCCGCTTCTTCCAAGCTCGCCACGAGCGAATGGGGGGTCATCCAGACAGCCAAGCACAGTAGGAGCACCACCAACATCGCTAACATCGGCCTCCGGTACTTCAACGCAGACCCGGGGATGCGATAGGTAATTCCGAGCCAGAAATAATAGTTCGACCCGAGAAAGAGCACTCCGATGAGCATGGCTTGTAGAATGAACAGCCACGACAGGAAGCCGCCCATCAGCGTGATGCCCATCTGCTGGTTGTACTGGTAAATTTCACGCATGAGCCAGTAGCCGGCAAAGGGGAGCGCCAACAGACCGAATACCCCGATGAAATTCCCGACATAGCCCATCCAGTCGTAGTGGTCGCGCTCTTCTGGGGTTTTGGCAGACAGATAGCGAATCCCGGCGTAGGCGCCGCAGATATAACCGCCCAGCACCACGTTGGCAATGATCCGGTGAATGTTGACCGGCCACCAGGTCGGATTCCATGTCGCGGCCCAGGCGCGTGCCAGATCCGTCCCCTCGGCAATGACAACGGGACTGGATTGGAACGTGGCCCAGGAGTTCGGTATGATCATGATAAAAAACGCAAAGAAGTTGAGCATGAAACCGAGAAAAATATGAAAGGTCTTCTTGCCGCCGTACTGCATTGCGTCCCAGCCATACCAGTAGAGGTACAGCGTCGCGGTCTCGACCAGGAACAGGATGCAATAGACAATAAACGACGGGAAGAAAATATCGGTCAGATAGTTCATCAGCTTGGGATAAAACGCGATCAGCAGGAACAATAAGATGCCGCCGAAGAGCGCGGTTGTGGAATACGCGGATGTCAGGAGCTTGGTGAATTCCTTGGCGAGTTTGTCGTAGCGCTTTTCGCCACCCCTCCAAGCCACGACTTCGCAGACCCACGCAAACATCGGCACACCCAGTACAAATCCCGCGAGCAGCAAATGGAGCTGCGCGATAACCCAGATGACGTTGCGGCTGCCGACGTAGGGAATATCGCGATACTCAGTCGGAGCTGCCGGTGCAACGTCTGCTCCAAACACCAGTGAGGGAAGACCGAGGAGACCCGCTGCTATAACTAGGCCCAAGAGTGCCCCCCCGTGCTCACTGCTGCTACGGAGAAGCCTCTGAATCCATCCACCCTGATCTTGTTGCATTGCCCTCACCTCATCATCTCCCATGTTACTGGTTCATGGCGGCAGGGGAAACCGGCTCTGTTATGTCCGACTCCTCCACGACTTCTACTGTGCCTGCCTTGCCTTTTTTCTTACTTTGATCTTTTCCCAGTTTGGTTTTCGCCCTCTGTTCTACCAGCAACTCGACCTGCTCAGCAAGATGGGCGATCATTTTTTCGTTTTTATGCAGGGTCTCAAGAGGTTTGAATGGGGGTTCGAGCGCGACTTCTTCCTTTTTGCAACAATCGTGCGGGTGGGGGGTAAACACCGGAAGAGAAAACCCAAACAGAAGGGACAACACCACGGCAGCACCCGACAGTCCTGCCAACATCCATGTCTGATCCACCGGCACCCGCATCAGATCCCACCGGGTGATCAGCCCCTGATAATTCTCTGGCGCATGACTGGCCGACTCCATCGAGCCACGGATCACCCGTCCCACAAGCGAGAAGCCAATCACGAAGAACAATAATAAGGCCCCCGTAGCCACAGTACTCCAGAGGGTCAGCTTAATACTGATCCCCTCCGCCACGGGAACTCCTTTCAAATAGTCCGCTTCAAGTATCGACTGGGCAGCAGAGATCGAGGTTGCAGTGATCGCACTCTGAGCCACCCAGAGGATCGGAATATACATGGCGCCGATTACGGCACACTTCCACCAGAGACTCAGTCCTAACCCGCTTGGAGGTTCACGCCGCAACCGTTCGAGAGAATATGTTCCTCCCACAATCCCAAGCGCCCAGATGTCGATGGGAATGGCCAGAAAGAACAGTAATGGAATGCCGAGACCTTCACCGATGTGGGAATCCAATCCCAATGTAATGATCGGAAGCGCGAACACCGTGACCGGACTCGCCAAGAGCATCAAGAAGGCAAGTCCGATTCTATCTTCAAATTGTATGATCCCAAAGGCCAGGAACAACACGGCGAACGCGAGCTTGAACGGCAAGCCGGTCCAAAAAGCAGGCCAGAGAATCCCGAACCCGAGTTTTGTGGGAGAAATGCGATCGTTCATGCCGGCACACGGCACCCTGGGAAACACCCACCCTTGTCGTTCGTGAAAAGCAATGCGTCAACGGCGAGATGCATCTCTTGAGCAGGCGAGGCCGATAGCTTACGGCTTGGACACGATCCGGCAATCTCCGTGTTACGCCTCACGTTTCACCTTTCACGTCTTACGATCTCTGCAGGCTGGCGGGCTTCTTCAGCGTCCTGCTAGTCCAAAAAATCTCGATTGATAATGGCCGACACCGTGAACAGCACGATCGACGCCGTAAGCACGACCCATCCGATCAGGGCAAGAGGGCGTTTGAAAATGTTCCGCTCTGAGTCACGGTCGAAAAAAGGCAACAATATCAGCATAATCCCGAGAGCGCCTGGCAACCCTATCGAACCGAGGAACTGTCCGAGCTCACCGGAAAACATCTTCAGTCGCAAGTGCTGAAATATGAACAAAAAGTACCATTCCGGTTCCGGGTGGTAATCACCCGGGTCAGGTGTCGCCTCATCCAGCAAGACCACCGGCTCCCAGAAGGCCAGTGCGCTGATGCAGGCAAAGACTACTGCCATCCCGACCACATCCTTCCAGATCTGCCGCGGAAAAAAATAGTCGGTCTTTGCCTTCAGCTCCGTCGGTGTACCACGGAATGGACCAGCTGGGCCTGCACACCGGAAAAGGAAAAGATGCAATCCGGCCAATGCGATCAGCGCTGCGGGGAGCACCATGACATGAATGACGAAGAACCGACTCAAGGTCATCTGTCCTGGAGTCGCGCCACCCTTAAGAAAGCGCGCTAAAAAATCGCCCAGTACCGGCATCTTATCCACAATCTCGACGCCGACCGTGGTGGCCCAATAGGCTCGCTGATCCCACGGAAGCAAATAGCCGGTAAAGCCGAATCCCATCACAATAGCAAACAACAGCAGCCCTACCAGCCAGATGAGCTCACGGGGCTTCTTATACGCACCCCATAGAAAGACTTGAGACATATGCGCAAACACGCAGAGGACCATGGCTGAGGAGCCCCAGAAATGGTAACTCAAGAGAAACCACCCGTAATCGACGTCATGAAGAATGTATTGGGTGCTGGCGTAAGCGTGATCGGCTGTCGGCACGTAGTAAAACATCAACAGCACGCCGGTGACCGCCTGCATGCCGAAGATGAACAAGAGAATTGACCCAAAAACATACGCCCACCGAGAGCCACCGGGCACGGCCTCATTGAGCATCTTGGCGGCAAGCAGCTTCAGCCCGACTCGTTCGTCGACAAAGGTGAAGACCTTTTCTGCAACCGTGGGCTGTGCGCCAGAGGAAGGAGTGTCGCTCATCTAGACGATCCGCGTTTGAGACTTCGTCCCGGCTTTGAATTCCATATCGATGATCTGCACCTCGCCGCTTGCGGACACTTGAATCGGTAGTAAGTCGAGAGGACGCGGGGCGGGGCCATCCAGCACCTTGCCGGATGCATCGTAGATACTCAAGTGGCAGGGACAGAGAAAGACCTGTCCAAGCACCTTGTGTTTTCGCCATTTAAATGCGCAGCCAAGGTGGGGGCATTTACCGGAAAATGCGAGGTAGGGTATGTCCTTCTTATTCGTCCAAACAGGTCTCCCTGCCGCATCCCTGAATTCCAGATCTTTCCCCTGATACACCTTCTCCAGCACCGAGGATGTCGCCTTAACGAGCCATACATTCTTCTCGATCTCCGCTTCAGGCAGATACGCTTCCTTGACTTTGCGCTTGTACTGGAACTGGACCCCGACATCGTCGGCCTTCACCTTCCCAATGTTGCCGATCTTCAGCCATCTGTTGTCGAGCGACGCATACATCGGCTTCATCAAAAACTTCAGCACGGGGAACACCAACGGCAATCCGATAAACAATCCTGTGGCGTAGGTTAGCTTCGCAAAAAATGCCCGCCGTTTGACATTCCGCTCCAGCTCTGGAAACGGAACCAGAACTTCGCCCGGGTTCACATGAACGTGTCTTTCAAGGCCAGGGATTTCCACCTCATGCAGCGTGACATAGTCCTCACGCGTAAAGGGGGGCATGCACAGGATTTCTGATGAGGACGACCGCAGTTGCACCACATCGTCCGTGACAGTGAGTACGGCGCCCATCGGGACTTGCCGTTCCCCCTCACCGTTCATCGACACGACGAGATGGCTGACCTCAAAGGACAGCGGGTCCATGATAACCTTGGACACCTCTCCGACTTCTCGGTCCGTGCAACGGACTTTCGATTTCAGCTGAGGCTGCATGCTAGAGCTTCTTTATTGGTTTTGGCGTATTCACGGAGGTATTCTTGAAAGTACTCAACCAGGTGGCCAGTGCCATGGCGTCACTATCCTCCATGACATCCTTAAACTTGTCCGGCATCTTGCCCTTCTCCCACTCCTTTTCGAATCCCTCCGCCATATAGCTCTTGGGATTGAAAATCTTCTGCTTAATCTCAGCAGCCGTGAGGTAGGAGCCGATGTTGTCCAACTCCGGACCGCGCTTCTTTCCACCTTCCCCCTTCAGCTTGTGGCAGTTATAGCATTCGTGCAGTTGCCATTGCTCCTCACCTATCTTCATAAAGTCTCCAGTTGGCGCCTTGGCCACAACCGGAGGAGCGTCGCCGACCGGCATCTGCTTTACCACCGACTGATCTGCGCCCAGCGTCCTGAGCCGTACCTCTAGGGCCTTGACTTGCTCATCCAGCGCCTTCGTTCTCGCGATCAACTCCTCAGCCTTTCCTTGTTCAGTGGCAGCGCGTTTGGGCGCCAATAGCTTGGCGATCTTCCCTTTTTCATCCTCAGGATCGAACTGAGGCCACATCGAAGCGCCGGCCACGAACACCGTGCACAGCACGACGTAGAACACCACAATGGCAATCGTGGACTTCACTGCGCCCATGGTCCTGACTGACGGGGCGTCCAGCAACATGAAAACGGCAGCCCCAAACATCGCGTGACCGAAGAACACGACCTGGAAGACGAATGGAAACTCCTGCCACCTCGAGAGGAGGAACAGCGCGCCACCCACCACCAAACCGATGACCAGCTTCTTAATGATGTTTCCCATGCAAACTCTTATTCGTTCGCAGACATTCTGCCCCGCGATTACTTGGCCCTGGCAGGAACAGGACTACCTTCAGGGATGTGCCCCTTCGATTCTGAAGGCCGAAGGCTCACAATCACGGCAAAGCTCACCACGGTGAAAAACATGACGGTAATCCCCGTAATCCACCAGGCTGAATACGAGAGCGTCGGTGTAAACGACTCGGCGGAGAAGTCGGGTATCAAATTGTATGTATGGAAGTACTTCCGCACCAGCGAGCGGACGGCGCCCATCAAACCCATTGTCCAGATGGAGACGAAGGCGAGGAAGATCAGTACGAACTGGGAGGTGAAATCGATTTTTCCCCAGAGGATGGTGCCCCGCTTGATGGCCCGATTATACAAGAAATAGTTCACAACCGTGACAAACACCAACGTAAACATCGCGGAAAGCTTGGCCGGCATCGTCCCCAGGAAGTTCCAGGCCTCCGGCAGCTCTACCTCAGCCGCCATCTTGGCGCCGGTGGCGGCGAATCCGTGGGGAGTCAGCCAGATGGCATCGCCCACGAGGACCATTAAGAAACCGATTTTAATCACAGTCCGCGCAGACACCGTAAACGGAATGAATCGGCCCAGGAACGGCGAGAGAGCCAACGGCAGGAGGAACGCCAGCGACATCGGATCGGGAATCCAGTAGTAGTTCATCACCACCATCATCACAAAGGGGAAGGCCACCATCACGACGGGAGCCAGGATCGTGATTCGGACCTTTTCAACCCCCTCAATGCGTTTCAGGCTGAGCCAGACGTAATAGTTAATGGCCAAGAACATGAGTCCGATCATCGCGCCCTGCATTTCGAAAAACATCGAAAGCTGGTCACCCATCATGTATGGGCAGAACGAAAAATCGTAATCGCACATCTCGTAGGCCAACAGTAATCCCGTGAACGGCTGAAACAACGTCGCCCCTACAGCGATTAGATTGCCTGAGAAACCCATCCAATCGTAGTACGCCCGTTCTTCTTGACTTTTTGCGCCCATATACATATAGGCGCCGATCAGGCCCGTCACAAACCCTCCGAAGGCCACATTCCCGTCGATCCGGTGAAGATTCAGCGGCATCCAGGTTTGGTTGGCAATCTTGTCCCACAACGTTGCAGTTGCAAGAAGGTCTTGAGGTGAGAGCCCTTCAGCCTTCACTGGAGTATTCATGAATGACGTCGGGCCGTCGATCACAAATAGCAGGGTCATGCCGATCAGATTCAAGAGCACGCCGAGGGCAATATGCCGTCCTTTTTTTTCACCCTTCCACGCATCCCACATATAGAAATACATGTACAACACGATGGCTCCGCTGATGAACAAGAACGGATAGAACACCGCGAACACGAGATAAAATTGATTAATAAACCACGTGGTAAACTGTGGGTAGGCTGCGAGGAGGACGAAAATAAACAGGCCACCGGTGAGGGCCGTCATGCTAAAAAGGATGACGGTCACCTTCGTGACTTCTTTGGCTAAACGATCATACCGAAGGTCTTGCTTCCGATACCCCAACCATTCTGAAATGACGATAAAGATCGGGGCCCCGAGAACGAACGCTCCAAACAGCGTGTGAAGTTGAGCAACGATCCAAACGGCGGTCCGATTTCCCGTATAAGAAAAATCCACTGGGGGCATGTCAGAAGTTTGGGCATAGGCCACCCCCCCGAACAACGCCAGAAATGCACAGACCGCGACCAGACTGCGCTGCCACGTTTTTATCATATTTCGACGCCTCTCTTGGCTAGGAGGTTGTGCGTCACACAAGATAGCGTCATGTTACTGTGAATCGTGCGATGGCTTCGTGAAAAGAACTGATGGGGACAATGAGCAGATCGGGTCATGATCGTAGTCGAAAACCATTCGTTCAAGCATCCCATGGTACATTACACCATCATGTCGCGAACATGGCAATCGACCGCCAGAAGCTCTGCGCGGAGGAAATTTATCTGGATTGCTACCGCACAGAACCTTGAACTGAGCCCGTCTATTTGCCCACAGGTGCCGGAGCAGTCGAGGCACTCGCCACATCAACCCAAGACTTCTTTTCGGCATCCCATCTCTTCCCAGGCATCCCGAAGCTTGCCTCAAACAACACCAATTTCCAGACATCTTCGTCTGACAGTTTGCTCTTCCACCCCTTCATCTTCGTATTGGGAACCCCATCGGCAATCCGCCATGCCCATACGGAATCGGAGTAGAGCTTCATCCGTTCGCCGATTCGGAAGTCACGGGCTCCAGCCTTTGTTGGCTTGCCGTCCTTGCCATGACAACTCCCACAATCCACATCAGGATTTGTTTGGCCAATGTACAGCTTCCGCCCTTCTTCCATCTTGGCCGGATCAGCCCACCAAGCAACCGGCATATGTTTATCGGCCCATTCGGCTGGAGCTTGAGGCGGCGCAACGATCGGCCCCTCCCCTTCTCCTCCGCATGCCACCATGAAGAGCCCCATCCCCAGCACCATCGCCAACTGCAACGCCTTCGTCTGCTGCATAATCTTGAGCATACCTTTTTTCACTCCCACGGTAGTCCACGCCTAATTGACACAGACTTCTCCTATGGCGCCGATACCTTGCTACGATAGTCCTGACCGTTTAGTAAACCTGCCATCTTCTCTCTCATTTCCAGCTGTTTTGCCACAAAACTTACCGAACACCTCGGATTCAGAAAAAACGCTGTGCCGGGGGCGATCGTCACCCTGTCAAGCGTTGGTGCAAGCAAATACTGTGAGGCCGCGCACAATCTCCCGCCATTTTGAGTAACCAGCACCGGAGAGGTGCGCATCCGACCCACGAACCGCCTCTGTTATTGCTTGCGCTTACCCTGTGATCGTCCTCGTTTTTGTTCCTGTTTCCGCGATGAACGAATCAGTCTGAGACCAACGAACCCACCGACTGTCGCCGCCACAGCCCCCAATCCTAGGTAGACCCACATCGGAACACTGTTCCGATCCTGTATACAACCGGTTCCGAAATTGACCTGAATGATTCGTTCTGCTTCAAGATCTTTCGGATCAAACGAGACTTTCTGGTGCTGCTGCTGCCCATTGGCTTCAATCAGCAGCGGATCGCCAAGATTATCGTTGTGAAGATGAAATGCCGCCTTGTAGTGCCCGTCTCCATCGGTCTTGACGATTTGCCCATTAGAAACCTTTGTATCCTTAACAAGCACATCTATGTCAGCGCTGCCTTTTCCATCTGCCCCGCAGACAAACCCTTCGACCGTAAACCGATGGTCCGCTTCATGTGTTGCTAAAACGATCGATGGGAAACTGCCCAACATGACGGTAATGGCAATGATCCATCCCTGCCATCGCGACTGACTCTGCACAATCTGTCTCCGCCTCACGTGCCCAGAGCCAAGCCTTTACTCGCGCAGGGCGCTGGCCCTGTCTCACACAACAGAACGTAATGAACACTAATACGCCTACAATATCAAGGCTCCGATTTTTAACATAGGCCCCACACGTTGTCAACGAAATGACGGAAGACAGGACGGGAAGACAAGCCCATTTTCAAGCACTTGGAGAAGTCATTCTCGATGAAATTGCGTAGAGGTAAAGAGAATATGATCGGCAGGCGGAGCGCTTACAGAATCCCTCGGGTTCTTGCCTCAGCTGCGACCCGTTCCACTTCGATTTGCCGCTCTGAATCCTTCTTGGAGACCCAAGTCTCCCAGGATTTTCCCGTGGCCGTATCCTCACCAGTGAACGCAATCGTGGCAATCTGGTCATAGCGAATGCGCCGCGTCTCAGCGCTATCGGAAGGGAATACCTCAAGATAGGAATCGGAACCGCTGACCTGGCGATTGAAGAGATACCCACTGATCGACTCGCCGGATTTCAACGACACCGTCACATCGCCACGATAATCGAACGCCAGTTCTACCGCTTCTGCGAGTTCATTGAATGAACCAGGCTGAAATACACGGCCTTCTGGCGACCCGGGTACGCCGGCTGTACTATGGTTCTTGGTGTCGGTCATTGAGGAGTCGTGAAACGTAAAACGTATCTCGTGAAGCGTGTGTCTTTCGTGCGAACGACGAGAGACGAACGACGCTTCACGCGGCCCGTCATCGCGAGGTCGGAAGCATCGTCAACTTGACGGTCCGGCCAAACCCGGATAGCGTGCCGAACGTATCCTCGACGGCGGACGGTTCATAGCCACAATGCACCATACAATCGGCGCATTTCTCATTCCGCCCTGTGCCGTAATGGTCCCACTCCGTGCTCTCCATCAGTTCACGGAATGTCTTTGCATAACCTTCTTGGAGTAAATAGCAAGGCTTCTGCCATCCGAACACGTTATAGGTCGGATTACCCCAGGGTGTGCACTCATACTCCCGCCGCCCCATCAAGAAGTCCAAAAACAGCGGCGATTGATTGAACTGCCACCCCTTCTTCGGATTCCCCAAAATACGGGAAAACAATTCCCTCGTCCGCTCTCGCTTCAGAAAATGTTGCTGGTCTGGCGCTTTCTGATAACTATACCCAGGAGAGATCATCATACCTTCAACCCCGAGATCCATCATCGCATCGAAAAACTTCCGTACCCGCTCCGGATTGGCATCGTCGAAGAGGGTCGTATTGGTTGTGACCCGATGCCCCCGCTTCAACGCCGCCTTGATCGCCTTCACCGCCACATCGTACACACCATCCCGGCAGACCGCCAAATCGTGCTCATCTTTCAGCCCGTCCATGTGGACACTAAACGTAAGAAACTTCGATGGTTGATACTCATCGAGCTTTCGCTCCATCAAAATCGCATTGGTACAGAGATAGATATACCGCTCTTGCGCAACCAACCCACGGACAATCGCGGGCATCTCGGGATGGATCATCGGTTCGCCACCGGGAATGCTGACGATCGGCGCACCACACTCCTCTGCCGCAGCCAAGCACTGCTCGACCGTGAGGCGCTTATCCAGTACATGATCTGGGTATTGAATCTTTCCGCAGCCGGCGCAGGCCAAATTGCAGCGAAAGAGGGGCTCTAGCATCAGCACGAGCGGATACCGCTTTACCCCTCTCAACTTCTGGGAAAGCACGTACTTTGTAACAGTCGCCATCTGGGAAATCGGAACGGCCATTCCTCTCTCCTTTACCTCAATCTGTAATTGGTAACGGCAGCAGTCCAGCCACCGAACTAGCAGGTTGTAATCGTTGCGAATTCTAGCACCCAGTCCCACCGCTCGTCAATTTCCTCCGGCCTTCATGTTCGGAGGCTGCCCAACATCGACCGTTCTACTGCGGCGGACGATGGCGCCCAAAGGAACTCCTGAAGGATTTCCGCTTAGACTCACCCGAAAGGGTCGCTCCGAGAGGCAGAGAGCTGATGGCTGGCAGAGGCCTGCCGATCAACGAACCGTGTCGTAGACGAGGCAGAAAGAGAAATGCTTACGGAGGGCTTTAAAAGCGATCGGGCATGGGTCGGCCCAGAATCAGTACAGTAGCCTTGTTTGTGGAAGAGATGTAACTCTGTATCGCGAAGAGCAAAACGCGATGTCGTTGGGATGAGACGGAACCTTCTGCTTACGCCAACATCAGCCGCTGCCCCTTGGGTTCCAGAATAGGGTGGCCAAACTCCTTGGCCGCGTCAAGCCAGAGCTGCATCGCGTCCTTGGCATTGGCCAGAACTGCTGCCTGACTGTCCCCATGCGCCATGCAACCGGGCAATTCCGGCACCTCAGCCACAAAAGCCCGATCTTCGTTGCTCCAGTAGATGATAATCTCATACTTGTGAATCAGTCTTCGCCTCCTTCGCCTACCAATCGATACTTGAGCAGCACCGCCCGGACTTGCCGCACTTGATACGTCTTGGCTTTGCTCCCCCTCACGTTGCAGATTAATCAGGTCAATGATACCAGACTTCCTAAAGAGATGATGGCTCCCCCGCGTCCGCTCATCAAATCCAAGATGTCGAAGCAACTGACGGAGATCCTCGAAAGCAATGTTGGCATCCAATGCTCCTCGAAGAATTGTTCCAAGAAGTTTGTCATGTGCTCCCATATGCGATGAAATGTACCACGAGTCACTCTGGTTTTTGCAGGAACGAACCGGTTCAGGACAGACGTCTTATCGGTGCCCCACTACGTCCACTTTCACAAGAGGTTGCCTTGAGGCAGGGAGCCCGATGGCCGGCAGGGGAGTACGAATCAGCGAATCGATATGTGCATAGAGAGAGGAGGAAAAAGCTGGAGGGGGTCTACCCGCTCGCACTTATTACGATAACACGATGAAGAGCGAAGCGATGGATAGTCTACGATGAGCCCCTCGATGCTGCTCGGGGCAAACTTCGCCATGAGGCGAAGTTTGGAGGCGCCGAGCGGGGTCGAACCGCTGCATCGCAGTTTTGCAGACTGCTCCCTTAACCACTTGGGTACGGCGCCCTGGGGGCATTATAGTCTGGGCAATAGGTGAGAGGCTAGAGGAGAGAGAAGAGACCTATTGTTTACTAGAAAGAACCGGAATTTCTTTTCCAAGTGTCGACGACCGATCGGATTCAGGCGCGAGAGACTCCCATCCTTCGTTCGAATGAGCGATGGCCTCTCCATTCCCTTCAGCATCTTTTTCTTTGGCCATCAGTTCGACCTCGTAAATGAGGGTATCCATATATTCTTCGATCGGCACCTTTCTGACGAGCTTACCCTTCTTGAACAGAATGCCCTTGCCCTCGCCGCCGGCGATGCCGATATCCGCTTCCTTGCCTTCGCCGATCCCGTTTACGACACAGCCGAGGACCGACACGTTGAGCGGAGTCTTGATATGGCCCAGCTTCTTTTCCAATTCGTTGGCCAGCTTCACCACATCGATCTCCACGCGGCCACAGGTCGGACAGGCAATGACATTGATCCCTCGATGGCGCAGTTCGAGCGACTTCAAGATCTCGAACCCCACCTTCACTTCTTCGACCGGATCTGCTGCAAGCGATACCCGCAAGGTGTCGCCGATGCCCTGCGAAAGCAAATACCCCAAGCCCATGGTGGACTTGACGGCGCCCGTCATCGCCGTTCCGGCCTCGGTAATCCCGATGTGCAGGGGATAGTCTGATTGGTGCGCAAACAGCCAGTAGGCATCGATCGCATGGTGCACATCCGACGCTTTCAGCGACACCTTCATGTTCGTGAATCCCACATCTTCTAACGCGTGGACGGCATTGAGCGCCGATTCAGCCAAGGCTTCCGGAGACGGCCAGCCATATTTATCCAGCAAGGGCCGTTCGAGCGATCCGCCGTTCACACCGATGCGCAAGGGAATTCCCCGCTCGTTCACGGCCTTGATGACTTCTTCGACTTTCCACCAAGCTCCGATGTTGCCGGGGTTGATCCTGACACAGTCCACGACCGCAGCCGCTTTCAATGCCAACCGATGGTCGAAATGAATATCCGCGATCAGCGGCACGGTCATCGCCGCTTTGATTTTTGGTAGCACCGCCGCCGCTTCGTCATCCGGCACCGCCACACGGATCACTTCGCACCCAGCAGCTTCTAGTTGGCGAATTTGTTCGACCGTCGCCGCGACATCGCGTGTGTCGGTTGAACACATTGACTGCACGGACACGGGCGCATCTCCGCCGATCTTGAGATTGCCGATTCGAATCTGCCGCGTTTTCCGTCTTGTAATGTGCATTCGATTATTCGCGCCTCACACCCTCTTATCAGCTTCCCTGCTCATCCCCATGAGGCAGATGATCGACCGATGCCGCCAACATGAACTCTTCTCGCGAAGAAGCCGGTGCCTTCCCGATGAGTTCCTTCACGCTCTGATAGATACCTTCCGCCGTCAACCCATATCGTTCACGCAGAAAATCCTGCGGTCCCTGCTCGATGTACCAATCCGGCAGCCCCAAGACCTTCGTCGTCACATGCGTCACCCCACCGTCAGACAGGGCTTCGAGCACGGCTGAGCCGAATCCGCCCATCTTGCAGCCTTCTTCAACCGTCACGACATAACGAACGCGCTTGGCTACCTCGACGATCAACTTTTGATCCAACGGCTTCACAAAACGCGCGTTCACCACTGCCGTGGAAATGCCCTCTTCCTCAAGTCGTTTTGCCACTGTCACCGCATGGGAGACCGGCACACCGATGGCAACGATCGCGACGTCGGTCCCATCGCGCAACAATTCACCCTTGCCGATTGGTAAAGCCTTCGCCTCCTGATCCATCGTCACGCCCAAGCTCAACCCGCGCGGGTACCGCACAGAGGCAGGCCCATCATACTGGACGCAGGTCTTCAGCATATGTTGCAGTTCGTTCTCATCCTTCGGCGCCATGACGACCATGTTCGGCATGTGGCGCAGATAGGCATAGTCGAATGCGCCGTGGTGCGTCGTTCCATCTTCCGCAACCAGCCCTCCGCGATCAATGCAGAATGTGACCGGCAAATTTTGCGTCGCCACATCGTGCACGACCTGGTCGTATGCGCGCTGCAAAAATGTCGCGTACATCGCCACCACTGGACGGAGCCCCTGCGTCGCCAGCCCAGCCGCGAATGTCACCGCATGTTGTTCGGCAATTCCCACGTCGTAGATCCGGTCTGGAAATTCTTTTTCGAAAATGTTGAGGCCGGTCCCTTCACACATCGCGGCAGTAATCGCGACGATCCGCTTGTCCGCTCGAGCGAGCTTCACCAACGACTCGATGGCAATCTGCGTATAGGACGGCCGCGCTGCTTTCTTCGCTGGCGCCCCCGTTTCCCTCACAAAAGGCGGACAGGCATGGAACCACACCGGATTCTTCATTGCGGGCTCATAGCCCAGCCCTTTTTTTGTGATGACATGGAGCAACACGGGCCCCTTCATCTTCAGCACATTATCCAAGGTCGGCAACAGATGCTCGAAGTTATGCCCGTCGATCGGTCCCGCATATCTGAACCCGAGCTCTTCAAAAAGCAGCCCAGGGAGAATCGCGCCCTTAGCCAACTCTTCGGCCCGGCGAGCCCACTTCTGCATGTCCGATCCGATATGGGGAATCTTCCCCAACAGTTGCCCGGTTTCCTCCCGCATCTTGGCATAAAACTCACCGGTGAAAGTTCGGTTCAAATAGGAAGAGATGGCTCCGACGTTCTTTGAAATGGACATTTGATTGTCATTCAAAATAACCAGGAAGTCTTTTCCCAACCCCCCAGCATGGTGCAGGCCTTCCAGCGTCATGCCGGCCGTCATGGCGCCATCGCCGACGATACAGACGACCTTGTGCCGTTGCTTCAACTGCTCGCGCGCCTCAACCATCCCGTAGGCCGCGGAGACGCCGGTTCCAGCGTGGCCTGCATTGAATGTATCGTGGACACTTTCTTCACGCTTCGTGAATCCACTCAGCCCCCCATACTGTCGAAGCGTGTGAAACTGTTCCCGCCGCCCGGTGAGGAGTTTGTGCGCATACGCTTGATTGCTCGTATCCCATACAATCTTATCCTTGGGGGTATTAAGCAGATAGTGCAAGGCCACCGTGAGTTCAATCACTCCAAGGTTTGAAGCCAGATGCCCTCCAACATTGGATACCACGCCAATAATTTGCTCCCGGAGCTCCTGACACAAAGCAGGAAACTGCTCCGGTGGCAACCGTTTCAAATCGTCCGGGCCATGAATAGTTTTCAAGATCGACATGGCAAATACTCCTTTGCGTCTATACTTATATCAACAACCTGGGCTCAGATAAGCAGTGGCGAAGCAGTGCGGGAGCTCGGGCGTTTGTCGGGGTGAGTGTCACATGTAAATCCCATATTGTCAAGGGCTTAGCCTGCCTCCATCACAAAACTTTCTTCGTCACTTAAGACTGAATTCGATAGGTCAATAATGTCGAGAGTGTGAAATCCGCGGCGCTTCCGGTAATGAAGTCGAGATTCTCGACTGCGTAGGCTTGCCACAAGAGGTGTGATGTAAGGCGGTAGCTGAATCCCGCCACTGATTCGGTCACGCCTTTGTCCAGCACTCGCGTACCGACACCACGGAATGGTGTGGAATAATAATCGAACTGAGCCGTGATGGAAAGATTCTCCGACCACAAATACTCTACGGCAAGAATGCCGGATATCGTGGGGTGGAGAGCCAGTCCTGCGATACGTCCGGTCGGTACCACTCCATTCAGATTCCCGTAGACCACCCACCGGCCGGCAAATCCTTTTTCAGCGGCCATCCCGAACCCGAAATCCGGACTGCCACTTCCGAAGAATTGTCCTTCATCACCCGTTGGAAGCTTGATCGCCGTACGAATCGACAATGCCGGCATGGATGTCGTCTCCAGCAATAGTTGGTACTTACTCATGATCGTGCTGTCACCCAATCCCACGACCCCCTCGCGCCCACTCGCGATCGTGCGCCCTCCTCGTGAGATGTCGAATACATACCCGGAGCCCAGCGCTTTTCGAGCGGGCGACACGCCGGTTGTCACGCGTTCAACCGCTTCGATAGGCCCATCCATGAATCCCCGCGAGCGATAGAGAACAGGGACCTCCACGGAAAGTTCCCACCGCTCCGTCGCTCCGTACCGAAGAAACGCACCGGAGCGCAGCGTTTCAAACTTCATCGTCGTGCCGGCCTGAGGCGACTCGTCACGAAACACGGTGGCGGTTTCTGCAAGTTCCAATCGAACATCCAGCACGCCCTGCTTCAACACGGCAGCCCGATCACCCGGCATGTTGAGAACCAACTGCTGGATGGGATGGAAATTTCTGACTGGAAATGGGCCGAACCCCTCCGCCCCCACCAACGTAGGCTCGAAGAAAACGGAGAGGAGGAGTGACGCGAGGACGACTCGATACCGCACCGACCATAATGGGGCTTTCACGGCCACCCTTGCTCCCGGACAATCAGGAGTGAGGACTGCAGCCCTGTTACTGCGTATTCGGACACGCATCCACTCGCGTGATCCCGCCCACTGACGACCATGAGCAGGAAGTGCGCGGCACGTTCCTGAACAGTTCCAGACATTTGTAGCTTCCTAAAAGTCATCACATTCGGGGCAGGGCAGCGCGGGCAACAGGCACGCGGTTCTCCCTCAAAAAGTAGGAAGCCTGCTCAGATATTATAGTGGTGGTCGAAAAATACAGTAGGGTTGATTCGCAGCGATACCCTGGGCTACAGGCTGGAAAGAACGGGCGACGAGTCATGCAGCAAGAACGGCTCGGCGCGGCCCCTTGTTTCAAATGCACCTCACGCGCCCACCCGTCAGTACGGGAAGTCGAGTCCCGCAAAGATCGCACCCCCTACCCGGCTATAACCATAGTCGACACGCCCCACGACGTTGGGTCGAACAATCCCACGAAATCCAATACCAGGGGTCATCCGATAATTCTGAAATGTGACGTCCCTGTAGTCATTGAATACCTGACCGGTATCCAAGAATGGCGCAATTTCGAAGTCCGCGCTGGTGCCTGCAATCTTTGCACGCAACACATGAATGCGCTCCTCGATGCTGAGCGATATAAGATGCTTGTCAATGAAACGATCGACGCCGAATCCGCGCAGGTTGTTTTGCCCACCCAAAGAACTTTGCTCGAAGAACGGCACTTGCGTTCCGATCGTCGCCTGGAGATTTGCCCGCACGACGAGAATCGCGCGCTTCGATTCACTGGGGAACAGCTTCTTCACATCGATCTCGTAACGTGAATAGACGGGGTGATCCCCATTTCGAATATTCTGATTCAATTCCGCATACGCCGTCACTGCCATCCCGTCGGTCGGTGAGACCAGATTGTTCCGCGTATCGTAATAAAACGTGGCGCGGTGTCCGAGAATAAGCGTCTCTCCCTGAACGCCGTCAATAGCAGGAAACTCATCGACCGTAAATGGAAGGTCCGTTGCGCCCCGCTGCAGACTCACCTGACGAAATCGTTGACCAACGGCAATCTGGGTGACTTCGTTCGCGTGGATCCCGAATCGCCAGTTCATCCGGGCTTCACGCCCGGTGTAATTCGTTTGATCTGATTCTGATGTCGCTTGCCCTAAGCCAAAGAACCGAGGCGTGGCATTCTTGAAATACGATGCGCCAACGTTCAACGAGTACCGTCCATGACTGAAGGCCGGATCAGCGTAACTAAACTCCGCCCTGCGCTCGATCTCTTCTGTGTAGGATCCGATGAATCGAATTTGACGCCCCCCAGGCTCATATCGAAACAGATTGAGCGAGCCTCGCGTCCCAACGATGGAATTATGAACGACCATCGGAGCGACGATATATTTGAGCTCTCCATCAGGGTCCGTGACCAGAATCGGAACGATCAACCCAATATCGTTCCCATCATTTTTGCTGGTGGATATGGCAGGAATCGGAACATATTCGACCCCGGCTCCTACAGGCCCCGGCAGCGTGATGCCAGTCGCCGCAAGGAACACGAGGACAACGGCAATGAGGCCATGCAGGCTGGTCATGAAATTCCTGGAGAGCGTTACTGGGCTTTAATTTTATTGGATTTCTTGCGAAGCTGGTCTACCAAGTCGGCGTAGGTTGAGGAACGAAGAATACTCTTGAACTGATCCCTGTAGTTACGGACAAGGCTGGTGCCATCGACCACGACATCGTAGACCCGCCAGACCGAGCTTTTGTTGAGCAAGCGATAGTCGAGCGGAATTTCAATTTTTCCGGTCAGCACTTTCGTTCGCACTTCGGCATAGTCCTTTTCCGTCCGTTCATTGATATATTTCACGCCTTCACCGGTATAGGCCTCGACCTTGTCGGCATACAAATTCACCAGTAACGTTTGGAACAGTCCGACGAACTCTTCCCGTTCCTTCTCCGACAAATTCTTCCAGGGTGCGCCTTCCGAAATACTCAGCGTGCGGAGCGACATTTCTTGATAGTCGAATCGTTCGCCGACCACCTTTTCCAGCAACTTCCGACGCTGTTCGGACTTCCCTGGCTGTTTCAAATCCTTATCCTGTATGATCCTCAGGACTTCGTCGATGGTGCTCTTCATCGCATCAGTGGCTTCTCCCGCTCGAGCATCCTGCACAACGAAACCCCATGAACACAACAACGTCAATCCCAGCACACACAGGAGTTGCGGGAACGTCCCCATTATCGTGCTTCTTCGAATCAACATGGTCGTTTCTTCTCCCTCATTTCTTGAGTGACAACGCCCCGCTTTGACTGTCAGTTCACTTTACCATGAACATACTGACTCACCAGTTCCTCCAAATCGAGGCCCGACTCGGTATCACGTATCGTCCCCCCTGGCTTGAGCCGATCGCCACCCCCTCCCGGAGTCAGGGCCAGGAATTTCTCTCCAATGATGCCCCGCGTCTTGATGGACGCAATGGTGTCCGTATAGAGCTTGATGGAGTTGTTGACCGCCAGTGTGACCTTGGCACGATCTTCAATGAGCGTAATCCCTCGGACCCTGCCGACTTCGACGCCGGCAATCTCGATCGTCGAACCCGGCTTGATCCCTGAGGCGCTATTGAATTGCGCTTCGACTTCATAGACGTCGCCGCTGACCAACTCGAGCTTCCCGAGCTTGACTGACAGATACGCAAGGCACAACAAACCGACCAACACAAATACCCCGACCACCATCTCCAGCTTGGTTTTTTCCATCCTTGGTACTCCCCTCTCAGTCAATGCGCGATCCAGGCAACGCCACAGTTCCACCGACTGAAATGAATTCTTGAATCTCTGGATCGGTGGTCCGCTGAAATTCGGCGGCCGTAGCCATCAATGCAATCTTGCCTTTCCGAAGCATCGCCACATAATCAGAAATCCCAAAGATCTCCGGGATTTCATGGCTGACCATCACTGCTGTAAAGCCGAACCGCCGATGCATCGTGACGATCAAATCGTGAATTGATTTTGCCATCAACGGGTCCAACCCGGTCGTCGGCTCATCAAAGAGGATAATTTCCGGTTCCATCACCAATGCGCGCGCCAATCCAGCCCGTTTTCGCATACCACCGCTCAGTTCAGCAGGAAATTTATGCCCCATCCCCGTCAACCCAACTTCCTTCAACTTCTCCTCGACCCGTCGCCCCACCTCCGGGCCCTTCATACGCAACTTTTCTCGTAGGGGGAATGCCACATTCTCGAAGACCGACAGCGAGTCGAACAGCGCAGCGCCCTGAAAGAGCATCGCGAATTGTTTCCGCACATCGTTTAAGGGCGTGCCCGACAGCCGAGAGATTTCCACATTGCCGACCCACACCTCCCCGCGATCCGGTTGCATGAGTCCGATCATGTGCTTGAGGAGCACACTCTTTCCCGATCCACTGCCACCGATGATGGTCGTGAGTTTACCGACCGGGATCGAGAGATCGACGCCTTGCAGTACCGGCTGCCCACCCAACGTCTTTTCGAGACCAACCAGCTTGATCATCGAAAACCCGTGATGAGTGATATGTGATGAGTGATGCGTAACAGAAAATAGTCGCACACCTGCCGAAGATTGAAACCATCTTTCCGCCCATCACACTTCACGCATCACCCATCACCTCTTCAGAGTAACAGCGACGTCAAGATATAGTCCCCAACCAAAATGAGCACTGACGATAAGACCACCGCCTCCGTCGTTGCGCTCCCCAGCCCCTCGGCACTCTGCCTCGTATAGAACCCTTTATAGCAACAGATCCAACTGACGATCAGTCCAAAGGTAATCGACTTGAGAATGCCGCCGTACACGTCTTTCCATTCCACAGCCGTTTCGACCGAACTCCAATAGGCTCCTTCGCTCACGCCCAACAAGTCCACTCCGACCAGGGAGCCGCCATAGATACCGACGACATCGAAAATGGCGACGAGTAATGGAACCCCGAGCACACCGGCCACCAATTTCGGCGCAATCAGATATTGCCGTGGATTGATCGCCATGGTATCGA
>SWDP01000007.1:27513-46401 GCA_005116885.1 Nitrospira sp.
ATGCCACTGCAGAACCCAGCAACCCCTCGGAACCGAATTTCCGCAAACTGTAATAGCCTTGCAGCGCCAACACCATTCCAGTAAACCCCGCAGTGAGCACGACGACAAAGGTGGATCGATACCCGACAAAGTGGAGCTGTTTCATGATTTGATGGAATCGAAACGGAGGCCGCACCAGCCAGGCAAACGCCGACAGGAGAAACAATACCATGCGGCCCATCTCGTGGACGCGCATGACGGCCCACCGGCCTAGCTGTTCAATCACATTCGTCATCGGTTAACTGGACAATCGAAGAGATTCACCGTCTGTCTTCGCATAGCACTGAAACCATTCAGTCAATCGATCCGCTGCCACCCGGCTCTGCTTTCGAAGCCGATTCAGCCCCACGAGGCTGGAAGGGTGGCCGATAAGCTCCTGCATACCTTTGATCCAGCCAGTGGGCCTGAGAAACAGATTGAAGTCAAGAGGAAGGTCTTCATCCGCCAGATCGGATACGGTCCGCACGATCACCATCGGCAGGCCTCGTTCCTGCGCGATCTCCGCCAGCGCGGCACTTTCCATATCGAGCCCAGTTGCATCGGTCAGACGCTGCAGTCTGTGCTTCTCTTCAGCCTGCCATATCACGGTTTCCGATGATACGATTGTTCCAATCCGCGCGACCAGCCCAGCATCCTGCGCGACGATGAGAATGCTTGCGCGTACAGTCTCATCGCAGAGCACACAATCGCTTCCCATCCTCCAGCCTCTCTCACCATGCACGGAAGACACCGATGTGCCGACAATGAGGTCTCCCACCTGAGCCGGAACGAGCGCACAGGCAAAGCCTGTAGACATGATCAGCGACATGGACTGTGCCGTCAACACCCGTTCTGCGACCGAGCGGGCCGCCGTTGGGCCGACGCCGGTTTGAATGAGCCAATAGGTGCGATCCTCTCGCTGTCTAATATGACAACGAACTCCGGCTATGGTCGCAACACGATCCATTGCAAGCCCACGCCGCACAGCCTGGAGTTCCCAGTGCGTTGCGGCAAAGATGGCGATGGGATTCACCGAAGATCCTGAGGGAGGTTGCCACGCGTCAATGGGCGACGGCGGCGGACGGTTCAATGATCGGCTCGATGACACCCGGACGCGAATACTTGTTGACGTACTTCGTCAGCCCGCATTGTGCCGCGTGTCCGTAGATTCCGATACATGGCCAACGCCCATAAGGGAAAATATTGGCAATACCAATGGTAGCGGAGATAAAACACTCGAGGAAATCCGGTGCCGGTATGGCGCACCTCTTCCCACGATCCCTCTTTGGTTTGGTGGCGGAGAAGATATTGGATGCCGCGCGCGACACTGAAGGCGTCTGCCATCCCTGCCGACATGAGTCCCATGATGGCCCAAGCCGTTTGAGAAGGCGTACTATCCCCTTTCCCGCTCCAGGCAGGATCGCCGTAAGATAAGCCAGACTCGCCCCAGCCACCATCGGAATTCTGTTTCGACTCAAGCCAGGCGACTGCGCGGCAAATAGCAGGGTCCGAGAGATCCACTCCAATCGCGCGAAGACCGGCGAGAACAGACCAGGTGCCATAGATATAATTGACGCCCCACCGACCGTACCAGCTCCCGTCGGGCTCCTGCTCTCGCTTGAGGAACCGGAGGGCCGGGCCCACGGCTGGATGGGTCTGATCATAGCCCAACGCCGCCAGCATCTCGAGGCACCGCCCGGTCAGATCGGACGTACTCGGGTCGAGTAAGGCATGGTGATCAGCGAATGGAATATAGTTGAATACAATACGATTATTGTCCTTGTCGTAGGCGCCCCATCCACCATCGGAGCCTTGCATCGCGAGCACCCAGTCCATCCCTCTCCGGATAGATGCTTGCGATTCGGGAGCCTGTCCTATCCGAACTTTCGACAGCGCCATCAATACCACGGCCGAATCATCTACATCCGGGTAAAACTCATTCTCAAACTGGAAATACCAGCCTCCCGGCTTTGCATTGGGGGATGAAAACTTCCAATCTCCAACCGTTGTCGTCTGACGAGAGAGCAGATACGCGCCTGCTTTCTGGAGCGAGGGATGGTCCTGCGGCATCCCGGTTTCAATCAGGGCATTCATCAGCAACGCCGTGTCCCAGATGGGAGAGTGGCAGGGCTGAAGATGCAGCGTCTCGACTTGTTGATTGTCAATCGACGCCGTGTCGTAGACTTCAAGCGATTCAATCTCACGCAGCGCTTTTTGCACCAATGGGTCGTCGACCTCATAGCCGAGACAACGAAGGGCCACAATCGAGTTCGCCATGGCCGGATAAATCGCCCCTAGGCCACCGCTCCCCTTGAGGTGTTCCAACATCCACGTGGCCGCCTCATGCAACGCCTTTTCGCGCAACCAACTGAGAGGCATCTGGTCATACAGTTTCAAGATTCGGTCCAGTTGAACAAAGAAATTATGCGGCGTGAACCACCGTTGTTCCTTGTTGAATGGTGGGACGTCGCGATAGTGAATCTGCGCTCGGGGCGAGAGATAGAGCTCATCGATCCCCTGCTCCCGTGGGATACGGCAGACTGGCTGCTTGGCAAACACCACGAGCAAGGGAATCAGCACGGCACGCGACCAATAAGAAATGGCATAGATGCTGAAATAAAACCGCTTCGGCAGGAGCATGATTTCTGGCGGCATGCTCGGCACACCCTTCCAGTCGTACTGATCAAACAATGCCAAGGTGATCTTGGTGAACACATTGGCGCACACGACACCGCCCATCGCCAAGATACGATCACGAGCGCGAAGCATACAGGGCTCATCAGCAGACACGCCGCTCAATTTCAGAGCAAAATAGGTTTTGACGGAGGCACTAATCTCCGACGGTCCACCGTAGAAAATCGGCCAACCGCCATCGGGCAATTGCATGGCACGGAGATAGCTCACCGCCTTACGTTCTCGCTCAGGATCAACCCGATCGAGAAATCGACGGAGCATGAGGTACTCAGAGGTCAGCGTGGTGTCCGCTTCAAGCTCTGCAACCCAGTATCCCTCCGAGACATCCTGTCTGGAGACAAACCAGGCCTGACTGCGCCTGACTGCGTCGTCAAGCGCATCCACCTGGCTCACCGAATGGCCCGCAGAGCGACGGGGTATGGTGTCCACTGGCACGGAAAGCAGAGGCTTGTCCGACACCAGGCGCAACGGCGGACTGTTAGAAGGTTCTGTCGCCAGCTCTAGCTTCTCCGAAACGGAGACGACGAAGCTCTCAGAGAGACGATCCAGAAGCGCTCGAATTAGCTTCATTGTATCGATCTGTAGAATACTGTTGGTAGAATTAGGACAATGCGGGTGATTCGCCTTGCCCCCATTTAACCTATAGCTCGACCTACAATTGACACACTCGTAGATCAGCCCATCGTGGGCTATATAAATAACAGACACGTACTCGAAGGTCAAGAAATCGAAACGCGGAAGTCCTCTGAAGTACGGATGTTTTAACCAGTCCAGCCTCCTTAGGCCGGCTGCAAGTTCCCCAGTCTTACTGAGAGGATTTTTGAGATGCCGGGCTCTTCCATGGTGACACCGAACAACGAATCTGCAATGGCCATGGTCTTCTTACTGTGAGTAATCACCATAAACTGCGCACCCTCGGACAGTTCACGCAAGACGCTGGTGAAACGTCCGATGTTCTCTTCGTCCAGCGGCGCGTCGATTTCGTCGAGAATACAAAACGGCGTCGGTCTGATCAAGAAACTCGCAAAGAGTAACGCCATCGCCGTCAACGTCTTCTCACCGCCCGAAAGCATGGTAATACTCTTCAATCGCTTGCCCGGCGGCTGCACGACGATGTCGACTCCTGGTTCCTGGGGTCCACTGCCTTCTACCGTCTCATCTACTTGCGTCTCGACCAGTTGAAGTTCGGCCCGGCCACCCGGGAAGAACTTCACAAACACTTCACTGAACTTCTGCTGGAGTTCGGCAAAGGTATCGGTAAACATGTCTTTCGTGGTGCGGTTGATGCGTTGAATGATTTCTTTGAGCGAGCCGATGGATGTGGACAGGTCTAGTTCTTGCGTCGTCAAGAATCGATACCGCTCATCCAACTCTTGGTGTTCGTGAATAGCTGCCAAATTGATCGGCCCCAAGCGATCGAGTTTCTCCCGAACTTTCTGGAGCTGTGCCCGTAACGCCACCTCATCGACCGCCGGTAGCAATGCTGTGATCGGCTCCTGACCGAGGACTTGCTGACCGGAGGCCTCCTCCACAACCGGTGCATCCGACAGCGTCGCAAGATCCACCTGGTACGTTCCCACGAGCGTCGATTCGACCGTTCCCAATTGCACCCGAAGTTCCGCCTTCTTGACCTCTACCGTCATGCGGGATTCACGAAGAGAAGACACCGTGCGACGTACCTCCTCCAGCCGGATATCAACGTGGTGCGCCGCCGCCATGTCCCGCGCCTGTTCCTCTTGCAGTTCGACCAGTTGAGCTTTTGTCTGAACTGCCGATTCACCGAACTCTCGACAACGGGCCTCTTGATCCTCACGTTCGACCCGGCTCTGTTCGATTGAGGCCGTGAGCCCTTCGACGTGCTGCGTCAACGTGTCAATGCGCGCGATCCCATCGTGCTGCTGCTGCTGAATCCGCTGAAGGTCACGATGGCGATGCTCACGGGTCGTCCGTGTGTCCTGCGCCACCAATTGCGCTTCCGTGAATCGCTGCTGTAGCCCCTGCATCCCGTGATCGATGTGCGCGACTCGCTCGCGTACTTGGCTAAGCCCGGCTTCCTGACCGAACTTCTCCGCCCTCCACTGTGCAAGTTGCGCGTCGACAGAGCGCGCTTCTTGCTCAAGGCGCTGCCCATCCGCTGAACCCCGTTGCGTATCGCTCATCAATGTCTCAATCCGCAAGGTCAGCTCTCCCTGCACATGCTGAAGTCCGGCTTCGTCTTTCCGCAGTGAGAGCCCCTGCATTTCAGCCTCACGCAACGACTCCCCGAGTTGCCGGCTCTGCTCACGCAACTCCTGTCCCTGCGACTGCAACTGTTCCTGTCTCTGCTTGCGTTCTTCAATCGCGGCCGTCAAAGAGATACGCTGGGAATCCAGATGAAGGACCTCTCGACGCCGCTGCAGCAGCCCTCCCGTTGCACTGGTCTGACCACCGATGATCACCCCGGCTGCATCCAAAATTTCTCCCGCACGTGTCACGAAGATAGGCCCATCGGACGTCGCGCAAGCCTGTTGCTCCCACAATACGGTCGCGTCTTTGAGCGTATCGACAAACACCATTCGGTCGAAGAGATAGTCGCGGGCCGCTTCACGCGCACCGTCTACAGAGATCAAATCGACTGCACATCCAACCACGCCAGGCTGGCCCTCCATCGCAGACCACCAGGAACGAGAGGCCGTAGGACAAGAGGTCCAGCGAGGTTGCTGCGGGATGAACATGCCGCGACCGAGATCTTTCTCTCTGAGAAAATTAACCGCCTCGCACGCCGCAGTGGGATCATCGACGAACCATCCCCTGACCCGCTCACCCAAGATCGCTTCCACAGCACGATCCCATCCTGGAGGCACAACCAACCACTCGGCAATGGCCTCGCGAACCCCGGCACAGGCTTTGAGCGCCGTCGATTCTTCGTCACCGCGCCGCCCATACCCCATATCTTCCTGCAGCACTCCCTGCAGCGCTCGAAGATGAGAGTCCACCGCGGCCAACTCCTCCGACTGGCGAAATACCGATCGATCGACTTCGGCTAGCTCAGCCGACAGACGCTCGCCCTCTTCCTCGACCCCCTGCTGCTGTCGACGCAGATCTACGACCAATTGCTCCGCCTCATGACAAGCCTGCTGAAGCCCCTGACGCTTGTCTGTTACCGCGAGATGTTGCAGGCGAAAATCTTCTCGCTCACGAACCAGCCGACCTTCACGATCCGCCGCCTCTTGAATTCGAGCCGCCAATTGCACCAGAGTCTGTTCAGTATTCCCGACCAGTACCGCCAAATTCATGACGTCCCGGCGCCCTCGTTCTTCCTCAGCTAACGCCGCGGCTTTTTGCTGAGCCAGCTCTTTCATCTCCCGGTCGAGTACCGTAAACACCTGCTCTCGCTCCACACACTCACGATCGAGCGTGGCCAGTGTATTTTCAAGGGCCGCCGCCTCCGCCGCAGCCTGCTGCTGTTCCATGGTGAGACGCTCAAGCTCTTCTCTGCCCTGACCGCGCTGCTGCACATAGAGTTCACCGCGATTCCGTTCAATCTCTGCGGCCGTCAGCGCCCGAGCCTGTTGCTGTTCCACCTTTGACAATTCCTCACGCCGCCCCCCGATCGCCTCATTCGCAATGGTCATCGCGAGCTTGATCCGTTCAAGTTCGGCATTCAGACGCGCCAGCTCGGCAGACTGCTCAGACTCCTGCTCTTCCAACACCCGCAGCTCCGACTCCACATCCTGGATCGTGGTTCGGAGGACACGATATTCGTTCGCCAGCAACTGAATCTCCAGCGACTTCGCTTCTTGGTGCAATGTCTGATACGACCGCGCTTGCCGCGCCTGGCGCTCGAGAGCATTCAACTGTTTTTTCACTTCAGCAATGATATCCCGCACCCGCGAAAGGTTTTGTTGGGTCGCCTCCAACTTCCGCAACGCTTCGCCTTTCTGCTTCTTGTAACGAACAATGCCGGCGGTCTCCTCGATCAACTCCCGCCTGTTTTGTGGTGACGCGTTCAGAATCTGATCAATTTGTCCCTGTGCGATAACCGTGTGCCCTTTGGTCCCGGCCCTGGTATCCAACAGGATGCTCCGGACGTCCTTCAACCGACAGACCGTCTTATTGATGAGATATTCACTGTCGCCATTTCGATAGAGGCGGCGTGTGATCATGAGTTCCTGATACTCCGCCAGCTGGCTCGAGAGACCGGACAGCGGATCGACCGTGATCTGATCCAGCCCACTGATCACCAGCGACACTTCAGCCAAACCAAGAGGCTTCCTCATTTCGGTCCCGTTAAAAATCACATCTTCCATCTTCTCGCTGCGCAGAGACTTTGTGCTCTGCTCACCAAGCACCCAAAGAATTGCATCGACGACGTTACTTTTCCCACTCCCGTTTGGCCCCACAATGGCCGTCACGCCGTTAGGGAATTCGATCCGGGCTTCTGCGAACGACTTAAATCCCATCATTTCAAGGGACTTTAAATACATCGATCACTCCTTTGGTAGCGTATCTGTCTCATGAGGGCTTCGCCCGCCTGATTTATGAACGTTTCTCCTACCACGACTCCATTCAAGCAGTGGCGTGGGACAGAGGCTAGAATCACATGACTGCCCAATCACAACAGCTGCCATGCGTATGAGGGCGAATGAATAAATCGCTCGGATTTTTAGCACAGAGTTGTGCGTGAAATCAAAGAAAAACACAGCCTGTGGTAGGAGTTAAGAGATGAGCCCACTACATTTTGGGAGTAGGCGTGCAACGAAGAGTGTGGCTATCCTACCTGCGCCCCGGCAGATTTATTGGAAGACTCAATACTGATTAATTCCTTCGGGAGAAGAAACTCCACGTCTTCTTCGATCACTGTCAAATCACGGACCTCTGCATTCCCAAAGGTCTTGAGGTATGTCACCACTTCTTCGACCAACACCTCGGGCGCTGAGGCGCCGGCTGTGATCCCGACCGCTTGCACGTTCGCAAGCCAGGCTGGATTGATGTCGGACGCGGCATCGATCAAATAAGACGCGATTCCGCACTGCTCTCCCAGCTCACGTAGGCGGTTGGAGTTAGAACTATTTGGAGAACCGATGACGAGAATGACGTCCACGAGCTTGGAGAGCTCTTTCACCGCATTCTGGCGGTTCTGCGTCGCGTAACAAATATCTTCTTGATGTGGCCCTTTGATATGCGGAAACCGTTGATGAAGGGCGCCGACGATATCCCGGCACTCATCGACACTCAGGGTCGTTTGCGTGACATAGGAGAGGTCGTGGATGTTATCGACATGTAGCTTCTCGACATCGGCGACAGAGGATACGAGGTGGAACTTGTCCGGGATCTGTCCCAGTGTCCCGATCACTTCAGGGTGGCCGGCGTGGCCGATCAGAATGAGATCATACCCCTGCGTATAGTCGCGGTTGACCTCGTTATGCACTTTGATGACTAATGGGCAGGTGGCATCGATCACATGCAACCGCCGCCGATTCGCTTCGTCCCACACCGACTTGGCGACCCCGTGGGCGCTGAAGATCACGACCGAACCTTCCGGCACTTCTCCCAGCTCCTCGACAAACACGGCGCCCTTGGTACGGAGCGAGTTCACAACATGACGGCTATGAACGATTTCATGCCGGACATAGACCGGCTCGCCAAAGCGCTTCAGCGCCAGCTCGACGATATCGATCGCCCGGTCGACCCCGGCACAAAACCCTCGTGGATTGGCGAGATAGATCTTCATAGCCGTCTCCTTCTCCCCGAACTCAGTAGCGCGCTCCGTTCCTGCCGCAGACTCATGAATTACCGGAATCCACCTTACGTCAGAGCGGCGGGCCTCGTCAACTGAATTGGCCCACGCGCTCGTTCCACCTCTCGCTTGACAGAGTTCGTACGCCCTCGTAGGCTCACGACACCGACCATGGCAAGCCCTCTCACCAAGAAAATCCTCATTGTTGAAGACGAGCACGACATCCTCCAACTGGTGAAACTGTATTTGGAGAAAGAAGGCTTTCGAACCGTCTTGGCCAAGACCGGCATGGAAGGCCTCCGGCAGGTGAAACAGGAGAAACCCGATTTGATCGTCCTCGATTTGATGCTACCCGAGATCGACGGCATCGAGGTTTGTACACGCCTTCGATCGGCTCCAGAAACCGCGAGGCTCCCCATCATCATGTTGACCGCCAAAGCCGAAGAATCGGACACCATCATCGGCCTGGAACTGGGAGCCGACGACTACGTCATCAAACCATTCAGCCCCAAGACCCTGGTTGCCCGCATCAAGTCTCTGTTCCGGCGGCTTGAGCGGAAACCGGACGACGGCCCGGCCCTCTACCGCTATGGCAATCTCGTCATGGATCTCGCACGGCACGAAGTCACAGTCAATAAAATAGAGGCCCTGCTCACCGCCAAAGAGTTTGGCCTGCTCGAACACCTCCTGCGCAATCCCGGCAGAGTCCTGACCAGGGAGGTCCTCCTCAATTCTGTCTGGGGGTACGATTACTACGGAACGACACGGACAGTCGACGTCCATATCCGAAGACTCAAGCAAAAACTCCCGTTGCTCAGCGACGCGATCATGTCGGTCAAATCTCTGGGATATAAGCTCAAAGAATTGGATCGTTCAACATGACCCTCTCCATCAGATGGAAGGTCACGATTGGAGCCCTGCTAGTCCTCGCCTGCGGGCTTCTCATCGCCCGGGAATTGGTGGTTCGCTCCCTCGATCAGCAGGAGATCGTCCAGTCGGGCCAGATCCTCGAAACTCGAACGAGTTTGGTCGCATACGGGCTGCAGCCGTTTCTGACACAATCAGAGACGCTGTCTTCGACCCCTCAATTACAAGCAGCCGTGCGAGATCTCAGCACACGAGCCCTCGCACGCGTGACCGTCATGACCCCGGATGGACGGGTGTTGGCCGACAGCGCCGTCTCGGATCACCTCCTTGCCACGCTTGAGAACCACCTGACACGACCGGAAATTCAGCAAGCCGTTGCTACGGGGCGTGGAACGGACCTGCGAACGAGTCACACCACCGGTGAGCGTACGTTGTATTTTGCGGTTCGTCTCAACGGGTTGAATCAGGCCACGCCTGCGGCATTCTTGAGACTGGGGTTACCGATAACGACACTCGACCGCGATGTGGCCAAGCTGCACCAGGACTTGGCCCTCGCCTTCGGGATTGCATTCTTAATCGCCGTCGTACTGAGTGTGTGGCTCGCTCACAGCTTGACGAAGCCTCTGTCTGAAATTGCCATTGCGGCGCAGCGGCTGGCGAAAGGTGATCATGCAGTTCGCATCAGAACAGGATCGCGCGATGAAGTCGGGCTCTTAGCCGACACGCTTAACCAGATGACAGACCAACTCAGAACCAAGATCGATGAACTCTCCGAAGACCGA
The DNA here is from genome assembly GCA_005116885.1 of Nitrospira sp. GTDB lineage: Bacteria > Nitrospirota > Nitrospiria > Nitrospirales > Nitrospiraceae > Palsa-1315. The sequence goes on from SWDP01000007.1 coordinate 37,594, forward strand.
TCCCAACTCCTGGCCATGCTGACCTCGATGGTTGAAGGCGTGATGGTCCTCGATCGTCGAGGTCGAGTGCTGCAAATCAATCCCGCGCTGGAACGAATGTTCGACGTCACCAGGATAGAGGCGCGAGGACATCCCTGCTCCGATGTCTTCCGGCATCCTCAGTTGGATACACTCGTCTCGACAGTTCTCACGAAGCGAACCAATCAAGAAAATGAAATTCTTCTCCACCCGAGCGGTCGCCGTCTCCATATCGAGGCCTCGGTTACTGAATCCGATCGAGAAAAGGACGCATGTGCAATTCTGGTCTTTCACGACATGACGGAATTACGCCGCCTGGAAATTATCCGAAAAGATTTCGTCGCCAATGTGTCCCACGAGCTGCGGACCCCGCTCACGTCGATCAAGGGATATATCGAAGCGTTGCTCGATGGCGCCAAAGACGATCCTGAGACGAGCACACAATTCCTCAACATCATTCTCAAACAAAGCGACCGGCTGAACCTGATTCTCGAAGATCTTCTCCAGCTGTCGAAGATCGAATCCGGGCAAGTCCAATTCAAGCGAGAACCGCTGCATATCCAGAGCATCATCGAACGGACGCTGGCCATCCTCAAGCCCATAGCAGACAAGAAAGGGCACCGCCTTGTCTCCTTCGTAGAGGAGCATTTGCCCGCGGTACTCGGCGATGAAGACCGGTTGATACAAATCCTGTCCAACTTGCTCGATAACGCGGTCAAATACACTCCCGAAAAAGGCACCATCACGGTGGCGGCCCACCCGGTGTCGGACGATACTGAACAGCCCGCGACGGTCACCGCAGTGGAGCTGAGCGTGACCGATACCGGCATGGGCATTCCTGAAATGGAGCGCCCGCGTGTTTTTGAGCGATTCTATCGAGTCGATAAAGCCCGATCACGCGAGTTAGGGGGCACGGGGCTCGGTCTGGCGATCGTTAAGCACATCGTTGAAGGTCTTGGCGGGCGGGTGTGGGTCGAGGCAAATGCCCCGACCGGCAGCCGGTTTGTCGTGCGGCTACCGGCCCAACAAATCGGTCATCCGGTCGGTTGACAGGCAGCTGAAAAAGCCCGCCAACATCGTTCTCGCATCGTTCAGATCCTCAACGTGCCCCAGAGGGTACGCCTACGGACCTTCACTCGCTACGGCCTTGCTGGACAGCCTTTTTGAGCAGCCTGCGGGGATATTTCCCCTCTTGCCCTGGACATGCAACCATTACCACCGAACCAACCCTGCGGCCCAGGTCACACCACCGCCAAAGCTTCCCAGCAAGACAATGTCGTGGGGATGAATGTTTCCCGAACGAACGGCATGGTCGAGTGCGATAGGCAATGACGCCGACGATGTATTCCCATAGCGTCCGATCACGGAGCAGACTCGTTCCGGCGAGATCCCAAGCCGCTTCGTCAGCTGGTCGAGAATTCGCCCATTAGCTTGGTGTAAGACCACCTGCGCGACGTCTTGCAGCTCGGCACCGAACTCTTTCATGGTCTCGCGAATGACTTGGTCCAATCGCTTGACGGCCAGGCGAAAGAGCAGAGCCCCTTGCATCCGCAACGTATGGGCCTTCGCCTCGATTGTGTCCGACCTCGTCGGCCGACGCGATCCCCCTGCGGGGATTGTAATCAAACCATGTTGGGCGCCGTCCGCGCGGAGACGGAGCCCCACGAGTCCTTGGCTCAGCTCGCCGGCCTCTGGCTCGCCCCGTAATACGACCGCACCGGCCCCATCGCCGAACAAGAGCGCCGTATCGCCATCAGCAGGGTCGATGGTGCGAGACTTCACCTCCGCGGCGACCACTAAACAGGTCTTCACCTGCCCGCTCCGGATCATGGCGTCGGCCATCGAGAGTCCATAGAGAAAGCCCGAACAGGACGCCGCCACGTCGAATGCCGGGATCGAGGAACAGCCGAGCATTCGTTGCACATGGCAGGCCGTCGAGGGAAAGACCGTATCGGGGGAAGGGGTCGATAGTACGATCGCCCCGAGGTCGGAAGCCGAGAATCCGGCAGCCTCAAGCGCCGGGCGAGCCGCTTCCACGGCAAGATCGGAAGACGCTTGGGACGCAGCAGCCCTGCGTCGCTCCTGAATGCCTGTGAGACGAGAGACAACCGCCGGGTCAATGCCCAACAAGGACCCGACCTCATGATTCGACACGACCCGTTCAGGGAGGTATGAACCCGTTCCAATAATTCTCGTCCGTATCATTATGGTCTGAAGTCCGCTGCAATCCCCTCGGGATTATAAGTCTCGATACAACAGCGGTCAACTTGACCCACAATATTCATGAACGCTTCTTCGGCAGTCGTCGATCTCCTGCTACGATAGTCTTCTGCTGATTACGCTCACAGTATGGCTCAGCGATTTCGCGATGACGCGTCATGAATCATGCGGGCACATCGCATCGAAACCTTGCATTCAGCCATGGCGCCTGTTACATTTTCCGGCAGTGATGATACGCCACTTCCCACTCCAGACTCCTGCACGACGGATGACCCTGGCTTTCGGCCTCTGTGTCGCGGTCTTCTCTGTCACCACCGCTTGCTCCAGCACGCCCAAGATCCAAGACACACCGAAAAAAATCCTGAGCGGCACTGACGAGCAGATCTTCCTGGGCGATGGGATCAAGAAAAACTACGATCCGAACGTCATCATGAAACGAGGGGAGGCGTTCTTCGAGAAAGAGGAGTACGCGGAGGCCGTCGTTGAGTATAATCATTTCCTCGATCTCCATCGCACCCATGTCCTCGCCTCCTATGCCGTCTTCCGCATCGGAGAAAGCCAACTGAAGCTGACCAAGGGAATCCAGCGTGATCCGACCCCTATTCAGAAAGCCCTCGAAGCCTTCGAACGGGTCCGGAAAGATTTTCCCGGAAGCCGGTACGACGGCCCAGCGCTCCAGAGAATCCAAGACTGCCACGACCTCTTGGCACAAACACATCTCTTCGTCGGCGAATTCTATTACCGGAGGGGCTCCTATCTCGCGGCCGCACATCGCTTCGAACAAATCATAAAACTCTACCCAGACAAGTCGGTCTCGCCCGACGCCCTGTACTTTCTGGCGCTCAGCTACCATGATCTCGGGGCAGACGATTGGGCTAGCGACAAACTGACGTTGCTGGCAGAGAAATACCCGGACAGTGCACATTCCAGCAAGGCAAAGAGCCTGCTCGCGAAGATAGGTGGAGCACAACCTCCCATATTGCTGGCAGAACACGTCGAACCTGCCTCCCCAGCTCCAGCTACTCAGCCGACTGCACCCCCATCGGGAGATCAACCGAGTCTTGCCTCCGCACTGGTTCCCTCTGCCCCAGTGACTTCGTTCCGCCTCCCGTCCGCCGCGGCATTAAGCCAGTCTTTTGTCAGCTGTCGACTTGGCGCCTGGTGTTGATCTAGCTGGCAGGATGCTGAAAAAGCTCGCCAGCGGCGTTCTCGCATCGCTCAGAGGCTCACAGTACCGAAGCGTACGCCTCGCCTCTTCGCTCGCTGCGGCCTTGCTGGACGGTCTTTTTGAGCATCCTACAAGATCATACGTGGGCCATTGAATTTTCACCGTAGCACGATGGTTTTTCCGTAGCTTGCCGGAACAGCATCGAAGCTGGCAGCATTCAGCGCCAGCAAGCACTCGCGCCGAAACAACTTCTTTGTTATCTCTTCAGGCTGAAAGCTGATCACTGAAAGATATTGGTGGACTCAACGCAACTGCAGGGCTTCGAGCAGGAGCTCACTGGTGGAGGACTTCAGAATTCTCTTGGCCCGCGGGATGAAGGACTGATACGTTTCTTTCCCCTGTAGCACTTCGCAGTAGAGCTGAACGACCTCTCGGTAGGGACTCAACAACCGGTGACAGAGGCGCGGGAACGTATAGACGATGTCGGCGAGACGCGAAGCAATTCGAAACTCAGCATACAATTGCTCTCTGACTGCCAACTCATAGGCCCATAAACTCTTGGTCCGATCGTGCCGCTGATTGAGGACAGCCATCGCGGCCATCTTGCCGGAACGAACGGCGTAGTAGATCCCCTCGCCAAACAATGGATCGACAAGGTGCCCGGCATCGCCTACCAACATGGCTTGGCCATTCACAAGGTCGTCCGGTCCCGGCTCCGGACTGAGTTCAGTCCTGCTAAACAGGGGCAACGGATGGCCCATCGGCTTGGGCACATCCAAACCCGCTAAGCCTTTTTCTCCCCACACGAATCGATCGAAGGTTTTTTTGAGGCTCGCCGGTTTGCTCTGAAACGCCCCCACACCGACCGACAACCGCCCCTGCTTGGGAAAGATCCAGGCATATCCCTTCGAGCAGACGCCGATATCGATCACGGCTTTGCCCATGGCCGGATACTGCGGCCCCGATCCAAGTTCGATCTCGCTCTCTAACGTCGGTATGCAGCGTTGCCGCCGGTCGGGGAAGAGTTGCCGGGCGACCTGGCTGTTCGCGCCGTCAGCGCCGATCAAGACCTTTGCATGATAGCACCCACGATCGGTTGTCACCTCGACACCCTCCGGCACATGACGAAGCGACTGCGGGTGCTCCCCTTCGTGAATTTCCGTACCGACGCGTCGGGCCTGTTGAACCAGGTAATGATCGAACCGATCGCGCATAACCATATAGGCGATTGGACTGGGCGATTCGATCGTGACGGATTCCTCACCACGGTACAAAAACTGAAATCCGAAGATGGTGTCTTCGACGACAGACTTGAACCCTGGATCAAGAAGTTGCTCGATCCGGACCGACAACCCGCCGCCGCAGACTTTGTAGCGAGGATGGACGTCTTTCTCAAGGGCGAGAACCGACAGGCCGGCACGGCTCAGTTCGCAGGCAGCGGTAGCTCCAGCAGGTCCCATACCGACCACGACAGCATCATAACTTTTTTGGTCGAGAGGTCTGTTCATCCTGTCTCAGACCTACTGCCCAAGATACCAGCCGATACCGGCACGTTCCAGAAAACCGGTAATCATCGTGAGGCTATTGGCATAGATCATGACGCCCACGACAATGAGCATCACCCCGCTCACAGTCGAGACACCCCATAAATACATACGCGCCTGCTTGAAATAGGCGAGGAACCGATCCACCCCCAGAGCTGTGAGAAACAACGGCACACCCAATCCCAAGGAATAGCTCGTCAGTAACAGCACCCCGTTCAGCATCGACTCGGTAGTACTGGCATAGAGCAAAATGGTCCCCAGCACAGGCCCGACGCAGGGTGTCCATCCGGCGGCAAACGCCACCCCGATCAAGAACGATCCCACGTACCCGGCCGGCCGACTTCTGAATTGAAACCGATGCTCCATTTTCAGAAAACTGATATTTAATATCCCTAACAAATACAGGCCGAAGACGACGATTACAATCCCGCCGATTCGTCGAACGACATCTTGATAGGTCACCAGCGCCTGACCAATGAAGCTGGCCGACGCGCCGAATGAGATAAAGACGGCTGAAAACCCGCCGATAAATAACAGGGCATTGACGACAATGGTTTTTTTGAGCTTCGACCGCACCGTCGAATCGGTGAGTTGTTCGATGGACAGCCCTGTGACATATGAAATGTAGGAAGGGACCAGCGGGAGCACGCAGGGCGAGACGAACGACAGCAACCCAGCAGAAAAAGCCGCCACGAGCGAGATATTCGTAATCGATTGCGACATGAGCTACGACTTCATCAACATCTGCACAAGCTGTTGCGCCTCAACCGCTCCCCAATCACGCGCGCCGAAGATCTGGTGGCGGATGACCCCTTGCCGATCCACCATGAAGGTCATCGGCAGACTCCGAGCGCCATAGATCAATCCCACGCGATAGTCGGCATCATGAAGAATAGGGAAGGTCAAACGATTCTCTTGTTGAAACGGCCTCGTCACCGTCATACCCTGTGCATCGGTGGATACCGCGAGAATTTCAAAGTCCTTCCGCGAAAATGTCTGGTAGAGCGCTTCCATCGCCGGCATCTCTACCCGGCAGGGGCCACACCAGGTCGCCCAAAAATTCACCATCACCACCTTGCCCCGTAAGTCCGAGAGTGCCACGAGGCGTCCCTGCATATCTAGGAGCTGGAAGTTCGGCGCCGGCTCACCCAGCTTGATACTGTGGCGCCCAGCAACCGGCAGAATATCTGCCGCCGTTGCACCGCCCACCCCGATCATCGTGGCCATCAGACAGAGCACTGTTCCGGCAATCCAGGCCTTCATCATCCCTTCATCTCTCCGCAATCCCATTCCTTAGCGCCCGCTTCCCTCGGGCGTGCCATGAACTCCCTTAGCCATCAGGACCGACACAGCCCCACAACCTCGCGAAGGGAACTGAATACCAAATAAGGGAAGCCCAACCATGATCGTAACACGTCGACCGAGGCGAGAGCCGCACAATCCAGTCATCTTACAAGTGCCTAAAAATGGGTGTCAAGCAAGCCACCTGCAACGCCAAGCCCGTATGACGCATGAGTGCTTCTGTCGCAATTGCCTGTCCGCTGACACGACAAGCCTTTGACAGGGGTCGCAACGAAATTCGGCATTTTTTCGACAATCCGGCACCATGGACAATGCGAGGTAGACAATAAGGGGGCGCTCATACTAATATCCCACGGTCATTCGTCAAGCGACCGCCAACCGACCATTGAGGACCCCATGAGAAATAATTACCTGTTCACATCAGAATCCGTGACGGAAGGACATCCGGACAAGATCGCTGATCAAATCTCCGACGGAATCCTCGACGCGATCATCGCCAAAGACAAGTATGCCCGAGTAGCCTGCGAGACGATTCTGACCACCGGAATTGCCTTTGTGGCCGGAGAAATCTCCACCAAGGCTTACGTTGAGATTCCCGATATTATTCGGGAGGTCATCAAGGATGTCGGCTATTGCGACGCCTCCTGGGGATTCGACTACCATACCTGTTCCGTGCTCACAGCCATTCACCAGCAATCCGGCGATATCTCTATGGGCGTGGATTCCGGAGGCGCCGGCGACCAGGGACTGATGTTCGGCTACGCCACCAACGAAACGACTGAACTCATGCCGATGCCGATCGTCCTCGCCCATCGCCTTACCAAGCGGCTGGCCGAAGTTCGGAAAAAGAATATCCTGCCCTGGGTCCGCCCCGATGGAAAGTCCCAAGTGACCGTGGAGTACCGGAACGGAAAACCGGTGAGAATCGACACCATCGTCGTCTCGACACAGCACAGCCCCGACGTGACGAACAAGCAGATCGAACGCGACATCATGGAGAAGGTGATCAAGCCCATGATGCCGAAGGGGCTCTATGACCCGACGAGCGTGAAACACCACATCAATCCCACTGGCCGTTTCGTGGTCGGCGGTCCGATGGGCGACACCGGACTCACAGGCCGCAAGATCATCGTCGATACCTATGGCGGGCACGGCAGCCATGGAGGCGGCGCCTTCTCCGGCAAGGATCCAACCAAGGTTGACCGGTCGGCCTCGTACATGGCCCGTTACATCGCCAAGAACATCGTCGCCGCCGGATTGGCCCAAAAATGCGAAGTGCAGCTGGCCTATGCGATCGGGGTGGCCGACCCTGTCTCGGTGCTGGTCGACACAAAGGGGACGGAAAAGGTTGCGGTCGAGAACCTGGACAAGCTCGTACGGACACACTTCCCCTTGACCCCGCGCGGCATCATCGATTACCTCAAGCTCCGCCGACCGATCTTCAGAAAGACCGCATCCTATGGGCACTTCGGTCGGAACGAACCGGAGTTCACCTGGGAAAAGACCGACAAAGCCAAACTCTTGCGCAAAGACGCAGGGCTGTAGTTTAGACCGGACCGATGACAGAGGGGGACGGATTGAAAAATCCGCCCCCCTTTTACTGACCACCATCATTCATCACCAGTACTGGAGGTTTCTGTGGAATATAATGTGAAAGATATGAAGTTATCAGATCAGGGCAAACTCCAGATCGAATGGGCCGAGGCCACCATGCCGGTGTTACGCCTCATCAAGAAAAGGTTTCTGCGAGAGAAACCATTCGCAGGACTCCGCATGACCGCCTGCCTCCACGTGACGACCGAAACCGCCAATCTGATGAAAACCCTTCAGGCCGGAGGAGCCGAAGTCCGCCTCTGCGCCTCCAATCCGCTCAGCACCCAGGACGAGATCGCGGCGGCGCTCGTCAAGCATGACGGCATTCCGACATTCGCCATTAAGGGCGAAGACAACAAGACCTACTACAAGCACATCCAATCGGCGATCGCCCACAAGCCGCAAATCACAATGGATGACGGAGCCGATGTCGTCTCGCTCATCCATTCCAAGCGCAAAGACTTGCTCAAGTATGTGATCGGCGGCACGGAAGAAACCACCACCGGCGTCATCCGACTCCGCAGCATGGCCGAGAAGAAAGTGCTGAAATTCCCGGTGATCTCGGTAAACGACGCCGACACCAAACACCTGTTCGACAACCGCTACGGAACCGGCCAGAGCACCATCGACGGCATCATCCGCGCAACCAACCGATTGATCTGCGGCACCACCTTCGTAGTTGCCGGATATGGCTGGTGCGGGCGCGGCATCGCGATGCGCGCCAAGGGTATGGGCGCCGACGTCGTCGTCACCGAGATTGATCCGGTCAAGGCGATTGAGGCGGTCATGGACGGGTTTCGTGTCATGCCGATGGAACAGGCCGCGCTCGTGGGAGATTTCTTCGTCACCGTCACCGGCAACCTCAAGACCCCGGTGCTCAGGCAGTGAAAGCCGTGAATCGTGAGTCGTGAGTCGACTCAACGAAAAAAGCCCGCTTGCGCGGGCTTTTTATTTCCGTTCACC
>SWDP01000007.1:46501-88341 GCA_005116885.1 Nitrospira sp.
CGCGATGTCGGAAGGATCCCGGAAGGGAACGCAGTCCCTAACGAGATACTGAGGCTACGGCAGAAGCATCAGCTAAGGCCGCTGACTGAACGGGAAGAGGGAACACGCATACAGGATTTGCCGAATGGCATATACGGTTTCTCAAGGTGTGGCGTCGTCGAGTTACGCGCGACGCGTGGCAACATATACTCGTTAGAAATTCAGAAACATGATGGGATCCTGTTCTATGTAGGATATGTCTCTGACCAAGACATAGACCACTATCTGGCTCGTCATAAAAACTTTCATATCCTCACGTTCCCTCACCCAAGGGAAAGAGCGTCATCCCTACTCGACATCCCTGTTGATTTTGTTTCAAAATGCGAGGAGCGACCCGATGAAGACGGTGTTCTTTTTGATCTGTTTGTGAAAGTTATTCCCGAGTTGCACATCTAAGCAGGAATCGAGGCTCGTGATGAGCGGCGTTCTCGCGCTGGCGGTGGCCATCGGTCTCGTCTTCGGCGCGCACAAGCTCTGCGATCTGATTCGAGCGCCACGTTGGTTCGAAAAGTTTTTGTTTATCGGCGCGTTCCTCATCATCACCTATTTTCTCGCGGATGACATCGTTCCCGAATCCAAGAAGCCGTGGGGTATTTGGGTCGCTCTGCTCGGCGCTGCAACGGGAATCATCCCCGTAGGGTTCATTGTGTTTAAGCATATCGACGACGCCAACGATAGGACCTCACACGACTCCACGCGACGCCACTCACAGTGGCCACACAAGTGAGGATTGGAGGAAAAGAAGTTTGGGCTTTCTAGGGCAGGCTCATCTCTAGCGAGAGATAGTTCTCCGCCCCCTAATCCTAGACCCTATGCTATCAGCCATAGGAACGGGAACTCTCCGTCTTCGTTTGGCTCCCGGCCATTAGCTCTTCGCTTCCCATCAGAATGCAACCTGTTGACCGTGGCTGAATGTGCCGATGGAGTCGGCAATCTTTGCCGGGCAACTGATGCGTAGGCTCCAACAAACACAGGGATCATTGGATTTTTGAGCACTTTCGCCTCTGTCGCGCGCGGCACGGAAGTTGAGAAGGCGATCCCTAGCGTTGGAGCGTACATGAGTTTGTCTTGTAGAAACTGAGGACACAATGACCGGCATGTCCAGTCTGTGGGAATTCTTGAGTCGTGATGCGGCATTTTTCGGAGGGCCTCAAAGCCCGATGCTGAGCTGGCTCGGCTCTTTTGGAATCGTGCTCTTCTTTCTTTGGCACGTGATACGGTTGACGTGGGAGGTATCCCGCGCGCAACGGCCGTTCGATCGAGTATGGCCGATGCTGACCACTCTCGCTCGCGATCGCGGCGATGTCGATCACGAGCGATTCACGAGTCGTGCGCTCGTAGGGTTCACACCCCGGACTAGTCAGCCAACAGCCTCCTCTACCCGTATCGACTGTGACGACCTGAGCACACTCGACAAGGCCATGCAGAAGGAACCGATGTTCCTACCGCTCTGGGCGCAATTTCGCAAGACGCTGATCCTGGAACATGTCCCGTGGTTCGTGGAGCCGCGCATTTTCTGTACACGCAGAGCGGAAGATATCTTTACGCAAGACGCGCTACTGAGCCATCGAGTCAACCTGGCCTTCTACAGCCAACTCCCTTCTCTTGTGACCGGCATCGGGTTGCTATTGACCTTCCTCGCCCTTTTCATTGGCCTCAGTAAGCTCCATGCCGACGGGCAAGAGATCGCCGGCATTCAGGGACTCATTAACGGGCTTGCAGGAAAATTCCTCACGTCCATCGTCGGGCTGATTGCCGCCAATTTGTTTACACTCATCGAAAAACCGATGGTCTCTCGGCTCATGAATGCCCACCATACGTTTCTTGGCCTCATGGACAAACTCTTTCCCCGAAAAACCATGGAGCAGATGTTGGAGCAGCTCACGCCGACCCAAAGCGAGCCCAGGGGAGGTCAACAGGCCTCCGGCGGGGAACTCAGGGAATATGCCGGAAGAATGGGCACTGATAGTCTGGCAGCACCCATTACTGAGCTGACCTCAGCTGTTCGATCTTTGACAAAATTGAAGCAAGACGAACAAGCAGCAGGGCACCGTATGACGGCTGAACTGCCTCGAGCCCTCCGTGAAGAATTCGCCGCTCCGATGAAGGCACTTAATGACTCGATTCATGAACTCACCATGCTTCTGAAAAATTCTCACCTCCATCAGGCACAGGAAACGACGGCGCTCACTAACCTCATGGGCCGCCTGACGGGCAAGCTTGCTGAGCAGCGGCTATTGTCCTCGATCACAGGCCCTGAAGGGTTTCGCTTTTGGCCAAAACGATCGTTACGGTCCACGCAACGGCCGACCGCATGAGGTCCGCGACACCCCAGACCTTCGGCGCCTCGCACACGACAATCGGCATCACAGATCTCATGACCTCCCTTGCCATCGTATTCATCCTGCTCTTCGCGGCGCAGATCACCAAAACCTCCTCCGCGGCACAGTCTGAGCTACAAGAAAACAAAGAGGACGTGCAGACAGCTCTACGCGACCACATTCAACGGTTAGGCCTCTCGCTCGATGCAGACCCCCGAGACCCTCTCGCGCTGGTGATCGTGGTCCCGGAAGACCGGTTGACCTTTGAGTTTGGGGAAAGCAGCCTGTCGCCTACTGCAGATCGTTTCCTTGAGGAAGCATTGCCCTTCTATGTCGGGGCATTGTGCGGACCGCTGCGTAGTAAGATCGACTCGCTCGCCATCGAGGGACACACCGATGATCAAGGTAGCGATGCGTTTAATTTGAAACTCAGTCAGGAACGGTCGCTCGCAGTGATGGTGAAGGGGTTGGAGATCATTCAAGCCACAGAGCCGACAGCATACCAATGCTTTCAAGAAATCGCCTCAGCGTCAGGACGCGGCAAACAAGACCTGATCTATGCCCCCGTTGCCACCGTGAACCGTGAAAAAAGCCGCCGGGTGATCTTCAAGATTCGCCTCCGCTCTGCCGAGCAACGTCATCTTGTCGAACGATCAATTAGCCACCTCTAAATCCTTGGGGAATAGAAAGGCGGTTTCAAGTTCCAAGTGCAACGGGTGAATGATGGCGCAGATGCGCGTAGACTTCCAGGGGCGTCGCAAAGTCGAGACATTTCCGTGGGCGCGTGTACCGACGAGAGAGACATGATGCCGATGGGTGGAAAGCCCATCACTCGGATTCGGCCGTTCTTTGCGCGTGTTTTCGCCGGGAGGGCGTAGAACTGGGGGTCGCGAACGTGGATGAGAAATACCCGCATGCAGTCACCCTAACACGAATATCAAGGCAGGAGAAGGGAAATAAATTGGCTCACGGGAAGAGAATGCCAAACAGGCGTGCGTAACCTTCCAGAAAACTGGCGGACTGTTTCAGCAGCCCGCGAAAACACGAAGTAGGGAGAGTGATCGATCAACCACCACATCCCCACTTTGTCATTGATCGACAAGAACGAGTCGAAATTCTTACTTATCGCCCGAGCGCAACTTTGACCGCATTGCCGATCTCTGCAGGATTGTTCACCACTCGAACACCCGCTGCCTCCAAGCTCTTCATCTTCTCGGTCGCGGTGCCTTTACCGCCGGAAATGATTGCCCCGGCATGGCCCATGCGCCGGCCCGGAGGGGCCGTGATTCCGGCGATGAAACTGACGACCGGTTTCTTCACATTCTTCTTGATGAACTCAGCGGCTTTCTCTTCCGCATCGCCACCGATCTCGCCGATCATGACGATCGCCTGAGTCTCGGGATCTTTCTCGAATAATGCCAGCACATCGACGAAACCTGTCCCATTGACTGGATCGCCACCGATGCCGACACACGTGGTTTCACCTAATCCAAGGGTTGAGAGCTGATGTACGGCTTCGTATGTGAGGGTTCCACTGCGGGACACGACACCCACGACCCCCTTCTTATGGATAAAGCCAGGCATAATCCCGATCTTCGCCTCATCGACGGTGATGACGCCCGGGCAGTTTGGACCGATCAATCGGACATCCTTGCCACGGAGCGCGCGCTTAACCTTCACCATGTCGTTCACCGGAATGCCTTCTGTAATGCAGATTACGAGCGTGATGCCGGCATCGGCAGCCTCCAATATCGCATCGGCACAAAACGGCGGAGGCACAAAGATCAGCGATGTGTCGCACTGCGTCTTCTTCACGGCATCGCGCACGGTGTTGAAGACCGGAATACCCTCGACCTCTTGCCCCGCCTTGCCTGGAGTCACACCCGCAATAATCTGCGTTCCGTAAGCCTTACACTGTGCGGCATGAAATGAGCCTTCTTTGCCCGTAATCCCCTGCACCACCACTCGTGTGTTCTTGTTCACTAGAATTGACATAGAATAATCCCTTTACCGACTTATGATCCTAACCGGTTGCCGAAAAATTCAGGTTTCGTACACACGCGTCTCGATCGCACCCTGGAGAACCGTATCAATATCTTTACTAAAAGAACCCCTTACGGTACGCCTCCTCAAGGGTGGCACGATGGATGTCGTATTTGGTCTTATCCATAATTGTATCGGGGCCATCCACAAACGGCATAGCAAAGAGAAGGAAAAACTGAATCCATGACCCGAATCCCTCAGCCTTGACAATCGTGCCGATGACTTTCTGTTGACGATCTTTGTATGTCGTATTCGCGATTACATCTTGCGACACGACGCCAGGAATCATCGTCAGTGTGAGGGCGGAAATAACGCCAGACCATGACAGTCCATCACTCCCCTCACCAAGGGTAATGTCAGCCTTGAGATCCGTCGGCTCACCGGTGGTGACAACCGAGGAAAACAGCTTCGATTCAGTGTAGGCCTTGACGGCTTGTGCACGAAAATCTTCTATTGTCCCAGGGCTTATTTCCTGACCGGAGCTCCCTTGACTCCCCACCTCACTCACGTGAAGCGCGATAGATTTCTTCGTTTGTTGGGTCGAGTGTGGCGGCCATTGAGCTGGCGGCTTGACGTTTCCATCCCGAGCCATCACGCATCCGGCAGAACTAACCAGCAACAAAACCAGAGCGAGCATTGCTGAACGCATAGTGTGTTACGCCGCCTTCCTCATCATCCCCTGCGTCGTTATCTACCTGTTCTTGTTAACAAAAATCCGCTATTCCCACGTCTTTCTTCCAGTCACTCCTCGTTCTTTACGCCGCTTTTCCAGTCAACTTCACAATCTTTTGCGCCGCCTCCCACAGATCGTTGGCTACTTCGAGCTTTAACCCTGACTCTGCTAAGAGCTTGCGGCCTTCGTCTGCATTCGTTCCCTGCAGCCGGACGACCAATGGCACATTGATTTTCACTTCTTTCGCCGCTTCGATGACGCCATGGGCAATCCGCTCACAACGAACAATGCCACCGAAAATGTTGATGAAAATGCCTTTGACGTTCGGATCTTTCAGCAAGATTCTGAAGCCGGCCGCCACTGTTTCTTTGGTCGCGCCACCGCCGACGTCCAGAAAGTTTGCCGGCTCGCTGCCAGCCAGCTTGATGACATCCATCGTCGCCATCGCCAGACCTGCGCCGTTCACCATGCAACCGATGTTACCATCGAGCTTAATATAGTTGAGATTATTTTCTCCCGCTTCAATCTCGAGCGGATCTTCTTCGTTGAGGTCGCGCATCTGTTGCACATCGGCGTGCCTGAACAGCGCGTTATCATCGAACGACACCTTGCCGTCCAACGCGATCAGTTTCTTGTCGGCAGTGATGACCAGCGGGTTGATCTCCACCATCGCCGCGTTCTTCTCCATAAACAGGCGATACAGGTTCCCCAGCATCTGAATGAAGGGATTCACGACGGCCGGCTCCATGGCCGGAAGCCCGAGTGCAAAGGCCACGTTCCGCCCGTTGTACGATTGAAACCCGACAGCCGGATCGATCGCTTCCCGGATGATCTTCTCCGGCTTGTGAGCGGCAACTTCTTCGATCTCCATCCCACCTTCGGTGCTTGCGATAAATACAGGCCATCCGCTATCCCGATCGACGAGGAGGCTCACATACAATTCCTTGGCAATCGCGGCCCCTTCTTCAATCAGCAACCGCCGCACTTCCCGCCCCTTCGGGCCGGTTTGGTGGGTGATGAGGGTCTTGCCGATCAGTTCCTTGACTAGGCCGGGAACGGCCGACTGGTCCTTCGTAATTTTGACGCCGCCGGCCTTGCCTCGGCCGCCTGCATGAATCTGCGCCTTAATGACAAACACCGGAGTGTTGAGTTCCTGCGCCCATGCCGCTCCCACCTCGGGCGAGGTGATCTCTCTCCCGCGTGGAACTGGCACCCCGAACTGCCCGAACAACTGTTTCGCCTGAAACTCATGAACGTTCATGTCGCTCCTTCTGCTGGCCTAGTGCTGAGTCCTACATACTGAGCGCTGAGTCGGAAACGAAGATCCACGACTCAGCACTAATTCTCTTTTCTTGTATACGGCGGCAGGATCATCGGTGACACGATCCCGTTCGCACTGCCGTGCTTCTTGGCCTCGGCACGGAATCCCTTTAGATGTCCAACCGTCAGCTTTCCTTGCGGCATGGAGGCAGCGCGTGCCGCAGCCGTCAACCCGGATCGTTTGCCAAAGACCATCAGATCGAGAAGAGAGTTGCCCATCAATCGGTTCCGGCCGTGCAACCCGCCTGACGCCTCGCCCGCAACGAAAAGATTGGTCACGTTAGTTTCTGAATTGGTATCGATCTTCACGCCGCCGTTCTGGTAATGCAGCGTCGGGTAGATCAACACCGGATCTTTGCTGATATCGATGCCGAACCGTTCGAACTGCAGCATCATCGCGGGAAAATGCTTCTCCACGGTGCCCGGACCATGTTCGGCATCGAGAAGCGGTGTATCGAGCCAGACGCCGATGCGCCCGGACATCGTGCGGATGCCGCGCCCCTCTTCACACTCTCGGATAATCGAAGAGGACACGACGTCGCGAGTGTCTAATTCATTGACGAACCGTTCACCCTTCGCATTGACCAAATGTCCGCCCTCGGATCGAATACCCTCCGTCACCAACGCCCCAATGAGCTGTTCAGGGTAGACCGCTCCGGATGGATGATATTGGAACGTATCGATGTGCATGAGTTTGGCGCCCATCCGATAGGCCAGACAGAGCCCATCGCCGGTCGCACCATAGTGATTGCTGGTTGGGAATCCCTGAATGTGGAGCCGGCCGATTCCGCCGGTCGCTAGAATGACGGACTTGGCGGCCACAACCACGTGGCGCTGGTTATCAAGGTCTTTGAATATCGCGCCGGTGCAGGCCCCCTTCTCGTCGCTTGTTAACTCAATCGCGGCGCAAAATTCGAGTAGCTGGATCTTCTGATTCAGCACCTCGTCCTTGAGCACCCGCATGATTTCAAGACCGGTGTAGTCCGAGCACGTCAGGAGGCGAGGCTTCGAACTCCCGCCGCCTTTTTTCACATGGAGATTGCCGTCCCCATCGCGATCAAACAAAACACCCAAACTCAACAACCATTTGGCAATCGAAGGACCTTCCTCGACCATCACCTTGAGCAGCTGATGATCATTCTGCATGTGGCCGCCCTTGAGCGTATCCACGAAATGCGTGACGGGCGAGTCTTCCGGCGCGACCGAAATCTGCATGCCTCCTTGGGCCATCACGCTGTTGGAGTCGCCGAGACGAAGCTTCGTCGCCAGGATGACCTTGGCGCCCGCCGCATGCGCATGGAGGGCCGCCGCACAACCGGCTCCGCCGCCGCCCACCACCAGAACATCGGTCGTGTAATCGGCCGTCAAATCGAACTCGTCCGCAATGGAACTATCTCCCTCCAACAAAGCCGCCAATTCGACAACCGTCTTATCCCCCTCGTTGAGACCGAAGCGGATCGGGCGATAGGCTCGTTCACGATAATCCGGATGATATTTATGGATCAGCTGGTCACGATCCGCTGGAGAGAACTTGGGAAGCGTCTGCTTGCGTCGAGCATCCCGCGTGCGGTGCACGATTTGCTGAAGGGCGTGGATGTCCATGAGTATTCTTTCGCTATCCGCGTTTGGTATTCACCGTCTACCTTAATGTGAACAGCTGAGGGCTGACGGCTCGCGATACTATTTCACGGTCGCGCAGTGATCCGCCAGCTCTTTATCGGTCATCTTGAGGATTGCGGTCCACTCATCATTGAAACGGCCGTCTTGAATTTCCTTGATGCGCGTATCCAGGCCTGCCGGTTTTTCGGTGAAATGAGCCCCCTGAGCCCGGCTCACGTAGAGCGCCACGAGATTGGGGGCGATGTCCGCGATGCAGACCGGCGTGCACATGCCGCACATCACACAGTCCATAAACATCTCAGACACGCTCTTGAAATCTCCGAAGACGGCCTTCCAGACCCCCTCCCGGACATCGATCTGCTGCGGACAAGCCTCAGTGCAGGCGTTGCAGTTCCGGCAGAGCGGGGCTTCGGGGTAGAGATTGAAGAGGTCCTGCTTCGGATCTTTGAGCGTCTGTATGTCGTAGGTGGCCTTCCTGGCCGGGAACGGCGGCATCATGGTGATCGACATGCCGTCTTGTACCGCCATTTGGCAAGCCAGACAGGTTCTGACTTTCGGGTCGTCCTTGGTCCGATAGTAGGCCGCGCAGGCTCCGCAAAATCCACCGAGACAGCCGGCCCCACGAACGACTTCCTGGCCCGAATACCACAGGGCCTTAATGATCGTGATCCCCTCCGGCACGTCGTACTTCTTGCCGGCGATCTCGATAGTGACCATCTTGTGCCGGAGCACTTCAGGCTGATCGATGACGTTGCTGTCTTCTTGTGCCATTCTTTCTTAAGCCGGTGAGGGGAAAGTCGCCGGTGGTCTACGCCAGCTCATCTCCCCTCACACCTTACCCCTTATTCCTTACCGTTTGCTAGGCAATCGCATCCACAATTGCATTCAACGTCGGGCTAGGACGCATTGCTTTTGACGCCTTCGCATCATCAGGATGATAGTACCCGCCGACATCAACCGGTTTCCCTTGAGCAGCGAGTAATTCGCCCGTGATCTTGGCTTCATTGTCCGCCATATCCTTGGCGATCTTGGTAAAACGCGCTGCCAGGCCCTTGTCCTGAGTCTGTTGTGCCAAGGCCTGTGCCCAGTACAACGCCAGATAAAAATGACTTCCACGATTATCGATCTCGCCCACCTTGCGGGCCGGCGACTTATTGCTTTCCAGGAACTTCGCATTGGCTTGATCGAGCGCGTCGGCCAAATTTTTTGCTGCTTGGTTGTTTGCAACCTTGGCGAGATGTTCCAATGAAGCAGCGAGGGCCAGGAATTCTCCCAGCGAATCCCACCGCAAATACCCTTCCTCCTGGAACTGCTGCACATGCTTGGGGGCCGAACCACCTGCGCCGGTTTCGAAGAGGCCGCCGCCGTTTAGTAAGGGAACGATCGAGAGCATCTTGGCACTCGTCCCGATTTCGAGAATCGGGAACAGGTCCGTGAGATAGTCGCGCAACACGTTCCCCGTCACAGAGATCGTATCCTTCCCCTCTTTAATCCGTTCCAACGACAACCTAGTCGCTTCTGCCGGAGTCATAGTCCTGATGTCGATGCTCTTGGTATCGTGGTCTTTCAAGTAACGTTCGACCTTCGTGATCAATTGCGCATCGTGCGCCCTGGTCTTATCCAACCAAAAAATCGCCGGAACTCCGGTAGCTTTCGCTCGGTTCACCGCCAACTTGACCCAGTCCCTAATCGGCGCGTCCTTCACCTGACACATACGCCAGATATCGCCTTCTTCCACTTGATGTTCCAACAAGGTCTTTCCTGAGGCATCCACCACGCGGATCGTGCCATTACCAGGCGCCTTGAAGGTCTTGTCGTGCGAGCCATATTCTTCCGCCGCCTGCGCCATGAGACCGACGTTGGGTACGCTGCCCATCGTCTTCGGATCGAATGCGCCATGCTTTTTACAGAATTCGACGACCTCGTGATAGACCGGCGCGTAGCTGGCGTCCGGAATCACACACTTCGCGTCCTGCGCCTTGCCGTCAGGGCCCCACATCTTGCCGCTGTCCCGAATGACCGGGGGCATGGAGGCATCGATGATGATGTCGCTGGGCACATGCAGGTTGGTGATCCCCTTGTCGGAATTCACCATCGCCATCGGAGGCCGCTTCTGGTACACAGCTTGAACGTCGGCTTCGATCGCTTTGCGCTGATCGTCGGGTAAAGCCTTGATCTTGGTATACAAATCACCGATGCCGTTGTCGGGATCCACGCCCAGCTTCTTCAACGTCTCGCCGTGCTTCTCGAACACGTCCTTGTAATAGACCGTCACGGCATGACCGAAGATCTTGGGATCCGAGATCTTCATCATGGTGGCTTTCATATGGATCGAGAACAGCACGCCCTGCTTCTTGGCGTCTTCGATCTGCTCTTCGAGGAACTGGCGCAGAGCCCGCTTGCTCATGAACGTAGCATCGAAGATTTCGTTGGCCTGCAATGCTACTTTCGGCTTGAGCACAGTCGTCTTGCCGTCCTGACCGACGAACTCGATCCGCACATCGGTCGCCGCAGTCGTCGTCATGGACTTTTCGTTGGACCGAAAATCCCCGCCCTTCATATGGCTGACATGCGTCTTGGAATCGGGACTCCAGGCCCCCATCTTATGTGGATGCTTTCTGGTGTGGGCCTTCACAGAGAGCGGCGCACGGCGATCGGAATTGCCTTCACGCAGCACCGGGTTGACAGCGCTGCCTTTAACTTTGTCGTAACGGGTCTTGATGTCCTTTTCTTTATCGTCTTTCGGACTCTCAGGATAATCGGGAAGCATATAGCCCTGACTTCGCAATTCCTTGACAGCCTCCTGGATCTGAGGAAGCGACGCACTGATGTTCGGGAGCTTGATGATATTGGCTTCCGGCGTCTTGGCCAGCTCGCCCAATTCTGACAAGGCATCCGCCTGCTTCTGTTGCGGCGTCAGGTAATCAGGAAATACCGCGAGGATGCGTCCGGCCAATGAGATATCGCGCAATTCAATGGCTACGCCGGCCGCCTTGCTGAAGGCGTTGATAATCGGAAGAAACGAATAGGTTGCCAGCATGGGCGCTTCATCGGTCTTCGTATAAATGATCTTGTCCGCTTTGGTCGTCATGGTGATTCTTCTCCTAGCTCCTTGTTAGTTCAGCGCGTTCAACGCTGAACCGGCCTTGAACCACGCAATCTGCTGTTCAGTGATGCTGTGGTTCGCCTGAATGGTGAGTGACGTACCACCCGGCTTATGGATGGTCACTTGCACCGGTTTGCCAGGAGCCAGACTGCTTAGCCCTGTCACGCTGATGCGATCCTGCTGTTCGATCTTCTCGTAATCCTTCGGGTCAGCAAAGGTCAACGCCAAGATCCCTTGTTTCTTCAAATTGGTCTCGTGAATACGGGCAAAGCTCTTCGTGATCACGACAAGAACGTTGAGGAATCGCGGCGACATCGCCGCATGCTCTCGGCTGCTGCCCTCACCGTAATTCTCATCGCCGACCACGATCGAACCGATGCCCTTCGCTTTGTACCGACGGGCAATCTGGGCCATGGTGAGTCCCGCTTCGCCGGTCAAGACATCCGTGCCCTTGCCTGGCTCGGAGAAAAATGCATTGTTCGCACCCATGAACATATTGTCGCTGATCCTGTCCAGATGGCCTCGGAATCTGAGCCAGGGACCAGCGGGAGAAATATGATCGGTGGTCGTCTTACCCTTGGTCTTGATCAAGAGCGGAAGCTTTTCAAAATCCTTGCCGTCCCAACGCGGGAAAGGTTGCAGTAACTGTAACCGCTCGCTGGTCGGCGGAACCTCAACGGTTAAGCCCTCACCACTGGCTGCCGGCGCAACAAACCCTTCCTCACCCTTCGCGAACCCCTTGGCCGGAAGCTCTTCACCCACTGGAGGCAGAAACTTGAATTCTTTGCCATCCGCTCCCTTGAGTGTCTGATTCACCGGATCGAATCCAAGGTCACCTGTGATGGCGTAGGCCGTCACGACTTCAGGACTTGCAAGGAACGACAGGGTTTCATTGATCCCATCGTTGCGGCCAGGGAAGTTGCGGTTGAAGGAACTGACGATCGAATCCGCTTTCCCCTTCACCCCATCGGCCCGCTTCCACTGTC
Source organism: Nitrospira sp. (assembly GCA_005116885.1). Classification (GTDB taxonomy): domain Bacteria; phylum Nitrospirota; class Nitrospiria; order Nitrospirales; family Nitrospiraceae; genus Palsa-1315. Next base: position 58,610 of record SWDP01000007.1, read on the forward strand.
CGATGCAAGGGCCGCAGGAGTTCGACAACACCGTGCCGCCCAACTGTTCAAATGTCTCCAAGAACCCGTCGCGCTTCATCGTGTTGTAAATGCGCTCGGAACCAGGCGACACGAGAAACGACGCTTTCGCTTTGAGCCCGGCCTTCAACCCTTGCTGAGCAATATGGGCCGAACGACTGATGTCTTCATAGGATGAATTGGTGCAGCTTCCGATGAGCGCCGCTTTGAGTTCGACTGGATAGCCTTTCTCTTTAGCTTCGGCTGCCATCTTGGAAATCGGCCTGGCAAGATCCGGCGTATGGGGTCCGACGACATGGGGTTCGAGCGTCGACAAATCAACTTCGACAATTTGGTCGTAGTATTTCTCAGGCGACTGTGAGACCTCAGGGTCCGCTACCAGTAATGATTGATTCGCGATCGCCAGGTTAGCCAGATCAGCCCGATCCGTGATGTTTAGATAGGCGACCATCTTCTGGTCGAAAGGAAACACCGACGTCGTGGCGCCCAGCTCCGCACCCATATTACAGATCGTCCCCTTCCCGGTCGCACTGATAGTCTCAGCTCCGGGACCGAAGTATTCGACGATCTTATTCGTTCCACCCTTCACCGTGAGCAAACCACAGAGGTACAGGATCACATCCTTCGGCGAGGCCCAGCCGCTCAACTTGCCGGTCAGGTGGATGCCGATCAGTTTCGGATGGAGGACCTCCCAGGGCAAACCGGCCATCACTTCGCCCGCATCTGCTCCGCCGACACCGATCGCTAATCCACCGAGCCCACCGCCATTCGGCGTGTGTGAGTCGGTGCCGATGATCAAGCTGCCTGGGAACGCATAATTCTCCAATACGACTTGGTGAATGATCCCGGCGCCAGGCTTCCAGAATCCAATACCGTACTTCTTGGCCGCCGAAGCCAGAAAATTATACACTTCCGCGTTTTCGTCCACCGCGCGGATCAAGTCCTTCTCAGAACCCATCTCGGCACGGATCAAGTGGTCGCAATGAATGGTGCTCGGCACGGCCGCCTGTTTCTTATTAGCCTGCATGAACTGCAAGATGGCCATCTGGGCCGTCGCGTCCTGCATCGCGACGCGATCTGGCCGCAGGGCCAACATCGCTTTGCCACGCTCCCACGTCTGTGTATCAAAATTATCCGCGTGTGAAACCAGCACCTTCTCCGACAGGGTGAGGCCACGGCCGAATTTCTTCCTGGCCTTCGCGAGCACGTCCGGCATCTTCGCATACAAGTTTTTGGCTAGATCTATCGACATGATGACCTCAAATCAAAGTTAACAATTCAAAATTAGAAATTGCTGTTACTTCAACGGCGGCACTTCGCGACGTTTTGGCGCCGCGTAATTCACCAGATAATCGAACAGCCGGATCAAGCGGCTATCCTGACGCTTCTGATCCACCCAATGCCCGATCAATCCGATCGTGCGCGACAGGATGAAGAAACCGTTCAAGCTATCGACCGGGAACCCGATATCGACAAGCACCGCCGCCATCGTGCCATCCACATTCAGAATCAGATTGTCCTTCTTTACGGCAGTCACCTGCTCCACTTGCAAGGCAAAATCAAGGCAGGGCGTCTTGCTGTTCAAACTCTTAACGTATCCGACCAGCTCTTTCACCCGCTTGTCCGGATTGCGCAAACTCTTGACGCGATGGCCAATGCCGGGCACCGGGCCGACATTTTTCTTCATATACACGAGGAATTCGTCCACTGACATCTTGTTGTCGACGGCATACTTGAACCAGCGCCCGGCATCCGTCACCGCTCCACCGAACCGAGGACCGATTATGATCATGCCGGCCGCCACCGACTGGGACAGACCGATGCCGGCGCAGGCCGCCAGAATCGTGGCGTAGGCGCCGCTCACACAGGGACCGTGGTCTGCAGACAGCATCATGATGCGCTTGATAATTTCGGCTTCCTGCTTGGAGATCAGCCGCTTGTCCCACAGAAGACCGATGACATGGGGAATTTCATAGCCCTTATTGATAAGTTCTGAAGCAGGATAACCGTCGTAGCAGGGTTCTTCACCACGATCATCGCTGATTGTGGTACGGATCAACGGAGCCACCATCACTTCATCAGCCTTCATCGCCTCTTCAATCGTCTTCGGCAATTTCGGCAGTACAACCGGCTCAACAGGCTCCTTAACCTGACCAGACTTCAGCATCTCTTGATAGGCTTCCTTGATCGCGGGGCCCAGGGCGCCGAATGTCGTCGGCACGATGGCGCCGGACTTCTTGAGGGCATCGGACTTGGCCCGGGCCGACCCTTCACCCTTCAGACCTTCCTTGGCGCCTGCATGGCCGAACTTCATGCCCTTCGGCAAACTTTCCTGGCAGAAGCCGGAGACGACAGCCATCAACTTCACCCGCCGCTTCTTCGCCCCGTACCACTCTGCTGCCCGCTCTTCGAGATCGCCACCCATTTCTCCGACGATGACAACCGCCTTCGTTTGCGGATCGTGCTCGAACATGTCGAGATAACTGACGTAGTCGGTTCCCGGATAGGCATCGCCGCCGATCCCAATAGCCGTCGTAATGCCGTCGGCAAACTGCGAACAAATCCAGATAATCTCGTTGGAGAGGCCACCAGACTTGGTGATGACCCCGAACGAGCCTTCGCGATAGAGCTTCGACAGCACCAGGTTGTCGAAGGCGCCGCCGATGACACCCAACCGGCAGGAACCGGCTGAGACAATTCCGATCGATGAGGGGCCGTTGAACACCTTGCCGAGCTTGCTCGCATGATGGGCCAGGATCTTGGCATCTTTTTCTGGCACACCCTCAGTGATCATGGAGACCACCTTGATGTGCGGATCGTCCAAGACTTCCATCCCACCCTTCAGGGCTCGATCTGCGCCGATGTAGACGAGACTGGTGTTGATCTGGGGATGGTTCTTGGTGGCTTCCGCAACGGTCTTATAGATGGGGACAGCTACTAAGCCGCTGCCATAAGGAATTTCGTGTGTCTTGCCGGCGTCAGGCGGATAGACGAAGGCCAGGACATTCAATGAGCGTTTAATCAGGTAACAGAACTCGGCCATCCGGCGCGCGGCGTTCACACCTGCGACGCCCCCCTGAATGACCACATAGGTATCTTTATTGGCCAGGATACTCATCGGGATCTCCCCTTTTCGAAAACCGTGATGGATGACGAGTGATCAGTGATGAGTAGAGATACGAGAAACCGGCCCCGGCGGCCATCCAGACTCATCACACTTCACTTATTACTTCCCCTGAAGCGCCTTATCGACGATATCGGTCAGCGGCGTGTTGCGGTCGAAGACGTTGATGTCAAACCCTTCGTCCTTGAGTGCGCGCATGGCATCGAGCCCTTCTTTCTCGCGCGGGCCGCCGCGACGCACCCAAATTTTCACGTCCTTGAGCTTGCCCTCGGACTTTGCCTTGCGGAACCCATTGATGATGCCGCCAAACGTCTTCTTCACGTCGGTGAAATTGGCAATCGCGCCGCCGACAATGATGTTCTTGATCCCGGGCAACGAGCAGACCTTGTCGGTCAGCACTTCGACTGCCCAGTCTGGCGGATCGCCGGAGTATTCAGCGTAATTGGCCAACTTGCCACCGCGTGCGACGACCGCATCGGAATAGTACACGCTGGCTCCGCCGCCGGCCGGGAGCATGGCTGTATCTCCACCTGGAATCTCGATAAACTTGACCGAGCCTTTGATCTTGGAGTCGACCGCCATCACTTCCATTTCATGTTTGGAGTAGGCGCGGCCGAATTCTGCGGCAAAGGCAAAATTCCAATCGGGGTGTCGAAACTTGGCGTCGCCATCGAGCAGCGTCACCGCATCCAAGGCGATCAGTTCACGGTCATGTTCACGGAGAACCACGGGGTTTACTTCCAAATACTGCGCATCTTCGTTGTCGAAACAGGTGAACATCTTACCTGCGAACTCGGCCATCTTTTTCGCCAGTGGACCAGTGAAACCTGCATCCTTAGCTAATCGCTCGATGGCCTCCACCGAGGGCTGCTGTCCAACTTCCACTGCCAGGCGCTTCACACGATCCCAATTCGATTCGACTTCAATGCCGCCGCAGTTGGCAACCAGAAGGTCCGTCCCTTCTCGGGTCGACTTCACTGCGCAATAATATTCTTCCTTGTGTGGAATCATTTCAGAGACGATCACTTGCGAGACAGTGATGCTGCCCACTTGTCGGCCGATCATCTCCTTCGTCGCCGCTTCCGCTTCTTTCAGATCCAGACCGACTTTGACCAGCCCGAGTTTGAACCGCGAGCCAAGCGCCTCATGAGCCTTGACCACCAGCTTAGATTTCTTCAGCCATTCATTGGCTTGACCGAGCTTCGTCAACTCGTCGACCGAGGTGACGACGACATAGTGGGGGACGGTAATGCCCCACTTCTTCATCAACCCCATTCCAGGACCTTCGAGCACCTTCGCCATGACATCACTCCATAGAAATGGTGAGAAACAATATAGAAAGGAGGAGGATTCTAACTGACCCGGCGACAATGTGGTGCGATGACGATCAATCTCATCGACAGCGGAAAAAATATGGGCCAGATTATGTTGAAGATACCTTGCCGCACCAAGCAACGGCAACCATGCCGACGACAGCGATTCTCCGGCAGAACGTGGAGTGATTCTCTTTTCTGAAAAACTTAAGAACCTAGGTCACCGAACCTGGGGCACAGTCACGTATCAGACCTTTGCCAAAAACTGGTTGTGCACCCAACCTTCAATATCTCCATTCTTCACCAATTCCACCTTGTTCCATCGGTCTCGCTTTTCTAGGAGTACTACGACAGTTCCCCTTTTCAGCGGGTCAAACACAGGCGGAAATTCCACGCCCGGGCCACTTCGAATATTCAGCGTGGAAGCCGTCACTTCATAGCGCTCCCGTTCTTCTTCTTCGCGACCCAGTACCGAGGCACGCACGTTCTCCAATGGAAATGCCGGGCCGGGATCCCGCTTTCGATCGGGAGCGATATCCTCATGCCCTACCACATCCTTGAGGTCGTAATGTCGAACAAGGAGTTGTGCAAGCTCCAAGGCCTTCTGAATCTGGATTTCCGTGTAGGCATGCCACCAGCGGGACTCATCGTCCAACTTGTGCTTGGCCAAAACAACTTCGTCTTCCGCATACAGTGTCCCAAACCAAGCCTGATATTTGTCGCCGACTTTCTTCAGTGGACCCGCATTGTCCATCTCGATCCCAATGGAATAACTGTTCAGTCCACTCAACCCATCCCAGTGGCTGAGGCCCGCGTGCCAGGTTTTCACATCGAATGGTGCAAGTTGAGTGATCGTGCCGTCTCTGGCCAACACCAGATGAGCTGAGGCCTTGGATTCCGGATTCGTCAACCAGTTGATCGAACTCGCGGCACTCTTCCCAGCCGTGTAGTGAAACACGAGGTAGCGTGGGGCGAGGTCGCCTCCTTTGTTCGGAGTCTCAATGAAGGACACACCCGCCCCGACAAGCCGATCGTCTTCGATCGAAAGGCCGACACTTCGCGCGATGGCAGTACTACGTGCCGGAGCTGCTCTTACAGTGACCTTTTTCCTTTTCGACACAGGACGTCTTCGCGAAAGTGCTCTACGCGCCATCATAAACTCCCTTCATTACATAAGGAAATATCGATAACCCCGTCCGCCAACGATGCTGGCCCGCATTAATATGACGATTCGTCGCAACATCGTTGACAGCCTAGCCATTCCACACCGGAGGTGTCTCAGCCCTGTGAGGCTCAAACAATGGGCATCTCAAGTCGAGGGCGGCATCCACCATACCGTGGGGAAGCACAGATTCTTGACAATTCTTAAAATAATGGCTAAGTTAGCTACCATTGACAGCGCTTGCAATCCGAGAGGAAAGAACCATGCGCCAAGTGAACATGCATGAAGCAAAAACTCATCTTTCCGAACTCGTCAAAGCGGCTGAAGCGGGAGAAGTTGTTGTGATTGCTCGTCACGGGCGTCCTGTTGTCCGATTAGAATCAGTCAAACGTAAAGGCAAAGGGATTCGCTTAGGGATCCTGAAAGGGATGTTCCCTTCGATTCCAAAAGATTTCGATGCACCATTACCGCCGGATGTGCTCGAATCCTTCTACAAACCTCCAGTCGAACCGTGAGATTTCTTCTTGATACGCATGTCTTGATCTGGGCCCTTGACGGCAGCAAGAAGCTACCCGCAAAAGCACGAGACCTGTTGCTCGATGGCACACACGAGCATTATGTCAGCACGGCCAGTGTCTGGGAGCTGGCGATCAAGGTCGCACAGGGAAAATTGTTACTTGGTCGAGATCTTGACGAACTGGAGTCAGGCATTGAAACGGCTGGATTCAAGCTCCTGCCCGTGCACATTCGACATGCCATCGCCGTCGCTTCCCTACCCAATCATCACCGTGACCCATTCGATCGATTGCTGATTGCCCAATGTCGCGTTGAAACCCTGCGATTGCTGACAGCGGATATGCGACTTTCCTCCTACGAAGGAATCTTTCTTGTATAAGATCTTGTCTGTATGATTCCTTGCTTATAAAACGGAACGAGCTGTGAGTCGATCACCTCATGCCAGATCCTACTAATTTCCTCATTCTATGCCATACCAACCAAGATGTAACCGACACCCTTCCACCTGACCATGGCCTCGTTGCTTCATGTTCGCGGTATTGACTGCTTGAGTTCTACAGATGCTCTTTCTTTTGTTCTTGGCATGAGTTACACGCTAGACTTTCTTTGGCAGGCTGGACAGACGAACGAGCTGCGTTCGCTTTGGAGACGGCGAATGATTCGTCCGCACTGGTTGGGACAGGGTTGGCCTTCTTTGCCGTACACGAGGTGGTGCTGCTTATAGTGGCCTTCTGTGCCGTCCGGTGCAAAGAAATCCTTGACGCTTGAGCCACCACAGGAAATCGCATCCCGCAACACCGTCTGCATGGTGTCATAGAGTCTGATAATCGCGACCTTACGCAGCCGACTCACTTCACGGTTCGGATGGAGCTTGGTGCGAAAGAGGACTTCGTTCGCGTAAATATTCCCAATCCCCGCGATCACTTGCTGATGCATCAACAGCGGCTTTAACCGTCCACGCCTGGCTTCCATCAGATTGATAAACTCATCACGCGGTACCGTGAGGGGATCGACTCCGAAACGGCGAGCACGGTAACAGTCGAGGCCTGCCTGATCGAGCAGGGACATCCGTCCGAAACGGCGAGGATTCCAGTAGCGCAGTTCCGATTCACGCCCTCCTGTGAACGACATGCGGACATGCACATGCTGCGGGTATTTTGTCTGCGTCGCACGAAAGAGCAGGAGACCTGTCATGCCAAGTTCCGCGACGACATACCTGAGTTCGTTCCCTTTTTGAAACCCGAGGGCGACGCTCTTTCCGTATCGCTCCACCCCTTCCAGGCGCGCACCAAGATACCAAGGGAGCGTAGGCAAACCTTCTCGAACAATATCAGCTCGCCCAACCCAACAGTCGTTGATTTGCGCACCGAGGAGATTGGCCCGTATCTGCCGGGCAACGACTTCGGCTTCCGGCAATTCAGGCATGAGAGAAATCCTCGCAACACAACCGTACTCAATTAGGCCATGGACACAGCACAAAAGACAACGTGTGAGAGGGCGCTATCTTTGGAGGGGACTTTCGACCTTGCGGTTACGCACCGGAGGCGGGAAAGGAAACAGGCTTCTTCTCCTTCGCACGCGCCTCGCGAAGAAGATGAACTTGTGCAATGGCTTCTTCAAGATTTGGAAGGGGCATGGCACCAGGCCGTCGCGTCATGACCAACTTAAAGACCTGTTCATACGTCATCCCTTGGACACAACAGAGATAGGCCATGACCACTGATACAGATCGTCCCATGCCGGCACGGCAACAGACCATGGTCCGGTTGGCTGAAATATGCTCTTCGACCCAACTCACGGCTCGATCCAACAAGAGCGGCTCGGCTTCGGCATATTCCGAAAATGGGATCCTGCCATACCGCAACCAACTGGGAGGCTGTATGGTGAATTCTGCAGCGACCAGCAGCACCGCACCTACTTGAAGTGGCGGCTCGCTCGCGTCGTTGATATTTCCGACCAGCAGACTCTCGGTAATCCAATGCATCGTAGCCTCAGTATAGGCAGCGCGTCTTCCAGGTCAAGAGAAAACCTGGGAGGATGCTGAAAAAGTCCGCCAGCGGCGTTCTGTGAGATTTCAGCGGTGTTTTATGTATAAGCCGATTTTTTCTGCAGCCTGCTGGCCCTGTCCCGTTGCAGTCACTTCCTAGCGACCGTTATACTGGGCATACACCCTCATCGCCCCTGTACAAGGAGTCGCTAGATGCCAAACCCGACCATGAAAGAAGTGGAAACCAGGCTTGGAACCGTTCAGTGCGCCATTTGTAAGGGATCAAGCTTTGGAATCGATGAACGCTCTATGCAGGCAGATGGTGAATGGCGCGGTATTTGCCGAAAATGCTTCTATACCTTCCCGATCTACACTGACATGGATTTTTACCTTCGCACACAGCCAGACATTCCCTATCGGCTCAAGGAGATGTCCTGTCCGACCTGCAATCACAAAGGCGTGAGCCTCAATTTTCGCGCCACGATGTCCGTCAGGGAGTCCATCTATTTCCTGACCTGTACCTCGTGCCAGAGCACATACCCGGAGCAATCCTCCCTGGAAGCGTTTGAATAACTCCCCTTTTCACCCCTTGATTGGTGTATACTTTCAGTATGAGTGAAACACCAAAAACTCCAGCTACAGCCCCAGAAGCTCCCACTCCAGAGCCAGTGGCCAAGGTGAGAAAAGAAATCCCGCTTATTGCCATTCAAGACGACGGTGACATGATCGCCGAGGAAATGGCGGAGATGTTCGACGAAGACCGGGTGAGTCATCAGCACGGCAGCGCAGAACCAGAAGCCGATTAACGGCTGTTGAAAAAGCCCTCCAGCGTCGTTCTCGCATCCCTCAAACCCTCAGCGTAACCCACAGAGTACGCCTCGTGTTTTCGCTCGCTGCGGCCTTGCTGACAGGCCTTTTTGAACAGCCTGCAGAACTACAAGAAGTCCAGGACATCTTCCAACCTTCAAGCTGATCGAGAACTGCCAATACCCCCGTCTACGCGATTCGCGACGCAAAAGCGGTCACCCTGCTACGTGCCGCTGCTCTATAAGAAAGGGAAACGGCGACGAGTCCCACACAGACCCGTCGCCTTCGCATGATTATATTGATAGATACCAGTGACCTTAAGGTAACCCCCATGATTCCCACGCCTTCTCGAAAATGCTCTTGGGGCCGTGACAACGGATTATTAGATGAGCATCTGACTCCTTCGACTCCCAGAACGCGACACCGCGAAAGTATCGTTTACCATCCCACGAGATTGTCCCAGACTTCGCCATCGAAAGGTTGATTTGCCATAGCCCACCGCCGCTAACCCCTACAAAGCTCGAAGGAACACCAGGAAGTTGCAAATTAGCGCCGAGGTCGAAGTAATCATAACCATTGTGTTCATGCGTCCGCTGCACGGCAGAAATGAACGCTTCCCCATAGATGTGACATTTAACAGTTCCTGCCTCGGGATTTGGTTGAACCTCCGTGAACCTCCCCACCATACCCGTTACGGCCCAAAGCCCCTTTTCGATCACTGGTGGGCATGCGGCAAGAACCTCCTTCTGCTGAGCAAGGTTTAGGAACGACTTATGCGCCTTTATAGTGGCCACGTCGAATGGCGCGAGCCTTAAGAGAGCAATATCAGGCCCCCATTCTGAGACCTTGCCGTTCCACAACTCTTGGCAAGGGATGGCATCACGTAGCACCATAAACGATGATTGATAGTCGGTAAGAACTAGACCAATCTTTTCCGACTCCCTGGCCTTATGCCAGACATGTGCGGCGGTCAAGATATAGTGCTTGCCTTCGATCTCCACAAAGGTTCCAGATCCAATGGGTCACGGGCGAGATTGCTGTTTCTCAGGCAAAACAATATAGACTGCGACCAAATAGTTCTTGAGCAAGAGAATGATGTCATCCAATATGTGTTGTGGGATATCTTGTATTGGAATGTCTTTATTCACACTTCTCTCTCCCCTCTAGACAACGGAAATCTGTAAGTGCTTTTCAACGCAGAGCAAGGACATATCGTGGGTTATCCGAGACCGTAGGCCGGTCTGTGAAAGGTAGATCATGGGTACTCACCCTATGAGGAAGGATGCGGCGGCGAGCGACTTGCATCGAAGTGACGGGACCCCATCCGCACCTGAGAGGGTCGGCGGGAGCGGGATATAAGGGGTCAGCCTCCTGAATCTGTAAAGCCCTCCCGAACAGCTCGCTTCGCATTCTCACGTCGAACTCGGTTGCTCTCGCGTTTGGCGTCGGCCTTTCGCCCTCAGTAGGCGCCGGATCCCTTCTTCGGTCCGGCGTGTTCTGTCTTCTTAGCTCGTCCAGCCATGATTCAATTCGCGCTCAACTGTCCCTTCTTCGTCCCGAAAAACAAGATCTTCCGGGCGAGGGAGAAAATCAGGAGTAACTTTGAGTTCTCCAAGTGGTTCGTCCTTATATTCTATTTTTCCGCTCATGGGTTTACTCACCTTTCAGGCACAAAGTGCATCGGCAGGAACCCGGTGAGAGGTGCCTGATGGCTACGCCGCGCTTTGCTTGAACGATGCGACGAGCACACGCTTTGCCTTGCCTAGGCTACGGCGATTCTTGCGAATGCGGTCGAGTGTACGGGCTGTATCGGCAGTGAGATACGACTCATGACAGCGAGAGCAATGAACGATTGGGATGTTCTCGATGACGACGAGCTTCTCGCCACGGCCAAAGCTTTTCGTCGTCTTCTTGATGGCGGCTGCCTGAGCGCCGCAGATGTCGCACTGCATCATTTTTCCTCCCGATAGACGGTTATGACGACTGCCTTTCTTGTTGGTCCTACCTTTAAGACGACGTTCACAGATTCACCGAAACAGTCCGTTCCTACAAGTACATATTTTCGCTCTCTGGTCCCGCGATCAACTTGCCTCTCAATAATCTGCCCGGTCAAGATGGCATTCTCGACGTCTTCGGCTAGCACGTCATCCTCACCCATCTCCTCAAGCGCATGGATTGTGAGGATGTACTGGCGCTTTCGGACGAGTGAGCGGAATCTTTTTAGCGCTTGCTCGAACATCCGAAAGCCATTCTACGCCGCACCGTTCCTCGGCTCAAGGGCAGTATCACGTGCGGTCTCACTGGTGAGAGAAACCTTCCGGTCCAGTCGACCGACTTCAGACCTACCTGTTTCGTTGCACAACCAGGCTCGCTTCTCCCCCTTCAATTCTCGTAGTTCACTCACGACCCGGAAAGTCTGCGGGCTCCGCGACACGATCGTGCGACCATCTGTGCGCAACAGCAGATAGGAAAATTTCAACGCGTCTTTAATGAACCCCACCTCCCGGTCGAGCGCGGCAATCGCAGGAGGCGTCTGCCATGGACGCTCCTCATGACACCAATCATCTTGATGGTCTAAGGCCGGACAGGCTGCTTCATGCAAACAGGGGCTGTAGACCGAACACAGCCCCTGTTTGAGTAAGCGATCGCGCATCTGATGCAATGCCCGGGCGGTCAGCCGTAACGCCGGTTCAACGATCATGATGGTGCCGTGCGTCGAGAGAAACGGCAGAAGTTGCCCCACCACCGCAGCTCGCTCTGCCGGAGGGTTGGCCGCCGTAGAAAACAATTCATTGAGGCAGTTCGCCAGAATGATGAGGTCATAGGGTCCGGTCCGCACAATCTGCTTGCCAAGATCGCCTTTGAGTGGATGTTCTAGATTGCCCTCGACACAGCGGAGATTTGCGCCGGATATTCCGACCTCCTGACAGTAGGCCTTCCACAGCCTTTCCGTATCACGCAATGATGTTTCCGAAATATCAGCAGCCAGGACTGACACAGATTTCGCCCGCTCAGGGCTGCGATGCCACAGCCAATCCAGCAGGGCTAACGATCCAGTCCCTGGGCCACACCCGAGATCAAGCACAGCCATCGGACGGTCTAGCTTTTCCTGGCCGTTATCCCCCGACAATTCATCCAGCAGAACTTGGATTTTCGAGAGGTTGACGGGGAGAAAATACGAGAGATAGGCAGCAGCATGTGCGGGATCATCCAGGTAACGGGACGGCAACGATGGCCGAGAGGTTGTAAACAAACGTGAAAGATTCACAACTGCCTGCGCCAGGGTGTCACCAAGAAAATTCCTTTCTGGCGATACCCTTGCCAAAACTTGTAGTGTTTCCGATGACAGGTTAGCCGATTTCTTCTCGTTGAAGGGTTGCATAGGCATAGTGTAAGCTGATGACGATTAGGAGGACAACTATGACAGACGCAATTTTATTGGCCTACAAAGATGTGGAGCGCTCGATGGAACGATTCACCGAACTCCTTCACAGCCATGTAGAAGCGATGGGTGCAGCCCCTTCCCATAACCCCGACCAAGTCTTTCGCTTGTCGCAAGGCTCCAAAGCGATGAGGGATAGCGCGATGATCTATCTCTCCTATGCCAAGTACGTTGCCTACGGCATGCCGGAGACTGAAGAAATGGTGCAAGACGAACTGCAGGGATAACTCGTCGTTCGTATTTCGTGCAACGCGTTTCGTTTCGGACTCAGCCGCTTCACGGAGACATCTACGAAACACAAGAGCCCGTCAGGTTTTCATGCCTGACGGGCTCTGTGTATATTATCGACCGCTTAAATGCTGCGCATAAAATGGGCAACGTCATCCTGATTGACGGCCCCACCCATAATCGAAGACTGGGCGACATTGCTCGATTTCTTGCCGGTCAGACCGGACTCAACTTCGTCCACGATCAGCTCCACCGGCATCGATTGACCACCATACACACGCGGCCCGCCGATGATCTTGGCTTTTGAGTACCCGTAAATCGCGGTGGCCACTTCTTTTGCCAACCATCCGACATAGTTGAACTCGGGCACCACAATGAGCTTCGCCTTGCCACAGAGCTGCCGTAACTCCTGCGTCGGAAACGGACGGATCGACCGAACCTTGATCAAACCGATCTTAATGCCCTTTTCTGCGCAAATACGAACGGCTTCCCTCGATTGAGCCGCGGCACTACCTGAGGCAATAATCACCGCCTCGGCATCGTCCACATTCTCAGCTGTGAGCAACCCACCCATATACTGATTGATGTACTTGCGGGACCGTTCGACTGCTGCCCATACTTCTTGTTGCCAGACTGCATGGATATTGTAGGCCATGAAGTTCGACTTCTGAACCGGGGCGTCACGTGATAAACGAGCAGGTGGATTCTCCGCATCAAGGACCGGCACCGCGCCACGCCAGGCTTCACGAGGAGGAAGCTTCATGCTGCGGTCCTGCATCCGGACGTACCCACGGGCATGGGTTACAAAGAACCCATCGCAGCAGACACCAACCGGGAGCGTCACATCATTCTTCTCACTAATCGTAAACCCTGCCATGATGAAGTCGTACATATCCTGCTGATTCTCTGCGTGGAAGACAATCATGCCGGAGTTCAATAAATAGGCCACTTCGATATTGTCGGGCTGAATGGCCAGCGGGGCATTGACGACACGGCAGGTGAACATGGCAACAATGGGTAGCCGATGCCCGGGCCAGGACGCGATGCCTTCAAGACCTCTCAGCGTACCGGGTCCTGCGGTCGCCGTAAAGCAGCGAACACCGGCTCGAGAGCCACCCGCCATCGCCGCCATCACACCGACTTCTTCTTCACCACGATAGTATTCTTTCACATACCCTTCGCCGTAGAGCACGCCGATGAGCTGCATCGTTTCGCTCTGCGGGGTAATGGGATAGGCAATGGCCAGATCCACATTTGAGCGCCGAACGGCTTCTTTCGCCGCTTCGCTGCCCGTAATAAACTCTTTCGTTCTCGGAGCTTCGAGAAACAAGTATTCCGGCGTGACCACCTTCTGCCGTTTCGCTTCGGCATGGGGGTCTTTCCTTGCACCAGCCGTCTCGACCGGTTTAGGGGCCGCAACACTCGTGATGGGATCGCCCTGGGGGTTTGTCTTCTGTTCTGCTTCGAGTGCTTCGCTCATGATGACACCTCTTAACTATATCGCCCCTACTGTTCGACCTGGCTTAGCCTTCACGCTTCATCTGCTCAGCCGAATGGCCGAAGGCAGCCGCACCGCTAAGACCAGCAACAGGCGCAAAGGTGAGGGGATTGGTGTGAGTTTTCCCGCCGTGAACTCTGGATTGCGTACCGGTAAATCGCACGTTTTCGCCGTTCTCCGGTAACTTAATGCCCAACTCTTCACGCACCCGCTTGAAGACCTGCGCAGTCTTCCTCAACTTAATCGTATCCGAATCCCGAATCGTCAGCATCGCATCTTCGTGCCCCTGCTCCGCGCAGATTGCCATCGTCAGACAGTTCGTCCCGGCACGAATCATTTTCAAGGTCAAGTTGGCATAATGGCAATGCACGCCGATGAAGACGCAAGCCTCGATCTTGTTGCCCCAAATCGTGAGGTTTGGGTGGTTCGGATTGATGACTTCTTCAGGATCGATCTTCGGATACTTCGGGCGATAGTCCGGCATGGGGATGATCATAACGTCAGGGATCTGGGCGGCAATTTCCAGCACGGCCTTGGCCTTTTCAACGGCATGCTCGTTCCAGGCCCAGAGTACTAACGGTCCTGGGAAGATCGTGGCGTTGGGGCTGGTCAACATTTTACGGGCCATCTCCTCGATGACCTTGTCCTCATTCTCCTCCAGTAACCCATAGTACAGTCCTTGTCCTGGGTCAGGCAGCGCGACCCCTAACTGAGCCGCGGACGGCGGGTGGAATCCAGCAGGACCAGGAACAATAATGCGTTCTCTTGTATCGGTCGTCGTTGCCACTCCCGTACCTCCCTAATTACCTATTACAATCATTGGATTTGACAGGACTGCAACGGTGGTTTTTTCTTCATACCGAATGTTATCGGTGACGGCAGCCAGCGGTAATTGATCGATCATAATCATCTTAATGGCATTATTTTTTGCCATCGTGTCGCACACCCACACACAGAGCGCACAACCCTTGCATCGATCCACCGCTATGTAGGCAGTGCCATACTTGAAGCCCTTATCCGTCCCCATGGTTTCACTATACTGAATGGTATTCGCTTCAGGACAATATTGCGTACAGAGCTTGCAGCTCTTGGAAGCACATATCTCAACATCAATATTGGCTACCAGATACATGGTACTCCTTCGTGCTAAATCCTAGTTAGGCGCTTACAGTCGCTCGGACTTCCGACCGTTTGACCGACGATGCAGCCCAACCGTGATCGACTGCGTAGTTCCACCCAGCCTGAATCACCGCCACATTTTTATCGATCAGCTCCTGCTTCTTCTTGAATTTCCGCTCGACGACACTGTCTAACGCCGCAGTTCCACCTGAAACGACAAATCCTTTACCAAGAAACCGGTCCTTCACCGACTGCTCCAACGCGTCAACCGAGGTCAGTCCAGTGATCGCTCCGATACAACCCATCAAGGCCATGTTCGTCGCGAGGTCCATCCCGGCAACCTCCAGGGACAGCTTGGTGGCTGGGAAATAGTAGAGCTTCGCACGGCGCTCATCCAACTCACGCTGCTGATCCCTATGAAGACTCATGGGACCATCGTTATTGATCAGTGCAATCCCGTCTTCCTTCAATCCGAAGTAGAACGGCATCGTATACGACTTGCCGTGGGTAATGACCTGGGGATGGAAGATAATGATGATATGCGGGAAGGTAATTTCTCCGATTTCATAAATCGGTTCATCCGACACACGGACGTAGCTTTCGACCGGCGCCATCCGTTTTTCCGACCCGTAAAATGGGACGATCGTGCTTTCACCGCCGGCATGAATTACTGCAGTGCTCAGAATGTGCGACCCAGTCACGACACCCTGACCGCCGACACCTGCCATCCGAATGTTGAAGCGCTTTGCCATATCTGAGCCTCCCTCCGAGTCGCTTATGCCTTGGTTGGAATTGCAGCGGCAGGAGCAGCCGCCTTCGGAAGATAGTCTTTGTAGCCATACCGCTCGGTCAGATATTGCTTGGCCTCGTCGCTCACATACTCCGTAAACTGATACCGATCGTTCTCAACAGTCTTCGCGTCTTCCATCACTTTGTCGGTCGGAATCGCATACTCGATATTGCAGGAGGTGTAGGCTTGAATGTATGTCGATCCTACCTCACGGGCAATCAACACGGCTTTCTTGATGACGCTCTCGACGCGGCGGGGATTGTTGGGGACCACCGTCGCCACATATGCACACCCAGCCACCTTCGCCATCTGCAACATGTCCATCTTCTCAAACTTCTTGCCCAACGGGGCCATCTTTAAGACGGCGCCACGATTGGTCATTCCGCTTTCCTGTCCACCGGTGTTACCGTACACTTCATTGTCCAACATAATCGTGGTGAATCGTTCCTTTCGGAACCAGGAGTGAAGTACTTGCTGGAAACCGATATCCGCTGTTCCGCCATCCCCCGCCATAACGACCACATCTTTCGGCTTGTCACCGAACCGCAGCCGCAACCCGCGGGACAACCCACTCGCGACACCGTTCTGATCGCCGTAGTTGCCATACACAAACGGGATGGCAGCCTGTGAAATCGCTAACCGACCGCAGCCTGCGGTCCCAACCGTAATAGTGTCTTCAGGATTAGGGAAGGCAATGATTGCTAGTCGGATGAACAGGGTCATCGCGCAACCGGCGCACATGGGATGCTCTTCAAGAATTTCCTTGAAGCTTCCCATTTGAGAAACAGAAATTTTCTTTCCAAATGGACCGTGTTCGACCATATCCCGATATTCTTTTGGCATGAACTTCTCGAATCCACCGGAAAATTTTACATAATCAAGACTCATCGGAACACCTCCCTGTATTGCGGCAATGCAGATCCATTGCCTATCGGAAAGATATAATTATATACAACAAGCCCGCAGGAGTTTGAGGTTGAATGAGCCGGACTAAATTCCGCCCACAAGATGTTGCATGGTAACAAAGCCTAAAAAAGACTGTCAATGAGAAACGTCCATGTATCTCCTCAAATCATGCACCAGCAAAATAATATAACTTCCTGATAATCAAAACAACTTCTCAGAAGCCCCACCATGCAAGAAAGAAGGCCTAGCACACTCCAAGGCTGTAGGCCATTTGCCCCAATAACCTGTGATTTAACGTGTTTCCACACGAACCGAGCGCGCAACTGACTTCGAGAGAGCAGAAAGAGAGATTGCCGATTTCATTAAACCTGTCTAGACTAGGCTCATATGTCAACACGAGTGATCATCCCAGGTGAAGGTGAAGGCGCTCAGCACGCTGGGGGAGTCCATAAGCGGCCTCCGATTCCAGACGATTCGCTCAAAGCAGAGTGCCCGAAATTCATGAGCCATGGCCCCTGCGGAGGCGTACGTAAAGGGGGATTGTGTGAGGTATACCCCGAGATGGCGTGCCCCTGGGTGACCCTGTACATTCAATTGGAAAAAATCGGCCAGGTAGAGTGGATGAAACAAGTCTGATCTGAAAAGACGTGAGGCGTGAAACGTGAAACGTGAAACGGTGGGGAAGAAGCCCAAGAGTACTAAGCTGGGATACAATGAGCGGCATGCAAAGAGCGGTATTACCGCCCCATTGCCGGACATTGAAACATTCCCGAACCAATACAGGGGCTACGACATCACAATCGAGATTCCGGAATATACCGCCATCTGCCCAAAGACCGGCCTTCCGGACTTCGGCACTATTACGCTGCAATACAAACCCGGAAAAAAATGCCTAGAGCTGAAGTCCTTAAAAATGTACCTCCACGCATACCGCAATCTTGGCATCTTCTATGAAAACGCGGTCAATCGAATCCTCCACGATATCGTAAAATCTTGCCGCCCCATACATGCAACGGTCACGGGGGAGTTTGCTGCTCGTGGTGGACTACGTAGCGTGATCGAAGCCAAGTATCCATAGGACACACCCCCTTCCCCTCACTGAGCAATACCACCCCGTCTCCTCAACGTAGTGTAGTCACTAAAAGATCCGCTCGGCTTCCTAATTCTTAAGTTGCCCTCAACAACCGCCGATAAACTGCATGAACGGGTACGCGCGCCCCGTGGCAGGGTGTCGCCATTCCTCACGAGTTATACCGAAGACAACCGCTCGGAAACTCGAGGTGCTAGCCCGTGGAATGTCAGCGGCACGACTCGACAGGTTCCGCTCAGGAAAAAACACAAGGAGTTCCACGGCATGAGTGGATCGGGAAGACACACACACAGCGCTCATTGTCTTCTGGCATTGAGTCTTGTCGGATTGGCATTGTATTCGCCAAACGCCCAGCAAGCCCTGGCTGCTGATCCAGACCGGCAACAGGAGTCGGCTTCCGATCTGACCGAATTGAGTCTCGAGGATCTGCTGAACGTCAAGGTGACCTCCGTCACCAAACAAGCCCAACCACTCGCACAGACAACAGCTGCGATTTTTGTACTGACACAAGAAGACATCCGACGCTCCGGGGCCACAAGTATTCCTGAGGCACTCAGGATGGTCCCTGGACTGCAGGTGGCCCGATTGGACTCCAATAAGTGGGCCATTTCCTCCCGTGGATTTAATAACCGGTCCGCCAACAAACTCCTCGTCCTGATCGACGGCCGTTCTGTTTACTCTCCGCTCTTTTCAGGAGTGCACTGGGATATCCAGGACACCTTGATGGAGGACATCGACCGGATCGAAGTAAGTCGTGGGCCGGGTGCCACGTTATGGGGAGCCAACGCCGTCAATGGCGTCATCAACGTCATCACCAAAAAAGCGAAAGACACCCAGGGCGGTTTGCTGGTCGGCGGAGCGGGAACGGAGGAACGCGGGTTTACAGGGGTCCGCTACGGCACAACGCTCTCAGACAGTACGCACATTCGGGCCTATGGAAAATTCTTTGCCCGAGACGACCAAGCCACGGCCACGGGAGATCCAGCCACTGATTCTTGGCGTCAATCGCGCGGAGGCATGCGGATGGATCACAGCGCTGAGAATGGCGACTTTTTGACTCTGCAAGGGGACTTCTACCAAGGAGAATACCGGGAGCGCAACGCACTACCGACTCTGACTACACCATTTCTTCAGACAGCCGATCAAAAAGGGCATGTCACCGGAGGCAACCTGTTGGGGCGCTGGACCCACACCGTCTCTCCGACATCGAGCTTTACCCTCCAGGCTTATTACGATCGTAGCGAGCGATCCACTCCGCAGAGCGGAGAAAAGCGCGACATCGCCGATATCGACTTTCAACATCACCTGGCCGCCGGTCCCAACCACAACCTCGTCTGGGGATTAGGCTATCGTTTTACCAACGACCAACTCACCAATGGTGAAACGCTTCAATTCTCGCCCTCCAGCCGCGTACTGAATCTCTGGAGCGGCTTTGTCCAGGATGAGATCACCATCGCCCCAAAGACCCTCGCCTTCACAGTAGGGTCAAAGATCGAACACAACGATCTGACCGGCCTAGTCGTGCAGCCCAACGGGCGTCTGCGCTGGACCCCCACAGACCATCAAACCGTTTGGGCCTCCGTCTCACGCGCCGTACGCACCCCCTCACGAACCGAAGACGATGCCCGGATCAGCCAAACTACGGTACCCCCCAGCGCCGCAACCGGAGGGCTTCCCGCTCTACCCACGTTCGCCGGAAACCGTGGGTATGGGAATGAGAAAACATTGGCGTACGAACTCGGATACCGCAATCAACTCAGCACCACACTCTCCGTTGATCTGGCCGCTTTTTACAACAACTATAAAGACCTCCGTACAGTAGAGGCTGGAGTGGCAACGGTAGAAGCGACGCCAGCTCCCCTCCATCTTTTGCTCCCGTTTAATGCCAGCAACAAACTGCGCGCGGAGACCTATGGAGTCGAGGCCGCGCTGGAATGGCATCCGTTGGACTGGTGGCGCATCCAGCCCTCTTACACGTATCTCCACATGCATCTCTATACCGACCGCACCACCGACCCCACTGCGGGAAATGCCACAGGTGAAAGCCCGGCGCACCAGGTCTCTATCCGTTCACTGATGTCGCTCCCCCATAATATTGAATTGGACCTCTGGGGCCGCTATGTCGACCGGCTCACAGTTGCGCAAGCGCCTTCGTACTTCACGCTGGATGCTCGCATCGGCTGGCGGCCAACCAAACAACTTGAACTCTCGCTGGTCGGGCAAAACCTGCTGGACTCCCATCGGCCGGAATTCAGAGAACTGCTCCTCTCCTCTGCCCCAACGGAAATTCAACGGAGCGTCTATGGAAAGGTGACGTGGCGATTCTGATGACACAAGACGGTTGGGCAGATCACGAGACTCACGATGGGTGATGGATCTCAGGCCGAGACGTGGAAACACAGTGTGCCGTCGTGGATCGGCCACATCCGTGCTGCCCTTCGCGTGGCCTTGATACCCCTTGGCCTCGGGTTCTTGTTGTCGTTTAGCATCGAACCAGCCGTACTGGCTGCGGAAGCCAACGGAGAATACCTCTTGAAATCTGCATTTCTCTACAATTTTGCAAAGTTTGTCGAATGGCCCGCCAGCATCTTCTCCACCAGCTCCACGCCGCTGACGATCTGTGTGCTGGGGAACGATCCATTCGGGTCGAGCCTGGAGGCCATTGCGAAAAAGACCATCAAAGGCCGGGCCTTGGTGGTCAAGCGACTTCGCTCCGTCGGCGGGGCGAAAGATTGCCAGATGCTCTATGTGAGTCCGAACGAACTCACCCAAACAGCAGAGATCGTTCGCACACTCCAGAAAGCCCCGATCTTGACCGTCTGCGACGTCGAATCCTGCGCGCAGGAGGGGATCATGGTCAACATGCGGATGGTCGAGAACCGGGTACAACTGGATATGAATCTTGATGCGGTTCAGCGTACGCCGCTGAAAGTGAGCTCCCAACTGATCAAGCTGACACGGATTGTGAAAGGGACTCAGTAGGATGTCGCTGCGGATGACTCCGTTCCAAGACTGGTCGATTCAACACAAGCTGACAGGGATGGCCTTGTTTTCAACCGGACTCGCCTTGGTCCTGGTCCTCGTAGCGTTTGTCACCAATGACATCCTGTCGTTCCGCGACACGATCGAGTCGCGGATGGCGGCGTTGGCCGATGTCATTGGGAGCAACAGCACCGCCGCCCTGACATTTCGAGATCAGAAAGCCGCCACCGACACGTTGACAGCGCTGAGTCAGGAGCCGCATGTACTCTATGCAGAAACGTTTACCGCTGACAGGACTGCATTTGCCAAATATGTGCGATCTGATCCATCACAACTCGGCTCAGCACCCCCTGCCGTCACGCCCTCAGTGGAATTGGGCACCACAAGAAATACCTATACGGCGGGGGACTATCTTGAGCTGGCCTCGCCAATCCGCATGGACGGACAGGTTGTCGGGTGGATTCTCCTTCGATCAGACCTCATCGAAATGGAACAGCGGCTGAAACGGTCGGTCGTAATTGGATTCGTCATCTTCCTGGCCTCTGCTCTGGTGGCCCTGATCGTCTCGCGCAGGCTCCAGCGCGCCATTACCGATCCGTTGCTCAGTCTGGTCTCCACAATGCGCACCGTGTCGGATACCAAAGACTACTCGCTCCGTGCGATGCCGGTCTCCTCCCATGATGAAGTCGGAGTGCTGGTCACAGGGCTGAATACCATGCTGGAGCAAATTCAGTCCCAGCATACCCAGCTACGACAGCACCGAGAAAACCTTGAACTCGAAGTGTCGGAGCGTACCGCGGAGCTCGTCAAAGCCAAGGAGGCGGCCGAAGCGGCGAGCGTGGCCAAGTCGCAGTTTCTGGCCAACATGAGCCACGAGATCCGGACCCCGATGAATGGGGTCCTGGGGATGGCCGAACTCCTGCTCAATACCCCGTTGACGGAGAAACAGCAGCACCTCGCCAACAGCGTGCATCGCTCCGGGACTGCCCTCCTCAGCATCATCAACGACATTCTCGATTTCTCGAAGATCGAGGCCGGCAAGTTGGCGCTCGAGTGCCTTGAGTTTGGACTCCGGGAGACCGTGGAAGACGCCGTCGAGCTGTTCGCCGAACCGGCCGGGGGAAAAGGCGTCGAATTGACGTGTTTCCTTCCTGAGAATATCCCGGACAGTGCCATCGGCGATCCGGTCCGCCTCCGCCAGGTGCTGCTCAATCTACTGGGCAACGCTCTGAAGTTCACCCCACACGGCGAGGTCACGGTGTCCGTCCGCCTCCTGACGCAGGACGCGCAGAGATTGAGGCTGAAATTCGAAGTCACGGACACGGGAGTCGGCATTGCCCCTGAGACGCAAGCCCGTCTGTTTACCGCGTTTACCCAGGCTGATGGCTCGACGACGAGACACTTCGGGGGAACAGGACTAGGGCTGGCAATCGTAAAACAGCTCGTCCAGCTTATGGGGGGAGACGTCGGCATCATCAGCACGCCAGGACAGGGCTCCACGTTTTGGTTCACGGTGCAACTCGGCTGTGCTCCGCCACGGGAGCAGCCCCTGCCCACGCCCGATCGGTTCCTCAGCGGCCAACGGGTGCTCATCGTCGATGACCATGCAACCAATCGCTTCATCCTGCACACCCAGCTCACCGCCTGGGGCGCCGACGCGATCGACGCCGACACCGGCGCCACGGCGCTGACACTCTTGACGCAGGCTGCGCACGCGCACCGACCCTTCGACTTGGCCATTCTCGACATTCATATGCCTGACATGGATGGCTTCATGCTCGCCCAGGCGATCAAGGCCGATCCGGCCATCCACGGAATATCTCTGGTGGCCCTTAGCTCCGTGGATAGCCACGCCCACCGCGGCACAACCGAGCAACTGGGCTTCGTCGCGTGGCTGCAGAAGCCGGCCCGGCAATCCACGTTGCGCGACTGTTTGCGCCGCTATCACCAGGGAGCTGCCGCAGCGCCACCCGCGGTCGGGCCGAAACCTCTCGCGCCGGCGGCAACCGGCGGACACGTGCTCCTGGTCGAAGACAATCCGATCAACTGCGAGGTAGCGACCGGGTTGCTCGAACTGCTCGGCTACCACGTGGACAGCGCGGAAGATGGCCGGCAGGCGTGCACCCTCACCGCCACACATCCCTACAGCGTCATCCTCATGGACTGCCAGATGCCCGTCATGGATGGATTCACCGCCACGGCCACCATCCGCGAACGAGAACGACAGACGCAGGCGGCACGCATCCCGATCATCGCCCTGACCGCCAACGCCATGGAGGGTGACCGGGAACGATGCTTGGCGGCTGGGATGGACGACTATCTCACCAAGCCGTTCTCCCATCAGACTCTGGCAGACACCCTTGCCCGCTGGTGCCTGCCTCAAGACCAGCGCCCACCCGACGCCTCCGTGGCATCACTCAACGCACAAATAGAGGTCGGTGAGAGGGACAAGAGTTCACCATCAGCAGCACCGGCGCAGATCGATCGCGACGTCTGGGACGCGATTGCCGCAATCCAGAAACCGGGGCAGACGAACGTGCTCCACAAGATCATCGGCCTGTACCTCACCAGCTCGCAGTCTCAGGTCACCCAGCTGCGCCAGGCCTGGGAAAGACGGGACTCCGACGCCATCCAAGCCGCAGCCCACAGCCTCAAATCTTCGAGCGCCACCCTCGGCGCGCATCGGCTGGCAACCCTCGCCAAGCAATTGGAGGAGGCCTGCCGGATCGCTCACGTTGAGCAGGCCGACGGCCTGATCGCTCTCATTGAGATCGCACATCGAGAAGTCTGTGTCATCTTCCGCGACGAGCTTGAATCATCACCCAAGGAGGCCGCATGAAACTCTCGACCTTTACCTATCCAGACACCAACCAGACTGCCATCCCGAACATCACCATCAAGAACCCAGATCGAACCTTGGTCGTCATGTTCGGGCCATCTCACTTACTTGATGCCCCAGCCCCCGTTCAATCGGTCCTGGCTGCGTACCCGGGAGCCCCTGCCATTGGGTGCTCCAGCTCCGGAGAAATTTTCGGGACGCATATCCAGGACGACACGTTGGTCGTGGCCCTCCTCCAATTCGAGCACACAACAGTCCGCACAGCCTCCGCACCGGTTACAGACCCCGGACAGTCGTTCGAAGCCGCACAATCCCTTGCCCGCCAACTCATGGCCCCAGGACTACGAGGGGTCCTGGTCCTCTCGGATGGGTTGGGAGTCAATGGGAGTGAGCTCATCCGCGGACTCAATACCATCCTTCCAGCACACGTTGTGGTGAGCGGGGGACTTGCCGGCGATGGTGAACGATTCAAACGGACGTGGGTCGTCAAAGACGGTCTTCCCCTAGGGGGTTATGTGACGGCGGTCGGACTGTATGGAACCGCTATCCGTCTCACTCACGGGTCCAAGGGTGGATGGGACCTCTTTGGACCAGAGCGGCTCATCACACGCTCACAGGGGAACGTCTTATATGAGCTCAACAACAAGCCGGCACTCCAGCTCTACAAAGACTACCTTGGCGAACTCGCGAGGGGACTTCCCGGCAAAGCACTACATTTCCCCCTCTCCATCAGACAGAAACAGGAAGATACCAAACGCCTTGTTCGGACCATTCTCGGCATCGACCACACGGCTCAATCTCTCACCTTCGCGGGAGATATGCCGGAAGGCGCCTATGCTCAATTCATGCGGGCGAATTTCGATCGGTTGATACAGGGCGCATCGGATGCGGCGACCTTAGCCACACCGACCAGCACAGACTCTTCCCCCACACTCTCCATCGCCATTAGTTGCGTCGGACGCCGAATAGTTCTCGGCCAACGCACCGAAGAGGAAGTCGAAGCGACATTCGATGTCTTGCCGAAAGGTGTTCAACAGATCGGATTTTACTCATACGGAGAGATCTCACCGTACTCCACCGGACAATGCGACCTCCATAATCAGACGATGACATTAACCACCATCTCTGAGGCCGCCTGAGACTGACGATGCACCCACTCTTGCAGCGACAACTCAAACGCCTCATGCTCGATCCCGACTGCTGCCCGACGGACGTGGATGTCTGGCGGACGACGCTTGAGCGAATCAGTCAAAGCTATACAGAAGCAGACCAAGGCCGATCGCTGCTGGAACAATCGCTCGATGTGATGTCGCGGGAAATGCAAGGCTTGTACGAAGAACTCCGTTGCTCCAGTGAGACAGAACTCTCGAAAGAACGCACGAAGCTCGAGGCGGTCCTGCACTCACTCGGAGACGGCCTGTGCGTCGTCGATGGACAATGGAACATCCTCATCATGAACCCACAGGCTGAAGCCCTCTTCGACGCTCCACTCGCTCAGTTGAAGGGCAAGCCGATCTATCAACAGCGTTCTCCCGAGCACGAAACGCTCAGCCGGGAATACCTCATCACCGGCGCATCGATTCCACCACTCACGTGCTGCTCCACGGGACAGCAGCCAGTCAGCCAGCGATCAGTTCCTGAGCGGCATGCGGGTGCTCATCGTGGATGGCAATCCGGCTAATCTCTTTGTTCTGAACGCGCATCTCATGTCCTGGGGGGCCGAAACGATCAGTGCCGACAGCGGCGCCCCCGCCTTGGGGATCTTGACTCAATACGCGAACGCCCACACCCCCATCGACCTGACCATTCTCGACATTCAGTTGCCCGACATGGACGGCCTCATGCTCGCCCACGCCATCAAGGCAGACCCCGCCCTCCGCCGTGTCGACCTCCTCGCCCTCAGCTCCGGGGAGCGCGACGCCCACCGTGGGGCAGCCGACCCCCTCGGCTTTGTGGCGTGGCTGCAGAAACCGGTACGCCAATCGACGTTGCGAACCTGTTTGCAAAATTATCGCCAGGGATACGTCGCGGCGCCGGCCGTTGGGGAAGAGAAGGCCTTGATGCCTTCGGTGCTCACTGGACGCGTGCTCCTAGTCGAAGATAATCCTGTCAACCGTGAAGTCGCGATCGGGCTACTCGAATTACTCGGCTGCCATGTGGACAGCGCCAAAGACGGCCGTCAGGCCCTCGAGGTCTCCGCCACCAGCGCCTATGACATCATCTTCATGGACTGCCAGATGCCCATCATGGATGGGTTCACGGCGACAGCCCGCATTCGCGAACGGGAGCGTCAGACACAGGCGGCGCGCACCCCGATCATTGCCCTGACGGCCAACGCCATGGCGGGTGACCGGGATCATTGTCTGGCGGCCGGGATGGATGACTATCTCTCTAAACCGTTCTCCCAAGATCAGATGAAGGAGATGTTGAGTCGTTGGCTCAGTCAGACAGACCTCTCATCGTTACACAAAGACCAGACAAACACTCCAAGTAAAGCCGTGCCTGAGCCTTCAGCGCCGACAACTCCAGCGGAACACGGAGAGTCTAGCAGCGTGGTCGATTACCGTGCCTGGACTCCTATCCGGATGCTGAAGCGACCCGGACATCCCGACCCGCTCGGAAAATTGCTGGCCAGATACGTGGAGGACTCCCGGAAACTCGTCGACCAATTGCGCCAGGCAGTCGCATCGAACGATCCTACGACACTTCACACCATCGCACACCGCCTCAAATCCAGCAGCGCCACGCTGGGCGCCATGACCGTGGCGGCCCACTGTAAGGAACTGGAGGCCCTGGGTCGCAGTCATCGGATCGAGGGAGCCTCAGACCACTTTCGGCGCTTGGAACGGGATTTTGAAGCTGTCTGCTCCGTCTTTCAAACCACACTCAACAAGGAAAAAGCCCATGACGCCTGATCAACAGAACACCCCACTTGCTTTGATTGTGGACGACGATGCCGTGAACAGACTCATGGCACGCGCAGCGCTGGAGAGCGCTGGATGGAGCGTCGAAGAAGCCGAGAATGGGCGAGAGGCACTGGCGGCGTTTCAGCAGCTCCATCCGGACGTCGTCCTGCTCGATATCATGATGCCGGAAATGGACGGGTTTGCGGCCTGTGCGGCGCTGCGAAAACTTCCTGAGGGAGAGCACACGCCTATTCTCATCATGACCGGTCTGGACGATTATGGCTCCATCACACAGGCCTACGATGCCGGCGCCACCGACTTTCTGACCAAACCGCTGAACGGACTGTTGCTCACGCATCGCGTCCGATACATTGTACGGTCGTCTCGAGTCTTGCAGGAGTTGCAGGCCAGTCGAGCAAGCTTGGCACAGGCTCGCGATGCGGCGCTTGAAGGCACACGCCTCAAGTCGGAATTTCTTGGCACCGTGAGCCACGAAATCCGGACGCCCATGAACGGGATCCTCGGCATGACGGAGTTACTTCAAGACACGTCCTTGACGCCTGAACAACGTGACTATGCGGATACGATCCGCACCTCGGGCGAAGCACTGCTCTTGATCGTCAACGATATTCTGGATTTCTCGAAATTCGACTCCGGCAACTTGCAGCTGGAAGAGGTCGACTTCGACGTGAACCGGCTGCTCGTAGACATCGTCGGCCTGTTTCAAGAACGTGCGCGTAGCAAGGAAGTGAAATTATCCTGCGTCATTCAGGCTCAGTTGCCGACATGGCTGCACGGAGATTCCGGTCGATTGCGCCAGATCCTGAATAATCTGCTGGCGAACGCCGTCAAATTTACCGAGCGCGGCGAGATCGTGGTCCGCGCAGACCTGGAGGAGACATCAGGCAAGCAACACCCGCTGGACTCGAAACTCCCAGCTAAGTTCACCCGCGTCACGGGAAGAATCGGACATCTCGTCAACGTACGTTTCTCCCTCTCCGACACGGGGATCGGCATCGCGAAGGAAGCCTGTGCGCGGATTTTCCAACCCTTCGTGCAAGCGGATGGATCAACCACAAGAATTCATGGAGGGACCGGATTGGGGCTCGCGATCTGTCAGCAGCTTGTTGAACTCATGGGAGGGTCCATCAGCGTCGACAGTACGCCGGGCCGTGGCAGTATCTTTCAGTTTACCGTTCCCTTTGATCCCAAAACGGAATAGGCCAAGAACGCACAATAGTCCCTAGCCTCGCGCGACAATCCTCGCCTTGTTTTCCCGCGGCATGCAGGGTAGGCTCAGCCCATCACGGGAACCCTCCATTCATGGCTATTTACGCAATCGGCGACATTCAAGGTTGCCTCGATCCATTCAGACAGCTCCTCGATCGGATTTCGTTCGATCCCCGGACGGATCGATTGTGGTTGGCCGGCGACCTCGTCAATCGAGGCCCCGAGTCTCTCGCCCTCCTCCGATTCGTGCGTGGGCTCGGTGATGCCGCCCAGATTGTACTGGGCAACCACGATCTCTTCTTGCTCGCAGTAGCCGAAAACATAGCCGCGCTACGACACAAGGATACGATTCACGACATCGTGGACGCCAACGATCGCGATGAACTCATGGCCTGGCTCCGCCGCCAACCGCTCCATCATCGCGAAGGATCGTTCCTCATGGTTCACGCGGGACTCCTCCCACAATGGACCATTGATGAGGCCATCGGCTTGGCGCGTGAAGTCGAGACCGTGCTGGCAGGCCCGAACTATCGTCTGTTCCTCCAGAGCCTGTTTCATGGACCCTCTCCACAATGGAATCCATCGCTCACAGGCTCGGAGAGGCTGGTGAGTATTGCGCGAGTCTTCACCAGGCTACGCACCTGCACCCCAACCGGTGAGATGTCCGGGTTCTCCGGCCCTCCTGATCAGGCGCCCGCTGGTTATTTTCCTTGGTTCAGAATTCCAAATCGAAAACAGACCGAGACCACGGTCATCTGCGGACATTGGGCTGCGTTGGGATTGCACATTGAGTCCAACCTATTGGCCATCGATAGTGGCTGCGTATGGGGAAAAGAACTGACTGCGGTGCGGCTGCACGATCGCCAGGTCTTCCAGGTCCCGGGCATCCAACGAGCATAAACGTGATTGAGCCTCATCCTCCTGATCCGACTTGGCCTCGTTACTCAACGAGGCCGTTTCCATCCTATCGATTCCTTCCAGGGAGTAATCCTCACCCACGGCGCAATCCCCTCGGCCATTCCTATGGTCAACCAGAGCCGAAACCAATGGCATTCTTTACGGCCCATTGGCAGCGGTCAGAGGATTATCTATATGGGATCGACCTCTACAACTACGCCTACTGGTGGGAATGTCACGAAATCTTCGAAGGACTTTGGCATGCAGTTGGCCACCACACTGAACAAGGAAACTTCTTCCAAGCCCTCATCCAATTCGCCGCCGCCAATCTCAAACAATTCACCGGCAACCACCGGGCAGCGGGAAATCTGGTCACCAACGGCATCGTTCGCTTGCAAAAGATCCCGACGCTCTACATGGGGATCGACGTGGCCAGACTCACAAAAGATTTTCGGCAGCACCTAGTCGATTCAGACTTTCGCACACCACTCATTCGCCTATATGAGCGGAAACACGCGTAGGACTTCGCCTCGCCAGCAGTCCTCAGACACCCAACGCTAGGCGAACGAGTGGCACCTTCTCGCCGATCCCGAACGAGAGCGGCTCCTTCACCGTCTCCGGATCCACGTAGGTCCCGAATAGGCGATCCCAGATACTGAAGGTGACACCAAAGTTGGCGTTGGACAGAGTAAGGTTGTCACTGTGATGCACATGATGGAACCTCGGCGTGACGAACACCCACTCCAACCAATTGGATCGCCAGGATACATTCATGTGCATCCAGTCGTTCAAAAGAATGTGGGATGTTGTCACGGCCAGACCTATCCACCAAGGGGCCATGCCAAGCATCGAGTAGGCAAAGGCCCAGGGCAGGCCTT
>SWDP01000007.1:88441-105820 GCA_005116885.1 Nitrospira sp.
AATCGATGGACAGATTGAGGGGTCATACCGAGGTGGCCCATCACCGGAATGCCGATACTGGTCATTGCAGCCACCCGATCGGCCATCACAGCGCCGCCTTCCAGCTTGATGGCCTGAGCCCCGGCCTGTAGAAACCGTCCGGCGTTGCGGAGCGCGTCTTCCAGGCTGGCTTGATACGACATGAACGGCATATCGCCAATCACGAGGGCCTGTTGCGCAGCCCCAGCCACCAGCTTCGTGTGGTAGAGCATGTCGTCCATCGTCACCGAAAGCGTATTGGCTTTCCCCTGCACGACGACGCCGAGCGAATCACCGACTAAGATGGCCTCGATGCCGGCTTGCTCCACGATGCGTGCAAACAGCGCATCATACGCCGTGACGACGATGAGCTTCTTCTTGTCGCGCTTGTGGCGCTGAAACTCGAGGACCGTCATTATCCCACTTCCGCTTTGGTGATGATCTCGGCCAGCCGATGCGTCGCCTTGATCGCCATAATATGGACCCCGTCGCAATGAGACCTCACGGCCTTGATCGTCCGCACGGCGATGTCCACGCCCACATCCTCAGCCCGCTCGGGGCCAGCCGCCCTGAGTTCGTCGATCATGTCCTGAGGAACCGACACACCGGGAATATTGGCATTCATGAACTCCGCCATCTTGGCGTTCCGAAGGACGAGAATACCCGCCAACACCTTGGCCTTGAATGGCCGAACGGCTTTCATGAAGGACGCAAATTGCTCCGGATGATAAATCGCCTGGGTCTGAAAAAACTGGGCGCCTGCTTTCACCTTGACTTCAAACTTGGCGAGCATGGGGCCGAGTGGGTCGGCCTCCGGCGTGACAGCCGCGCCGATCGTAAACACCGTCGAGCCATCCAGTTTATTGCCGGCCATATCCTTCCCGTTGTTGAGCCCTTGCACGAGCTGCATGACTTGAACGGAATCCAGGTCGTAGACCGGCTTGGCCTCTTTATGATCTCCGACCGTCGGATAGTCCCCCGTGAGGCAGAGAATATTCCGGATGCCGAGCATGGACGCACCCATGAGATCCGACTGTATCCCGATCCGATTCCGATCGCGGCAGGTCATCTGCATGACCGGATCATGGCCCAATTCGTAGAGAAGTCTGCAAACGGAAAGAGATCCGGCTCGCACCACGGCAGCCGTGTTGTCCGTGACATTGACGCCATGGACACGCCCCACCAATTGTTTGGCATTCTCCAATACGCCGGAGATGTTGGTACCTTTGGGAGGATTGTACTCAATCGTGACAGCAAACTGTCCCTGATCGAGGATTTCTCGTAGTCGCCGCGGCTCTCGACTCATAAGCTCTTTCCTAACCTTGTCCCTCTAAGAGATTGCTGGGTTGCTCCGTCTGCGCGCGCGTTGTGCGAGCACAGGCGCACCCAGCCACCTCACAGCATTCCCGCTGCTCTCTTCGCAGACTCCACCGTGTTGTCCAACAACATCGCAATCGTCATCGGCCCGACGCCGCCCGGCACAGGACTAATCCAGCTTGCTTTCTGGCTGACCGGTTCAAAATCGACATCGCCGCACAATTTCCCCTCAGGAGTTTTATTTGTGCCCACATCGATGACGATGGCCCCCTCGCGTACCATGTCGGCTGTGACAAACTTGGCCTTTCCAATTGCGACCAGCAATAGCTCCGCTTCGCGGCAGACCGCCGGCAGATCCTTCGTCTTGGAGTGACAAATCGTCACAGTGGCGTGGCGCTGAAGCAGCATAAGCGCCAACGGCTTGCCGACGATGTTGCTCCGCCCCAGTACGACAGCGCGTTTCCCTTCGATACTCACGCCAGTGGATTCGATCATCTTAATGACACCCTTTGGCGTGCACGCTTCGAATACCGGATGCCCCTCGACAAGCCGCCCAAAATTATATGGGTGGAACCCGTCTGCATCCTTGTTAGGCGAGACCGCTTCGAGCACTACTTTGCTATCGATATGCTTCGGAAGCGGCAATTGAACCAATATGCCATGGATTCTGGGGTCAACATTTTCCTTTTCGATCAAGGCCAACAACTCTGTCTGCGTGGTGCTCGCCGGCAATTTGTGGTCGTCGATATAAATACCCGCAGCATCACAAGCTTTCTGCTTGCTCTTCACATACAGATGCGAGGCAGGATCGTCGCCCACCAGAATTGTGGCGAGGCCCGGTTTCATGCCGGTCTTCGCCAGCACGGCTGCAGATTCAGTTGCCAATCGTTCGCGCACTTGTAATGCCAAGGCTTTGCCGTCGATCAATCGTGCTGCCACGGATTCCTCCTCCATTGAAAGACTGCTCAGAAATTATGGCACCATATCAGGGCATTTTTGGGCAAGTCAACGACCTCTCCGGCGTGAAACGTAAAACGTGAAAAGTGAAACGATGCCTGACCTCATACCTCTCACGTCTAACCTTTCACGTTTCACGCCTCTTTCTTGACAGGCTCTTCGCCTGGAAGCTACGATGCTATGAACACCCCGAATCAACAGCCGTCTACCTTGGGAGCAGAACCTCCTCCGTGATATCCCTTCTGACACGCGCCATCACACATCCAGCGACGTGGCTTATCTGGATAACCCCTCTTGTAATCGCTGGCCCTCTCAGTGCTCAGATCACCGTGACGGAACTGCAATCCCCCTATAGCTTCGTCAACGATCCCGTCGAGAAGAGCTATTTCATTTCGAGCGTAAATGGCGAGGCGGAGACTGCCGACAACAACGGATTCATCACCAAGCTCGATCACAATGGCAAACTCCTTAATCTGAAATTCATTCAAGGGGGAAAGGACGACATCACTTTGCATGCCCCCAAAGGCATGGCCTTAGTTGAGCACGTACTCTACGTAGCCGATCTCAATACCCTACGCGGCTTCGACACGACCACCGGTAAACCGGTGATGGCGCTCGCCATCCGACCGCCTGCGACCTCTCAGCCTGAGCCGTTACAGACCTCATTGAGCGACGTGACCTTCGATGGCAAGAGACATCTCTATTGTTCCGACCAGAAAGCGAACACCATCTACCGCGTCGATCTGACCACACAGACGGTTTCGGTGCTCATCACAGACCGTTCCCTCGCAGGCCCCTCCGGTCTCGCCATTCATCCTAAATCAGGGCAAATCATCGCCGTCAGTTGGGAGAAGGGCAAGATTTCAGAAATTTCTCCGGAGGGCGTGGTAACGGAGATTGTCTCCAATGGATTCTTCTCCAACCGCTTTCAGAATCTCCGCGGGGTAGACTTCGACCGTTGGGGCAACATGTACGTATCCGACTTCACAACGGGAAAAGTCTGGCGCATGAGCTGGGACAAGCGATTTCAAGTCATCGCTGAATTCTTGCCCTCGCCGGGAGATCTGAGCATCGACCGCGCGAATAACCTCATCCTCGTTCCATATGAATTGGCTCATGCGGCCGAGATGAACGGGCTCGAAACCCCCAGTGATGGGAAGCCTAAGAAAGAAAAACGGACGTTGGCGGACTATGGCTTCATCCCGCCTCCACCGAAACCGGCAGTAGAAGGGTCCGTTAACAAATGAGCCAGTGCGCCTATTGCACACAACGAAAAGGCAAGCGACCTTGCCCAGCTTTAGCAGGGCCGATCTGCAGCCAGTGTTGCGGTGAACATCGAATCGTGCGGGTCTCATGCCCGGCTGACTGTATCTATCTCGAATCCGGGAGCGACTATCAGCAGAAGCGGCTGGCCGTGCAATTCATGCCGGTACGTCGGGATTTCTATCGTGAACTGGAGGAGTTGGGCGGCAAGAAGGCTGTGGCCCTCTTCAATCTCGTTGAAGTGGTGATCTTTGGTTATTTCCACAGCCGACGTGACGGGCAAGATGCGGAGATTGTGGCAGCGCTGCAAGCCTTGCGACGAGCACTCAGTCCCCTACACGTGCCGGCCGTCCCGATGCCGGTCTTTGCAGAACATTTGAAGAAGGAATACGACACGTTTAAGAAGCAGAATCCTCAGGACATCGCCGACATGTCATCTGCACCGGAGATACTGGACCGTGCCATCGCCTTCGTCTCACGCTTTTCCGGTACGGACTTTCAATCGCAACGGTTCCTCGGTGGGCTCATCGGCTATGTGCGAGCCTACCATCCTGAAATTGCAGAGCACCTGACCAAGCAACGTGAACCGGGCCATATCATCTTGCCAGGGCAGCAGTTCATGCCACCCCCGGCACCCGAGCCCCATACCCATGGGCCAGGATGTCACCACCACTGACAGGCAACCATTCCCGATGACGGTGGACCAGAAACCATGAGCACAGAAGACGAACGACAGATCAGAAAAGCACGCCGGGTACAGTTACGCTGCATCGTGAGATTTACTTCCGGCGAGATAGAAGGCGAGGGTACGATCACAAACATCTCGACATCGGGCTGTCGAGCCGAGTCCGACATCAATATGGCGGAAGGACTCGACGTGAAGATCATCATTTTTCTTCCCGACCAATCGCCACCGGTGAATGTCGAGCGAGCCTCAGTACGTTGGGTCTCCGGTAACGCATTCGGTCTGAGCTTCATCCTCTTTTTCCCGTCTGAACAAGCCCGCCTCCGCACGTTCATCGAACGCCTCAAATAGACTGCTCTCCGTTACCCTTCACACTCTACACGCAGCGCGGTTACATGGACTCTAACTACGCACAGCGAGTGCGCACATTCTTACTGTGCGTACTCTCGGAGCCCGCGAGACCGCACTGCTACTCAACAATCGTCACCGTCACCTCGACCCGATCGTTCGGCAAATCGCGATCGTTTCTTGGCAACACCACAATCTTATCGGCCACACCAAGCCCTTTGGTCACCTCGCCGAACGCCGTGTACTTTCCATCGAGGAAATGCGACGGTTCGACGACAATAAAAAACTGAGACCCCGCGGTGTCAGGTTCGTTCGCACGCGCCATCGACACAATGCCACGCTTGTGAGGGGTGTCGTTAAACTCTGCCTTGAGCAAGACCGGGTTGCCCTTCTCGTCCTTGGGTCCACCCTGTCCATAGGTGTCCTTGCGCAGCGAGTTCCTCGTGTTAGGATCGCCCCCCTGAATCATAAATCCCGGGATCACACGGTGGAAGATCGTTCCGTCGTAAAAACCTGATTTGGCCAACTTGATAAAGTTTTCCACATGCTTCGGGGCCACATCCGGATAGAGCTTGATATGGATATCTCCAAACTTCGTTTTGATTATGGCTTTCGGGCCAGGGTCTATTTGAGGAGCTGCCGGTTTCACATCGGCCTTCCCTCCACAACCAGTGAAAAGGCCGATCCCCAGCAACACTCCGCACAGTAAGAAGATTCTCATGCCAGCCGTGTCACGCATCAGATCCCACCAACTTTGCACTGGTTACTCGACTACCACGATCGTCACCTCTGCCCGTTCATTTGGAAGATCACGGCTATTTTTCGGCAAGCTGACAATTTTATCCGCAACCTCCATTCCCTTCACCACCTCGCCAAAGACCGTATATTGCCCATCGAGAAAATTCGAATCCTTGACGACGATGAAGAACTGGGAGCCGGCACTATTGGGATCGTTTGTACGTGCCATGGAAAGAATCCCGCGTCGGTGGGGAATATCGTTGAACTCGGCTTTGAGCTTCTGACTCGGCCCACCCTGACCATACGTCTCAGGTTTATTCAGGTCTTTTGTGTTGGGGTCACCGCCCTGAATCATGAACCCAGAAATCACTCGATGAAAGATCGTGCCGTTATAGAAACCTGATTTTGCCAACGCAAGAAAGTTCTCCACGTGCTTGGGAGCCTTCTCAGGGAAAAAGACGATCTCCATATCGCCAAACTTCGTTTTGATCGTGGCTTTGGGGCCTTTCGCCCCTTCCCCTTTCCCCGTCGGGACCTTGTCAGCCGCGGAAAGGGCGCCCATACCCAACAATAGGCTTCCACCGAGCACGAGCATGACTGCCGCCATTCTCACTATCGTTCGTCTCTGCATCATCACCCTCCCTGGATTATTAATCGACCCCGTGTGAAATGCC
Source organism: Nitrospira sp. (assembly GCA_005116885.1). Classification (GTDB taxonomy): domain Bacteria; phylum Nitrospirota; class Nitrospiria; order Nitrospirales; family Nitrospiraceae; genus Palsa-1315. The sequence continues at coordinate 94,442 of SWDP01000007.1, forward strand.
TCTACCGCGAAGTCCCTGCCTGTTGGAGGGCCTGTTTTGCCGCCTGTTGTTCTGCTTCCTTTTTGCTTCGCCCTGACCCTAGACCCATAATTTTCCCCTGAATGGACAGTTCCACGTCAAATATCTTCTGATGGTCTGGCCCTGTTTCTCGAATAGTTTCATAGCGAGGCAACATCTCATGTCGCTTTTGGCACCACTCCTGAAACTGGGTTTTGTAGTCGCCTGCTCCAGGCAGTTCCTGCTGGGTGGCGATATTCGCAAGTTCCTCTGAGAAAATTCGGCGCGTCACCGCACGACTCGCGTCGAAGCCTCCATCAAGATGAACGGCCGCCAGCACGGCCTCCAAAGCATCGGCCAGTAGGGAATCTTTCTCACGCCCCTTCGAACGTTCCTCTCCACGCCCGAGCTTGAGGTGCTCTCCCAGTCCGAGCCGGCGGGCAACCTGCGCTAACGATGCCTCACTCACCAATTGTGCTTTCAGCTTCGAGAGGGTCCCCTCTGAAGACTGCGGTAACGCGGAGGCCAGATACTCACTCATTACAAGCGACAACACGGCATCGCCAAGAAATTCGAGCCGCTCGTTATGTTGAGGCGAAGCCGCTTTCTGCTCGTTGACGAGAGAGGAGTGAGTCAAGGCTTCATCGAGCAGGGCCAGCGTATGAAACCGATAGCCCAGCGAGGATTGGAGCGCGTCTCCGGAAGAAACCGAAGTCATAGTGGCGAGTAGATCCCTCACACAATCGTATTACGCCTCGGACTTTCTAAAGAGTAGGCAGGCATTGACTCCACCGAATCCAAATGAGTTCGACAGTGCGACTGTCACCGCAGCCGGCCTCGCTCTGTGCGGAATATAGTCCAGGTCACACTCAGGATCTGGATGATCCAGATTAATCGTCGGTGGGAGTATCCCGTGGTGAAGCGCCAGGACCGTAAATACGGCTTCAATCCCGCCGGCTGCCCCGAGTAAGTGACCAGTCATAGACTTGGTCGAACTCACCGGAATGTGGGGGGCGTGGTCACCAAACACCCGCTTGATAGCCTTGGTCTCAATCGCATCCGCCATCGTCGACGTGCCATGCGCGTTGATGTAGCCGACCTGGCCCTTGCCGATGCCGGCGTCCTTGAGCGCCAGCTCCATGCATCGGACTGCGCCTTCTCCTTCTTCTGACGGGGCCGTGATATGGTACGCATCGCTGTTCATCCCATAGCCGATGAGCTCGGCATAAATCCGAGCCCCTCGCCGACGTGCATGATCCAGTTCTTCCAAGACAACAACTCCGGCGCCTTCGCCGAGCACGAACCCGTCGCGGTCTCTATCGAACGGCCGACTCGCTTTCGTCGGCTCGTCGTTACGAAACGACAAGGCTTTCGACGCGGCAAATCCTGCAACCCCCAACGGGGTAATGGCGGCTTCCGCCCCGCCCGCAATCATGACATCAGCATCGCCTGCCTGAATCAATCGAAAGGCGTCACCGATACAGTGGTTGCCCGTCGCACAAGCCGTCACCGCGCAGGAGTTCGGCCCCTTGGCGCCCAGTCTGATCGCCACCTGCCCGGAGGCCAGATTGATGATGGTCATCGGAATGAAAAATGGCGAGACGCGCCCGGGGCCTTTTTCCTGCAGAATTTTATGGTAGTGCTCGATCGACCCAAGCCCCCCGATACCCGATCCGATGTACACACCGACTCGCATAGCCTCTTCCGGCGCCACAGTGAACCCCGCATCATCCACCGCCAGCTGGGCAGCGCCCACGGCGTAATGGATGAACGTATCCATCTTTTTGATTTCTTTTTTCTCGATGAACTGGGCCGGATCGAAGTCTTTCACTTCACCGGCGATTTGGGCATCGTAGGCTGCAGGATCGAATTTCGTGATTCGAGCGATCCCGGATTCACCGGCACAGATGGCCTTCCACGTTTTTTCGACACCCGTCCCTAGAGGTGTGATCACCCCCAGACCGGTCACCACTATCCGCCTGGTCGAACGAGCACTCATCGCGTCCTACAACCGCTAGGCCTTTTCCTTAATGTAGTCCAACGCTTTCCCCACCGTCAGAATTTTTTCCGCATCTTCGTCGGGAATCTCGATGCCAAATTCTTCTTCGAGGGCCATCACCAGCTCAACAGTATCGAGCGAGTCGGCGCCAAGGTCTTCCACGAAACTGGCTTCGGGCGTGACCTCATCCTCTTCGACTCCGAGCTGCTCTCCGATAATTTTTTTCACCCGTTCATCTACAGTACCCATTGATTTCCCTGCCTCCTTCCCCATCTTAGATCCTCCTTCTTGCTGCAAATCTGTCGTCGCAGCATCTTACAATACTCTGTCCAGAGAGTCGTCAGGGCATCAACATCCCACCGTTCACATGCAACACGTGCCCGGTGATATAGGCTGCCTCATCCGACACGAGAAAACGCACCGCCGAGGCAATATCGGCTGGCGTACCCAATCGTCCCAACGGGATTTGCTTTTGGAGTGTGTCTTTCACCTCCGTCGACAATCCCTGCGTCATGGCGGTGTCGATGAATCCTGGAGCCACCGCGTTCACGGTCACGGCTCGGCTCGCATATTCCCGCGCCACCGTCTTGGTTAATCCAATCACCGCCGCCTTCGATGCCGCATAATTGGCCTGGCCCACATTACCCATCACGCCGACGATCGACGCAATGTTGACGATACGACCATACCGCTGCTTGGTCATCGGGAGCAAGACCGCCTTGATACAATTGAACGTCCCGGTCAAATTGACTTGCAGCACCAGGTTCCAGTCTTCTTCCTTCATCCGCAACAGCAACCCATCGCGCGTAATCCCGGCATTGTTCACCAGAATGTCGACCTTCCCCCACTCCTTGATCACCTGATCGACCATGGTTTTAGTCTCGGTGCCGTCCGCCACATTGACTTTGATGTTCAGCGCCTTGCGCCCCAACTGCTCCACTCCTGCAACCGTGTCTTTCGACCGGCTCGGATCAAGATCGGCGACCACAATATCAGCCCCGGCTTGCGCCAACGCTTCTGCGATCGCCCTGCCGATTCCTTGCGCCGCCCCTGTCACAATCGCAACCTTACCTTGAAGTGACATCCGCTCGCTCCTCATACCCCTTCACGCGCTGAACGCAGCGCGGGTCGCCTCGAGCGACTTAGGATCATTGACATTCATGGTCACTGCGTCCGGAAGAATCCGTTTGATTAAGCCGCTCAACACTGTCCCAGGCCCAACTTCGACAAAGGTCGTCACACCCATCGCAGCCATGGCCTTCACCGAATCTTCCCAGAGCACCGACGAGGGTAGTTGTCGTACCAGCGAGGCTTGGATGTCACCCGCCTTCGTAAGGGCTCTGGCTTCGGCATTGGTAATCAACGGCACCTTGAGATCAGACCAGGTGATCGCCGCCAAATCTCCAGCAAGTCGATCGGCCGCTTTCTGCATCAGCGGCGTATGCACCGGCACACTTACTGGCAGTACGATCGCCTTCTTGCAGCCCTTGGCCTTTGCCAGCTCAATAGCCCGTTCTACGGCAGCCTTTTCCCCGGCAATGACGATCTGGCCTGGCGAATTGAAATTTGCCGCAGCCACAACCCCCACAGATAATGCTTCACGGCACACCTCTTTCACCACGTCTGCCGCGAGGCCGAGAAGCGCGGCGACAAGCCCGGTCCCCGGCGGCACGGCTTCGGCCATATAGCGACCTCGCTTCTGTACAATGGCCACCGCCTCACGATACGTCATTCCCTCAGCGGCAACAAGAGCCGAGTATTCACCCAAGCTATGACCGGCCACTGCGATCGGTGCAACCCCCAACGGTTTGAACGCATGGAGCGCCGCAAGGCTGCTCACCAATAATGCCGGTTGAGTATATTCCGTGAGGTTCAATTGCTCCGCCGGCCCATCGAAACATAGCGCAGCGATGTCATACCCCAACACAGACGAGGCTTCTTCGTAGAGATCCCTAATACCTGGATAGGCCTCAGCCAGCGCTCTCCCCATCCCGACCGACTGAGACCCCTGGCCAGGGAAGACGAATCCAATTCCGGATGACCTTGTTGGTTGGAGCGTCGTCATACTACCGGAGCGAGTGCACGAGGCTGCTGGTTACTCTCATCATCGTATTATTCGAAGCTGGAACGAACATGCCGTGCCGTCTCCGCGGGGTTAGATATCGTCGAATTTCCCTTGAATGTCAACGGGAAAAAGTTCTGGAAAGCCATAAGCAGTCAGCCCTCAGCCATCAGCGAGAATTTCCGATTCCGGAGCTGACAGCTGAAAGCTTCGTCCGCTACCACCTGATAAGTGCGGATGCCCACGTAAGCCCCGCACCAAACGCACCTAGCATGACAAGACTGCCTTCTTTGATCCGCCCCTGCTGCACCGCTTCATCCAAGGCAATGGGAATCGAGGCCGCTGACGTATTTCCATATCGATCGAGATTCAGCATCACTTTCTCTGGCGGGAGTCCAAGACGCTCAGACACTGCCTTGAGAATCCGCACATTCGCTTGATGTGGCACATAGAGGTCGAGATCTTCAATGCGAAGATGATTGGCCGCCAACGTTTCCCGTGCGACTTCTTCCAAGGTCCGAACCGCCACCTTAAAGGTCTCGTTCCCCTTCATCTTGATATACTGCATCCGTTCCGCCACAACCTTTTCGGAAGGTGGCAGACGTGATCCCCCTCCTGGCACCGCAATCAAGTCGCAGAGCGCCCCGTCGGAACGAAGATGCGTAGACAGGATGCCCCGGTCGTTCTCGCTGGCGCTGATGACTGCCGCGCCAGCCCCATCGCCGAACAAAATACAGGTATTACGATCGGTCCAGTCGGTAATCGCCGACATCACTTCTGAGCCGATGATCAACACATGGCGCATGCCGGTTTTCACATACGCATCCGCCACCGATAATGCATAGACGAACCCGCAACAGGCGGCCGATAGATCACAGGCCGCCGCACGCGTCGCCCCCAGCTGATGTTGAATCAGACAGGCGGTAGCAGGAAGCGGATAATCGCCCGTGCAGGTAGCTAACAGAATCATGTCGAGATCGGCCGCACTCACCCCCGCGGCCGCCAGGGCCCGCTCCGCCGCCTTGACCGCCAGATCGGAGCAGGCTTCACCGGGACCGGCCACATGTCGCTCGCGGATACCGGTCCGTTCGACAATCCATTCATCTGAGGTCGCCACCATCCGTTCGAGATCGGCATTAGTCAGCACCTTGGTCGGCACATACGACCCTGTCCCTGAGATGCGGGCTCTCATGACGGTGTATCCTCAGTCGGCTTGGCGTGTGAAAAGCTTTCTTCAATATCGCGTTGGATCAACTCATCAACACGACTTTCTGCCAATCCCTTTGCTCGTCGGATCGCATTCTTGATCGCCTTGGCGGACGAACGACCATGGCAGATCATGGTGATGCCATTGACGCCCAGGAGCGGCGCGCCGCCGAATTCCGCGTAGTCGATTTTCTTCTTTAAGTTCAACAACGGCTTGGCAATGAGTGGGTAGGCCAAGCGGCCCAAGAAGGACCCCGAGATCTCCTTGATCAACAACTTCTTGATCGTATCTGCCACTCCCTCGGAAATTTTCAACGCGACGTTTCCAATGAAGCCATCACACACCACCACATCCGCGCTCCCGCTGTACACATCACGGCCCTCGATATTCCCGATGAAGTTGAGCGGACTGGCTTTGAGGAGCTTGAACGCCTCCTTCGTCACTTCATTCCCTTTGCTGTCCTCTTCCCCGATACTCAACAGCCCAATGCGTGGGTTAGGCTTCCCAAAAAGATACTTACCGTACTCATTCCCCATGATGGCGAATTGGGCCAGATGCTGAGCCGAACAGTCCACATTAGCTCCCACATCCAACATGATCGCCGTACCAGTCAACGTGGGGAGGCTTGTCGCAATCGCCGGGCGCTCGACACCCTTCGTCAGCCCGAGGACAAAGAACGACGCGACCATACTGGCGCCGGTGTTTCCAGGACTGACCACGGCGCTCGCCTCGCCGCTTTTGACCAGCTCAGTGGCAATCCAGATAGAGGAATTCCGCTTTTTGCGGGCAACGGTAGCCGGCGACTCGTGCATTTCGACGACTTGCGAAGCATGTCGAATAGAGAGGCGGGAATCCGTGCAGCCGAGACGGCGACACTCAGCAGTGATAATAGCTTCGTCACCGACCAACAGTACTTCGACATCACATTCCTGGGCAGCCTGGAGCGCTCCCTCAATAGCCGGGGCCGGTCCATGGTCACCACCCATGACATCAAGCGCAATCTTCATAGGGCTGCTGAGTGTTTATCGAACGATGAGATATCACGTGGCCGGAAAAGTAGATCGACCGTTGCCACGCTATATGCGGCAGGAGTGTAGAGTAGTGGATTGATCGACGCAACAGATAAACGGACATCACCCCGTCATGAGCCAGCCGAGCAGGCTGTTCAAAAAGGCCGTCCAGCAAGGCCGCAACGAGCGAAGAGGCGACGCGTACTCCGTCCCGTACGTGGAGCCTCTGAGCGACGTGAGAACGCCGCTGGCGGACTTTTTCAACAGCCTGCTAGGACTCTTCGACCTGAATGACCGCCTTGCCCTTATAGGTTCCGCAATGCAAACAGGTGTAATGCGGCAACTTGATCTCGTGGCATTGCGGACAGACAGACATACCCGGAGGGGTAATGCGCAATTTTTGTGTACGACGTGTGTCGCGTCGTTCTCGTGAATGTTTATGCTTCGGATTCGGCATGGCAGCTCCTTCTCACTCTCGATAGCAGACGGTCACGCTATGATGCTGACGATCCGCCGGTCTTGTGTTTCATGCTCTGGACCACCCGAAATGTCGGGATCGTTGGTTCCTCGGCACACTGACAAGGTCCCTCATTCAAATCTTTCCCACATTGCGCGCAGAGCCCCACGCAGTCGTCGCTGCAGAGCGGCTGCATCGGCGCGGACAGGATCACGTGTTCGCGTAACATGGGAGCCAGCTCCAACTGATTACCCTGATAGTGATATTGATCGTCTGGCTCCTCTTCTGATTCGGCCTCCACGACTTCCGCACGCCCTTTTCGGAGATCGATCCGCTTCGGATGACGAGGTGCCGACTTGGGCTCCTGGATAAAGGCCGCCCGAACAGAAAAAGCCAGCGGATCCTCGTATTCTTTTAAGCACCGCACACATTCACGGACGATCGTGCCTTCCAGAACCCCCGTCACGGCGACCAGACCTTCAATATTGGTCAGGTCCAAACTCACAGCCAAGGGACCTGAGAGCAGCGCATCCTCCCCGGTGAGATCCAACTCTTCAGCCGTCACCTCACCGATCAGCGAGAGGCCATCGGCAGTGATATCAGCCAGCAGCGGCCTGAGCAGTTCCATCGTGGCACCTACCTGCATTCCTATCCCCAATGTGACCGGGTTATCGTTCTTCTGCGAAACTGATGAGCGCGATGTGTCGAGCCCGCTTGACGGCAGCCGTCAATTCACGCTGGTGCCTCATGCAATTGCCGGAGATGCGCCGCGGAACAATCCGACCTCGCTCAGTGAGAAAATTTCTCAGCAGCCCGACATCCTTAAAATCGATTGACCCTTTGTCGATACAAAATCGACAAGGTCGACGGCGTTGAAAAAACCGTCCACCACCACCACCGCCGCCGTCTCGGTCTCCACCTTGTTGTTCACGCTCCATAAACCGTCTCCCTATTTGTTAGACGTGCTCGTCGGATTCATATCCGCCATCATCGTGCGCCGGGGCCTCAGCTCCACCGCCACCGCCATCCTGACGTTTCGGCATGAACGTGACCGTTTGGGCCACGACCTCATGCTTACTGCGTTTCTGACCGTCTTCAGTTTCCCACCGGCGCTGTTGGAGCCGCCCATCGACGATGATTCCGCTCCCTTTACTGAGATACTGCCCGCAATGTTCCGCCTGCTTGCCGAAGACCACAATATCGACAAAGCAGACTTCTTCTTTCAATTCATCGCCCTGCTTGTACCGCCGACTGACCGCCAGGCCTAAGCTGGCCACCGGCGTTCCGTTCGGCGTATACCGTAGCTCAGGATTCCGCGTGAGGTTCCCAAGGAGAATGACTTTGTTAAACCCGGCCACCAGCAAACTCCTCCGATGATGTTTCGATCGGCCGTGGCGGCACCAGTTCTTTTTTAAGATGGACGGTCAAAAATTTGATAATGGTGTCTTCAAGTCGATAGGATCGCTCTAATTCACCGACAGTGATGTTGGGTGCCCTGAAGTAAAAGTATACGTACGTGCCCTTGCGTTCCCGCTTCACCTCGTAGGCGAGTTTCTTCTTGCCCCAGTTTTCTGATTTGATGAACTGCGCGCCGGTCTTCTCTGCCACCGCCTTCATCTTTTCGATCAACGCAGTGGTCTCCTGGTCGGAGACAGACGCACGAATAATAAACAGAGACTCGTAGAGCTCCATGCAGCAATCCTCCTGGACAAAGGCCCCCAACTCAATGCTGGGAGCGAGGTGTAGGCACGCTGGATTCAGCCAGCGCGAAGCGGTGAAGCTACCATAGGCCTCGAGAACGTGTCAACGAGTATGCCAGGATGTTCGCCTTATCTCGTTCTATCGTCTGAACATTCGTGACGGGGCATTCGCCGGAGGCGAAGGACGAGGGCTTGACCCGCCGGGGTTAGAAAACGACCCACCTGGAGAAAAGCCGGAACGGGGATAATAATTGGGATAGCCTGATCGATACCCCGACCCATATCCTCCTGGCCCATATCCGGAAAATCCTGGATAGTACGCAAAGGGGCTCCACCAGAATCCCGGACTCCGGTAGAACGGGCTGGTTTGGTCATACACGTCGGCGTACCCATTCTCCGCAGCCTGACCGAGCATGGTCATTCGCTCTGTCTGATGCACCGACTCTGCGCAGGCTGTGAGACTGAACAGCAGCACTCCACCAATCATTGCCTTCATCCATCGAGTCGACATGGCACCCTCCCCTAAAAATGGTACGAGACGCCGACAAATAGCTGATGCGCTCTATAGGTACTGTTGAATCCACCGAACGAACCGAATGCGCCATTAAAGTCGAACTTCGCATCCGTGAATTTGTATTCCGTGAACAGCGCCACATTCGGTGTCACAAATGCGCGAACCCCTGTGAGAAAATTGAACCCAACCGAAACCTGTGTGTCCGACTCAGTCTCCACTGAACGACCCAGGCGCGCAATCAGAATGCCAGGGCCGAGGCCCAGATAGGGCTGAAAGGTCGTCCCTGGATACCGGAACAGCACATTCACGCCGACATTCGTCACCCCCAGATGAATGCCGGGGGTATTGTCGATATTCTTGACGTGCGGCGTACTGTGATTGACATCCAGCTCGATTCCTAGCGAACCATGATACGGATACACACCGACCTTTCCGCCATACGCAAGACTGTTCTTCATGTCGAAGGCTTGCAGCTCTATGCCACTGAACGGACCTGTTGTTGTGACATTGCGCAAGGAGTCAGCAAAGCTATGCCCCGCTTGGCCCGCCACGTACCATTCAGCCTGTGCAGGAATCGTAACGAAAGATAAGACTGGCAGGAAAAGGAGACTGAGGAAGAACCGCCGTAGAACGTAGCTTAGGTGCATCATGGTGTACTCCATGAGCGAGGCTTGGGGTTATTCTACTACGAGGTTTTGACGAAATGTGCGTAGGTGGGGGGAAATCGCTTGGATTAAGGAGAATTAATAATGCCGGCGTCCTGAAGCTCTTCGCTCCCGCACCTCCCGGGACACCCCATCCTCGGCGCTCTGAAGTGGAAGCCTTCCGGAATTCCCGTCGCCATGGTCTCAGGACCACAGTGCAGTGGTCAGTTCCGGCTTTCCTTCTTCAGACGCCGGGATGGACCCCGTCGCACCGGTGAAGTACGCTCAGAGCCACAGATCGCTGGTTGTGGACTATACATGCAACGCCCGCTATGATTCCTTCTGCCATGAATCGCAACGAACTCAGAAAGTATATTGACAAGACAGTTCGATTTGTTCCGCCTCCAAGGCGAGATTCCGCAACTGGTTCATGGGAATCCGATATGAACTTATGGATACTCCGAGGCGAGACAGCAGATAAGAAAGGGTTTGAATTTCTCAACACTATCCGCGATCACCATCCCTTTATTTTAGATCATAACCAGATTCGGAACTTTGATGCGCCAGACAAACTAGTCCTTCGAGGTCAGGTAATATTTAAAGACACATCCGTCCTGCTTGAGCCATTCCATCCTAGACCGGCCACACTTTTAGCATCAAGCACAGCTCTCCACTTATATCTCGATGGCGCTGACGAAAGTGGTATGTGCGTAATTAGTAGTCCGATGTTTGACACGTTGCGTTTCTCCGTCAAGAACATAGGCGAACAAACAGTTCGGGATTATCGGGCTATCATTCTAGTTCCTCAGGCATTTTCCCGGCCTATTTCCCCATCCTCCATAAAGGACCTAAGCGAGCAAGGCGAGACAATGCTCTTAGAACAGCAATATACCGTCTACGGAAGCTTTATTCCGAGGCCTATCTATAGGAAACAATCGGAAATCGGCACGAATAAAGCCACGCTCCATGTCGGAGTGGATCTTGCCCGCGGCTTGGGGAGCCTTCATGTTTTTCGGAATCGGCCAGGCGCGGGATTCGATTTCTCCCGCAGTGAAGAAAGTCACGATGTTCAGCAGCTGGTAGGCTTCACGGGTTAACCGAACAAGACCCGATTCTGTGAGTCCCATCTCTTTCAAGAAATCAATCCGTTCGGATCCAGGCAACGTGGAGAGTTCGGCTTCGAGCTGACCGCAGATCGTCACGACGCGTGCGCCGCGTTTGTCGGCGAACTCGCGAACCGCCTTCACCATTGCCTCATCGGCGCCGGCCTGTTCCGACACATTCGCCACGAAGAGCACCGGCTTCGCCGCCAACAATTGACACTCATCGAGCACCACGCGCTCTTCGGGGGCATAGGTCAGGTTGCCCAGCCATTCCCCCTTGTCGAGCAATCCGATCAGTTTATCGATGAACGTCAATTCAAATGCGGCCTTCTTGTCGCCGGCCCGAACTTTCTTTTCCGTCTTTTGCTTCCTCCGATCGAGCGTATCGAGATCGGCCAACAGCAATTCGGTTTCAATAATGCCAATGTCGCGAAGAGGGTTCACCGCTCCGCTGACGTGCACGACGTCCGTTCCTTGAAAACAGCGGACGACATGGAGCAACGCATCGACTTCGCGGATGTGTCCGAGAAATTGATTGCCGAGACCTTCACCCTTACTCGCCCCTTCAACCAGGCCGGCGATGTCGCGGACTTCCAGCGTGCTATAGGTCGTCTTCTTCGATTTAAAGAGATCGGTAAGGACGATCAGGCGCGGATCCGGCACCGGGGCGATGCCGGTATTGGGAT
>SWDP01000007.1:105920-145945 GCA_005116885.1 Nitrospira sp.
CAGTGACGAGTCAGAATATTCTCGGATGCCAAACTCATCACTCTTCACCCATCACTCGTCACTTTCCTCTCGTTCCCGGACGTTAAACTCGTTCATTGCTACCGCGACTCCTCGATGAATCACACATTCCAACGCATCGACCGCACGGTCAAGACAGGGAGTCAACATGTCGATGTCTTCCCTCGTAAATGCTTGCAACACATAATCCGCTGAGTCCTGACGCGGCGCCGGTCGGCCGATTCCGATCTTGATTCGCACAAACTGAGGTGTCCCAACTGCATCGATGACGGACCTGATCCCATTATGTCCCCCATGCCCGCCGGCTTGTTTGATCCGGAGACGCCCTAGATCGAGATCAAGATCGTCATGGACGAGAATGAGGTCGTCGGCAGCCAGCGAATACTCGCGCAGCAGGCCTTTGAGCGGAGGACCCGTGATATTCATCCAATCGAGGGTGCCGGCAAGTTCGAGAAGTTCCGACCCAAGCCGCCCCGATCCACGATGAGTTATACCGCGCCTGGCGAGACGGATGGACCACCGAGCCGCGGCCCGCTCGATGACCCACATGCCGACGTTGTGGCGGGTTTGGGCATAGGCAGCGCCCGGGTTGCCCAGCCCAACGATGAGACGCAACGTTATTTCTTCTTTTCAGCTTCTTTCTTCTCACCTTTTGGCGCAGACGCGCCCTTCTTGTCGCCGCCTTTCGCATCAGGAGCAGCCGCCGCCGCGCCGGCTTTCGCCGCATCACCACCCTCAGCGCCTTCACCCACCACTTTACCCTTCGTCGCCACTTCAGGCTCTTTCCCGCCCTCCGGTGCAGCTGCGCCGCTCGCAAGAAGCGATTCGAGCTTGGCATCCGTCATCGGCGCGGCCACGCTCACAACCATTTGCTCAGGATCATCGAGATAACGGATCCCGTCGCGCGCGGTCAGATCTTTCACGTGGAGGCCTTGTGCAATGGCAAGTCCTGAGGCATCGACTTCGATAAAGTCCGGCAACACTCCCGGCAGACACTCAATATGTAACTCGCGCATATTGTGATGAAGAATGCCACCTTCTTTGACGCCGGCAGGCACCCCACCGGTTAAATGCAGGGGCACCTTCACGCGAATCGGCTTGTCCATCGAAATTTCAAATAGATCCGCATGCAGTATATGTCCTTCAACCGGATCGACCTGGAAATCGCGTAACAAAGCAGTACGGTTCGGTTTCGATTTCGCACCGGTGAGGGTGAGTGACACGAGCGCCGCGCCACCAGCCTGTGCTTTTAAAATCTTGACGAGACGATCTGGTTCAATTGTTAACAGCAGGCATTCGCCCTGCCCATACAACACGCCAGGAACCTTACCTTCCCGCCGAAGTTGGCGCGCCGCACCCTTTCCCGTTTTCTCTCGTACTGTAACTGCTAGATCGAACTTCATGATTAGGCCTCCGTCCCCTTCTCGCTGATCTCTAAGTGTCTCTGTCTCACATTAGGCAAACAATGAACTCACCGATTCATCTTCATGGATTCGCCTGATCGCCTCACCTAACAGTGGCGCGACTGATAATTGATGTAACTTCGGACAAATCTGCTCTTTGCCCCGCAACGGAATAGAATTGGTCACGATCACTTGCTTCAGACAGGATTGTTGGATCCGCTCCAATGCAGGCCCGGTCAGTACCGCGTGCGTACAGGCCGTCCACACTTCCCGAGCCCCACGATCCATACAGGCCTGCGCCCCCTTCACGATTGTGCCGGCCGTGTCGATCATGTCGTCAAGCAAGAGCGCGCTCTTGCCGGCCACGTCACCGATGATGTTCATAATTTGTGTTTGATTGGGTCCTTCACGTCGCTTGTCGATAATCGCCAAGCTCGCTTCCAGCCGTTTCGCAAAAGCGCGAGCCCGCTCGACTCCACCGGCATCCGGCGAGACGACCACCAGATCGTCCACCTTTTTCTTGGTAATGTAATCCAGCAAGACGGGCAGCGCATACAGATGGTCCACCGGTAGATTGAAGAACCCCTGGATCTGCCCGGCATGAAGGTCCATTGTCAGCACCCGATCGGTACCCGCTGTGCTGATCAGATCGGCCACGAGCTTCGCTGAAATCGGTACGCGCGGCTGATCCTTACGATCCTGGCGAGCATAGCCGAAATACGGAATGACCGCGGTGATGCGATGGGCGGAGGATCGTTTCAGTGCATCAATAATAATCAACAGCTCCATGAGAGAGTCGTTGACCGGCTGGCAACTCGACTGCACAACGAACACATCGCCGCCACGAACATTTTCCTCGATCTTGACGCGAATCTCGCCGTCACTGAATGATCCGACCGTCGCCTCCCCGAGCCTGGTCCCAAGATAGGCACAAATCTCATGGGCAAGGGCCGGATTCGCGTTGCCAGAGAATACTTGTAGCTCTCCGCTCATCGATTCCTCAGAGGGTCTCTTGATGCGAGTGCGTCACGTTCTGATTTCGTATCGGGTTCGTCTCGACGGCGGGCGTCGGTGGGCGTGATCGTAACCCGCCTACCTCTATTCGCTACGCGCTGTTGAGGGAGCCAACTAAGGGATGCAACTTTAGCGGAATGTGCGAGGAGTTGTCAACCGAACTACGGCTTAGCGTGATCGTTCGTATCGCCAAACGAGCGGACCTGAACAGGTGGGAATAGTAAATACGTTCATAAACTTTTCACTCACGAACTGGGCATAGGCGCGACGTGCGCCCGCTTCGTCCGCGAACACCCCAAACACGGTCGCTCCACTTCCAGACAGTAGCGCGATCTCGGCGCCGTGGGCCTGCAAGCTCTGTTTAATCTCTCGCAGCGTGCCATGCGCGGCAAAGACCGGCGCTTCGAAATCATTTTCTGCCGCAGCCATCAATTGAGCCCAACCCATCCGTGATTGTCGGTCGAGCTCCTGCTGGGCGTGCGATAGCGGCCTGACAGAGGTCCTCGTCGCAGCGAGTTCTTGATAGGCCCACTTGGTATTGACCCCAAACCCCGGGTTCACAAGCACGACCCATCGCGCCCCTTCAACGACGACCGGACGAACGGTTTCTCCCCGGCCCGTGACACAGGCGGCGGGGGCAAAAAGGAAGAAGGGCACATCGCTCCCTAACGATTGTCCGACCTCTGCCATCTGCGCCGGAGACCATTTGAGCTGCAACAAACCATTCAATCCTAAAATGGTGGCTGCCGCATCACTGCTTCCGCCCCCGAGCCCTGCTCCCATCGGAATGCGCTTTCGCAGTTCTATGTCTAGTCCAACCGCTTGCTGGGCCCGCGCCAATACTGCAGCCGCAGCCCGATACACGAGATTACTCTGGTCTGTAGCCAGACCCGTCGCGTCGCATCGCAGCTGAATATCTTGCCGGTCGGCTCGCAACCTAATCTGGACTTCGTCGTCGAGGGCGACCGTCTGCATGACCGACCAGAGATTGTGGAAACCGTCGGAGCGGCGGTCGAGGATTCGCAGGATGACGTTGACTTTGGCAGGAGCAAAGACAGTGATGTCGGAGGGGCTCTGCGGCAGATTAATCACGGCCTCCCTTGATCGCATACTTCTCTAGTCGATAGCGAAAGGATCGCGTATTGAGCTTGAGAAGCCGTGCGGCCTTTTTCTTCACCCACATCGTCCGTTCGAGTGCCTTCAAAAGCAAATCCTTTTCAATCCCGTTAATAAGCCCCTCCAAATCCAACCCGTCTTCGGGCAAGTCGGTAGGGACACCCTGCTGTTGAGGAGACAGGACTCGATGAAGCCAACCGCGAATGTCGTCGTCCGAGACGGGGGTACCGGCGGAAAACGTGACGACACGTTCCATCAAGTTTTCAAGCTCGCGCACGTTGCCTCGCCACTCATGTCCCAACAAGACATGCATCGCCTGCGATGTCAAGACAGGAACCGCCTTCCCGCCATCCTGGGAAAACTTCTCGAGGAAATGCTTCACGAGAAGCGGGATGTCTCCCGTCCGAAGGCGCAATGGGGGAAGCCGAATTGGAATGACATCTAAGCGGTAGTACAAGTCTTCTCGGAATGAGCCGTCAGCCACGGCCTTTTCAAGATCCTTATTGGTCGCGGCGACAATCCGCACATCGACCTTGACATCCTGGTTGCCGCCCACACGGCGAAACTCTCGTTCTTGAATGACGCGCAGCAGCTTGACTTGAATCGTTGGCGTCGTATCGCCGATTTCATCCAAAAAAATCGTGCCCCCATTGGCCACTTCGAACAGCCCAGCCTTATTGGCCATCGCGCCGGTAAAAGACCCCTTCATGTGCCCAAAGAGTTCGCTTTCGAGCAACGTTTCCGGCACGGCGCTGCAATTCACCGCCACAAAGGGCATCGGGCTCCTGATACTGTTGTAGTGAATCGCCCGCGCCACCAACTCTTTTCCCGTTCCACTCTCCCCACAAATCAGCACATTGCTCTTAGCATCGGCGACTTTGCGCACCACATCGAACACCTTCTGCATGCCTTCGCTCTGCCCGACGAGCTGCGCGAACGACGACTGGCTCGCCATTTCACGCTTTAACAGGATATTCTCCGTCGAGAGACGCCTCTTTTCCAACGCGTTGCGGATGATCAACTGCACTTCATCGACCTGGAACGGCTTGGTGAGGTAGTCGTACGCACCTTGTTTCATGGCATCGACTGCCGAGTCCGCAGTCGCAAACGCCGTAATGACAAGGACCACGGTTTCAGGAGAAGTAGATTTCACCGCCTTCAGGACCGCCATGCCGTCGGCTTTGGGCATGCGGAGGTCCGTGATGACGAGATCGAATATTTCTTTACCAACATGACCGATGGCCTCTTCACCATCTGATGCTTCGGTTACGGCATAGCCCGCACGTTTGAGCATGATGCTCATGACTTCACGCAACCCCCGCTCGTCATCGACAACTAGGATCTTTTCCACGGCGTCCGCCCCTCATGCCACAACCGTATCCCGGCGCCCCCGGAACACGGCATACATACGACAAACCGTGAGCCTTGATGCTCCCGGCTTTCGACCTTGATCCACCCCCCGTGCAAGTCGACGATCCGATGCACGGCGGCGAGACCCAATCCTGAGCCTTCTTTCTTCGTGGTGAAAAACGGAAGAAATATTTTGTCTAAGTTCTGTGCCGGAATACCTTCCCCTGTGTCTTGAAATGCCACTTCGATCACGTCACCCTTGCGGCCGCCGGCATCAACATGGCGGCAGTTCGTCGAGATCGTCACCTGTCCACCATCCGGCATCGCCTCAAACGCATTCGTCGCCATATTCCAGAAGACCTGCCGGAGCTGATCTTGATCGACCAAGGCCAGGAGCGCCCCAGACGCCAACGACGTGACAATCTTGATCTTGGAACGTGTTCGCGCTTCATGTTGAACGAGATCGAGCGTCTCGGCAAGTACTTTGTTAAGATCGTGCTCTGCAAGATTGAGCGCCGGAGGACGTGCATACTGAAGGAATTCAGTAATAATATTGTCGAGCCTGGTGGCCTCCCGAATCGCAATGTCCATCAACCGGCGATTGGTTTCGTCTTCCACGGCATCTTTTCGCAGCATTTGCATCGCGCCGGCCAACGCACCCAATGGATTCCGAATCTCATGGGCCATCCCGGCAGACATTTCACCAAGACTCGCCAGCCATTCCTTGCGCCGCATCTCCTCTTCAAGCTCCCGAATCTCCGTCAAGTCTTTGAACACACCAACCAACCCTGTCTGCTTCCCCTGCTCGTGTAATGGGGAAAGGGTCATTCCGAGAATCAAACGGTTCCCATCTGCCCGCTTACATTCCACTTCAAATCGGGTTGTCGCCGACAGGGTGCTATTCAATTGCTCGTCTGACTGCTGGTTAGGGTGCCAATTGAAGACCTCGCGCCACTGACGCCCGGACACGTGAGCGATCGTGTACCCGATCGCTTCCTGTGCCGCCGGATTGAAGGACGTAATGCACCCGGTGGCATCGGCCGTAAACACGCCGCTGCTGATGCTATGAACAATATTCTCATGGAAGACTTGGAGACGGGTCAGTCCCTGCTCTTTTTCTCGCAGCGATTGATCCGCCTGCTGAAGCTGCTCAGCGAGGGCCCCACCCAGGATTCCCACGACAAGAATGGCCAGCGCATAGACGCCGAAGGTCTGGAACGTTTCAGGCACCGTCAGCCGACTCGGCGGCAGCCACCCCCACCCCCCGATGAGGCCATGCAACTGAATGTTCGTTAAGAGCCCGAACAGAATAATGCAGAAACAGGCGGTAAGGAGCCCCACTCGTCGGCGGGGAACAAGACTAGCCACTGCCACCGTCATGACATACAGCACCGCAAAGGGACTCTCGATCCCTCCTGTCCTGGCAACCAACATCGTCTCAAGGAGGAAATCGATACCTACTTGCATCCAAAAAAGTATTGTGAGAGCCGTTGAGGACGTACACACTCGGAGTAAAATGGCGGAAGGAATCGTGAGAGCGTAGGTGGCAATAATCAAGACGTAGAATGTTTCGACCCACACGCCCTTCGCAACTTGAAAGGCGAGGGACAGACCGAGCATCAGGGTCACGAAGGCCATCCGGAGCCCCATGATCCAGTACAGTCGTGTCCGGAGATCATTCATGATTGGAAGACCACTGGGTAAGAAGGAAGTCGGCGGGGCATGAAGAAGAGGGTATCTTGTTCATTCTCCTCGGATTTGGGACTTGGAACCGTGTCATCGCACATTTGACGGAGGCCGACTGGTTTGGCCGGAATGAAAGCTAGAACCTCCACCTTGGGAACTAGGCCCAACTCCGTGAGAGGGACCTGAACACCATCCTCTATCCGATCGCAGACGCCATTTTGAAGATCGGGAGGTACATCGCAATCACGATAAACCCAATCACAACCCCCAGGAATACCATCATCATAGGTTCAAGTAGTGCCGTCAACGAGGCAACGGCCTGATCAACTTCGTCTTCGTAAAAATCTGCAATTTTCCCCAACATCGCGTCCAGCGCGCCCGTTGACTCCCCCACGGCAATCATATGCGTGACCATTTTCGGGAAAACCCCGCTTGCAGCTAAGGGATCGGCGATGGTCTTTCCACCACTGATACTCTGGCGAGCGTTGATCAATGTTTCTTCAATAACCTTATTGCCTGATGTCTTTGCACAGATTGTCATTCCATCGAGTAATGGGACCCCGCTGGAGAGCAATGTCCCGAGTGTGCGGGTAAACTTGGCAACCGAAGCTTTTCTGATCAAGTCTCCAACTACTGGTAACTTGAGAAGCAACTTATCAATAACCATCCGCCCTTGAACGGTCCCGCGATATTTTTTAATGCCAAAAACGGTCCCCACAATCGCCCCAAGAATGACATACCAGTAAGCGATAAAGAAGTTGCTGGTGTCGATGACTATTTGCGTAGGGCCGGGCAACGCCACTTTCCCGCCTGACAGTTCAAGAAACATCTTTGCAAAGATTGGAATGACAAAAAGCATGAGAATAACGATAACAACAACGGCGACTCCCATGATCGTGGCAGGATAGACCATGGCAGACTTGATCTGCCCTTTGAGCTTCATCGCTTTCTCGATGTATTTTGCGAGACGCGTCAGGATCGTATCGAGCAAGCCACCCACCTCACCTGCATGGACCAAGTTCACGTACAGATCGTCGAATACTTTAGGGTGGCGACGTAACGCATCCGAAAAAGTTGAACCGGCCTCTACCTGCGTCTTTACTTCCCCGATAGTCTCCCGCAGCACCTTGTTTTCAGACTGGGTCGAGAGGATTTCGAGACACTGCACCAAGGGCAGACCGGCATTGATCATCGTGCCAAATTGTCGTGTAAATACAACCAGATCTTTATCCGTAAGGCCGGATCCAAGACTCAGTTTGATCTTGAATCCGCCAGCGCCGCTCTTCTTTTCTTCAAGGCTCGTGACGACGACGCTTTGCTTACGCAGTTGATCCACCGCCTCATCTCGGGTTTTCGCACTCAGCTCGCCCTTCTTGACGGCACCCGATCTGGTTCGTCCGACATACGCAAAGGTAGCCATACGCAACACTCACCCTTCGATGTGGCCATCTACCTGGCCGGTTGTAAATTGACGGGAATATCTATCGGCGAGTCTACTGGCGACCCCAAAACCTGTCAAACAAATGCACAATCTCTGCGCGGTGGGCAGGCATACGGGTTGACGTCACAGAAAGCCCTAGCTCCTGATTGCACTCGTCTGCCGAATACCTCGATAGAGATAATGCAATCCGGACAATAACGTGAAGGAGACCATACCGAACAACAGCGGCAAGATATTGGCGAGATCGATGCGGCGGGAACTGAGAAAGATAACCATCACAACATAAGCTAGCTGGAGAAACGTCGTGCCCTTGCCCAAAAAGGTGGGCGTAAGATCCACGCGATAATCTGTGAAATGCGCCACCGCCGTCCCCATCAGCAATATAACGTCCCGGCTGGCCACAAGGATGGTGACCCACAACGGAATCACATGAATCAGCGAAAGGGTAATGAACCCTGAGGTGAGCAGCAGCTTATCGGCTAAAGGGTCTAACACAGCACCCAGCCGAGTATGCTGATTTTTCATACGGGCGATCAGCCCATCAAGCGCATCGGTAAGCCCAGCCACAAGAAGCACAATGAGTGCTTGATCGAATCTGCCGTAGATAAGCAACCCAATGTAGCAGGGAATCAGGAGAATACGGAGGATGGTCAAGCTGTTGGGGATATTCATATCTTTAAGAACATCGCGGCGACGACAGCGGGGGGAGATGATAGGAGGGTGCTACACGGTTGTCAACGGCTTGCGGTCGGCGCGGTCCCACCCTATAATCACGCACTAGACTCTAGTATATCGTGTGAGTGCAATGGGGGGTATGATGAGTTCGTTGCCGCTGCTTTTCAAAAAAGAAGGATTGATTGAAAAGCACCAGATTGAAGGGGTTGACCCGAGCGATCGGTATTTCAATCGCATGATCCTTGTCAATCGGACACCCTCTGGCTACGCCGCGAAAGTTATGTATGAAGCCCTGAACGTCGAAGGCCACCCTCATCCCACTATTACGGCTGCGGTACAAGAGCTCATCGACATGATGCAGCGGTTCGGCTTCAGTAAAATGAGAACACGCGCCAATTTCAAAGGCACGAAATATCTCGCCGAAAAAGAAACCTGGATGGATTATCAGGACCTGGCGTAGCTGCAACTCTTACGCGGAGACATACTCCCGATAGACCAGATCGTGAATCCGTGGGCGGAAGATCTTGATCTTCTCGTTTCTTCGATTCGGATGCACTCGATTGGATAACAGCACCACCTCCAATTCACGGAGTGGATCAATCCATAACGACGTCCCCGTAAAGCCGAGATGACCGAACGACCGCTCAGAAAAACTGGACCCCGATGAAGACGGCGCAGACGGAGTATCCCATCCCAACGCCCAACTCGATCGAGCGACAGATTCCTGGCGGGTCGTAAACTGCCTGACAAGATCTCCTTCCAGAATCGACTCTCTCCCATGATAGCCGCGGAGCCAGGCTCCAGAGACCGCCAGTACTGATTCAGCAGTCCCGAATAATCCTGCATGACCTGCAACACCACCCAGCGCTGCAGCATTCTCGTCGTGCACCTCCCCACGTAAGAGTCGATTGCGCCACTCGTCCCGTTCAGTCGGGGCGATGCATGACACATCGACAATTGGGCGAAGGCTATCGCGTTGCGCTCCCCCTGCCGTAGGGCAAAACATCATAGGGTCCGCCCGTAGCGGTCGGACGATGGCATCTTCGCACCAGCGGTCCAACGGCATTCCACTGATACGCTCTACCAGAAACCCCAACAACATGAATCCAAGGTCACTATAGACGCAGCGCTCCCCCCGCGCATAGAGCAGCGGCTCATCTCGAATCATCTTCAGTACCAGTTGCGTGACAGCATGATTTCCGCCGGAAGGTTCAAGGCCAATCCCTCTGGTCCCCAGCCGCTCGTAGAAGGGCCGCCATCCTGGCAAGCCCGAACGATGAGTCAAAAGGTCTTTCACCGTTGCCTGACCGATTGACGTCCCGTCAAGTTCAGCCAAGACTTCCTGTACAGGATCTTCAAGCCTTACCTTGGCCTGTTGCGCCAGAAGCAAGAGCGATGTCCCCGTTACTAACGGCTTCGTGAGGGACGCGAGGTCATACAGGCTAGTGGGTTGTACCGGAAGGCCCGAAGGCTCTGACGACAATCGCCCAGCCACCACCACACATTGCAGCTCCCCACGAAGACGCACCGCCAGCTGAGCACCGGGGAAGACACCCTCGTCGACGGCCGATTGCAAAGCCGCCTGAATGACATGATGAGTAGCCATGGGCGGGATACCCTATTGTGGGTGGGAAACAATGCGGTTGCGGGGAGCCGCGAGAGCCAGCCTAGAGAACGCCTGAGCCAGCGAGAAGTGGTCGCTTCTGACGAGTTAGAGCCTCGGGCTCGATTCTCCTTCAAGCTTCTCTACCGATGCGGTTGCGGCGTCATGGAACGCCTCATGTTCTTCCACTTCCAGCATCCGTTCGAACATGCGCAACGACGCCCGCAAGCGTTCAACCATCAGCAAGCGTTGTTTTTGGAGAGACGTGAGGTCACGCTGTGTATCGGTCAGCTCGACCCTGACCTGATGGATCAGTTGGCCCGCCTTCTGTTCAGCTTCTTTGATGACGAGATCGGCCTCCCGATGAGCATTCCGCTTTACATCCTCTGCCAGCGATTGAGCAGATAACAGCGTACTCGACAATGTTGCTTCCGTCCGTTTTAACTCGGCAAGTTGCTGTTCCAGAAATACGATCTTTTCTCGCTGAACCGCATCGTCTCGATTCAATAATTCGACCGTCTGTGCTATTTCTTCGAGGAAGCGATTCACCTCTTCCTTGTCATATCCGCGGAAAGCAACCTTGAACACCATTTGCTGGATATCAAGCGGCGTCATTCTCATGGCATCCCCCATGCTCATCTAAGTTCATCCTCATGGCCAATTCCTTGAGTGACTGCACAACCGCGATTTGCAGGAAATTGATAATCAGGATCACGACGATGGGCGATACATCCATGCCAATCCGCGTGCCAATCAGCCGTCGAATTGGAGCGAGGACCGGTTCGGTCGCACGATTGAGAAATTGGACGATCGGATTCCATGGATCCGGGTTAACCCACGAGATCAGGGCGCGAGCAATGATCACCCACATATAGAGCCATAATACATAGTCAAGAATCGAGGCCATTGCCGAAAGAACATTCCCCGCGACAAACATCAGCGCCCCAACTCTTTCGATCGCGTGGTAGCCGCTTCAACCGCAGCCATTAATGTAGCACGAAACCCCCCCTGTTCAAGCCGATGAAGTCCGGCGATGGTGGTGCCTCCAGGTGAGGCCACTCGATCTTTCAGCTGAGCAGGGTGTGCGCCTGATTCGAGCACCAAGCGAGCCGCGCCAAGTACTGTCTGTGCCGCAAGGAGTTCGGCGGTCTGCCGTGGCAAACCCATCATCACTCCCCCATCCGCCAACGCTTCAATGGCCTGAAACACATAGGCCGGGCCACTCCCACTCAGGCCAGTCACCGCATCCATCAATCGTTCCTCAACCAGGACCACACGACCGACCACTTCGAATACCATTCGAGCCACATGACCATCATCCTCAGTGACCGTGCTACCAAAAGTTAGCGCAGTCATACCCTCCCGGACCAATGCTGGAATATTCGGCATCGCACGAACAACCCGCCCCCCCCCGGAAATCTGTTCGGCGATTGTCGGAATCTTCACCCCTGCCACAATAGAGATCACAAGGGCATGGGCCAGGATTGGGGCAAGCTCCCTGAGCACAACAGGGAGTGCCTGAGGCTTCACGGCCAAAATGACCACGTCAGCCCAGACAACCGCTTCACGGTTGGCAGAACCAACCCGAATGCCGAACTGCTCTTTTAAGCGATCGCGGCGCTCGGGAACGGGATCCGTTGCCCAAATGACGTCAGCAGAACATACCTGCCCTGCAAGGAGACCACCGATCATGGCCTCAGCCATCTGGCCGCCTCCGATGAACGCAATCTTCTTTATGATCGTTGAACTAGACACACCCGCTCCCCAACCGTACCACGATACTCATCCGACATACCGATTGCGCGCCCCCTCAAAGAAATGCGACGAAGCTCTGACGTATTGTACAGACCCCCCAGATAAATGTCAGCGCACACCCTCCGACTCACTCTGAGTTGTGAGAGAGTAGCGTGATCCCGCTGACCATCGTTCCGTTCACCCGGCCTTCCCGTCGATAGGAATAAAACAGCTGATCGTGGCAGATCGTGCATACATTCACCGCTGAAACAGCGGATGTGGACACGCCCGCTCCTTCCACTTGCCGGCGGATCAAGCCCTTGAGATCGAGCCGAGCTTTATGCCCTCGATAGTCATGCACGACCGACTCCCAATCAGACAACCCCAATCGAAGCTGGTCGAGCACCGGATTGTCCACTTCATAGCAGCAAGGGCCGGCTGATGGTCCAATACTGACTCGCAGATCCGACTGGGTCGACCCGAATCGGCTCGCCATCAGTGTGAGCGTTTTCGAAACAATCCCAGCCACCGCGCCCCGCCAACCGGCATGAATCGCTGCGACAACGCGCCGGCGTGGGTCATGCACGAGCACGGGGACACAATCCGCCGTGCGCACGGCTACTGTCACGCCTGGTTGATCGGTCACCAACGCATCCCACCCACCGGGAAACCGATCCGACTCCGTGAGTGGACGATCCAGCACCAGCGCCTCAGTTCCGTGCACTTGCTTGACGGACAGCAGCCAGCCGCGCCCCTGCGCACCAGACTGACGAGCGGGAATTCCGACATCGAATCCCAGTGAGTGTGCGTGACGGCGCGTGCCGAAGAAATGCCGAACACCGTCGCGCGCGGACGCAAAGGCAGGAACCGTAATGACTGCTGCACTCATAGTCATACCCCGCTATGACCGACTCACGCCGACAACCGCGTCTGCTCAGTCGACCTGCTTGCGCAGGAAGGTGGGTACATCCCACTCGTCATCAGTGACCGCGGCAGCGCGTTCCATCGATACTCTTCCATCTCCCATCCGCCGCAAGTAGGTTGGGCGATCGAAATCTTTGAAGGGCCGCTCCGCGTACGATCGTTCTCCCACCGTCTGGCCGGCGCCGCTGGTCACCGTCTGTTGCACAGGACGGGACGCCCGAACCGCGGCCACGGGAACCGGAGCAGGCAGATCCTCCCGTTCAAACCCTGTCGCAATCACGGTCACAACCAAGTCATCGCCCATATCGGGGTTGATCACCTGTCCAACAATGATGTTGGCTTCAGGGTCAGCGGTCTGTTGAACAATCGTCGCCGCTTCCTCGATCTCATGCAACGTCATGTTGGGCCCACCGGTGATATTCAGCAACACCCCACGTGCACCCTCGACACTCCCCTCCTCCAACAACGGACTACAAATCGCCTTTTGCGCCGCTTCGATCGCTCGATTCGTTCCGCGCGCCACGCCCATCCCCATCACCGCGCGGCCCGTATGGGACATGACGGTTCGGACATCGGCGAAATCCACATTGACATGGCCGGTGGTCGTGATCACATCGGCAATTCCTTGAATGGCCTGCCGGAGGACATCATCAGCGACCTTAAACGCTTCGAGCAGCGGCGTCGCTTTGTCGACGATGCCGAGCAATCGCTGATTCGGGATTATCAGTAAGGTGTCAACATGCCGGCGGAGATCGCGGACCCCTTCGTCCGCATGGAGCATCCGGCGATGACCTTCATACGAAAAAGGCTTCGTGACGACCCCGACCGTCAAGATACCGAGTTCACGCGCGATACTCGCCACAATCGGCGCGGCACCCGTTCCGGTTCCACCGCCCATTCCGGCGGTCACGAACACCATGTCGGCGCCCTCAAGACACTCCCGAATCTGATCTTTGCTTTCCAGTGCCGAATCCTTTCCGACTTCTGGCTTGGCCCCGGCGCCGAGCCCTCTGGTCCGTTCAGGGCCCAGCTGAACTTTATACGACGCCCGCGATCGTTCCAACGCCTGCAGATCCGTATTCGCCGCGATGAAATCGACCCGAGCTAATCCGGACGTAATCATGGTGTTCAACGCATTACACCCGGCGCCACCGACACCGATCACTTTAATCCGAACGGGAGACACAACATCCTCTTCAAACGAAAACATCAGGACACCTCCCTTGATAAAATCCGCAAGGCGGACATTCGCCTCACGCATCGGTTAGAACAACTCGAAGAACCATCCCCTCATACGAGTCAAGACCTTATCCAACGGCCGCCCACTGCGCAGACCCGCGATGGCCATCTCCTCAAGATGGCGTCGGGCATGGAGCAGCAGTCCGACGCCCGTGGCATGTATGGGGTTGCTGACGATGTCGCGAAGCCCTCCGAGACCACCGGGTGCGCCACGGCGAGCCGGGAGATTCAAGACCTGCTCTGCCGCATCGGGCATCCCTTCCAACAACGATGTCCCACCGGTAATCACCACTCCGGCTCCCACCATGCCCTCGTAGCCGGCACGTGCGATTTCCCGACGAACCAGCTCGAATATTTCTTCGACCCGTGGCTCAAGAATCTCGGCAAGATCGCGGCGCAAGCACCTCCGTGCTGGACGGTCGCCGACCGACGGAACCTCGACCATTTCATGGCCCTGCACCAACCCTGTTCTGGCGATCCCGTGCTGCAATTTAATTTTCTCGGCTTCCGTTTGAGAGGTCAGCAATCCGATGGCAAGATCCTTCGTCAAGTTCTGCCCACCGATCGGCAAAACCGCAGAGTGCCTGATACTCCCGTCCAGGAAGATCGCGAGGTCGGTTGTCCCACCGCCAAGATCGATCATGACGACGCCCAGATCGCGTTCTTCCTGGCTGAGGACGGCCTCACTGGACGCCAAAGGCTGCAACACCATGTCGATAACATCGAGGCCCGCGCGATTCACACACTTGATGATATTCTGCGCCGACGTCACAGCGCCGGTAATGACATGAACATTGACTTCGAGACGGTTCCCGGACAGACCTAACGGCTCCCGAACCCCTTCTTGCCCATCGACCATGAATTCACGAGGAAGCACGTGAAGAATCCGCCGTTCATGGGGGACGACGGCCAGAGTCCGCGCACTTTCGATCGCACGCTGGATGTCTTCCCGCGTGACTTCTGCCTTTTTGAGCGCGACGACCCCTTTGCAGTTTTCCGCAGAGATGTGGCTGCCTGCAATGCCGGTATAGACGGAATTGATCTGAACCGCCGCCATCAGCTCGGCTTCCTCCACCGCCTTCTTGATCGATTCCACGGTGCTCTCGATGTCGACCACGACACCCTTGCGAAGCCCTCGCGACGGACTGGATCCCACCCCGATAATATTGAGCACGCCATCATCGGTGATTTCCGACACGATGGCGCAGATCTTCGTGGTCCCGATATCTAACCCCACAAGAATCTGATCACGCTTCGGCACAGCCCTCACACCCTTTCTCGCACAATGACGCGATTGTCATACCGTAAATCGATCTCGTTCACTGCACCCGTCCGATTATCGAATGGGCTGGTTTTAAATGACGGATTCACCTTCCGAAATCGCTCCCATTGATCGACCAGAGAATCGCCTCCAAACTGAAATCGCACCCCGTTGGCCGACGCCACCACATTCGAGACATTCGTGAGATCGATTTCAACCCTCCCGCCGAACGTATTGGCGATGAGCTTGGCCAACACGACTCCGGACTGAACCGCATGACGTACACCTGATTCGCCGTGCTGAAGAGGCTGAGCCTCCAAGCCAATCAACAGGGGTAGAGCCTGATCATCCTGCCTGCCTAGTTTGGCGAGAAGATGTCCGCCTTCATCACTCAACCAATGGTCCGCGCCTGCGCGAATAATCACGGCTGGCGTTCGCTCCACCACCGTGATATGCAGAATATGCGGCGGCCGGCGTTCGACCGTCGCCTCCTTAATCCATGCGTGCGCCTGCACTCGCTCAGCAAGAAACGATGTGCTGATTTGATGCAGTCCCATGCCTGGCTTCAACACGAGCCGCTCTAATATTTCCGGTTTCGTCACTCGGTGCATACCCTCAATCTCTACGTCACGGATTTCTAGCCAACCCTGAAGCATGGGTCCCATTTCTCGCGTGATGATGGTCAATCCCCACGCCAACGCGGCAAGACCGAGAATCCATCGCCCCACGAGCAACGCACGCCTACGCCGTGAGAGCAACGTCTCCCGACGCGCCTGTTGGCGTTGATCCGCGACCTGACTGGCACGCGCGCCCTTCCATTGGTTCGACCGTGGGCCGATGGGAGGCGCCGCTCGTTTCCGCATGAGTATCTTCATGGCACGTTCACTTCCCCTGACGAACGGTCAAGGCGACCGCGCGAGTGAGTGCGGACTCAAGAATCCGTTCGGTCAACTCGTCATAGTCGATTCGGGCCTGTGCCGCCGCCATCGGGAGCAAACTCGTTTCAGTCATGCCCGGCGCGGTATTGATCTCCAATACGACCGGGCGGCCGCGCGGGGTGATACGGAAATCGACTCGGGCCGCACCCTCACAGCCCAGTACGTGATACGTGCGCAACGCCAACATCCGAATCTGCCTGGTCACTGCGGCGCTCAAGGGTGCAGGGCAGAGATATTGGGTTTTCCCCTTTTCGTACTTCGCGGCAAAATCGTAAAAGCCTCCCGGCGCCACGATTTCCACAGCAGGAAGCACCAGCGGAGAGACATGGTGTCCTCCGATGATCGACACCGTCACCTCATGCCCCGGGATATAGGTCTCGACCATCGCATCCACGTCATAGCGATGGGCCAAGGCCAGAGCATCACGCCATTGCGACGGTTTGCGCACAATCGTGACCCCAATCGTGGACCCTTGCGAAGCAGGCTTCACCACAAGGGGCCAGCGCAATTTTTCCGCGCGCAACAGGGTGGCGCTGGAAACCTTCTCTCCTCGCTTCACAACCGCGCCGGCTGGGACAGGAATACGAGCTGAAGCCAAGAGTGTTTTCGTGGTGACTTTATGCATACCGATCGCACTCGCCTGGACACCGGATCCGGTGTAGGGAATTCCCAACGTCTCCAGAAATCCTTGAATCGCTCCATCTTCCCCGCCGGGCCCATGCAAAGCCAAAAACGCCAGGTCGATCTTCCGATCGTGCAGATCCTGAGAGAGCGTCGGCCCGACATCAATGGCGACTGCATCGTAACCACGGCGGACCAACGATCGGTGAACCGCTGCGCCTGTCCGAAGCGACACCTCGCGCTCAGCCGATTGTCCACCCATCAGCACCCCGATGCGGGCACGGGTCAGAAGCGGCCGCTCTGTCGAATGAAGCTCACTCATACCGCTATGTCTCTCCTACGATTTTCAGTTCAAGATCTAACCGCACCCCCACCCGACGGCGAATTGCACGGCGGACCTTCCCGATCAACGCCGTCACATCTGCCGCATTCGCCTGACCACGATTAACCATGAAGTTGGCATGCTTCATCGAGACTTCCGCATCGCCGACACGTGCACCCTTGAGGCCGACTGCCTCAATCAGTCGCCCGGCAGAATCGTTCGGAGGATTCTTGAACACACACCCGGCGCTGGGCATTGCGAGCGGTTGTGTGTCTCGTCGATAGTGGAGATAGTCCTTGACCACTCGCTGGATTTCCGATTGGACCCCTGGCTTTAATTGAAGCCAGACTCCCACCACGATGCCGCGTGGCAGCAAGGCCCGTCGATATTCGAACCTCACCTGAGCTGCCTCCAGGTCCACAATCTGGCCTTTCATATTCACCATGCGAACAGCCTTGATCGAATCCTTCATTTCACCGAGCTTTGTCCCGGCATTCATGACGACACAGCCGGCCGCTGTTCCAGGAATTCCCGCCGCCCATTCCAGTCCCGCAAGGGAATGACGGATCGCGTACCCAATCAATGTCGGCATCCCGACTCCCCCTTCGGCATACAACACCGCCGTCGGTTCTTCCTTGATAGCCCGCAGCCGCGCCAAGCTGACCACAATGCCGCGAATGCCTCCGTCTCGGATAAGGAGGTTCGTTCCGCCCAGGACGAACAACGGGATCTTGCGTGCACGCGCCTGCCGAACCACCAGACAGACATCGTCAATATCCGCGGGCTCACAGACGACATCCGCCGGCCCTCCGATCTTAAACGAGGTGTACTCTCGCAGCGGAGCCCGGAAGGATGTGGATCCCCTGAGACCGGCCACCGCAGCGCGCACATCTGTCTGCGTAAACTTCGCATGCGCGTGTGCGGTTGTCCTAACACCTTGGCTCCCTCGCGTCATCGCATCATCCGACCGGAGTCAATCGGGCCAACAGCCCAACCCCCGTCTTCCAAATATCCCCTGCCCCTAACGTCATGACGAGATCCCCCGATTTCAGATGAGGGAGCACCTGATCCACCATCTGATCTTTATGTTCTATAAACGTCACGGACGGATGGCCCGCCGCACGAACAATGTCGGCCAACCTGGCTCCGGACACTCCGGGAATCGGCTGCTCCCCCGCCGCATAGATGTCCGCCAAGAACAAGACGTCTGATTGGTCAAACGCCTTCGAAAAATCCTCCAGCAGGTCTCTCGTCCTGGTATAGCGATGCGGCTGAAACAGAACCACCAGCCGTCGGTCTCCCCACCCTTGCTTGGCAGCAGCCAGAGTGGCTTTGATCTCCGTCGGATGATGCCCGTAATCGTCTACGACCATGATCCCATTGGCCTCCCCCCGCAGATGAAAGCGGCGCTCAACTCCGGCATAGGCCGCCAGCGCCTTCCTGATGAGATCGACCGGGACATCCAATTCGAGACCGACCGCAATCGCCACAAGCGCGTTGGCAACATTGTGTCGGCCTGGCACCGCCAGGCGGAACGGGCCCAAATTGCGACCACGGAACTGCGCCCGAAACTCAGCGCTCCATTTGCTTAAGCTGATGTCCGTCGCAAAGAAATCCGGCGTGACTCCATCTCGTTCCGAGAGTCCATAGGTCTGATAGCGCTTCACGATGCTCGGGAAGAGCGCCCTGAGCCGATCATCATCGGCGCACAACACGGCTAACCCGTAGAACGGCACCTTATTGATAAACTCGAGAAAACATTCGTTGATGCGTTCCATACTGCCGTAATGATCGAGATGCTCCCGGTCGAGATTCGTCACCGCGACAATGGTCGGTGATAGACGGAGAAATGATCCGTCGCTCTCGTCGGCTTCCGCCACGAGGAGATCGCCCCGACCCAGGCGCGCATGACTCCCCAACGCATTCACTTTCCCCCCGATCACCATCGTCGGATCCAATCCACCCTGGGCCAAGACATTGGCCACCATCGACGTCGTAGTGGTCTTCCCATGTGCGCCGGCAATGGCGACCCCGAATTTCAGCCGCATCAACTCCGCAAGCATCTCGGCCCGAGGAATCACAGGAATTTGCTTTGTCTTCGCTGCCACGACCTCTGGGTTCTGTGCCGACACGGCAGAGGAGATGACGACCACTTGTGCTTCCCCGACATTCGTTTCCTGATGGCCGACAAAGATACGCCCACCGAGTTCCTCCAATCGTCGCGTCGTATCGGAAGCTTGCAGGTCCGAGCCCGTCACTTTGTACCCCAGCGTCAGGAGTACCTCCGCGATGCCGCTCATTCCCGATCCTCCAATTCCGACTAAGTGGATCTGTTGTGTCTTTCGAAACATCGTCGTACGCCTTACTCCACCAACCGGTGGATACGATGGTGATCTCTGTCCACGTTGCCCAATACCATTAGTTTCCTGCTGCTCCAACAGACCGGTGAACGTCATGACGACCTCCCATGAGCGCGTAACATTCGCGGACAATCACTTCAGCTGCATCAATTCGCCGCAGAGAAAGACTCGCCTCGCCCATCGCCCGTAATCGGTCACGATCTCCAAGAATACCCGTCACGGTGCGGGCCAACAGAGGGCCGGTGAGCACAGATTGCGGGAGCAGCACGGCGGCCCCGGCTGCTTCCATCACCTTGGCATTGTGTGTCTGATGGTCGTAGATGGCGGACGGCAGCGGAACAAGGATAGCCGGCTTTCTGCAGGCCGTGAGTTCCGCCACCGTCATAGCACCGGCCCTCGCCACCACAAGGTCCGCCTGCCGTAATGCCGCAGGCATGTCGTAAATAAATGGGACGACCTGCGACTCGATGCCGACCCGACGATAGGCCTCGGCCACCCGCGCATGGTCGGATTCGCCGGTCTGATGGGTCACTGTGAACTGCGGCAGCTGTGTCATCAAATCGGGCAATCCTTCTATCACCGCTGTATTCATTGCCTTGGCGCCTTGACTCCCTCCGAAAATCAGCAGATGCGGCGATCCTGACTGCTCCTGGCTCTGCTCAATGCCCTCAAGGAATGCCTTGCGAATCGGCGTCCCCACCACACGTACCTTTGAACGATCGAACGAGTCGGAGGCAGATTCGAAGGCGAGAAACACACGCTGAACGAAAGGCCCCACCGCTTTGTTCGCCATGCCTGGATGTGCATTCGGCTCCAGAATCACTCGTGTCACCTTGGCTAACGCGGCCGCCAGCAACATCATGGGACTTGTATAGCCACCGACTCCAATCACCAGATCAGCCTGTCTTGTTCGTAGGATTCGCAGGCACTGCCTCAAACTGACCGGCAGCGCACACAACCCTTTCAGTGCCCCGAACAGGCCCTTGCCCATCACCGGCTTGGCACTGATCAACGCCAGGTCGAACCCCTCATGGGCAAGTACCTTCGATTCAAGCCCACGTGCCGTCCCCACAAAAAGAACCGTGGTCTTGGGATCGCACCGGAGAAACTCTCTTGCCAATGCCACAGCCGGATAGAGATGGCCACCGGTTCCTCCTGCGGCAATGACGATCGTCATCCGTGACCCGACCCACCGCGAGACCCACCGGTATGCCGATCTCGAGAAATATTGAGCAAGATCCCCACTCCGATCAAACTGACCACCAACGACGACCCTCCGTAGCTGACAAACGGTAAGGTAAGTCCTTTCGTCGGCAACAGCCCCGTCACCACCGACGCATTGACCAACGCCTGCACGCCAACTAACAAGGTAATACCCATGCCCAGATAGCGGCCAAACGGCTCTCGCGCACGTGCGGCAATCTGAACCCCTCGCCACACAAAAAATGCGAATAACAGGACGACCGTCACTGTGCCGATAAGCCCCAGTTCTTCGCCGATCAGCGCCAAAACAAAATCTGTGTGCGCCTCTGGGAGGAAATAGAGCTTCTGTTTGCCTTCGCCCAACCCCACTCCAAATGAACCGCCGCTGCCGAAGGCTAAGAAAGACTGTGTAATTTGGAACCCGGCATCCGACGGATCCTTCCATGGAGCAAGAAACGTCATGAGCCGTTGGCGCCGATAACTGGACCCAAGAACCAGCGCCATCACCGCCGGAATCGCACAGAGCCCTAACCCCAAGAGATGAGACAGACGTGCCCCGCCGAGAAAACACATCCCGATTGTGACTAATCCAAGCATCACAACCGTTCCGAGATCCGGTTCGAGCAACACCAATCCGCTCAGCAATCCAATCACGATCAGCGCCGGCAGCAGACCACTGCGAAACGATGTGACCCTGTCTGGCTTTTTGCTCAGATACGCTGCCAGATAAATCACCGCGACAAGCTTGACCATTTCTGCCGGCTGCATGGAGATAGGTCCCAACGGCAACCATCGCCGCGCTCCCTTGGCCGACAGGCCGAAAGACGGCACCAGTACCAGGACGAGCAGCAACAGGCCGCAGGCCAATATTGGAATGGAGAGTTTCTTCCAAACCGTGTAATCGATATGCGATGCGAGATGCATCAACAGAACGCCGATGGCAAGCCAGGCGACTTGCCGCTTCAGATAAAATCCTGGATCCTGAAACCGGTTGCCCGCCACAATAGCGCTCGCGCTGAACACCATCACCAGTCCCACTAACGCCAGAATCATCGTGACCGCCAAAAGCGTGTGGTCCGCTGCGACCCGTTGCTTGCCTGACCGTTGGCTGGTGGCCTGGGACCATGGAAGCGCCAGAGTCCCCGCTGATCGATGCGCCATAGCTCAGAATCGCCCCTCCCTTGCCTTGCACGTCACGCCGGTAAGGCATGAATCAACGCCTTGTATTGACGACCACGGTCCTGATAATCCGCAAACATATCGAAGCTGGCACAGGCTGGAGACAACAACACGACGTCACCCGGCGATGCCCCTTGCGCCGCGAACTCTACGGCCCCCCGTAGAGTGGTGGCCTCCGTCATCGTCGCGACACCCTCCCACGCCTGTCGCAAGAGCGGCGCTGCTTCTCCGATCAGAATCACGTGTGCGACCCGTCGGCTGACGGCTTGGGCGAGTCGAGAAAAATCTCCTCCCTTATCCCGCCCTCCGGCAATGAGCCAAATCGGTTGATCAATACTCTCCAGCGCTTTGAGCGTGGCATCGACATTCGTGCCCTTCGAATCGTTCACATATCGGACCCCTCGACGCTCGCGGACGATTTCAAGCGCATGTTCGAGTCCAGGAAACGTCGCAAGCACTCGACGAATCGCATCGAGCGGACAGCCACACAGTAAGGCGTAGGTTGTCGCCGCCATCACGTTTTCCACGTTGTGGTTGCCGATGATACGGATTTCGCTTCGATGGCAAATCTCCTGCCGCACCCCAGTCACCGTCGTCACGATTCGATCGCCTTCGAGATAGGCTCCCCCGTGCATCTCGGCGTCGATCGTTGCTCCGCGTGTAAACCCCAATCGTGTCGCATGAACTCGATGCCGCAAAGCTGCCACACGATCGTCATCAAGATTGAATACCGCAAAATCTGACGCGATCTGGTTCTCGAAAATCCGTTGTTTTGCCGCGACATATTCGTCCAGCGACTCATACCGGTCCTGGTGATCGACCGTCACGTTCAGCAACGCGGCGATCCAGGGATGGAACCGATCGATCGTTTCCAGCTGAAAACTGGAAACCTCGACGACAAGATAGTCGAACGGACTCGGGTTCCCCGTCTGGCCGGCACGAAGATCTTCCACCGCCGCTTCGCTCAAGGCAGTGCCTAAATTTCCGCCGACGAACGCCCGCTTCCCGCTCTCAGCGAGAAACTTGCCGATCAGAGTCACCGTCGTGCTTTTGCCGTTGGTGCCTGTGATAGCAAGGAGCGGGCTTCGGGAAAACTGTGAAGCCAGTTCCAATTCGCTGATTACTTTCACGCCACGCCGACGCGCTGTTTCAAGCGGGGCTAGCCGATACGGCACTCCTGGACTGATCACCACAAGATCCGCCTTCTCGATCGACGATTCATATTGCGCCCCAACGGTGACACCAACGTGATCACGGTCGATACCGGCGAGGGCCGATGTAAGCTCCGCCAACTCCTTCCGATCGGCCACTGTGACGCGCGCTCCCGCAGTCTGAAGCAATCGGCAAGCCGCGACCCCGCTTCTGGCAAGACCCATGACCGTGACACGCGCTCCCGCAAGTTCCACAGCCGCTTCTCCTAACATGCCCTCACCGAAGCTTTAATGTGCTCAAGCTCAACAATGCCAACAGGATGGCGATAATCCACAAGCGCACCACGACTTTGGGCTCCTCCCAGCCTTTCATCTCAAAGTGATGATGGATGGGCGCCATGAGAAAAATGCGTTTCCCTCGTGACTTGAACGAGATCACTTGAAAAATGACCGAGACCGCCTCAATGACAAATACTCCGCCGACCATCAGGAGCAGCAACTCATGCTTACTGATCACCGCGACTGTGCCCAACGCCGCCCCCAGTGGAAGCGAGCCCACGTCCCCCATGAACACGGTAGCCGGATAGGTGTTGAACCACAAAAACCCCAAACTCGCTCCTAGAATTGCGGCGGTGAACACCGCGAGTTCACCGGCGCCTTCGATGTGCGGGATGATCAGATAGTCCGACATGAGTCGATGGCCGGTGACATACGCCACGATCGTGTAGGCCATCGCCGCGATCATGACGGGTCCGATTGCGAGCCCATCGAGGCCATCGGTCAGATTGACGGCATTGGAACTCCCGACAATCACCATCACCGCAAAGGCGACATAGAACCAGCCAAGATCCGGAACGAAATTCTTAAAGAATGGGATACTGAGCTTGGTCGTATAACCAGGTAGAAAATAGAGAACCAGTGCGATCACCAAGGCCACCGCCACTTGCGCCGTAAACTTCTGCCCCGCCGATAATCCTTTTGATTGGGACTTGATGAACTTCAGATAGTCGTCGATAAATCCAATCGCGCCAAACCCCAGCATGGCAAGAAGCACAAGCCAGACATACGGTCTTGCGATATCGGCCCACAGGAGCGTCGAGAGGACAACCGCGAAAAGAATGAGCATCCCGCCCATGGTAGGCGTACCACTCTTCGCCAGGTGGCGTTGGGGGCCGTCAGCTCGAATCTGCTGGCCCAGCTTAATCTCTTGCAACTTCTTGATCACCCAGGGAGCCAACACAAAGGCGATCAGAAACGCCGTCACAGCCCCGTAGATGATCCGAAAGCTCAGATATCGAAAGACGTTCAGAAACGAATATTCTGTATGAAACGGATACAGCCAGTTGTAGAGCATGCGGCCTTTACTTTCACGATGAGCCGATCGTCCCACCAACTCTTGAGCCGATGGCTACAGCCCCTTACGATGCCTGCCTGATGACCGCCCTCATCCCTGCCAACGTTTGCACGACCTGTTCCATTTTCATACCTCGAGAAGCCTTTACCAACACGACGTCACCCTGCCGCAGAATTCTCTTAAGATGATCCGCAGCCGCTGCCGCATCGTCCACCTCATCGATCTGCACAGCCGCCATCCCACCTTGGCGCGCTCCTTCCGCAATCTCTCGGCCCAACGCCCCGCAGGCGATCAGCCGAGACAGCCCCTGTGTGGCAAGAAACTGCCCAACCTCCCGATGCAGGCGACCAGTCTCAGCGCCAAGCTCAAGCATGTCTCCCAGCACGGCAATCCGATCACGTGCAGGGCGCCACTGTGCCAGCAGTTGAAGCGCCGCGTTCATCGACGCCGGGTTGGCGTTATAACAGTCGTTGATGAAATGGACGCCATGAAGAGTCACCACCTGCGACCGCATCGCGGCAGGACGGAATCGGCTCAACCCTTGGGCAATCATCGCACCGGAAAGATTCAAGGCTGCACCCACCGCAGCGGCTGCGAGTGCATTGGTGACGTTGTGGGTCCCATGCACCTTCATTCTCACGATCGTGGGACGGATTTTCCCAGGGAGGTGCAAACGAAAGATCGTGCCCTGTCGAGCATCGGACGTGACCTGACTTGCGCGAACATCGGCCATCGCTGAATTTCCGAACGACACCACGCGACATTGCGCGCGCGACGCAAGGTAGTCAAAATATGGATCGTCGGCATTCAGCATGGCCATGCCATCTGAAGGAAGCAGATCCAGCAATTCTGCCTTAGCCTGCGCGGACCCTTCCATGCTTCCAAAGAACTCGAGGTGATCGGGTCCAATATTGGTAATCACCCCGATTGTGGGCCTGACAATCTCACAGAGTCTGGTCGTCTGCCCCTGCTGATCCACCCCCATCTCAATCACGGCTGCCTGATGCCGAGCCGTGAGCCGAAACAGGGTAGCGGGCACACCGATGCGATTGTTGAAATTTCCTTCGGTCTTCAGTATCGGCCACCGTTGAGCCAATACCGCCGCCACCATCTCCTTCGTCGTTGTCTTGCCGTTGCTCCCAGTCACTGCCACCATCGGAATAGTGAATCGACTGCGATAGTGCGTCGCGAGCTGCTGGTAGGCAAAGAGCGGATCGCGCACGCCAAAGAGAAACGGCACAGATTGCCTCGCGATCCGGCGTACCGCCGGGAGACTTGAAGGAAGGTGGTATCCGTCATGGACGATGGCTCCCGCCGCGCCCTGTGCGAGCACAGCCGGTACAAACTCATGACCATCAAATCGATCGCCTCTGAGCGCGACAAAGAGATCCCCCCGACGAATCGATCGTGAGTCCGTGCTGATCTGCCTGATCCGGCGCTTCCCCGATAGCGAGGCCTGCCCCGCAAGAACTTTCACGCTGATCACTTCTCGTAACTCATCGACCGTAAACAACCCCATTGATTTTTCACCTTCCACGGCCCCGGCCATCGCCTGGATACTCACGCGCAGTCTCGCAATTGCTGAATCGCCTCGCGTGCCACTTCACGGTCGTCAAAATGAAACTTTTGAGTGCCGATGATTTGATAATCTTCATGCCCCTTCCCGGCGATCAGCACCATATCGCCGTGGTGCGCCTCCCGGATGGCGGCGCCGATCGCCTCTCGGCGATCCGGCATCAAGTGATATTGCACGTGTTGCCGCCGCATGAGCGCATCGCGCACGCCGATCTCAACTTCATGAAGGATCGCCAGCGGGTCCTCAGTTCGAGGATTATCGGAGGTCAAGATCACCACGTCGCTATATTCAACAGCAGCGCGACCCATCTTGGGCCGCTTTCCTCGGTCCCGGTCACCGCCACAGCCAAACACGGTAATAATCCGATCGGTCTTTAACACGTGGGCTGCCGTGAGTAACCTGAGAAGCGCGTCTTCCGTATGGGCATAATCGACAACAACCGTAAAGTCTTGTCCGGACGAGATCCGCTCGAAACGGCCGGGAACATTGTCGATATGGGCAGTCGCGTCACGGATCTGGTCGGCTGTCGCCCCGTCGTGAAGCGCCACTCCGATTGCTCCCAGCAAATTATAGACGTTGTGCTCTCCGACTAACCGGCTCTCGACGGGAAACGATCCCGATGGAGTGGCCGCCGTGAACGTGGTTCCGGTAAGCGAAAGACGCACGCGCTCTGCTTTGAGGTCTGCCTGGTTCTGAATGGCATACCCCCAGACCGGCACAGGACAGGCGGTCCGAATCGAGTTCCCTCGGGGATCGTCCAAATTAACCATCGCGCGCTTCCCGACCTTTTGCCCTCCTGCCAATCCGGTAAAGAGTCGCAGCTTTGCCTCAAAATACTCGTCCATGGTGCGATGAAAATCCAAGTGATCCTGCGTCAGGTTTGTGAAGACGGCCACGTCATACTCGCAGCCCGCTGTCCGGTCTAACGCAAGGGCATGAGACGATACTTCCATCACTGCGGCGGTGAGTTTCCTCTCGAGCATCTTCGCTAACAGTGCCTGGAGATCAAGTGCGCCGGGCGTTGTGTGAGACGCAGGAAGTGTTTCTTGTCCGATCTGATACCCCACCGTACCAATTAACCCTACCCGCCGACCGATCCCTTCAAGTAAGGCCTTGCAGAGATACGTCGTCGTCGTCTTCCCATTTGTCCCCGTCACGCCTATCATTTTGAGACGGACGGACGGGTCACGATAAAACCGGCTACCGAGAAAACCAAGCGCCTTGCGCGAATCGTTCACCCGTACAAATGGTAATGACCCTGACGACAGTGGCGCCTGAGCGACTACCGCAACTGCTCCGGCCTTGATGGCCCGCTCGGCAAATTCGTGCCCGTCAACGCGCTCACCCTTCACAGCAACAAAAAGACTCCCACCCGTCACAGCCCGAGAATCATCCGTGATCCCAGTGATCGGACGACTCATATCGCCACGCTGCTCCAAGATATCGACGTTCCCCCAGAGCGCTGCAAGCAACTGTGAAAAGGGAACGGAGTCACTCGTCATAGCCTTTAGTGATCCTTCATCGCCAATGCGATTTTCACGGTATCTTCCCTGGACACGCCAAGATAGGTAAGCACCTGCTCCCCGACTCGCCGAAATACGGGCGCCGCCACGACCCCACCCCATGACTCACCTTGAGGTTCATCGAGAACGACAATCATCGCCAGCCGTGGAGATTCTGCTGGAACATATCCAACAAACGACCCGACAAACTGCGTCGAGGAATAGGCGCCGGTTCGTGAATCGACTTTTTGAGCGGTCCCGGTTTTACCCGCCACACGAAATCCAGGAATGGCCGCTTTTGTCCCAGTCCCATTCGTCACGACACCTTCCAGCATCGTCGTTACCGCCCGAGCTGTCTCCGGCGACACGACTCTCCGCCTTACTTGTGGGAGCACTTCCTTGAGAACGTGACCTTTCTGATCACGTACTTCGGATACCACATACGGCTTCATCATCACGCCTCCATTGGCGAGAGCCGCAACCGCCGACACCATCTGGAGTGGCGTCACCCCGACTTCCTGACCCATCGAAATCGACGCGAGCGATCGACGGCCCCATTCTTTTGGCGCCTTCAAAAGTCCGCGCACTTCTCCCGGCAGATCAATTTCAGTACGTTGACCGAATCCGAACGCTTGGAGATACCGATAGAGTCGCTGGTCTCCGAGAGCCATCCCGGTTTTGGCGGCACCGATGTTGCTGGATTTTTGAATCACCTCGGAGAATGTCATCCAGCCCAGCTTGTCATGATCATGGATCGTCGTATTCGCAACCACCATCTGGCCGTTTTCACCGAACACCATAGAACCGGGCGTCATCACGTTTTCTTCAAGCGCCGCGGCCGCGACCATCGCTTTCATAGTCGACCCTGGCTCATACGTATCCGTCAGAGCACGATTTCGCCACCGATCAGGTGTCAACGCAGTCACAACGTTTGGGTCAAATCGTGGGCTGACCGCCATCGCGAGGATCGCACCGGTTTGAGGATCCATGACGATGATTGTCCCGGACTTGGCACGAGAATGGGTGACGGCCTCGTCGAGTTCTTTTTCTGCAATGTATTGAATCACCTCGTCGACGGTCAGCGTGAGGGCATGTCCCGGCGTCGGTGTTTGCTCCGCCACATCCCTAGGAAACACCGTACGGCCTAACGCATCTCGCTGCAGCACGGTGACACGCTTTTCTCCCTGCAGATGCAAATCGTAGAGGCGCTCAAGGCCCTCAAGCCCTTGCCCATCCATTCCGGAAAACCCTAGGACATGAGCTAACAATGGGCCCTTAGGATAAAACCGCCTCCCCTCCATCACCACGCCGATGCCGTTCAACGACAACTGTTGCAACCTGCGGCCTTGCTCGGGCTCAACCTTTCGCGCCAACCACACAAAACTTTTGTCTTGCCGAAGCTTTTTCTCAAGCTCATCTCTTCGAATGTGGAGCACTGGAGAAAGATGACGAGCGACGGTTGAAGGGCTCTCCAGCGATGTCGGCACGCCGAACACCGATGGAACCTCGACATTCATCGCCAGTACTTTGCCATGACGATCCGACACCATGCCTCTGGCCCCTTCGAACGACACGGTCTTTTGATGTTGACGATCAGCCTTGGCTGTCAGTTCTGCGGCTTGGAGCACTTGGAGCGTAACCAGCCGAAAGAGAACAATACAGAACCCGCACAGGAGCAGGATCAGCATCACATAACGACGACCGCGCGAAGGTCCGGCAGTCACTGGCGAATCCTCCCAATCGAATCATGTCTCGCCACACGGATGAGCTCCACGGGTGGGGGTGTCAGGCTCGGAATCTCTCCCGGCAGATGCACCATCAGCACTTGCCCTTGCTGGGGTGGAACAAGCCCAAGTTTTTCAGTCGCCACCTTCGCAATCCGCTCCGGGGCCGCCAACGCGGAAACCTTCACTTGCAATTGGTCCCTCTCTCGCTCCAGCAAGATTTTCTGCGTCTTCAATCGTTCTATCTGATAACCCAATCGAACGACATCCACACGTTCCCATACAAATACGAAGACCAACAGCACCCCGGCCACTATCGTTAACGCCTTCATAAACAGTCCTCCTTGGATACCCGTTGGGCAGCTCGCAACTTGGCACTGCGGGATCGAGGATTCCGGCCCGATTCCTCCCTGCTGGGAACCTGCGGCTTCTTGGTGAGAACCACCAGCGTAGGATCGTCCGTGCTGGAAAGCGTCCGTAACGTGTGTTTCACAATTCGATCTTCGAGCGAATGGAAAGAAATGACGCAGAGGCAGCCGCCGGGAGACAGTACATCCACGGCGTCACGCAACGCCGGCTCGAGACAGTCGAGTTCTTGATTCACGGCAATGCGAAGGGCTTGAAACGTGCGGGTGGCACAGTGGAGGCGACCATGCCGATAATTCGCTGGAACAGCCCCTTCAATCACTGAGACAAGCTCTTTCGTCGTCGCTAACGGATGACGTTGGCGCGCGCAGACAATGGCACGCGCAATTCGTCGAGAAAACCGTTCTTCCCCGAACTGAAAAATTGTGTCGGCCAACTGCGCTTCCGGCCAACGATTGACCAGTTCAGCGGCGGTCCCACCCATTGATTGATCCATACGCATGTCCAACGGACCGTCCTCTTGAAAGCTAAAACCTCGAGCAGGCTCCTCTAACTGGGGGGACGAGACCCCAAGATCAAACAGAATTCCATCAACCTGGCTAATACCACTCAAAGTTAGGTGCTGCTTCAGATCCACGAAATGACCATGAAAAAGAAGAACGCGACCACCAAACCGTGCAAGCTTTTCTCGACTGGCTGCAATTGCCACCTCATCACGGTCAAATCCTATAAGCCTGCTATTGGAATCACTTGCCTCAAGGATTTTCTCAGCATGCCCACTGTATCCCACCGTACAATCAAGATAGGTTCGATTAGTCCCTCGAACAAGCAATAAGAGGACCTCTTCTGACATGACTGGAATATGTCGCGATACCTCCATTAATTATTCTTTACCAGACCTCCCCACTTTTTCCCACTAAAATAGGAGTATACACCCACTCAAAGACTTGTCAATAGAAAATTCATGTACTTATGAAGCGTGGAGGCTCTCGGTTTTACCTAAAACTTAAGTAAAAGAAAGAGAGGGCGATGCGGGGATAAGTGGACACATGGGGATGAGGATATCTCGACTTTACTCTCTTTCAATTCATACGGAGAGACCAGGTTCAGCATTGACTGAGGGTAATCGCCCCCACGATGGTCAAAAAACAGACCGAGCGACCACCCAACACTCACGGTTCACTCTCCTGAGACATGGGGAGCAACACGACACCCCTTCTCGACCAACATCATTGAGCCGTCGCATCAAGAATAATCGCCATCTGGATATCTTTAATTTTAGATGGAATTAGACAAGCCCTTGGCTTAACTCCTGGATCGATCAGTCGATGTGTCAGACACACGAAGTTGGCGAGTTTCATTGACAAGAATTCAAGTCGGGATAAAAATGGTTTTATGCGCTCGCTCACAACAACCAAAGCTCTCTGCCTAATCGCCTTCATGGGGGGAACCGCCTTCACACTCGGCGAGATCTCCGACACCACGGCGACAGCGGCATCGCCACTCTATTGGTGCCCGGATCGAAAAGCCGATCAACAATACTCTTCCACCACAGGGCCGGGATGTGTGTCGCTTGCTGAGAAGAAATCGCCTCAGACAGCAGAACAAGAAGGGGAACTATCTCTTAGCGACAAATCACCACGGGATTTCAAGATCGAGAATCTACAAGGTGACGTCTCGACATTCCTGAACACGTATCGCCAATTTCTCGATTGCTGCAAGACCGACCTTTCAGAACTTCAGCAGGTCGAAGAGATGGGAGACGAGGTCGGGGATTTGCTCATGTCCACTCAGGCTAATCTCTCGAATCATTCAATAGCCTCACGCGGCATCATGCTCCGCGAAATGATCACGGCAGTCGCAAAGGCCCGCGCTGATCTGAAAAAACTTCGCGCCACACTCCTACGCATCAACACCTCAACCAATACCCGCGATGCAGGAGACTTCGAATCCTCCGGTCGGGAAGCCCACGCGATTCGTGAAATGGAAGAATCGATCGAGAGAGACATCCGTGCGCCGAAGCTGTCGATAGGGCCAAAAACAGGCGCCAGCATCGGTACCGCACCATCAGCTGGGACGAGCATCGGGAAAACCCCGAAGACCGGCGATGCGATCGGTGGCCGAGGCGTGACTGGCCAAGATGCCGGAGCCTCTTCACGGAACAGCCACGACATTGGCTCATCCGGTCCAACCGGCTTTGCTATCGGAGGAACCGGTCGCGCCGGACCTTCGATTGGAGAATCGAGACTCAACAGCGAGGAGTCCTCGTCGGTCGGGTCATCGCTGCAGCGTTCCACCGTAGAATCTAGCCTGTCCGATTCGACAGTGGGCTCAAGTTTTGGCGGCTCGAGCGTGGGCTCAAGCCTCGGAGAGTCAGGTGTTGGCTCTTCGTTCGGATCATCTTCCGTCGGTTCAACCATTCAAGAACGCAGCATCGCCCCTCAGCAATAATCTCCTTTACTGGCCTGACAACGCAGTCGGCACCGATTCCCATTTCTCTCCCCGATTGTGACTTCGATACAAGCCACTCCCATTTGTACCTGCGTAAAACACGTCCGGATCGATTAGACTCTGCACGAGCGATCGAATATTCTGTGTCGCAAGACCCGTATTCAGCGTGACCCACGTCGCCCCACCATCTTCGCTCCGATGGATGCCTTCCCGGCCACCCAGATAAATAACGCCCTGTTTCGTACGGTCCAGAATCATCGAAAATAACATCTGATCTTGAAGCGACTGTCCAATCCTCACCCAGGCCTTCCCGCCATCCATGGTCTTATAGAGTCCTGTTAACGTGGAGGCGTACACCGTCT
The DNA here is from genome assembly GCA_005116885.1 of Nitrospira sp. Classification (GTDB taxonomy): domain Bacteria; phylum Nitrospirota; class Nitrospiria; order Nitrospirales; family Nitrospiraceae; genus Palsa-1315. The sequence continues at coordinate 138,494 of SWDP01000007.1, forward strand.
CCGGCTCAAACGGATCGACCAGCACCGACGTTACGCTGAGCGCCCTCGACGACTTAATGATGTCTGGCGACACAAGGCCGTTGTTCACCTTTTCCCAATGGCCCGCTTCGTCGATCGTCTTATACACTCCGCCACTCGTGCCTGCGTATAAGATCGACGGTCTCGTCGGATCCATCCCCAGCGTCACCACCATCAGCACTTCCTTCATCCCTTCCATTTTCTTCACCCAATGTTCCCCGCCGTCTTTTGTCTCGGATACACCCATCGTCGTGGCGAGATAGATATGATTGCTGTCCGTTGGATCGAAGACGAATTGATTGACCACCGAGGAAATCGTGGCATCGTCTAACCCCGAACGCATCGAAGCCCAGCGTTGCCCACCATCATGACTTTTATAGACCGCATCGCCCTTCGTCCCCGCATAGACCGTCGCGGGATAGGCCGGATCGACTGCCATTGCAATCACCCGCGAATGGCTCATTCCTTTCGACAGATTCGTCCAGGTCTGCCCGCCATCGCGTGTCTTATAGATATAGTCGTTCGTCGCAACGTAGATGATGTCAGGATTCTTCGGGTTGAGCTGAATGACCACGATGGGATCGCCGCGATCGCAGCCGACTAGAGAGACGGCGAGAAGAAACAGAAGGGCAAGAACGCGTGTCATGCGTTGAATGCTGCGGAATCTATCCAGGATGCTCAAACAGGTCATCCAACAAGGCCGCAGGGAGAATCGAACACCGAGGCGTGCTGCCGCTGCACGTTGAGGTGTTCGATCGACTGAGAACGCAGTTGGGGACCTGTTTCAGCATCCTGCTTTAGCGGTAGTTGGTGAATTGCAAATCAATCCCAAAATCTTTGCTCCTGAGAAATGCCATGGCCGCTTGGAGATCATCCTTGCTCTTGCTCAGCACGCGCACTTGCTCACCTTGAATCTGCGCTTGCACTTTCAATTTCGACTCCTTAATAGCCTTTGTCACCTCTTTCGCCTTGTCCGCCGCGATGCCGCTTTGAATCTTCGCCACCTGTCGCACCGTCCCACTCAGCGCCGGCTCCACAGTCCCATAATCGAACGCCTTCAACGAGACCCCGCGCTTCACACACTTGGTCTTAATAATATCGTTCACCGCATTGAGCTTATACTCATCGTCTGAGACCACAACCAACTCCTTTTCCTTCTCCTTCAACGTAATCTCCGTCTTCGAGTCCTTGAAGTCGAAGCGCTGCTTGACCTCTTTCGTCGCCTGATCGACGACATTCTTCATCTCCTGCATGTCCACTTCCGAGACCACATCGAACGAAAATTGCTCAGCCACGATCCCCTCCTCTCATCACTCCAACCATTTAATTTTCAATAGGAAACTCTTTAATCCCTCTCTAAGGGAGCGGCCGAGGCTGCCCTTTACTGCGCGCATCGAACGAGCACCATCAATCTAATTGATCTTTCCAAGCTTGCTCGCTCTCTCTCAGGGATGGGGGCTGATTGATCTTCCACTGCGCGCGTCCAACGAGGGCCTTCTGAGGCCGCGCGTTGCGCGAGCACAGAAGATTATCAGGCTCCATCCCTCCTTTGTTCTGCGAGCAAGAAGAACGGTCTGCCTGCTCCCTTGCATCCTTCTGCCACCGCGCGTTGCGCGGGCCAAGCGCGTAGAAGGAACCTCCGCGACGTTCCACCGTATCCGTCTCGAAACGCCTGCTAGGCCGCTGTGAGCCGGACCTTTCCGACCTTGCCGAGTTTCACATGCTGCTTGGTTTGCCAGAGATCGTAGTTGGACTGCATGGCAAGCCAACTCTCCGGAGAACGGCCAAGCGCCTTGGAAAGACGTAGCGCCATTTCAGGGCTGATACGGCTCGTACCCGTAAGAATGCGATTCAGCGTTGAAGCAGCCACACCGAGCTTCTGATCCAGTTCGCGTTGCACTTAAGGGGTCCGACCTCTTTTATTTCTCTCCAATCCAGCGTAGAGGAAACTACCCTACAACCATTGGTTACGCTTCGCCGGATGAAATACGTCCCACTGGAGCGGGTATTCCTATATGCGGACCACAAGGACGTCTGTCTAACTCCGGTCCTTATTTTTCGTCATCGGCTTATTCTTGTCATCTTCCTTGTCTTCATCCTCCTCCTCTTCTGGACCGGACATATCGCCCCCTTGAAAGCGCGGTGTTTCTTTCAATCGTACTCCAATGCCATGCGCGTCCGCGCGCTCAATACGATCAGCATCAATGTTGTGGATAGGAATGACGCTGTTCAACTTACCGCTTCTCCCATTCTTAGTCACTTGGATGACGCCGAGTCCAGGCGTGCTGCCTGTAGAAAGATGCGGATCCCCGCTGAGCGGGTTCGGACCACGGAGGGAGACAAAGATACGATTCCCGGAAGGAGACCGACCAGCAAGATCTGGAGCCAATCCTGCGGGACCACCTTTGTTCAAATCGATCGTACTAATGTTCGCGCCTGTGCGTGTATTGAGGACCTCCGCGACGTTCTGTTCGCGATCAAACACCCAGACAAAGCGTTCGTGTTTCGTTACCACCAACCCGTGAGAATCCCGCTCTGCGCCATCGTCTGAGTACAAGAGAGCAGGTGTCGGAGTATTGGGGAAGTTCGCCGCACTGTAGCCTGAGAGAGGGAAAGCATAAACATCGAACCTAAACGGATCGAGTACCGAGCCACCGCCTGAATTCACATACATAACCCCAGCAGCTTGGGCGCCAGCAAACCCAGCGCCGCGCACCGTGTTGCGATCGTACTCGGCAATAATCTGCATCGGCGTGGCCTTGGGATTAACCACGAACAATCCTCCGCCACGCAAGGTGATGAATCCCAGCGTGCTGCTCGCATCTACCACCGCGACAATCGGCGCGTTGTCGGGCCTCCGTTCAGCATCCTGACAAGCAAATCCATTGGGAGCTGTACAGGTCGCCAGATTAATCGTCGCCAGAGTATCCAGAGTAAACGTGTTGGTGGCAAAGTTGGCGTTGATACGTTCGAGCAATTTTCCATTCTGGTTTGATACGAGAATGTACGAATCATCTGGAGCGGGAGTCGCCGCGTGCGCTTGACGAGCGCCACCGGCGCCGGCTGACATGCGAAGGCACGCCACGGGTGCGCGAGTTTTGGCATTGAAAATCACGACATGGCCACTAGCGACAAAGGATAAGATCGCATGGCTATGAGTCGAGTTAAAAAAGACCATATGTGGACGGACGGGATTGGCTCCGGTGCTATCCAAGCATAAAGTCGAGGTTGCTCCGGAGAGGTCAAGAACGTCGGTGGGAGTTGCTGACGAAGCTGCCTTCCCATCGAGGTCATCGCCATCGTAAATATGAATCGTTCCGCCGAAGGTCTTGCCATTTGAGTTTGATTGATCCACTAGCCAGACCTCGAAGTCTTCAGCAAAAGCGGACGAGGCCAGTCCCATACCAACGGCCAGAAAAGTCGCACTCACAAATAGGGATACAACAGTACGTGGTAGAAACATGAACATGTTCTCCTCCTTAATCCATTGATAAAAGCGGGAATCGGGAACGGGTCGGTTTCTTGAACGTCCAGCAGCAATTCTTTGCGTAATCGCCGGGGGTGAACGCACCTGCATGGATGGAAGGCTCTTATGGGCGAGACCATCGGGCATCACCTCCTCTAACTCTGAACCTTGGGCGCCCGACAATAATTAGGCAGATCCGCATAAGCTACGGTCATTCGATTTCCAATCCCACCCTCCATCAGTTACTGGCCATGTTGCCATTTATCACGATATCGTATGCGGATTGGCATAACATACCCTCCCTGGAGGGGTCCATAACCCGTCCAGCGGACTATGAATGCACGCCGGTCCACGGTTGAGGGGTAGCCTGGTCGATCCTCAAGTGCGCGTGCCAAGTGCGTAAAAGGACCCTCGAGACGGTTCACCGGATCTGCATCGAAACGCTTGCTATGCCGCTGTGAGCCGGACTTTTCCGACCTCGCCAAGTTTTACATGCTGCTTGGCTTGCCAGAGATCGTGGGTGGACTGCATGGCGGAGTCAAAGTAAGGGGTCTGACCCCTTATCGTTGTCCTGAAGCCATACGATCGCATACTGGCGCCTGTGGTAAAGGAGTCAGAATGATCGTAGTGCTGGCGCATCCCGCTAGGAACGCACCGTAGATGGCAGCGACTAAACCGTGAACGAGCGGCACCGAAGTAGGCATGTGACGTCTAACGGCCCCGCGGATGACGATCTTCGGGGCCTCACTCCGGCAGTTTCTTGCTCCGGGTGGAAAGCCTGCCTGGCCGAAGCAGGCGCTCGCTGCGCATGACGTACAGAATGAACAGGCGGGTGCCTTCTGGCCGATAGAAAATACGGCAGGGAGGTTCGACAATCTGTCTGTAGCGCCAGCCCTCCAGCTCCGGTGGCTTTGAACCGCTCCTGGGGTGATCGGCCAATTGCCCCACATGGCGAAATACTTTCTGTACAAGGCGCATTGCCGATTCTGGATTGTCCAACGCGATGTGTCGGCGATGGCATCCAGGTCGTTCAGCGCCGGTTCCGTCCAGATTACTTCAGCCATCGGGCCATGCGCTGCTTGGCCTGGGCGTGGCTCAGGGTGCGCCCTTCCTCAAGGGCGCGTTCCCCGCGGGCGATGCCTTCCAGCAGGCTTATCCGGCGTTGCAAGATCTCATAGGTTTCAATATCCACGAGATAGGCACTAGGTACCCCATGCCGGGTAATGAGAATGGGCTCCTTGCTCCGTTCCAGATCGGACAGGAGTTCCGTGGCTTGGCGCTTCAGGGCAGTGACAGGTTCCGTTCGCATAAAGTGGTACTAAAGTATCACCATGCGCAATGCAAGCGGTTTGAGGCTGGAGCGATTGTTTGGGCGGCAACCCCGTTATGACATACAGGCCAGCCTGTTGCTGAAAAGAACGGGGTCTGACCTCTTTGTTTTGTCTAGGAATCTGGCAGGTTTCTGTTCAGGACTCTAAATTAATCAGACTTTCCCTAGCTGAACCTACTGGTTAAGCAGCCGTTCGCTTACGGCGTGCGGAGCCCTTGCGGACCCGTCGCGACTGTCTCGCTGTCGCGCCAGCCGCATCCCGCAGGACACGCAGTGCCCGGTTCACGGAAGCGGTGTCCGGAAATACCTCTGCCAACTCTGGATCAATCAGCACAAGATTTGTTCCTGCCACTGCCCGCTGGTAATACTTGCCGCGAACGCCCCCTTTAAGCTTTGACAAATCATACTCGGGCCGGAGTTCGTCTTTCATCGCCTTAGGTGAGACCTTTCGCATATTGCTTCCTTTCATTCGGTGTCGCCCGCCTAGCGCTTATGATCCGAATTCGGCCATCGCGATCGCAATGCGAGAGAAACAGCACACGGCCCCTTGTCGACACGCCGATCGTGATTTCACGCCGCTCATCCTCTGAATGGTCTGGGTCGTCGAAGGTGAACGCCTTTGCATCCTGAAATACTGAGGCCGCTTCCTCAAATGAAACACCGTGCTTTCTTCGGTTCGTTTGAGCGTTTCTCGGATCCCATTCATAGGTCACTCCGCTACGATAGCATGTCCCGCACCGTTAGGCGAATAGGCACTAGCCGTATCGGCAAAGGAAAGCCATCGACCTGTCAGACGTAACATGGATAAAGCGCCTCAGGAAATTCAATGCGCAGCGGACGAGCCATCGCTTATCCAAGACGATGTCATATAACAAGATGTGACCCCTATTTTTTACGCGCAATTGCATATGTGGCTTGAAGCGATTCGCTTTGTTTGTCCTCCCGCCCATGAGCAGCATCCGATCTTGAGTCGTATAGCTTCGCGATCGCTTTTTGAGCATTCATCCTGGGAATGCCAGCTGGTTCTAAAAAGCTGGCAATTGCGCTCGACGTCCGATACCGAAGTTCGGCCTTACTCGGAGAGAACACAGCCTCAAGCCCACCCCAGAGCCACACCAGCGCCAGTTCTGCGTGCTAGGCAAAACATGCTTGGTCTGCCGCGACAAATAGCCGCCCAAATGGGCCTTGCTCATAGAACAGTCGGGAAGATGCCAGCCAATGATTACCGACCCAAGCGAGGTCGAGCTCAGTGGCCGTGCGTCTGGCTTTCGGGTCCAAGATTAGAAACCTCTGCTCGGTTTCAATAAGGCAGTACTTGGCCTCGTCGTGCCTAATCTTTGCGTTTTCGAAGGACTGCTCGCCCATCACAGGCACGCAGAATGCGGGGCCAAGGCGCAGGCGAAGGAGAGCAGTGATCCACCAAGCAATGAACTGCGGATCGAGCGTATGGCTAACAAACGTCGTCGGTGGCACTTGGAGTTGAACATGAATATCGAATGCCAAGCCACCGCCCGCCGCCGACCACGGTGCCGAATGATGCTTGCCGGGTGGCGCTGGCGTGTACGCCATCATGAAGTGAGCCATCAAGTGAGCGTACGTTTGCGTCAGGCGAATGCCTGAGCCGAGCTCATATTCGGTCGGCCCGAGTTGAAGGTCGGCCAAGCCTGTGAATATCCCCTTGGACGTGTCCACCTTAGCCTTTGCTGCCATCTAACGTTTGACATGAGCGGCAGGCGACGGGCGCAGCCCGTTGCCTGTCCGCTCAATGGAAGGGTTAGACATCTTTCGCCCCTTCCGCAGCCAAGGATGCCCGAAGCTTTTCGGTTATGCGCTGCAGGCGCTGAATAGCAGGCTTGTTTACAGCTGTCTTGTGATCAACGATACCGTGAACGATCTCGTTGCGGAGTCTGCGGAGGTCGTCAATCTCCTTAGCATCTGATGGCTTGAAGACTCCCTGCTTGATCAACTCGTTGATTGCCATCATCGGAGGCCTCGTTCTGCCGCCAAGAGTTGAGAGCTTATCAATGTGTTGAAGGCTGACCTCAGCGATAACGCGCTCGAACGCAACCCATGAAGCAAGGAACTCGCCCAGCAGTTGGTGTTGGTCTTCGGTCTCGAAGGACAGCACGGTCTCAAACAAGCTCTCGAACAAGAGCTTTGCCAGTTCTGAATAGACTTCGACCTTGTCTCGGTCAACGGTGAGACCGTTGCCTTGGTGGTAGAGCTGATTTCTCAGGCGATGAAACCACTCGATTTCGCCCAAGTCGATGCCCGCAATCTTCAGCGACGCGTATTGCTCCAACGCATCGAGGAGCTTCGGAAAGCTTTCGCTGAATTCAACGTAGTCTTTTCGAGGGACGACGATTCCGTTTATGCGCTTTGGCAGACCGAGATAGGTCTTGATTGTGAGTTCGACAGCGTTGTCAACGCTGAGGAGAGCAAGGCGACGGTTCTTGTCGCTATCCTTTCGAAGGAGTGCGATTCCGTGTTCCAGGATCTCTCTTGGCCCAGAAGCCCAAGGTTGTGTTGCCATAGTGTTGGGGATTACCGTAGATGCCTAACAATGCTTAGACCGATCCGCATAAGAAACGGAACTGCCATTTTCTAACCGCGCAACACGCCATCGGTTCTCTCGAAA
>SWDP01000007.1:146045-150955 GCA_005116885.1 Nitrospira sp.
AGCAGGAGGACCACCAGGCTGCCCCCTCTCCCACCCCTCTATTGGGGAATACCCTCCAACCTTCAGACTCCGTACACTCTGCTCCTCGATGGAACAGACCAGACCCTACCAACGCAGCCTCTATCGCCTGCCGGTCACTTACCCGACCATGTACTGTGTGACCGCGACAGTCGGCGAAGGAACAATTACGAATCTTTCGGCGATGGGATGCACGATCGAAGCTGATCAACCTCTGCTGGCAGACCGGCGTATTGCATTGCGCCTCATGCTCCCCGATCAACCCGAGTCGCTGCCGATCGATGAGGCCTATGTGCGGTGGGTGAACGGCAATCTGGCCGGGATCGAATTCATCCAAGTGGAACGTGCCGCAAACCTCCGGCTGCATGCGTTCATCTGGGACGGAATGGTCCAACGCTTCCACGCGATTCAACAAAAACGCGCAACGTCTTAGCCTTCCTCTTCAATCCCACTGTTTCCCCTTCATCGTCAGGCAGTGCCATCCAATTCCATCAATGTGATCTACCCCCCTTGTGAAAAGCAGGCAGGGCATGGATTCATCCCCAAGTCGGCACTCGACCTGATAGACAATGTGAACCTGCCCTTTCTAGGCGTGCAGGCATTTAGGCCCTTGCCTCACCCCTCGCGCCTTCGCTATACTTCGTAGTATGAGTATTAGAAACGCGGGCGGAGACTGGGAGCCGATGCTGTTGGGGATTGAAGCCCGCGCCTGCAAGGTCTGTAAGGAAGAACTCCTCGCGCGAGGGTGCGGTACAGCCAGCAAGGGCAACAATGGCAGCCAAGAGGAGGAGAAGAGGAAGTCGACCCATCATGCGATGGACTTACCGGAACGGGAGCGACAGGTCAAGGTTGATAATCAGCCCCTCGGTTCTGCATACTATGCCCTCTTATTCGGAGGGTGGAATGCACGATCTCACCTGTATGATCAAAGGCTGCCAATCCAAAGTCTATGCTCCTGCCGGCACCCACAGTGTCTGCCGAGCACATTTCTTAAGCTATCTCACCTGGCGACGCCGCAAAGGCCCGCAGATGTTTATGAGGTATGCCGGAATGACGATGGAAGAACGTGACCCTCTCGTTGGCGAATGGGCCAACACCATCCGCGAAGAAGAAGCTCCCGCCGCATCAACGTCTAAACCTTAGTCTTCCACGCCCGCATACAGGGAATGGTTCCTCGCACCATTCGTTCTATCAGTTCCGATTAGTCGGCGCTTGGTGCGCGAGTGTACGGCGTTGGCCTCCTGGCTTATCGGGGGGGCTACGACTACCTGGAAACTCCAAGGACGTAGCCTTGTGAAGCAGTCCGCTGATAAGTTTGGGTTCAACAGAGGATGGTGAGTCCTAGAAGGTCATGAAGCCTCTTGGGTGGCTGCTGTTAGGTTATGGGGTCAGAAGGGCTGGCAGGGTACCGATAAAGGTCTAGATAGTGCCTTCATACCTGTAACACATTCCGATTTCTTGTCGGGCTTATCCTTATCATCCTTCTTTGCTTCCTCAACTATCTTCTTCACGTCCTCACTCGCTCGTGGCTTCTGGTCGGTCTCCTTTGCCACTGCAATAGGCTGGTTTCCTTCCTTCGGCGATTGCTCCGCAGCCAGCACCGAATGTGACCGAATCAAGAATATTCCAAGACTAACGAAGATCATGAAGCACAGTTGCAGAGATTTAAGCATGGTCAGTCCCTCCTGTGGAATTCAACCTTGCCTACCTAGGAAATTAATGTCAACTTTTTGATCGCCAGAGTAGCGAGGAGGCCGCATTACCTCCACCGTAGCAGCCTGTGTATAATGGCCGTCTACAGTGCTGAAACGTAAGGTTTAGAGCGTGGTTACGTAGTAGTGCTGGTGTCCCCAACGGGATTTGAACCCGTGTTACTGCCTTGAAAGGGCAATGTCCTAGGCCAGGCTAGACGATGGGGACGATGCAGGATCTATAAAAGAGCTGGACTCTTACCATATTTCAGACTCGTGTGTCACTAGACGAGTCGGCAGGGCTTCACGGCACATGGTCGCGTTTCCTCTTCGAATTCGGTAGGATAATCTGTATCGAGCAGATGAGAGCCGCAATAACTGGAACCCAGGGAGAGCACGACTCATGACAAGGCCCCAGTTCGCATTGTTCAGATCACTGCTGTTTGTCGCCTGCTGCCTGCTGGGTGCCGGTTGTGCCCACGATACCTATCAAGAACGGGCGAACATGATTAAAAATCATGCCGATGCATTCTATGACAGCCTAAAAGCCAACCGAGTGGAATCCGCGATCCGGGACAATGAGCAGATAGAAACGATGGCGAGCCAGATGGGAGAGACCGTGAGAAAACGGGCCGCGCGACAAGGCACCACAGCGGTTGAACGAGAGTTCGCCTTGATGACCACTGCCAATGAAGCCGCAGCCACCAATTGGCTCGCGTTGGGCCAATACTTCGCCATCAAGCGCCAATTCCCTCAAGCCCGCGCCACCTATCAACGCGTGATCGACACCTATACAAATCCCACGGACAAGCCCTACCGGGAACAGGCTTTGCGCGCCTTGAGGGATTTGGACATCCTGAATCCTCCCACTCCCACGACGAATCCGTGAACAAGAGCCGCCTGCGTCGCCAATCTTCTCGAATACTTCTCAGCACGCTCATGCTGTTCGGCTTGGGTTGCGTCCATCGCATTCACGTCACTCCTGGACCTTCAGCTATCTCACCCACAGCCATCGCGCAATCAGTACAAGTCATTGTGCCGTTTCTCGCACTAGAAGGAGCCGATCACAGACCGGGAATCACCTTACTCGATTGGCCGGCACAGGACCTTCGTTCTGCCGCAATCAACTATATTCAATCGCGTCGGTCATTTGCTTCGGTACGCGACAAACCAGCCGACCTTACCCTACGCATCAACGCCTGGCTCACGATGCGATCCCACGGCGGCTACCACTACAGGCTGCGTCTGGAATCCGCTCTGGGCCCGTCAGGCACGCCACCGATCAAGTCGTATTTAGTCGAAAAAGAAGCGACAGGGTCGAGTGTTCGGTGGGTCACAGCTTCGGATCAAACCCCCATCGCAGAAGCGGTCCAAGCCGCACTCGACGAGCTACTCTCGCAGATCGAGGCTGATCACATGCTATATCACAATGAACCTCGCTGAAGATGAAGGACTCTTACGGATTACGGGAAGGAAGCGTCTTGTCGGCGTGTTTAGGGGAAGGGAAAGTATTTCAACAGGTTACTCAACAGAGCCGCAGGCGATGAACGCACGTACGTTTCGGCACTCCTCGCCCACCCTGCGCTGCCACAACAGTTTCTTCTCAGAATGAGAGATGTTCAGGATATTTTCGAGGCAAGGACGAAGCTGGCAGGATTTTTCAGCGGCCTACTTAGAGATCTGAGACCGTCGGTCGAAAAGGCTCATAACAAGACATCCCGCGGCCACACCTGCGGCAAATATCGCGCCGACTATCCAACCTGAAGAGACACCCATTCCTCGCGGCTCCCGACGACGAAGCTCTCGGCCAAGATTCGGCATGTGGGATTCTGGCCCGAGCCATTCATCCTCTGACCCACGGATTGACTTTTTCTTGAAGAGATGAGCCGTCCTTCTTTCACTCATGATCTCTCTATCTCCCTGCGACCTCCTCATTCTAATCCGTTGCCAGAGCCAGAGCAAGAGCCCCAGGAGTCTGTCAAACACTGACTACTTTACTGTGGGGAGACGATCATTCCTATCTGCGTCGTATTTGGCCAGATAAGTTCTTCATAGAGATCGTTTTTCACGCTTACCGCATCGCAAAGAGCCCTACCTGCATTGCCTTGACATAAAGGCATGGCGGACAGGCAGCTAGGCTGTACGAGAACCCGTATAGCTTCCCCATGCCTCATTAACTTGTACGGCCGAAGCTGGCTCGAATACATGGAAATCGAGACGCAGCGAACGATCACCCAGCGGAACGTTCAGAGACTCACAGTGATGCGGACGATCGGCATTGTCGTGTTTATTGGGCTGAAAGTTGCGACAGGACACACACATTCTCGCGACAGAAATTTCACCCTGCTCTTGGAGACTACGAATGACTTTAACCAAGGACTTGAGAAGGGCAACCTGCTCAGATGCCGAGAGTGCTTCCGTCGCAGTGACCAGTCGATCGGGCATTCGTGAGGAAGGTGTACAGGATCGATTCCCTTTGGCCGTCAGTTGGGCGACCACAATTCGGCCATCGCTCAAATCTCGACGCCGTCGAAGCAACTGCTTCCGCTCGAGCGTGGCAATGACTTCTGACGCGGTCGGAAGCCTGACGACTAACTCGTTTGCCACCGCAGAGACCGTCGCGCGTTGCCCTGGCTTGGACCGGAGAAGCGTGAGAACCTGCCGCTGTAGCGGGCCAAGACCTGCTCGACCTTCTCGTCGCCATGTCCGACTCTTCATCGCAAGCCCAATCTTTTCCAAACCAGCTGCCAACTGAGTTGTCAATGCAGCTGCATCTCGTAACGCCGATGACTTCTTCCCACTATTGCTCACGCGCTGTCCAGCCATAGAATCCCCTCCTTAAATACCAGGATGGCGGCAGTGTAGTGCGCACGTTGTCATCACGTCAAGATTCCAAATAACACTTTGATAGGTACCCCACCATAAGCGGGGTAGAGAGGGGCAGCGAGAAGATGGAATCAGAGACCGAAGAACGCCAGATGGATTTCGAATGTGCAGGCAAACAGTTCACCAACAAATCATAACCAACAGCACTCAGAGGAGAACATCCGGCCTTATCAAGTCACCTTTCGATACCGAAGGCCACCGAATGGTGAGCAAAAGACTTCGCCGCGATCTTTTCCCGCTGGAGCCCCTTCAACTGGTTTTCGATGAGTCGTACGACATCCTTCGCCAACTGAACCAATGTGGTCACGAGATAGA
>SWDP01000037.1:0-13641 GCA_005116885.1 Nitrospira sp.
CTCCTGGGTTAGAAGATTCTCGCGCAATTTCTACTAAATGTCGACAGGCCCTAGTATGGTCGGCCTGCATGCACAGAAGGGGCTGCACTCACAACTGGGATGACCCATCCGTCCTTCTTGTAACTCCGATAGTACACGAGCACTTTTTTTACGTACTCCTGTGTTTCTTTGTAGGGAGGGATTTTCCCATATCGATCCACCGTGTGCTCGCCTGCGTTGTAAGCCGCCAGGGCTAACCGGGTGTTCCCGTGGAACCGATTCAGGAGGTATCGAAGGTGCTTGGCCCCACCACTGATGTTCTCGTTCGTATCGTAGAGGTGACGCACGCCATGGCGGATGGCGGTTTCTGGAACTAACTGCATGAGTCCCACTGCCCCGGCCTTTGAAATTACCATCGGATTAAAAGAAGATTCAGCTTGTATGACGGCCAGAAGCAAAGCCGGCTGCACGTGATGTTGCTGAGCTGCACGGATGACGGCCTGCTCAAGTTCTAGATTCGTCACACCACTGTGATATCGAGCGTTGCGGTGAAATGTTGCAATGGGCTTGCTCGTCGGGATATTCGCGGGGCCGATCTGTCTTGCGTCGTCGGCGTATTCATAGGTCTGCGCATCCGCGAGGGCAAGGGGGGGCCAAGTTGCCGCCAGTACCAACATTACGCAGGCGGTATATATGGCTGCCCTATTTTGGTTCACTGTCCGGTGGTCTAAGCCGTCATGCTGAGATTGGGAATCATGCCCGACCTTGTTCATTTTTGTTCCCTCCCGTGCCAAAACCAGTGTAGCCATGCCGCACGTCTTAGTTATGATAATCGGGAATTGACCCTATCCTGTGACGCGATAAAAGAAAAAGCAGGTTCTATGCCGTTCTTTCGGGATGGCTAAGCGCTTGACTATATAAATGTTACAAAGACTTGTGGTCGCCGATGCTCTGGCTTTCGTAGGGAGATTCTGGTGAGGGGTTTCCTTGTTTTAGCCCTACGTGCCGCACTTTGCGGTTGAGTTATGGAGGCTGCAATTTTTGATGAGGCAGACTCATCGGACGAGGGGTCCTCTCGCGTGCCGAAAGAGACTGTGGTAGTCTGAGTAACCCTCCCACTTCCTTTGACTGGAAGGAGTTGATTGCAGTGGTAAAACTTCGATACTGCGAGCGAGTTCATACACAGTTCCCAGTTATGTTCGCTGGGGAGGCATATGTGGGGGAAGGGACTGTGCTTAACCTATCTGTCCCGGGCTGCGCCATCCACAGTCGAAAGCCCGTAGAACCCGGTTCCTATCTTGAGATGAGAATGCTTGTACCTGATATCACGCCGCCGCTCCGGGTTGGATTAGCCAAGGTCCGTTGGTGTGAAGGGCGTCGATTTGGTGTAGAATTTATTCAAATGCCCGGTCAAGACCAAGTTCGCTTGGGTCGTCTCGTCAAGAATGAAATTCCTCTCGCAATGGTATCTCTTCCTAGTGTGTAGCAAGGGGCACATTACGATCACAGCCTTACCTGCCAGTGAGAGGCAACGCGGATGACGAGATGTCTCGTACTTATCATGATACTGCTCCTGGCAGGCTGCGCTGAGTCCTATACCGTATTCCATAGCCAGACAGGCAACCCGATCATATTGGCTCGGCGCGCATATTCCTACGAAGATTGCCTCTCCACCGTACGGGAGGAGGCGACTCGACTCGGAGTCTCACTGAGTACGGTGCACGTGAGAGGTTCTTGGCAAGGGCGCTCTCTTCTCTGGCCATTCGAGCCAGGGTACGCCTGTGAAGGGGCTATTGGCCCTGAACGCCTTCCCAGCGGAGTCTATCGACAGGGTCGCCCCTTATAGGGCAGGCATCGCCCACTTCTTGTCCGCACGCCTGCCGTATGACAATCTTGAATGGCCGGACTAAGGCCGATGAGGTTCGCCGTTGAGCGGAGTGCTCAGCGCATTTTACGCCTAGGTGTTTGTATCCTGATTGCCGCGACTGATTTAGAGCCGACTCCGCCTTTACCGAGGAGAGTGAGGTGGTGGGTGAGACTCACGCGGCTATGCTTGTCCGGGGTTTTGTTCCCTTGAGTTTGACAGTGGTCGCCTACGATATTGTCGCATTTTCTTTGCCCTCTCTCGTCTCTTGGCTATAATGAGTTTCTCGTGGTAGGCGGCTTGGTTGCAGACTATCAGTCCAGCCCAGAAGCGAGGAATCGGCATAGGAATTCACACGAGAGCGGGGGTGTCAGATGATCAAAGCGCTTCTCGTTGAAGACAATGATATCGACGCTCAGCTCACACAGGACCTTCTTTCTGAATGGAGCATCGAGGAGTTCAGGATTATCCGTGTAAAAACGCTCGGAGAAGGACTTGCACTTCTCAGCCGTGAGCGATTCGATGCTGTACTCTTGGACTTATCTTTGCCGGATGCGTTCGGCCTTCCCACGGTCAGGCAGGTTCATGCGACTAGTCCGACAATTCCCGTTGTCGTTTTGAGTGGTGTGAGCGATCAAAGTCTGGCTCTTCAAGCTGTTCAGCAAGGAGCGCAGGATTACCTGGTCAAAGGGCAAGGGCATCCTGAGTTGCTTGCTCGTGCCGTCCGCTATGCGATTGAACGGAAACGTTCCGAAGAACATCTAACATACCTTGCGCAATACGATCACTTAACCGGACTGGTGAATCGCACACTCTTTCGCGATCGTTTAGTGCAAGCGATGGCTCGAACCAAGCGCTTGCAGCAACCGATTGGCCTCATGCTGCTGGATCTCGACCGATTCAAAGCGGTGAATGATACCTTCGGGCATGACATGGGTGACGAATTGCTGAAAGCCGTCACTGAACGGCTTAAGGTCTGTGTGCGGGAAGTCGATACCGTGGCCCGGATGGGCGGGGACGAATTCACGATTATTCTTGAGGGGGTCTTATCCGAACAGAACATCCTTGCGGTGGCAACACGTATTACCGAATCGATTGCTGCGCCGTTTGAGCTTAAGGGGCACCACATCTCCATCGGTGTCAGTATCGGAATTACAATCTATCCTCAAGACGATCATACCATTGACGAATTACTGAAGCACGCCGACACGGCCATGTATCGGGCTAAACAGCAGGGTGGCAGTGCGTTTCACCTCCACGAAGCCTCCAGAAATCACCCGGCCAATCTTCTCCCGTAGCACGAGACTGCGACCGACAGTGCCGATCAAGGCCAAGGAAGTCTTCCAGCTCCTCTCCGGGCCCGATCTCCACCTCTACACGCGGATTCCCCTGGTGTATCACCGCCCGATGTCCCCTAACGGTTGGTCTGTCACGATCACGGTTCCGCGTGGATTGGGCGTAAGCATATTTGAGGTGTCGAGTGACTCCCGATCGGGAGTCGGGTGGCAGTCTGGAGTGAGCACGATTCCCCAGTGCTGATTGTTACAACACGTATTGTTGACGAGGAGCGCTTCTGCGTGATGAAAGAGGAGAATCCCGCTCAGCATATTCTCCCGACACTGATTTCTCACGAGTTCAGGATGGCTCCCAGGGTCTCGCACCGCAATACCAAAATGGTGGTTTGCACGACAGACATTCTCAGCGATTCTCGGTTGTGCACCGGCAAACACAAAAATCCCTGATTCCCGGTTGCCACAGACGTCGTTCTCGATAAATGTCGGCCTCGACTGCGGGCCATAAATCACCACGCCGGACAGGACACCTTCCGTGGCGCGACAGTGTGTCACTGTACAAGAGGAGTCGAGCAGGTTCATCGCTGAATGCTGGTCGCTTCCAACATAACGAAACGTGATGCCGGAGATGCGACCGCTTGGGACTTGCTGAAGATAGAGAGGGCCCCCACGTCGGGAAAATATTTGCACCTCATCTCGACCGGCCCCCACCAAATGAATAGGCCGCCCTGTAATAAAGACTTTGTCTTCATAGATTACGGGGCGAACAAACAATTGGTCCTGCTCTCTTGCATCGAGGAGTGCCGCACTGGGTCGCGGGTATGAGTCAGCGTCGTTCGCGTCGACGATTAAAGTTTTCCCCCCGAGCGGATTCGGCGGAGGCTCCGTCATCATGTTTTACTCCCGTCACCGCTTTTCGTATTGCCAGAAATCTCCGTGCTGTTCTGAGAATTCTGATCGGTCAGGTGACTGAAAAATCATCCAGCACCGTTTCGCCTCGTACAGTCCCTCCATGCATCTCCTAGGATAGGCATCGGGCCTTCACTCGTTGCGGTCTTGCTGAAAGGATTCGTTGGGCAGCGTGCGATCGCCCCATTCGATTGTGGCATCTGTGCGGATCATGGACACGAACGCGTACTCACGGAATTCTTCCGCAACTCACCCAGCGATCGAGCGGCATTATTTCGGCCATAACCAGGCAAGTCAAGTTTCCTCACACAGCATTGGCTACAGCCACTTTGCTAGGGAGACGATTTGAGCTGTCAAGTCGGTAACGTCGCGAACAGATCGTACAAATCTGTCGAACAGGCGGGGGAAGCCACTCCAGACATCATTGTATCGAACGACACCAAGCTCTTGGATTCTTGGCCCTTTTAACTGGACTGGTTCGTTGCTTAGTGGCACGGCGATTGCCTTATCCGAGAAGACAGGTGCCGCGACATTGCCGAGCACCATGGAGGCAATATGGTGAAGCTGATGATGAGCACCCTGTCAGGAATGATCGTGCTGCTGTGTTCTCTCAATCTGGCCATTGCCGCCCCTTCCAACATACAGGAGTCGTCTCGACACCTCTATGATCGAGTGATGGAGGAGTTCAAGCACAGGGATTACGAGGCTGCACTGGCCGGGTTTCGATTCTTTCTCGAACTCCACGGGCAGTCCTCGCTGGCCGCGAATGCGCAATATTGGGCGGGAGAGTGCCAGTACCGAATGGGGCACTACAAAGAAGCCTTGAAGTCCTTCTACCATGTGGTGTCGGACTATCCACTGAGTCCGAAGCTTGCGGCCTCGACGTTGAAGATCGGGCAAGCCTATACCAGGCTGAAAGATCACGAGAAAGCTCGAATGACGTACCAACGAGTGGTCGGTGAATATCCTGACAGTGCTGAAGCAGAGTTGGCGCGGAAAGCTCTCGACACGATGCCGCTTCGGGATGAGGAGTCGGCCGCTCAACTGAGTGGCCATAGCGCCGCTGACTAACGCCGTTCGCAATCGGTGGACGTGTCAGCAAGAGGCCGTGCGATCAGTCGTCTTCGCTGACACCAAGCAGCTGAGCCAGTTGAGAGACGGTATACGATGTGTTGGGGCTCAAGATGGTCAACGGGATGCCTGCTGCTTGCAGGACAGATTGAATCTCTCGCTTTCGAGTGGCCTCATGTGGCTGAGGAGGAGAATCTTCCTCAAGAAACACGACGCGATCCGCAGTCTTCGTTCCCGGATGGACCAACACAAAGTCGAGTTGCTTTAACGCAATCTGTCTCAACACCTGTGACCGAGTCGTTCTTTCTGCCTCAACACTGACGATAGACCAGAGCGGAACCCTTGCAAAGACAAGATAGTGATCTTCCACGGCCAGCCGTATGAGATTGTAGAGCAAGAGGTCAGTGTCATTCAGCAGAGGCTGGGGACGCAATGTGACGCCTGGAGGCAGGATAAAGAGCTCTTTCCTGACTGGCTCCACAGCGGATGAGATCTTGAGTCGCCAAGCCAGGAAAGCCAGTGAGGTCAAAAGCGCGATGGCAAGGCCAATG
This sequence comes from Nitrospira sp., assembly GCA_005116885.1. Taxonomy (GTDB): domain Bacteria; phylum Nitrospirota; class Nitrospiria; order Nitrospirales; family Nitrospiraceae; genus Palsa-1315. The sequence goes on from SWDP01000037.1 coordinate 5,667, forward strand.
ACAACGATCTCCATTGTGCCGTTATCGCCTGGAAATGGATTCACGCCAGCGAGGTCCGTTCGGGACAATGGTGCCGAGTAGCACAGGATGGGTCGCGCCCGTGACAGACGGGATGTTGCCCCACTGTCCAGTCACGGTTTGATAGGCCAATAGAGCGAAGGCCACCGCCTCAAACACTTTACTGTCCCACCCCAAGGCCTCAAGCGTGGTAACCGGAATAGGGGCGAAGACCGTCGCGAGATGGTTCATGATCGCACGGTTACGGACACCACCACCACCCACCACCACTTCGTCGATTTCACCGGTAATCCACCGTCGCGAGGTTCCCACCGCCTTGGCCGTCCACATACTGCATGTGGCCAAGAGGTCTTCAATCGGGAGGTTGCGTTGCTGCTGAATCGCGATCAGTTCATTGATGAGATCAGGACCGAATGCTTCCCGCCCGGTCGATTTGGGTGGCTTCTTGGATAAAAAGGGATGCGCGAGCAGCTTGCCGAGCAGTCGTGAATCGACCTGCCCTTTCATGGCCAGTCTTCCATCACGATCCATCAACAACCGTCCGTCTGTCACACGTACCATGAGACCATCCAGCACCATATTCGCAGGCCCCGTATCGAATGCCTGTACTCCGCTGAGGTGTCCCCCTTTCGGCACATACGTCACATTGCTGATGCCCCCAAGATTCACGACCAACCGCGCGCGCCGCGCATGTTTTAAGAGCAGCGCATGTGCGACTGGTGTCAGTGGAGCGCCTTGCCCGCCCGCGGCAATGTCGCGCGCACGGAAATTGGCCACTGTCGTAATCCCTGTTCGTTCGGCAATGACTGCAGGCTCAGCAATTTGAAGTGTCGAACGAATGGCGCCGACTCCCGGCGCGTGGATACCATGTGGAAGATGATGCACGGTCTGGCCATGAGAACCGATCAATGCCACGTTGTCCGGCTGAAGGTTCGCCTGTCGAATCACATGCAGCGCCGCGTTCGCAAACCATTCACCCAGTAGTGCATTGAGGTGACAGATCTCCGCGACCGTTCCAGAAGCTGACGCAGAGAGGATGCGTTGCTGCAGCGAGCGTGGATAGGGCAGTGTGTGTGCTGCGAGCGTCCGCGCTTTCAGCGAGCGATCTTTGCCTGTAATGTCCACGAGTGCCGCATCGACACCATCACCGGATGTTCCAGACATGAGTCCCACCACATGCATTCTTTGGCCCCTCCAATGACTCTTTCGTGAGGAGATGTGGTTGCCGGCAGAGCGCGTGGATACTCGATATAGCTATCCAGCAAGGCTCCCGCGAGCGAACGTATTCAGTATCCTACTCGAACTGTTGACCACTACGCTAATTGAACTGCCGAGCGGGGTCAAGCGGGGAAACATTATCAATCCACCCCGGCCACGCCGCAAACCGTTGCGTTGACAACGATAGGACCCGATGTTACCGTCCTCGCCCATGTTTATCGTCCGGTCCATCCTTCTCCTCTGGTGTCTTCTCGTCGGTATCGGCCTGATGGTCGCACCGTCTGTTCTTGCTGTTTCGCCGGCTGAGCCTCTCAACATCGTCGTCACGATTCCAGTCCTTAAAGATCTCGCGCAACAAATTGGAGGGGACCATGTCAGAGTGACGTCTCTGCTGAACGGCTATGAAAACGAGCACACCTATTCACCGAGACCGAGCGACTTGGTCGCAGTCCGAAAGGCCCGTTTGTTGTTCGAGGTCGGGATCGGGCTTGAAGTGTGGGTGTCCTCGCTGGTGAAGAACGCCGGAAGCCCGTCGCTTCGCATCATCACGACCTCTCAAGGAATCGGCCTGATTCGTGACCATGGAGGTCATCGCGACGGGATACACCAAGGGGAAAAAACGGCCGGCTCAGGCGGCAACCCTCATATCTGGATGGATCCAGAAAACGTCGCCATCATGCTGCGCCATATTACCGAAGCCTTGATCGCGGCCGACCCCGCTCATGCGACTGATTTCCGAGACCGTCAAGCCGTCTATCTTCAGCAGTTAGACCGGATCCGGAAAGAGCTCTCCGATCGGGTCAAGCAGTTGCCAGATCGTCGGTTCGTCGCGCATCATCCTGCCTGGCCTTATCTAGCCAGGCGCTTTGGTTTCGATGTGGCTGCGACTATTCAGCTGCAGTCCGGCACAGAGCCCTCAGCCCTTCAGCTGCAAACCCTGATCAGTAAGATCAAAAAAGATCGAATCAAGGTCATTGTGTCTGAGATTCAACTCAGCCAAAAGCTTCCCGAGCTCCTTGCCAAGGAAACCAAGGCGCGAGTTGTCGTCCTGACGACGTTACCGGGAGGCCTGCCCGGGACCGAGACCTACCTCGACATGCTCCGCTATAATGTGCTCCAATTGGCGAACGCCCTCGAGTTTCCCTAGAGCGGCTTTGGGGGTTCTCAACTCAGCGCCGGAAGGAGTAGCGGGTTTCGTGCCAGACTCCCACGAGCCTATCATTCGGTTCGACCACGCGTCGTTTGGATTTCCCGGCGTCATCGCGCTTAAGGATATTTGTCTTTCCATCAACGCAGGTGAATTCGTCGGCGTCATCGGTCCGAACGGATCAGGGAAAACCACTCTCTGTAAAGCCGTACTGGGCCTCATGGCTCCCGTCGAGGGCCATCTCCATATTTTCGATTGTGCCTGCGATGCCTTGCGCTGTCACCACCGGGCGAAGATCGGTTACCTCCCGCAAAAGGGTGTTGTGGACCGCAACTTTCCGGTCACGGTTCTTGAAACGGTGATGATGGGTCGTTATGGGGCATTGGGTTTATTCAAACGCCCGGGACTGAAAGATCAGGAGATCGCCATCGAGTCTCTCACCCATGTCGGGATGGAGAGCCATAAGGATACGGCTCTGGGCCATCTCTCCGGCGGTCAGCAACAGCGTGTGTTTATCGCGAGGGCGTTAGCCCAACAGCCGAAAGTCCTCCTGCTCGATGAACCGACCACAGGGCTCGACATCACCGCTCAGCATAACGTGATTGAGCTCGTCGAGCATCTACACGACGAACTTGGCCTTACCGTGCTTTTGATCACCCATGACATCAACATGATCCGTTCACGGGTCGACCGGCTCGTGCTCCTCAAGACCCGCCTCTTCGCCGCAGGGGCCCCCGCTGATGTGCTCAAACCAGACATCCTCAGTGAGGTCTACGGGAAAGACCTGGTGATTACGGAGAAAGATTTCCTCATCGTTGAGGATTATCACCACCATCATTGACCGTACAGTCCCATGTTTGAACTCTTCACCTACGACTTCATGCAACGTTCCCTCCTCGCAGCGGCGATGGTGGGGGGGCTCTGCTCCGTCATCGGCGTGTTCGTCGTGCTGCGAGGGTTGGCGTTTGTCGGGGCGGGGACGTCGCATGCGGCCTTTGCCGGCGTGGCGCTGGGCTATCTCATGGGCTGGCCGCCGTTGGGACTGGCGATTCTCTTCGGTCTTGCCACCGTGTGGATCACAGGCTGGGTCGAAGAAAAAGGCCGGATGAAGCTGGATGTCTCGATCGGCATTCTCTATACCACCACGATGGCGCTGGCCATTCTCTTCATCGGCCTCATGAAAGGGTATAACGCGGAAGTGTATGGCTATTTATTCGGTAGTGTCCTGTCGGTGACGAATGAAGAGCTACGCATCATCGGCGGGTTGAGCATCCTGGTGCTCGGTCTCATTCTCTTGTTTTCGAAAGAACTGTACTTTATCGCGTTCGATCAAGAGATGGCCGAGGCCTCCGGCATCCCAGCGCGAAAGATTTTCTTCCTTCTGCTCACACTGGTCGCGCTCACCGTGGTCGTCTCATTGAAAACTGTGGGCGCCATTCTCGTGTTTGCCATGATTCTGATCCCTGCCTCCACCGCCTATCAACTCACTTCCAGCCTCACGACGCTTACTTTCTATTCCGTTATCATCGGCATCACGACATCCGTAGCGGGAGTATTGATTTCTGCCACCTGGGACGTGCCTTCGGGACCGGCGATCGTCCTTCTCGCCACGACCGTCTTCTTTGTTTCGGTGTTGTTTTCCCCCAAAAGAATGAAATCTCCCACTCGTGCTCACGTGCACTAAGTACCTCTTTTCAACCAGACTGTAGGGCTATGCGTACAACAACTGTGTCATTCGCGAGTCAGTCGCTGCCTCCTAAGGCACAATATGGTACTGGCCATGTTCTGGGTTGATGCAGAAATTTCAGAATCGGCTGATTGTTATGGAAGGAGAACTACCTCAGAACCTTATGTCATAAGGCATAGGACTTGCTCAAGGTGAGGCCTGTCATCCGCGGTACTTTCCAGCGGAGGAAAGTTTCTCCAAAGCTTTTTTTATTAACGCAGCCATTCACTGTATCAAGGAGGAGTTTATCGATGCGTATGAAACATCTCATTTTTGGGACTGGTGCGTTGCTCGCGGCTCTGGGGTGGTGCTCGGTTGGTTCTGCCCAGGCCGAATGGGTGCATGAGGGGCAAGCCAATGAAGGCAAATGGACCCTCGGGGCTCGGACCGGCTTCAATATTCCGACGCAAAGTTGGGCCGCAGATACGAAGACCAGCGTTGGTCCAACACCATTCAATCTTCAGGCCATGTACGGAATTAGTAAATGGATTCGCTTCGGCTTCATGATGGAGTGGGAGCGTCGATCGATTGACAATCGCAATCCAAATGTCGACCTCGGTACGCTGAACACCATCTCGCTATTACCGACGATGGAGTTTCGCCCAGGGCATTTTTCAGGGGTCACGCCCTATCTCTCGACGAGCATCGGTGTGAATGTGAATTCATTCAGTGAAGACAATAATGCGGTGAATGTCAGCCCGTCCAACACCTTTGCCTATCGACTAGCGGGCGGGTTGGATTTCCCGCTGACACAGAACCTCATGCTGAATACGGAAGCAGCGTGGAAACGGAACCGGGGCGGGCTCGAACTCAATAATCAAGATGCCGGCTCGGTCGACGCTTCTTCAATCAGTCTCTTAGTCGGTGTTCGCTACACCTTCTAACTTCAGGATTCTGTCTGTATGCCGCATCGAGGGTCTGCTCGATGCGGTAACAGATTGCTTTGGTCTACCCACACCCTCGCCAAGACCGTCGCAGCGACGAAATTGAATGTCGTGGGTCTCATCAATGACAGAGCGTCGACACTCTTCTCGTGGCAGGACTGCCAATGTACATCTCGCGCTCAGCGAGCTTCACTGTCATGCCTTGGGCAAGTTACCAGATGTTCCATGTATCCTTGTACGGAGAGAATATTAAACGATCGGATTATTCGAGGCGAGGTTGGTTGGTGCGTGACCAGACCATGCCGGTCTGTTCTTTGGAGCTGAACCCTAGTTTTTCGTAAAAACCCGGTCGGCTTGTGCAAAGCCAAAACAGTTCAATTTTTTTGAGGCGCGGGTGGTTCAAGATTCGCTGGACGATATTCGATCCGACGCCCTGACCCTGGTAGGCCTTATCGACGATTACGTCCCAGATGGTTGCCCTGTAGACATAGTCCGTTAATACCCTGCCAAATCCGATCAGCAGGTCACTATCCCATGCGGTCACAGCGATATCGGTGTGGCGCAGCATCTCGCGTGCATCGTGAAGCGTCCGTCCTTTGGCCCATGGAGCTTGCTGGTAGAGGCGAACGAGTTTGGCTGGGTCAAGGTCCTTCTTTTCAGCAAAGGTGATGACGGGCTTGAGGGTAGGGGGCATCTTGTACTAGATTATCTCCCAGCGACAGCGACTACGTGATTCGAAGTGTACGAGGAACATCATGGCAACGCAAGTACGAACCTGCCCTAAGTGCGCACAGCTGATGTGGCTGAAAGAAGATCAGTACGAACAGCTGGATGAGGAAACTATCCGTGCAAAGTGCCCTCAATGTGGATCAACCGTTCGCTTCACGCTCATTTCGCAGGGAGACAACGCTGCCGGCCCCAAGATGGGCCATTGAACGGGAAGTAGATAAGGCGTCCGGCCGATCCATCGAATTGCGAATAGACGTCCCTCCGCGCTCCATCGCCTGTGACGAGCGTGAATCATTGCTCGAATTTCCGAATGGGCCAATACGGCCATTCGCTGAGCAACGTATTGGTCCTTCGTCGTATCACGTCTCAATCGTCAAGCCCCTCTCGTCGCAAACGGATTCCAGATAGTTCAATCCCTCTTTCTGCCCCGACGCTGGTAGCGGTCGGTTCGAACTCGATGCAGATTTCGAGGTTTTCGTTCCATGCATGATTGAATTGGTTATACTGCGAGCAGGATCCTCTTGACTTTTTTTCAGATTGCTCCTCGTGAGGAAAGTGGGCCGACAAGTCGTGCGGTGCGAACATTTCACGGTCGATGTAATTCTTTTCTAGCTGATTGAGGGAAAGGATGTAGTCCGTGGCAGCGAAAGATCCCAGGTCCACCAGTGCTCCAAGCTCAGACCGCGAGGCCGCGATGGCGGAACGTCGGGGTCGCCGCCTCAGTCTGAGTTGCCGCCTATTCTTTTTTGGAGAGGATGACTTTGAGGGAGAGGCGACGGTCATCGACCTTTCCACGAACGGCTGTCAGGCAAAGTCCCTTATCCTGGTACACGTCGGTATGACGCTCCGCCTATCCCTGTTTCTTCACGACCAGAAATGGCCTCTGCGCATCGACGAAGCCCTGGTGCGGTGGGTCAACGGCGGAATGTTCGGCCTCGAGTTTACAGGGATCAGACCGGCCCAACGAGAACGAGTCCGAGCCATTATTATGAATGCCAAGCTGTAGCAGGATGCTGAAAAAGTCCGCCAGCTTTGTTCTCGCATCGCTCAGAGACTCAACGTACCGCAAGGGTACGCCTCAACTCCTCACTCGCTGAGGCCGCGCTGAACGAGATTTTTGAGCATCCTGTACGGTGTACTCCTATTGTCCTAAGTCTGCGGGCCATTGAATTTCCGCCGTTCCACAGAGCTTTTCCGCAGCCTGCTAAGAAGACGCTCACTCGGATATTCCATCCGCTCCAGCTATCTCCCCTTCTTTCCGTTGTGCGAGAGGATGTTTCCCTCTCACGCACTTTCTCCGTGTCACGACCCGCTCGTTGCCAAGTACAGCCGCCAGCGAGGATTCTGAATCCCAAGACGTCAGCGCGATGCAGAAGAACTGACGGGGAAAAAATATGCCGTGAACAGTAGCCTGTTTCGTACGCGTGAGGATGGGAACTCGACCTGGTCAGCGCCTCGCCCTCACTTCTTTTCGTTCTTGGGAAGAGTCTGTGGGTGAGAGCGGAAGACCTCATAGTACCGTAGCACTTTCCTCACGTAGGCGCGGGTTTCTCGAATGCGCGGAACTTTATGGTCTTTGACCCGATGGACCCCGGCGTTATAGGCCGCCAAGGCCAAGGGAAGTTCACCTTGATAGAGGTTCAGCAGATGCCGAAGCTGCTTGGCGCCTCCGCGGATATTCTGGATGGAGTCGTAGGCGTCGCTCACATGCAGTGTAGCCGCAGTAGCCGGCGTCAGCTGCATCAAGCCGACCGCACCCTTGGGAGACACGGCATGCTGGCGAAAGTCTGATTCGGTTTTGATGACCGCGCGCAGCAGGGCAGGATCGAGACGATACTTCTTGGCGTACCACTCGATGGTCCGACGGATTTCCTGTTTAGAATACCGAGGGTAGGCGCCGTCGTAGTCGGGCCGCGTCGGCGTGGGAACAGCGGCGATCAGCAGACACAGCATCACCAGCGCACAGACGATGGTGCGCAGCAGGCGTGAACAGACCGATCCGTTCTTTGTGGTATTGGTGGCCATGGTGGGCGATTACATTCCTGTGCACAAGACAACCTTCATAGAGGCCTGTGGAGGCTCAAGATCTGTGCCCGGATGAGTCTCCACTAACGTGCTGATGGCACAGGGGAAACGGCAGATAGGCCACAGCGCTTACTGTGGCCTAATGTGCTCGGAATGGACGTTTGGGAACGGTTGGCTTGCCCTGCAGGATATCCGCACGAGATTGGTGGGAAAAGCGGGACGGGTGAG
>SWDP01000037.1:13741-22086 GCA_005116885.1 Nitrospira sp.
AAAAATCTGTTTCAGCCAACACTGCAGTGCGATCTTATTAATGAAGTCGAAAGATCAGATTACAGGATGCTCAAAAAGACTGTCCAGCAAGGCCGCAGGCGAATCGAAACCGGAAGCGTACCCTCTGGGGTACGTTGAGGATCTGAGCGATGCGAGAACGCTGCTGGTGGCTTGTTTCAGCACCCTGCTATAGAAGATCGCCGATCAGCTTCACCGCCTCTTCGGGCGAGGCTGCGGCATACACAAGATGCGGTGCGAGACTTTTGAAGAGACCCACCCCGTCCTTGTCGGCTCCCAACAGAATGACGATCCTCTTGGCCTTCAGCGCTAGCGCAACTTCTGAAACCGTTCCAGTGCCGCCGAGCCCACAGGCCACGACGATATCGCTGGACATCACGTTCACGTTGTTGCGTGCCTGGCCCAGGTCCGTGACGATCGCCACGTCCACATATCGAGACACCCGTGCTTTGCCATCCGGAAGAATTCCGATCGTCAAGCTGCCTGGTACCGACTTCGCTCCCTCACTGGCCGCGTCCATCACACCGCTCGCACGCCCTCCAGTCAACACCACCCATCCTTGACGTGCGATGAGCTCTCCTAGCGTTTTCGCATCAGTCAATTCTTGGGCGCCAGCCTTGGCTGGACCCATGACACCGATCACTGGTTTTCTGGTCGACTGTCGGATAGGGGGCTTCTTCACAGAGCGGACCTCGCCGGGTAAAGATATCGGCACCGATTGCTTGGGATGGAAATATACACTGGGGGCGTGAGGCTTGTCGCGGGATTCTTGCGAACGGCCCGAGGATCGTAAGGTCACCGGGCCAACGCTATGGTTTCCCCCACAACGCGTCCAATCGCTGCGCGCGGCCGCAATTATATTTGTAGAATTTGTAGCGCACAGGGTTTTTCTTGTAGAAGTCTTGATGGTACTCCTCGGCTGGGTAAAACTGCGAGGCCATCACAATCTGCGTGACGATCGGTTCTTGAAATCGCTTCAATTGCTCGATCGACTGTTTGGAGGTCTCCGACGCACGTTTTTCTCCATCGGTCTGAAAGAAAATGGCGGAGCGATATTGGTTGCCGTGGTCGCAGAACTGAGCGTTCGGCGTGACCGGATCAATGTTCAGCCAAAAGGCATCCAACAGCTTCTGGTAGCTCACTTTGGCCGGGTCATAGACCACTTCGACCGCTTCCGCATGTCCCGTTCGTCCAGCGGATACTGCCTCATAACTCGGATTGGCGACCGTTCCCCCCATGTATCCCGAGATTACAGACGACACCCCGTCAACCTTCTCGAAGGCTTCTTCCATGCACCAAAAACATCCTCCCGCAAAATAGGCCTTGCCGGGAGCGGCATCTGTCGCAGCCTGGCTGGTCGTGTGGACACTGTCGAAACTCCAGGCTCCGATGAGAAACACCGTCACGGCAAAAATGGATAGAGCAGCTTGTCTTTTCATGATACGGCCCTCCTCACTGATTCAGTCGAATAGCGCGATGAACTCTTACACGCTCTACGGGCATGGCGCTGCTTCGGACGTTCCTGTATGATCCGGCACCATGCGGACCATTGGCCATTCCCTCGCGTGCTTGTTCCTCGTCACTCTGGTCGGGTGCGCGTCTTGGCTGATGAAAGGCGAACCCCCGGAGGTGCTCGTCACGAATGTCACACCCTTTGAAGGAACCGCGTTCGAACAACGATTGCAAGTGGACCTCCGTATCCGCAATCCGAACGACTTCGATTTGCTCGCGACGGGCATCGACTTTACCCTCAACCTCAACGGGAAACGGCTGGCCCGAGGATTAGGCAACACCGCCATCACAGACGATGGTGCGCAGCAGGCGTGAACAGACCGATCCGTTCTTTGTGGTATTGCGTTCGCGACGAACCGTCATGAATCATGCGGGCTAGCCCATTACATTCGAGACGCAGCTGGAACGAAGTCGGCATGAGCCCAGGCCTTCTTGAAACGATCTTCGGCCTCCTCCGCGAGGTCGTCCTTCCGTTGGGCCTTGAGGCTCTGGATCAATCCGATCAGTGCCCAGCCGTTGTCCGGATGCCGCAGAAGGTCCGTACGATAGACCGCTTCCGCTTCAGATGGGCGATGGGCCGATAAGAGCACCGCCCCCAAGTGGTGCCGCACGGACAATGGCCAGAGCGGAGGCTCCGAGTACGGCAGTCCCTCTTCTATGGTGATAGCCTCCTCGAACAACCGAACCGCGTCATCGTAGTGTTGGCGACGGGCGGCAATCTCTCCTGACAGGACCCGTTCAGCAATTTTGAGCAGTGCCCGTTCGGTCTTTTCTTCCGTCGCGCGATGGCGCCGGATCTGTTTTGTCAGGCCTGCAAGGACGACGTGTTCACCCTCAGCTCCAGGGAGTCGGCCCGTCGCAACGAGCGCGAGCCCTCGCCCCAGCCTCCACATCCCTTCCATTAAACGCAATCCTTTGGGAGGCACAGGCTCCTTGAGTAACTCATCCCAGCGGCCAAATCGAATCATCGAAAAGATCGGTGTTGGGAGGTAGAGCTCCTTCCCGCGGTCTTTGCGGGCTTCCTCTTCTGTGATCGTCGCTGTCAAATCGCGAGCCACCTTCAAGGCATCGACATTACGCCCTTCCATTGCCAAGGATGCCCAAAGAAAATGAAGATTGTGCGTGTAATAGCCGTCGGCGTATTCCCCGGTTGGATGTTGGTCTGCCAAGTATTGCTCATCGACGTGAGCGGCTTGCTGATTCTGTTCCGCCGCTTCGTGGTACTTTCCGATCCGCATGTAAATGTGCGCGGGCATATGGACGAGATGCCCAGCGCCAGGCATGAGGTGCGGGAGCCGCTCCGCGCAAGGCACGGCCAGTTCCGGTTGCAATGACGCCTCGATCGCATGCAGATAGTAGTGGCAGGCCCCAGGATGATCGGGGTTTCGTCCGAGCACGGCCTCGAGCGTCGTGATGATCTCGTCTGTGCCAGGCTGCGGTTGCCCATCCGGTTTCCAAAAATCCCAAGGCCGCAAATCCATCAGCGCTTCCGCAAACAGCGTGGCCGCATCATCGTCTTCCGGGAATCGCTGCGCCACCGATCGCATGGCCTTCGTGTAGGCTTCATCGAGTCCTTTGCGCTTGGAGGCTTTCCGACTCACATACCGTGCGGCCAACGCCTCGATGTAGGCCTGCTCTTCTGGCTTGGTGCGGTCGGCCAGTCGTCGAGCTTTCTGGATCATGTCAATGGCCCGATGTTCGGCTTTCTTCCCCATGGCGCTATTGATGTTGGGGCCGAGTGCCAGCGCCACCCCCCAATAGGGCATCGCCGCCTGAGGATCCTGTTGGATTGCCGCCTCAAACGACCGGATCGCTTCTTCATGATTGAAGGCATACACGAGTCGGAGCCCTTGATCGAAATACCGTTGGGCCTGTTCCGATGTGGTGGTGATGGGATGGTGGAGGGCGCCGAGGTTATCGAAGAGCGGCGGTGCATCAGTCTGATCGGCAGGCGCAGCGTGCGACGGCGAGCACATCATGAGCCAACAGGCGATACCGATAACCAAGCGCGTGGCAACCATCGATCCTCTCCTCACCCACATGAAGCTCGTTCTCCTTCCCGTGCTTGATTTACCGCACTCGTTCGCGCGGATCGATGTTTTGAATAAGCACCGCACGCCCTTTGTGATCGATATAGGCTTCAATTCGGTCCCCGACGTGAGCGGGTCGATCGATTCGAGTATTTTCGTCATGTGCCACGCGCTGCTCGATGCCGCTGGCCTCTCGAATCACATAGGCGCCGCCCTCCACCGCCGTCACCTGGCCGGTTAACGCCACGAGATGTGGTGGAATGGGGAGACGCCCATCGTCGGCCAATTGGGCGCCAAGCGTCCCCCGCACGATCCCTTGCCCAAGGTCCTCTTGCCCCGAGGTTCTCGTCCCGTTGCAACCGGCCACGAACAGACTCACTCCCAGCACAGTCATCAGACACCATTTCATCATATCCATGTATGTCCCCCCCCTCTCTTGTCTACCCGTGAGTTCCCCTCGAGTCAACAAATGGATGGGAAAGTATCCCTCATGGCTGACGAACGTTAGAATCGAGTGACACTGGAAAAATTGAAGTCGCTGAGTGTCATCGCCGGCACAAGAAGCTTGCCGGTTTCGGACGTGATGGCTTCAGTGGGATTAGTGAAAGCCTCGATCCGGTTGAACACTCGCAGAGGACTTTCGTGGAAGCGAAAGTTTTTCACCGCCGATACAATGGCCCCGTTCTCAATGAGAAACGTGCCGTCTCTCGTCATGCCGGTCAGAGTGAGCTCGGTTGGATTGACTGTTCTGATGTACCAAAAGTTTGTCACGAGGATGGCGCGTTCCGTGTGCTTGATCATGTCTTGTAGCATCGGCAGGGGTGATCCACTGGCTGAGAGGCAGGGGGCATCGAGCGTAGGAATTTTATCGATTCCACGCGACTTCGCCGTGAACCGATCATAGGAAAGCTGCGTGAGTACTCCGTCGGTAATCCAGTCGGATGCCACAGTGGGCAACCCGTCTGGGGTGAATCCGATACCGAGGAGGTCCTCGTGCGCCGGCACATTACGAAACGTCAGTCGTGTGTCGACGATCCGCCGGCCCAATTTCCCCGACAATGCACTCGTATCTTTCTCGTATGATTTCGCGTCGAGTGCCCAGAGCAGCGAGTACCATAGTCCTGCGACGGCAGCCGGCTCAAGAATGACGGTATAGCGACCCGGCGGCAGCTCGCGCACCTCCAGGCCCCGCTTGGCTTTATCGATCGCGGTGAGTGTCCGCTCCTGGACCTTCAGATGATCGATGGACCGATGAGCGGCGGCGCTCCAGCCGGTGGCGTCGCCGGTCTGAACCGTCAGGCTGAATCGTGCATCGGTCCGTGCTTCATGGGCAAAGAGTCCAGTGCTTGCGGCCACGCCGACTGTCGCCATCGATGACGACACGATTCCTGCTGCGCCCAGGTTTTCCATCCGACATTGCCCGATCGCTTCGCTGGTATATTCCAGCCGGCGGGACGGCCCTGCGAAGGCAGTTTCGGGTCGTGCGGTAGGAGTCGTCACATAGTGTTGTGGTTCCACCGGCGGGAGGTATTCCGGATCGTCCGGTGATCGCTCTGCGATGTGCGTCGCTCTGGCGACAGTCTCTTGCACCGCTCCAGCGGTAAAGTCTGTGGTGCTTGCGGTGCCGTGCCGCTGTCCGAACGCCACCGTCACACTCAAAGACCCACGCCTCATATCGACGTTCTGGACGATCTGATTGTTCGCAAACCGCGTCGTTCCGCTCTGCTGATCATGCAACGATACCAGCGTGTGATCGCCGGTCGAACGGTTCAGCACCAACTCCATAAGAAATCGGAACTCATCCTGGTTCGTCAACTTTGGCCACGTCTTGTGATTCGTCGTACTCATGAACCCGCCTGCCCTCCGATGACGTTGACCTTGCGAAACCGCGCATGGGAGGCCGCGTGGGTCATCCAGCCCGATTGGGCCGGCTGACCTTTTCCACACGTAATGAACCCATATCGCCGGCGGTGTGACCGATCGGCGACTCCGTCGCAGCTGCCCCAGAATTCAGGCGTGATTCCATGGTAGATGACATCACGAACCATGTGGGTCCGCTTCCCATTCTCGATCAACCAAAATGCATCACCACCGAACTGAAAGTTATACCGTCGTTGATCGATACTGTAGGATCCGTGGCCTTCGATGTAGATGCCCCGTGTGACATCGGCGAGCAGCTCGTCGAGGGTGGCGGAGCCTGGCTCAAGTCCAATGTTGGCAATACGCACGATCGGGACGGTACCCCAGCTGTCTGCACGATTGGAGCCGCGCGAGCGCGTCTCGCCGATTTTCGGCGCGACCTCGCGGTTCGTACAATAGCCGACGAAGATCCCGTTGCGCACAATGTCCCACTGCTGGCAGGTCACGCCATCGTCGTCGTAGCCAGTGGCAGCGAGGGTCTCAGGTTCGCAGTTATCGGCCACGAGATTCACATGCGAAGAGCCGTATCGGAAGGTTCCTCGTGTGTCGGTCGTAAGAAAACTGGTGCCGGCATAGTTGGCCTCATATCCCAGCGCACGATCGAGCTCGCTTGGATGGCCACAGGATTCGTGCATGGTGAGCGACAGATGCTCCGGGTCGAGGACGAGATCATACTGCCCGGGATCTGTGGTCGGCGCCTTCACCTTCTCGACGGCTTCAGATGCGATGCGTGGGGCTACGGCAAGGAAATTGGCGTCGTCGATCAATTCATAGCCCATCCGAAGATGCGGTGTATTGAAGCTCCGCGAGGCAAATCGTCCGTCATGAATCGCTGTGGCATCGAAATCGCCGCTCAGAGCCAGGAGGTCGAATTCCAGGCGCGACCCTTCGGTCGAGACAAACAGTTTACGGTCGCGACGAGCCCACAGGCTGGCACTGCTCCGCACAATGCCGGGTTGACGATGTACAGACTCCATGGTCTCGAGGAGCAGCGCCGTTTTCTTGTCGAGGGTTACGGCAAATGGATCGATTCGCCTTGCGGTCACGATCCGGTCTCGATGGACCGGCTCATCGGCGAGTTTCACCCGTTCACGTGCAAGGGATGCGGAGCCTTTGGCAATATCGATCGCCAAGTCAGCCACGCGCGGGGCTTCTTCCAGTGACAGTACCGAGCTGGCCGCAAAGCCCCAGGCGCCATGATAGAGCACGCGGATCCCGAACCCGCTGTCCTGCGCGTCTCGAATGGACGCAATGCGACGGTCTTCGCCGCGAATCGTCTGGGTCGTGCTGTCGAGAAGTCGGATATCGCCGTAGTCGGCTCCGGAGGCCACCACGCGTTTCAGTGCGAGTTCTGCGAGTTCGTCCTGATGCGGAATAGAATGACCGGGCATAGTGGCGGTATCCTGGCAGAGACGTCGGCGTCGTTCAACTCATCTTGTCTGAAACAGGCGACCGTGACCTTGGTTTTTCTCACACGATTCCCTACGATACCGTATCATGTTGCCTTCCGAACAGACACCCCGTCAACGGATCATCGAGGCGATCACGGGCACGAGGCGCTCGTCTTATCAATTGGCACAGATGTTGGGTATTCGTGAGCGACAGGTCGAGGAGCATCTGGCGCACGTCGTGAAAACTGTGGCACGCGATAAGACGAGGCGATTCATTCTGGACCCGGCACGTTGCCAGGACTGTAGCTTTGTCTTTCGTGATCGCCGCCGTCTGACAAGCCCAAGCCGCTGTCCGCATTGTCGAAGCGAAGCCATCGCGTCACCCCGCTATGGGATTGATCCATCGGAGTCGACTCGTCTGTAAACACCGTGGAAATATTACAGATGGAGCTAAGACATCAAGTACCCTCAGGATGCTCAAAAAGGCCGTCCAGCAAGGCCGCAGCGAGCGAAGAGGCGAGGCGTACGCTTCGGTACGTTGAGCCTCTGAGCGATGCGAGAACGCTGCTGGCGGACTTTTTGAGCGTCCTGATAGGGGCGGTGGTGGTCTGTTTGGTCCTGGTTGCCTGCAGCGGGGATACGTCTCAGGAGTTGCTCAAGACCGCCGAGTTCGAAGAGCGACAACACAACGTCGTCCACGCGAAGCAATTATACGAAGAGATCGTCCGGTCCCACCCTTCCAGCCCACAGGCAGAAACCGCACGCGCCCGTCTTGCCGCACTCAAGTAACACCGGTTCCTAGCCGCATGATGTATGAAAGTTTGCCGCACACGCGCGCAGCTGCCTCGCGAGACGACTCGTCGTAGCCGTGTAGCAGCAGAAACCTCATGCTTCATGCGGGCGGGTCCTACCCGGACATCCCTGCCCCCCACGCACGTCTTCCGATCACAGTGCGACCCGGGTTCTCCGTAGTGGCGGCTTAGAATGACCCTGCTATAGTTGAAGGAGACGCCGTCCAAAGAAGCGCAATTACCGGGGAGGGTAAGGTGGCAAAGAACTATGCCGTTCGAGCGGGGCAGCGCATTTCGACCCGGCATCCCTTTATGTATCATGGCGAGGGTTTCCGCGGGAAAGGGCATCTCTGGGATCTGTCGGTATCCGGCTGGCGAGCGACGGGAGACCGTCCGGTGACACAGGGAATGGTGATGCCGGTGTATATCGAATTGCCTCCGGGTAAAGGAGAGTCCAAGTACCTCTTGATCGAGTCCGCGATCGTTCGCTGGTCTTCCGGATGCGATGCTGGGTGGGAGATCCAAACGATAAGCGACACGTCGCGGGCGAGGCTGAATCGGTTTCTGGATCGAGCCCGAAGCTAGCCCGCATGATTCATGAAGCTTCTACTGCAAGCGCGGATACGCGGCTGTGACGGGCAGTCTCGCCGTTCAGCCCTTCGACATACTGCACGAGTATGCCT
>SWDP01000037.1:22186-31680 GCA_005116885.1 Nitrospira sp.
TCAATCGAGAGGATCTATTTGCAGCCCTCGCGCGATGGCTGCCTAACCCGCAGGGTTCATTGTGAACGATGTTCCGGTCCCTATCGTTCACGTTTCACGCACGATCATCGGGATAATCCCACAGGTCTGAGCCTCGGGATGAGCCTCCGGTGAGCCATTCACGAAACCCTGGAATGTGAAACGACAGGAGTCGTTGGATCTTGTCGCAGCGGAGCGAGAGGTCGGCGGGACGGGGACTCCCAATGTGGTTCCGTGCCGAGCCTTTCAC
Source organism: Nitrospira sp. (assembly GCA_005116885.1). GTDB lineage: Bacteria > Nitrospirota > Nitrospiria > Nitrospirales > Nitrospiraceae > Palsa-1315. Next base: position 22,455 of record SWDP01000037.1, read on the forward strand.
CAGCCGGCCTTTCAACTCTGGATACCAAGGCAACAAGGCTTCACCGATTTCCCAGCGCGAGAGCCGTTCGCTCCCACCGAGGTGATAGAGGCCCGGCTGCCGACGATCGGCGAGTTCCCAGCAGGCTCGGGCAATGACCGAGGCTGGAAGTGGGCAACGAAACTCATCGGCATAGAGCGTCACATCCTTGCCGGCCTTGGCAGTCCGGCACATATCTTCCACAAAACTTCGATCGCCGTTCTGTGCCGTTCCAGACGTCAGCACGATCCGAACCACCGTGTGTTGGGGATTCTGCAACACCACTCGCTCGGCTTCGAGCTTGGTTTGGCCGTACACGTTGATCGGGTTCGGCTCATCTGATTCGCCGTACCCGCCGGTCTTCCCGTCGAAGACTTCCCCGCTGGATAGGAAAATGAAGGGAATGTTCTGTGATAGTTGCGCAAGGTGCGCCGTCACGTCTACATTGTCGCGGCGAGCTTGGGCGGGATCTTGCTCGCAGGCCTTGGTTCGACTGAGCGCGGCGCAATGGATGAGGAGGTCGGGCTTCAGCGCATGAATGTGCGCGGTGACCTTCGAGGTTTCGGTCAGTTCAAGCTCCGCGCGGGACAGCCCCTGGACATACCAACCGGGAGCCCATCGAGGAGCGGTCTTCACCAGATACTGCCCGATCAATCCCGCAGCCCCGGTGATGATCGCGCGAGGTGCCATCGTGAGTCACTCTCTAACGCGTCAGCTTCCGGTATTTAATCCGGTGCGGCTGATCGGCTTCCTTGCCCAAGCGCCTCTTCCGGTCCGCGTCGTACTCGCTGTAGTTCCCTTCGAACCAGACCACCTTGCTGTCGCCTTCGAACGCCATGATGTGAGTCGCGATCCGGTCCAGAAACCAGCGGTCGTGACTGCTGATGACCGCGCAACCGGCGAAACGTTCCAATCCTTCTTCCAGGGCGCGCAAGGTGTTGATGTCGAGATCGTTGGTCGGCTCGTCGAGGATGATGAGGTTCGCCCCCTCTTTCAACATGCGAGCCAGGTGCACACGGTTGCGTTCACCGCCTGAAATATCCTTCACCTTCTTCTGTTGATCGGAGCCCGCGAAGTTGAACCTGGCACAGTAGGCCCTGGCATTGACTTCGGTCTTGCCGAGCATAATGGTCTCGTGGCCTTCAGAAATAATGTCGTAGACGGATTTGCTCGGATCCAGGCTGCGGTCCTGGTCCACGTAGCCCAGCGTGACCGTCTCACCGATCTTGATCGTGCCCGCATCCGGCTTCTCTTTCCCGATGATCATGCGGAACATCGTCGTCTTACCGGCGCCGTTCGGGCCGATCACGCCGACAATTCCGCCCTTGGGGAGGCTGAAGTTCACATTTTCATAGAGGACCTTATCGCCATAGGCTTTGCTGACGCCAGTGCATTCGACGACCACATCACCCAGCCGTGGGCCAGGTGGAATGTAGATCTCCAAATCTGCGGCCTGCTCGTCCTGTTTCTGATTGACCAATTCCTCATAGCGGTTAAGCCGCGCCTTGCCTTTCGACTGACGGGCTTTCGGCGACATGCGGATCCATTCCAACTCATGCTCCAACGACTTGCGGCGCTTCGATTCGGCCTTTTCTTCTTTTTCCAGCCGTACCTGCTTCTGCTCCAACCAGGAGGTGTAGTTTCCCTGGAACGGAATGCCATGGCCACGATCGAGTTCGAGAATCCAGCCGGCGACGTTGTCGAGAAAGTAACGATCGTGCGTCACAGCGATGACCGTGCCTTTGTATTGCTGAAGATGCTGCTCCAGCCATTGCACCGATTCAGCATCCAGATGGTTTGTCGGTTCGTCGAGCAAGAGAATATCCGGTTCCTGGATCATGAGGCGGCAGAGGGCCACCCGGCGCTTTTCGCCGCCTGAGAGCACCCCGATCTTCGCATCCGGTGGCGGACAACGTAGCGCATCCATGGCGAGATCAAGCACGTTCTCCAATTCCCATCCGTTTGCCGCTTCGATTTTCTCTTGCAGCTGCGCCTGCTTTTCGAGCAACTTTTCCAATTCATCGGGCGTCGCCTCGCCCATCTTGTTGCTGACGGCATCATATTCGTGCAGCATCGCCACGAGTTCTTTCTTGCCCTCTTCGACGATTTCCTTCACAGTTTTGTCCGGGTCGAGCTGCGGTTCCTGTTCCAGGATGCCGACGCTGTAGCCCTTCGAGCGTGTGATCTCTCCTGTGTAATTCGGATCGGTCCCAGCAATGATCCTGAGCAGCGAACTCTTGCCCGATCCGTTGAGGCTCAACACGCCGATCTTCGCACCTAAATAAAAGCCGAGATAGATCTCGCGCAGCACCTGCTTCTTCGGCGGATAGACCTTGCCGACATTGACGAGTGAGAAAATAACTTGTTTATCGTTTGTAGTCGCCATGCATTCCCCTACCTAGTGATGAACTGGTGAATTGAAAAGAACAATCGTGCCGGATACTCACAGGAACCTGTGCGCGCACCTACTACAGCGAATGCAGAGCCTGATAGCCCGCGTTCGCCTGAACGGCCAAGCCGGCAAGGCCGGCCCTGGCTTCCGGCGCGTTGCGGACGGGATTGGGAAAGGCCACTCGCCCACCCTGCATTCGGCCTGGCGTGGTGAGCCGAAGGTGAAAACCCAACCGATCCAATGCCGTCACCGTCGCTTGCTGCGCCTCCACATTGCCGAACACACGAGCCAGTAGCAGCAACGTATCCGCCTGCTCTGTATTGAATTCACGGATGAGGTTCGAGGCCTCGTCCGCGAGCGGGTCCACGGCCGCCCCTGCGTAGTCGTCCGGCATGACCCAACCCATCGACCCGAATCCCCCGACAAAATAGATCTCCGTCAGCGCCATGCGGAAAAACCCAAAGTCCTGGAAGTCCACCCAATAGGAGGCATTGGCATGGCGTGCCAGGTAGCGTTCGCGAACCGCGACGGCTTCCTCCTCCGGCACCTTGGTCGCCGACCCCATCAATGTCACCCTGGCCGCACCCAGCGGATCGCTGCGGCTCTCAGGCGGTGTGACGAGTAAGCTGGCCCGTGGATCACCCAGGAGATTTTGCGTATGCATTGCCATCGTGCTGATCAGAAAAACCGGCTGCCCCTCGTCGTCCAACCCATAGGGCATCACCGACCCGAAGGGCCAGCCAGGCTGCTTGCGTGAGAGTGTCGAGAGACTACCCGTTGACTGTAAGTACACAAGCGTCTTGGCCCGCTCCGCATGGGACGGTTCAGGAACGTCAGGACCATCTGAATCCGGCCCGCTATTATGTTGTCGTGATGATGACATGGCTGATCTCTTTTCTGTGCAATGGACCGGGTGACACCTTACCCTGGATCTGTCGAATATTTCCACTCACCCGCATTATTCATGACGGTTTGTTGCGAAAGCGTGCAGACGCGAAGCGAGGCGGGCACTCGGAGCCGTGAAACCCTGAGCAACTGTCTTGGCATGATGGTTCGTCGCGAACGCGTGCAGCCGCGACGCGAGACGGGCACTCGGAGGCGTGAAGTCCTGAGGCATACTCGTGCAGTATGTCGAAGGGGTGAGCGGCGAGACTGCCCGTCGCAGCCGCGTATCCGCGCTTGCAGCAGAAGCTTCATCAATCATGCGGGTTAGTCAGCACCTTTGTGAGAAAGACACCGAGTCGTTGAAGGACTGGTTCTGGAATTTCGTGCCCGCCGCGGAACCTGTGCCATTCGACCGCAAGACCGGACTGGCTCAGTGCGTCGCGAAGTCGCGACGCTCCCACGTAGGGCAAGATCTCGTCCTGCATTCCATGGCTTTGGAAGACCGGCAGGCCTTTGCGCTTCGGCATGAGGGAATTCCAGATTGGCTGCGCTAACAAATTACCGGAGAGCTGTACAAGTCCCGCATAGGGACGATCTGTATGGAGCATGGCATCGCACGTCAGCATGGCGCCTTGGGAAAATCCTCCCAGTACCGTTTTGCGCGGATCTGCGACGAATGTGTGCTCGATTTCTTTGAGGAATGCCAGCATCGTGTCGCGCGCCGAGGCGAGGCCTTTGGGAATCTCGTTCGAGAGATCGCGGGGCCGGCCTGCCGCTTGATCCTGGGCCATGCGCGCCATGTCGATGAGCCACCAGGCGCGCGCATCCCTCGGTCCAAAGCTCAACGAGAGCGGGTCTTCGGGGAAGACAAACCTCGTTCCCCTCGGTACGTCCAGGACGTCGGCCAGCGGCACAAGATCGTTCCCCGGCGCGCCGAACCCGTGCAGGAGGATGACGACAGGACCGTTGCCTCCGCCTTTGCCATCTGTGCCACCGGAAAGGCGAACAGTGAGATCTCCGAGTTGAGCTATGCGCATATCATATCGCGATCGGCTACAGGATTAGCTCAGGTACAGGTATTGGAGGAGGGCCAGCAGTCCGTAAAACGACGATTCGACCACTGGCTGCCGCCATATGGGAACAAAGGCTCCCTGGCCCACGGCCTCGATGTCCTCGATGACCTGACGGGTTAGTTTGACGTCGGCATCGCGTGCCGACCCGCCATCAAGTCCCTGGAAAACCTGCTGATTGAGCCGCGCCAGTCCTGCATCACGGGCTTCTTCCGCCGCCCGGTACAACAGCAGTGCTGCCGCGACCGCCAGCGCCACGTTGATCCCCCACCCCACGACCATTGTGAGGGGGAAATCCCAGTTGTCGAAATAGTGGTTGCGAGCCACCATCATGATGAGAAGTACGATGAAGGGATACCGTACCAGGCGGTTGACCACTTCGGTCCGTTGCGCGATCAGTTCGATCTTCATCAATTCACGGGCCTTGGATACATTCTCGACGGACCGTAATTTCAGGCTATCCGTGACCTTCTGGGGCCAGCCCTCTGTCGCCCGTGCGAGAGAGCCGATCCAACGTCTACAGAGAAGCACCGCTTCGAACACGAACAGATTGAGGACGGCTGCGCACAGATAGCTGGCCAGGGCGAACACTTCATCCAGACGGCAACTGAATGTGCCGCGGCATGGTCCCGTAAAGTCCTCGGCCCCCATGACCTTCCACAGAAGCCCCCATGACACGGCGTAGACTGTCACGAGCAGCAGAATGCGCGGGAGGCGATGCATCCCTGAGCTGGCTTCCCGGTAGAGACTCCACGAGTTTCCCACGTGCTCGTCTCTGTGCAGTTCACGAGGGGATAACACCCACTGCGCCGTCATGATGTAGCGTCTCCACCCTTTAGTTTTGGCCTCCCCAGCCTGAGAGGTAAAGCCATACTGCTCCGACATACTTTCAAGATTCGACTTGAGATCCCGCGAGGCTTTGACCAGAAATCCGAGCGCCAACAGCATGGCGAGTCCCCTCAGAATTTCAGTCGGCCACAGGCTGACTCCTTCCAGCCAATAAAAGGGTTCGCCTTGGTCATGTTCCTTCAGGACCACATCGAGCGCAAAGCGGTCGACGAAGAAGGCGAGGCCGAACGCGCACAGGGCACTCAGCACGAGGATCCCTGAATGCGCCGTCAACCAGCGGTTGGACGTTGGCTTGGTCCATAAGAGAACGAACCCGATCACATAGATCAAGCCGACACTTCCGTAAATGACGCCGGATTGGGGTCGTCGGCCATTCGTTTGGGGCGATTCTTCAGAGAGGTCTACCCGGGGTGCATGCAGGGTATAGCCCTGTTCGACTGCACCGACCGTGACATCGACCGCGCCGTGCCGACCGACTTCGTACAAACGAGGAAGCTCGGCTGCGCTGAACCACACAGAGTCGGCCGTCAAGTTCGCCTTGTACCCGCAGGGTGATAGGGCCGTTCCATTCTGCGAATTCGACTGGCTGGTGTCGCTGGGCGGGCAGGTGGCCAGCGGTCTGACATGCCCTACGGCTTGGAGTGTGGCGAAGTATGCCGACGTTTGATAGCTGCTTCGGAAGGGGGGCACGTCGCGCTGCAACCTGCCGTATAATTCCAAGCCGTAGTGGGAGGCCGTCACGAGATTCCTCGTCCAGCGATACTCGTCTGCATAGACCAACCGGCTATCGAGATCGGTGGTAAAGAACACCGCGCCGGGAAATCGGTCACGCATCGCTTGCAGGATGAGCAGCGCATCGTACGCATCGCTGCCGAGGATTCCGATGGCGGCGACCGGATTCTGGTTATTATCCCCCGCGGCCACCTCGGCCATATCCCGCTCGATGCGGTCTGCCAGCCGTTGCGCGTAATCGAACTGGCCTGTGCCGACCGGCCGCTCGAGAACCCTGGTATCGAACAGCGCGTTCTTCATCGCCTTCGAGCCGCCCCCTTTGGTTGCGTCGGCCCTGTCTCCACCGGGGATTTCTCCATCAAGCCCGCGGAGGTAGCTGTATCGCCACACGTACAGGCCGAGCCTTCTCGCCTCTATGGGGTCTCTTACTTGGAGATCGACCGCCTGATCGAGCGTGGGGCAAGCCGCTTGAATACGGGCCAACCGTTCCGCGGGGATGGTGTGATTTTCCGCCTCAGACCGATGGGCAACACGATGGCAGACAGCGGCAGTGAATTCGACCGGCAGAACCCGACCGTAGAATGAGTCCCAATCTGAAATGAGAATCACGGCGTCCCGCTCAAACTTCACCCGACGACGTTCCAGTTCCTGGGTCAAGGCGCTTAAGAGCTGATCGTCTGATCCAATAGTGTGTTTGAGCTCGATGCCGGCACGCAGCAGAATCCAACAGAGTTTCTCCTGGTTCGGATCGGACGAGACGCACTCCGTGGACTGTGGCGGCTTAGCCGTCACAGTCAGCTCATGCGTCAGAAGCCTTGGCGAGGTCGTGGCCCAAGGCGAGTACAGTTCCACGCGACCGCCTGCGTTCGCCCAAATCAGGTGATCCTCGCGCCCTTGGAGAGTGCTGACGGCCTCCTCGAGCAGGTTCCGGAAGGCCGAGGAACTCCGTGGTCCGAGGATCTTGAAGCGCACGTGCCTTTCTCTTTTCAGGTCCAGCAATATCATGCCGTCACGACTTGTCTGGCAGGCATGACCTCTGATCGCGCTCTCCTGACAGAGGATGGACTGCACCAGTCTCTGCAGAGTGCCGATGGGGTGGTCACCGGTGATTTCACTGCTGACCCACAAAACGAGCACACCCTGCGCCCAGGTTTTTTCGGACGAACACTTCCGCTGCCCTTCCCGGTACCACTCGTACGGCAGGACTTGGCTTGTGCCTGCCTGATCCCGCCATTCGACGTAGGAGAGTTGATCGTCATTTTGCGGGACATAGCAGGCCGTGCCGAGGGCGGAGCCAATTGCGTATCGATCCCGAAGGCGGGTCTCCCTACTTTCCCCGGACGATCCACCTTCCGTCGTGACGAGAAGGACGGTAATGGGCTGCTTCGGGTTCTGGTCAATTTTGTCATCCAGCTCCTGGCGGATCGCTCTGACCCGATCGACGTCATCCTTCAGATCCCTGGCAGCCGACTTGATCTCGCCGTCAAATTTTGCCACACGGCGCGCGGCCTCAAGAGGGTCCTCCCACAACCTGGCTCGGGCCACACCTTCTGTGACTTGCGGCTTGAGCTCGCCCCCCATCAAGGGCGGCCTGGTGCTCTTCAAGGGCTGTTGCACCATGACCACGCCGGCAATGCCCAGCACAAGCGCGAGCGCGCCGGCCATCGCAATTTTTGAGTCGCCAGATCCTTTTTTTGCCATCGATAGAACGATCCGTTTCCGTGGTCAGCCGTAGAACACGGCCGCCGGTTCAACTCCCGTGAGACTGGTGCCGCCACTGTACAACAGACAACGAGGGAGACTGCAAGAAGGGAATCGGCTACGAGCTACAACTCACGGACAGATGTTTGCCCCAGTTGGGAGGCGGAGCCGCATAGGCGTCCATACCTGCTTGATCCCTGTACGGATCGTGCAGCAGCGTGAGTAACCGATCGATCTCGGAGTAGTCCTTCTTCTGAGCCTTCTCGATCGCGGTCTGGGCTAAATAATTCCGGAGCACGTACTTGGGATTGACGCGGTTCATGCGTATCAGACGGTCCTCATCTCGACTTCCCTCTTCGCACAGCCGATGTGTGTACCGACGAGCCCACTGATCGAAAGATGCGCGATCCACAAAGACATCGCGGAGCGATTCATTCAGCGATTCAGTCCCGGTCTGAAACAAGCCCAATGCTCGAAAGACGCTCGTGTAATCGACATGGTGTAGATGCATCAGTGACAAGAAGTCTTGGATCAACGGCGCATCTTCTTCCTTCGTCTCGATGAGCCCGAACTTCGCCCGCATCAATTCCATATACCGTCCCTCGCACAGCGGGGTGTAGCGGTCGAGCGCGGCCTTCAACTCTTCCTTCTGAGCCAACGGGAGGAGGGCTTGCGCTAGACAGCTGAGATTCCAGAGGCCGATATAGGGTTGTTGATTGAAGGCATAGCGTCCATTGTGGTCGGAGTGGTTACAGATAAATCCGGGATCGTAGTCGTCGATGAAGCCGAACGGGCCGTAGTCGAGTGTGATCCCCAGGATCGACATGTTGTCGGTGTTCATCACTCCGTGCGCCCAGCCGACGGCCTGCCATTGCGCAATCAGCCTCGCGGTGCGCTCGACGACCTCGGAGAAAAACCGTACATACCGGTCCGACGCATCGCCGAGATGAGGGTAGTGCTGCGCGATCACATAGTCGGCCAGGACTTTGAGCTGTTCGTGCTGCTTCCGATAATAGAGGATCTCGAACGAACCGAACCGCACATGAGACGGCGCCATCCGCACGAGCATTGCGCCGGTTTCGATCTGCTCGCGATAGACTTGGTGGTCGCTACCGACGATGCAAAGCCCCCTCGTCGTCGGAATGCCAAGGCCAAACATCGCTTCGCTGCACAGATACTCCCGGATGGTTGAACGTAGCACTGCGCGGCCATCTCCCTCTCGCGAGAATGGCGTCAGCCCCGCCCCTTTCAGATGGAGGTCCCACTTCTCGCCCCGGTCGTTCCGTACTTCGCCAAGGAGAATCGCCCGCCCGTCTCCCAGCTGCGGCACATAGACGCCGAACTGATGGCCGGAGTACAGCATCGCCAACGGCTCCATCCCCGGGGCAAGCATGCTGCCACCAAATACTGCGGCAAATTCAGGCCGGGTCGCTTGCTCCGGATCGAGATCGATGAGTGCTGCTGCTGCGGGGTTGAAACTGACGAGATGTGGAGGCTCGGAAAACGGAGTCGGGTTCAGCTTGGCAGAGAGCGCTTCGGGCAGTCGAGCATAGGAGTTATCGAAGGAGAGGGTTTCCAG
>SWDP01000037.1:31780-79682 GCA_005116885.1 Nitrospira sp.
CTCAACGTACCGAAGCGTACGCCTCGCCTCTTCGCTCGCTGCGGCCTTGCTGGACAGCCTTTTTGAGCATCCTGAAGTGATTCTGGCGTTAGTACCGTACGGAAATTTCGGCCATATTTTGGCATCAACCGAGTTTTTCCGCAGCCTGCTAGTGCGCCCTATCGGGTTCCGTTCTGGATGTCGCGATCGAGCGTGAACACGAACACTCGTTCGCCGATTTGCACATCGATATCGGTAAAGAGCGCAAGGGTTTTCGCGCCGGTGATTTCGCTCACTTGCTCGCAGAGCTTGTCACGGCCTAGCGCGATCAAGTTCTGCCTCAATCGCTTCACCATATCGACGCCTTCCACCGTTTTCGCCAGCTGACGTTCGGCTGGGGTCAGCACCCCCTTGAGCCGGACCACGACGAGATCCCGCACGATAAACGCGCGCACTTCATCCGGTCCGCGGCCCATGAATTCTTGTTCAAACTTGATGATGGCGTTACGGATGGCGTTTTCCATGCGATGTCCTTATCTGATTGAGTCGATTTATCCTGGCCTGTCGTCCGGTCTAGCAGGATGAGACCGGGGTCAAGGTGTGAAGGAAGCCGCCTAAACGTTCTGGTGCAGACGGATGGTTTTAGCATCCTACGAGTGCGGGATTATAGGGACACACGCTTGCCCGAACAAGCGCAAACATACGGCCTTTGCTCACCCTATTTCTGCGCCTAGGGCTTTCGGACCATTGCGTGACGGGTAAGAGAACCAAATGCTTCCCGGAGCTTGACGCCGATCAACGAATCGTATTATTGATTGGACTGGGCTTCGTGGTCAGCGCTGCCTCCGGTTCTGTGGGTGTTCACAGACAGGTGGAACGCCGTTCGAGAGACAAGGGCCGTAGGGCGACCAGCAATTCGACGGAATGGCTGGTTGTAGTACAAGCCAACTGGAGTTGCCTCGATGAGTTGTCGAGCATGCCGGTTGGCTTTTGTGTTTTTAGCAGGATGCTCCAGCAGCCTGTAGGCTGCTGGAGCGATACTCTCGTGGTGCTACACGTGCCGAAGGAAGAGGCTCTCGCGTGCCGACAGAATGTTGCACCCTTGCTAGAAATCATACTGTGAACATGATGAGGGACCGATGTTTGCTGTCATCCTAGTCCCCTTGCTCCCGCTCCTCGCCTCGCTCATCGTGCTCGTAGGCGATGAGGGATCGAGGAATCTGCGGGCCAAAATCGCGGCCTGCCCCATCGGCACAGCTTTTCTCGGCGCCATGGCGACTCTGTGGTTGGTGGCGACAGAGGGGCCCATCACCATTCGTTTCTATGACCCTGCCTCTCTCGCACCCCTGACATTTCCCATGGGTCTCTATATCGACCGCTTGAGCGCGGTCATGATGGTGCTCATTTCCGGTGTCGGTACTATCATCTACACCTATTCCATCGGCCACCTCTATCAGGATCACCACGATCGCCGGTTTCTAGCACTCATCGGCTTTACGGTCTCTGTGCTGCTCTGCTTGGTTTCGAGCGCCAACCTCATGATGCTGTTCCTGCTCTGGCAAGTTATCAGCTGTTTACTCTATTTGCTCGCCCACAATCACTCCCATGATGCCACGCGCAGAGGAGCTGTCAGAACTTTTACCCTTTTGCGGGTCGGCGACGTGGCATTTCTAGCCGGGATCGTGCTGGCTCATTCTCTCTACGGCACCTTGGAATTCCAAGAATTGTTCGCGCGGGCAGCCGAATCGACAGCCACCGTGCCTCTTCTGCCGGGGATCGAGATCAGTGGGGCAACCGCGGTGACCTCGCTCCTGTTCATCGGAGCCATGAGTAAGTCGGCGCAATTTCCTCTATTCATCTGGCTCCCCGGCTATCTGTATGCGCCAACACCCGCGACAGCGCTGCTGCATGCGGGGATTATTAATGCCGGCGGATTTCTCATTAATCGCTTAGCCCCGCTCTTTGGTTTGAGCCCGACCACACTGCATGTGGCGCTTGTGGTCGGCGCACTCACGGCGGTCCTTGGCGCGACCATGATGTTAGTCCAGAACGACATTAAGAACACACTCGGCTTTTCGACGATCGGCCAGATGGGCTACATGATCATGGAGTGCGGATTAGGCGCCTTCTCGCTGGCGGTGTTTCATCTGATCGCCCATGGACTGTTCAAGGCCACGATGTTCCTGAATTCCGGTAACGTGATCCACAAGGCTCGCCAGGAGCCGGCATCCCCCCATGCGGATCCTCATGCGGAAGAACGGGAGTTCTCGCGCCTGACCTGGTTCACGGGATTCGCAACCACGCTGCTGATTCCGCTTCTTATCCTCCTCGTGACACACGGGGTGCTTCACATCCCGTTGTTGGAATCGCAAGGAACCGTGATTTTCCTGTTTTTCATCTGGGTCACGTCCTCCCAAGCCATCTTGACTCTTATCCGCCTACGCGCAGTCGCCTCATGGAAGGTATCTGTCGCAATGCTGCTGATACTGCTCTTCGTGGTGTTCAATTACTTGTTCGCCGTCGAATCCTTCAGCAAATTTCTCTACCCAAACCCGGCCGAGGTCGCGACATACTTCCAGGCGGCAGCGCTCCCCACATGGCTCTTTGATGGTCTCATCGGCGGAACGGCTCTGGTCATCATTCTCGGGTGGTTCTATATCTATGCCAAAGCCCACGGCCAGACGATGTGGGTGCCGAACTTGGTGGAAGGCCTCCGCCACCGCTTGTATGTGCTGTTCTTGAACCGGCTCTATGTGGACCAGGCTAATGAGCGACTTGGCTGGGCCGTCACACACGTTATCCGCAGCATTGACAGCCGTGCGAAGCGAAGGGCGCCATAATAAATAATAGATGATACAGGGTTGCGCCGAGGCGGCTGTTCTTTCTGTGCCTGCACACGAGAGAGTAGGTCTTCAATCCAGGATCGGTCTGGTTTGGACTCCTGTCCCATCCAGTCCTTGACGCGAGTCTACGCAGCGTATTAATGATGAGCGCGCCGGTGATGAATGATTCCCGGACGGAGAGCGACAGGATGACTAAAAGCCAGAGGTGATGAGGTGCTTGTGTCGCTCGTACTTAGCGTTCCGCTACTCTTTCTCCTAGCCGCATGCCTTGTGGTGATCGGCCCAGACCGCACGCTATCCCAGCGTGCGAAGCTCGCGGCTTATCCGATCGGTGCGGCATTCTGTCTTGCCATTGCGACCCTCTACCTCGTCGCCACGCAGGGGCCGATCACCTTTCGATTGTATGATCCAGCATCTGTGGGGTCGTTCGCGTTTCCCATTGGTTTCTATGTCGATCGGCTGAGTGCGGTCATGATGGTCTTGATCTCAGGCGTCGGGAGCATCATCTACACCTACTCCATTCGATACATGTATCAGGACGCGCATGCACCCCGGTACCTTGCGTTGATCGGAGGCACAACCTTCGTGCTCCTCTGCATGGTCTCGAGCGCCAACCTCATGATGCTGTTTCTGTTTTGGCAAATCCTGAGCTATCTGTTGTATGTCTTGGCTCATAACCACTCGCATGCGGGGACATTGGACGGCGCATTTCGAACCTTTACCCTCTTGCGGCTAAGCGACGTGGCGTTTCTGGCAGGAATTGTGCTAGCTCATTTTCTCTATGGCACCTTGGAATTCCAAGAATTGTTCGTGCGGGCAGCCGAATCGACGGCCACCCTCTCTTTACTGCCCGGGGTCGAGATCAGCGGCGCGACTGCGGTGACCTTGCTCCTGTTTATCGGCGGGATGGGAAAATCGGCCCAGTTCCCCCTGTTCATCTGGCTCCCACGATCCCTCTATGCCCCGACCCCGGTGCACGCCTTGCTGCATGCAGGCATCATCAATGCCGGCGGGTTTCTGATCAATCGCCTGGCTCCGCTCTTCGGCCAGAGCCCGGCGACCCTGCATGTGGTGCTCGTCGTCGGCACGCTCACGGCGGTCCTGGGCGCCACCATGATGTTGACGCAGAACGACATCAAAAAAACGCTCGGGTTTTCCACCATCGGCCAGATGGGCTACATGATCATGGAATGCGGCTTGGGCGCGTTCTCCCTGGCGGTCTTCCATCTCATCGCGCATGGACTATTCAAGGCCACCGTGTTTTTGAACTGCGGCAATGTGATCCACAAGGCCCGCCAGGATCCGGAGTTTCCCCACGCGGATCAGCGGGAAGAAGAAGAGCATTTTTCTCCACTCACCTGGTCGACGGGTTTCTTCACCACGCTCGCGATTCCGCTCATCATCCTGCTGGTGACCCATGGCGTCCTGCGTATTCCTTTGCTGGAATCTCAGGGTGCGGTGATTATCCTGTTCTTTATCTGGGTGACCTCGTCGCAGGCGATCTTGACGTTGACGCGTCTGCGCGCCGTCGCGTCATGGAAAGTCTCCGCGGCCATGTTACTGACCCTCCTGTTCGTCGTGTTGGTGTATCTGTTCGCCGTCGAGTCCTTCACCGCATTTTTGTACCCCAATCCGGCGGAAGTCGCCTTGTATTTCCAGGCCGCAGATTTGCCGAACTGGCTTTTCGACTTGCTCCTTTTCGGCGCGACCCTCTCGACGATTCTTGGCTGGTTGTACCTCTACCTGCGCGCCCATGGCCGCTCGGTCTGGATGCCGCCGTGGGTGGATGGGGTGAGAATCCGGCTCTATGTCTTGTTCATGAATCGATTGTATGTGGAACAGGCCTATCAGCACGCAGGGAAATTTCTGCTGCGCCTGCTGCATCGAATCGACAAGCACGCGCAGGGGTGGTCGCAACGATGATGAACGAGATCGTCACCACGCTGCTGGCCAGTATCCCGTTTATCGGGGCACTCCTTTGCCTTACGGTCTGGTCACGGTCGGATTACGTGAAGCAGACAGCGATTGTCATGACGCTGATCAGCTTAGGCGCGACCATTGCACTGTCCCCATTTCTCGCAGTGCCTCCGGAAGGCTTCTTGTTGCTCTACCTGCTCCCGCTGGCCGCATGTGTATCGATTCTCGGACAACCGACCCACGAGACCCATCGATCCGCCTGGGTCCTGACGTTGGTTTTCCTCGGACTTGGCGTGACCATTCTTGCGAGCCACGGCGTCGTGGGCCAGTTGGCGCTATTGGTATTGTTCGGGTTGGTCATCGGACTCTTATCCCGGCACCATAGCGCGTTGTGGCCGATGTCGTGGTGGGGGATCGGTGTCTATGGTCTGGGTGCGGTGGCGACCGTGACGTCTGCCATGACAGAACCACCGATCTCCACCATCGCCTCCGTACTGGCTTGTGCGGTTCTGTTGCCGCTCGTCCCGCTTCACAGTGGATACTTCACGGCCTTGACACGATTGCCGGGCAATTTGCCCTCCTTCATTGTTGTTCTTTTTCCCGCCGTCGGTCTGCACGGCCTCGTCACGGTGACACCGATGCTGCCGAACAACGTGGCGGTGACGATCATGGGACTCGCCGTGATCGGCGCACTCTACGGCGCCGTCAGAGCCTTGGCGCAGTCTCGCATGCGGTTGCTCCTTGCCTATAGCAGCCTCTCGCTCTTCTCCATGCTGTGGTGGTTTGCCGCTGCGGCAGGGATCACCACGGCCTGGGCATCGGTGTTCGTCGGCGCGGTATCGTTCGGCACAAGTGGGCTCTTGCTCGCCTGGCAGGCCATTCGGACCAGATATGGTGACGATGTGGATCCACAGGCCGTCAGCGGACTGGCCTCAACCATGCCGCGGTTTGCCGTGCTGTTGTCTCTCATGGCATTGGCGGTGATGGGCCTTCCCCCGTTTGGGGTGTTTTCAGGCTTCATGGGTTTGCTGCTGACGTCACCGATCGCCTCCCCAGCCGCATTGTTCGTCATTCTGCTCGCGTGGCTGGCCACGTCCTGGTACATCCTCGACGCGGTGCAACGATTGCTCTTCGGCCAGCAGCGACCGGATCTTCCCTTCACAGACCTTCAGCAATCGGAGTTCGCCGCGCTGCTGATGGTCGTGCTGATCGTCATCGCGCTGGGTGTGATTCCGGCCGGGCTGTTGGGGCCTAACATCGTTGCGCTCTCGCCGAGCGATATCATGGGACCGTTCGCATGGAACAAGTAACCCCGTCGATCAACATCGAAACCAGACGGATGGAGCTGCGAGGGATCGTCCAACTCGCAGGAGAAGTCATCGCCCAATATTGGCCGATGCGGACGTTCGTGCATCACAATCCGCTCCATAGTCTTGAGTATTTGCCTTTCGAGGAAACCGTCCGGCGCGGCAAGCAATTCATGGGAGGGAATGGGTACCTCCCTGGCGAGACCTACCGCGGGTATGTGCGTGCGGGCCGAATCACGGTCGACCATCTCGATGCGGCCTTGAAGCCATTGGCTGCTGATGCCCACGTGAATATCGGACTGCGCAGGGTCTCGCACGACGACGTCTTGAAGGCCTGTTTGATCGACGGCCTCTGTGCGCCGACCGTGGAGCCGCTCGATGCAGAGCTCTTCGATCCTCTGGATGAGCTGATCGAGCAGGTTGCGGGGCGCCTGGAGGCCGTCCTCCCCTTTCAGGATCTGGGCGATCGGATTCGCACGATCGTAGAGGGCGACGAAGCGGCGTTGGGACATTGGCTCACACTCTCGCATTGGTGCGACGACACGCTCGGGACGCAGATCGTCCGTCAGATCAACGAGCAGTTGATCAAATGGTGCGAAGCGTTTCTGGACGAAGGGCACGCGACCTGGACCATGCCGGGACGAGAAAAGGGATTGTACGGCGCATGGAAGGCGCTCGCGGCGCACGAATGGTCTCCCTGCGGGATTGAAGACAGCGGCACAAAGATCTCGCGGCTCCCCGACCATCCCGAAGATGCGCTGCTGGAGAGTCTGGATGCGCTCGGGATTCCAGCTGAGTTGCGACAGGACTATCTGTCGTTGCAGTTGACTGCGTTGCCGGGTTGGGCCGGATTCATCAAGTGGCGCGCGGAAGAGCGGGAATATGTGTGGCAGCAGGCCTATCCCGTCGGTCTTGTCAAATTCCTGGCCATTCGCCTCTGGTACGCGCGCGAGTTGGTGCAGAAAGCCTGTCGGGAAGAACTGGGCATCGACGGTCGTTACGACAACGTCATCGCCTACATGCGAAACAATTCAGAAGAGCACTACTTGAGACGGCAACGGGTTGCCGGTCGTCTCCCGGCACTCTATGCCGAAGAAGTCGATCGGTTGGGCCATCAGAAAGACAAGACGTGGGGCAATCTGATCGAGCGCTACCACACGGAGGTCGTTCCTCGCCAGAAAGTCGCGGCGCGGCGCGGCGCGGCCAAGCGGTTGCTCGGATTGGCGCGTGCGCTCGGGATCGATCCGACCGCACTTGTCGAGAGCGAACCAGCAGACTTGAACACCATCCTCGCATGGATGGATTCGTTCCCTGAGTCCGATCACGGCCCCGTCTGGCTTCACGCCTTTGAGGCCGGCTACCACACTCGTCTGCTTGGCCAGATGAATAGGGCTGTGTCGCAGCCTGTCCCAGAGCCCAGCGCATTGGAGCCGGCCCGACCCTATTCACAATCGGTCTATTGTATCGATGTGCGGTCTGAACCCTTTCGTCGGCATCTTGAATCGGTAGGAGCGCACGAGACCTATGGCTTCGCTGGATTCTTCGCAGCGTTCATCCGGTATCGGGCCTGGGGAAAGGAGCACGACACCGAGCAGTTCCCGGTGATCATGCGCGCGAAGAACGAAGTGCGTGAGATCCCCCGGAGTTACCTCGACCATGTGGTCTCACGCCACGAAATTCGCGCCCGGTGGATTCATGCAGGTCACACGCTCTTGCACGATCTCAAAGAGAACGTCGTGACGCCGTACGTGATGGTGGAATCTCTCGGATGGTTTTATGGGCTGCCTATTTTCGGCAAGACCTTTATCCCTGCGCTCTACCGTCGATGGACAGCGTGGCTGCAGCGCCTGATGGTTCCTGCCATTGCGACGACGCTGACCGTCGCAAAGCTCCCGCCGGCCGAGACGGCTGAGATGTTGGCTGCGGAACAGCAGGCGATCGTGCGAAAGGCGCTTCAAGAAGTGATCGGACTACGCAGCTCACGCATCACGCCCGTGCTCGTCGAAGGGTTGCGGCAGCGTGCCCTCAGCGGGCAGGGAGACCCGGCGCCGTCGTTCGTAGATGCGGCGGCGCAGGCTGGACTCACGCCGGAAGCGCAGGATCGTCTGATCGACAGCTTGCAGCGGCAGTACGATTTGAGCGCGCGGTCGGCCTCACGGCACAAGGAGCGGATCACGCGGACCGGGTTTACACTTGAAGAGCAGGTGCTCACAGTGGATACGGCCTTGCGCATGATGGGACTGACCAAACGATTCGCGCGGCTTGTCTTGTTCTGTGGGCATGGGAGTACCTCGGAAAACAATCCCTACGAATCCGCGCTCGATTGCGGCGCCTGCGGGGGCAACGAAGGCAAGCCCAACGCGCGCGTGCTGGCGATGATGGCTAACAATCCGAGCGTAAGAGCGCGCGTGATCAAGAACGGAATCGATATTCCTTCGGATACACATTTCTTGGCGGGTCAAATGGATACGACGACCGACGAGATTCGGCTGTTCGATTTGGAAGACGTGCCGTCGACGCATCGCGCGGACTTAGCTCGATTGCAGGAGGATTTGAAGGAAGCGTCCGAACTGACGAGCCAGGAGCGCTGCGGGCGGTTTCCTGAAATCCGGCGACCGCTTGAAGGTTCTCAAGCCGAGTCGCACGTGCGTCGGCGCAGCAGTGATTGGAGTCAGGTCAGGCCGGAGTGGGGGCTCTCAGGGAATACGGCTTTTGTCGTCGGTCGTCGTGAACTCACCAAGGGGCTCGATCTGGGCGGGCGTGTCTTTCTGCATTCCTACGACTATCGGGAAGATCCGAACAACCGGCTGTTGGAAGTGCTCTTGACCGCGCCACAAGTCGTGGCTCAGTGGATCAACATGGAGCATTATTTTTCGGCGGTCGACAACGAGGTCTATGGCAGCGGGAGCAAGATCTACCACAACGTCGTGGGACGCATCGGCATCATGTCCGGCCCCTGGAGCGATCTCAGGCTCGGGCTGGCGCGGCAGACTGTAATGAACGGCGAGGTGCCCTATCATGAACCGATGCGGCTCTTGACCGTCGTGGAGGCACCGCGGTCCCGGATAGACAAATTGATTGCGCGCCACGACGTCTTGCAGAACTATTATCACAATGAGTGGGTCCATCTCGTCGCGCTCGACCCCGAGGATGGAGTATGGTATCGGTATAGACCGAGTGGAGAATGGATGCCTATGAACGTTGACTCAGCGCAGACGGAGCCTCACACCTAACACAGGAAAGGAGTATGTAGATGGGCGCGTTGACATTGCATCCGATGAAGGAGATACGTGTGATCGTCGCGGGGGAGCACCGGGCGTTTGTGACAGAGTTGTTGGATCAGGTCAAAGCGACCGGTTATACGATCATCGGCAATGTGTCAGGAAAGGGCCATCATGGCGTGCGAGAAGCGCACTTCATGTCCACCGAGCAGGAAAGTCTCGAGATGATTATGACGGTCGTCCCGGAAGAAAAAGTTGAGCCCATTCTGGCGGGGCTTCGACCGCTCTTCGAACGTCATTCCGGTATGATGCTTGTTACGGATGTGGCCGTCAGCCGGCAAGAGTATTTCGGCAAGAAAAAGAAAGAATCCTGAGCCTCTGTTGTTCATGAAAGCCCTCTTGGTCTTGTCTTTCACGCCAGGAGTTGTCTAGAATGGCCCCCTCTTGAGCGATCCTAGGACGGATGGAAGGATACGGTGAAGGGTCTACGGTTCGAACGCATTGGGAAAAATCGCCATTATAATGTGGTGTTCCACATGGGGAGCAGCTATGTGCCCGTCAGCGATGACATCGTGGAAGAGCTTAAGGCCCAGAGTCTTCTCCCAGTCGAACGGTTTCTCGATCTCTTCGTCGAACGTGTAGGGTATTCGTCCTATCTCAAAGAGCAAATCCGCGCAGAACTGAAATCTTCCGGTGATCCGGTGACGCAGATCACCGTCCTTCAAGGCGCCATCCGCGACCTCTAAATCGGCTGCTGAAAATTCCCTCCAGCTTTGTTCTCGGTCGCGTGCCTCCCTGCGACGTACCGCAAGGGTACGCCTCAGTCGTCCCGCTCCCTGCGGCCTTGCTGGCGGAAATTTTGAGCAGCCGCCAAAGTCTTTGGAAAAGAGGACGCCCAATCTCGTTCTCAGCTCAAAAAAATCCTCAACGTACCCCCGCTTGAGTTTCTGAAAGGGTCCTGCGGCTTACTCGATCAGGTTGAAATTCTCCGCACCGGATCTTGACAATTCATTTTCTTGGAAGATACAGTGTGTCGCAGTACTTAATTCCTACCGGAATACTCATGTATGAAGGTATCGCTTAGAGCAACTTATGGAATTATGGCGGCTGTTGACCTAGCCATGCATCGTGGGTCAGCGCCTGTCCAAGCCAAAACAATTGCCCGTCGACAGGCCATTCCAGCTCGTTTTCTTGAGCAGGTCCTACATGGGATGAAGAAAGCCGGCCTTGTCACGAGCTTAAGAGGAGCTCAGGGGGGATACGTGCTTTCGAAGAAACCGTCCGAGGTATCGGTCGTCGAGATCCTTGAGGCGCTCGATGGCCCTCTGCTACTCTCAAGCGGTGGAACTGAGCGTGGGCAGGGGCGACGACCCAGCAAACCAGAACTGTTACTGGGGAAGATTTGGGAGCAGGTTCATCAAGCAGAGCGCCACGTCCTTGAGGCGATCAGCGTGGAAGAATTAGCCGGGCAGCAGCGAGTGCTGGAGCAGGAGCGGTCGTTGATGTACCACATTTGAGGTCACCCATGATTCACACACCACTTAGTACGGTCTCAATAAAAACAGAACCTATTCCTCCTGACATTCTGGAGGAGATCGAGACCTTCGAAGCCGAGGCTAAGCGCATGGCAACCGGCGACGTCTCAGGGGATCTGTTCAGGCCCTTCCGCCTGCAGTACGGCATTTACGGCCAACGTCAGGCCGGTGTCCAGATGATCCGTATCAAGATCCCGTTCGGCGGACTGACGGCGAATCAGCTGCGCCGGGTTGCAGAATTGACCGAGCAGTATGCGACCGGCGTCGGGCATGTCACCACGCGTCAGGATATCCAGCTGCATTTTGTCGAATTACAGGACGTCTCGACCATCATGCGTGGGCTGGCCGAAGTCGGCATGACCACGAGAGAGGCCTGCGCCAACACGGTTCGTAACGTCACGGCTTGCCACCTTGCCGGAATCTGTCAGGGGGAAGTGTTCGACGTGACGCCCTATGCGAAGACCGTCGCGCTTCATCTTTTGCGGAATCCACTCAACCAGAGCCTCCCGCGCAAATTTAAAATTGCCTTCTCCGGGTGCAAGCAGGACTGCGCGCTCACACCGATTCATGACATCGGGCTACTCGCCGCCAAGCGTGCGGATGGAGTCATTGGTTTTCGCATGGTCGCCGGTGGCGGACTGGGTTCAGCTCCACGAATCGCACAGGTTCTTCGTGAATTCACCCCGGTGGACGAGCTGATCCCGAGTGTCGAAGCCGTGATTCGGGTGTTCGACACCTTAGGTAATCGAAAAAATCGCACGAAGGCCCGGATGAAGTTTGTGATCGAAAAGCTGGGCTTCGCGGAATTCAAACGTCGATGGGAAGAGGCCTACGTGTAGATGGGGCATGCCCGTCCAACGCATGAGCCGATCAAATTATTGTCGTATCCGGATGAACCCGTTCCCCTCATCATGCCGACGTCGAATGGGTCGAAGCCGGCAGCAGTGCAGACCAATGGTCATGCCAATGGCGCGCCGGTGGAGACGCCGTTCGAGATGTGGCGTCGCACCAACGTGGTGCGTCAGAAACAAGAGGGTTATGTCGCCGCCGTGACGAAATTATTCATGGGCGATCTGACGGCAGAGCAGATGTTGCACATCGCCGATCTTGCGGATCGCTATTCCAATGGCAACATTCGGACGACGATCAATCAAAACATGATTATTCGATGGATACCCGAGTCGCGCATCGCCGACCTCTACACTGACTTGGCCTCACAGGGATTGGCCGATCCCGGCGCTGAGTTGGTCGAAGATATTATCGCCTGTCCCGGCACCGATACGTGTGGGCTGGGGATCACATCATCCAAGGGGCTTGCGCGAGCACTGGCAGAGGTATTCCCGGCTGGCCGTGTTCCTGATGATCTGAAGGATGTGAGCGTCAAGATCAGCGGGTGCCACAACTCCTGCGCCCAGCATCATATCGCCACGATCGGCTTGCATGGGGTGGGGAAACGCATTGGCGAGCACGTCGCGCCTTTCTATGAATTGCATTTAGGCGGACGGGTTGACGGGGCGGCAAAGATCGGACAGATGGTGGTGAAGTTGCCGGCTAAGAGTGTGTCTGCGGCGATCACGCATTTGATTGATGTGTATCGGCGTGACCGCCTCTCCGGCGAAGGGCTGCCGGCATTCATCGATCGCGTGGGCAAGGTCAAACTCAAGGATGCATTGATCCCATACACCATCGTGCCGTCCTTTCAAGATGACCCGACGTTCTACTACGACTGGGAAGGAGAAGCAGAATTTATCTTGGAAGATCTCGGACCTGGTGAGTGTGCGGGTGGTGCGCTTGAAATGATCGAGAACGGCATTCTTGAAGCCGACCAAGAGCTCTATCAGGCCAAGCTGCTTGTCGATAACCATCAATATTCCGTCTCGGTGAACAAGTCGTATCGCGCGGTGTTGGCTGCTGCCAAGGCGTTGCTGGTGACGGAAGGACTTGAGCCTTCAACGGATGCAGAAACCTTCATCGAATTCGACAGCAGGATCGCGCAAAAAGGTATTGTGCCGGCCATGTATCGGGACTTGAGACAGAGCGTCGGCGATTTAGGACCGAAGGACACGACTGGCGAATCGGCCCGCGACAAGATGGTTTTTGCCAAAGGATTCGTCGATGCCTGTCGTGTCGCCACAGAGCAGATGGGCAAAGATCTGAAATTGGCGCCGGTGGACAAGGCTGCGGCGGTGACGACCAACATACAGCCTGAGGTCAAGCCGGTTTCTTCCGTATCTACGCCCGCTGCATCCAGCGCACCGATCTATGATTTACGCGGAGTCGCCTGCCCGATGAATTATGTGAAGACCAAGCTGAAGCTGGAGATGATGGATGCGGGTGAACGTTTGGAGGTCTGGCTCGATGCAGGCGAACCGATTAAGAATGTGCCGATGAGTTTGAAAAACGATGGGCATTTGCTGTTGCTGCAGGAACCACTTGAAGTCGCGGCGGATCATTATCGGATTCTAGTCGAAAAAGTAGAGTGATGCGGCGAAGGGATGTTTCCTTGCTCGCGCAACGCGCGGCCTCAGAAGGCCCTCGTTGGACGCGCGCAGTTGGAAATCATCCCTTTCGCCCGCTTGAAGTGTGAGTGAAAGCAGGAAGAAGTAAATGGCAAATATCTCATCAGAAGAACTGAAGGCTTGGGGCGAGTCGTTTGAGACGAAGCAGCCACAAGAGGTGTTGGCAGCTGCGATCGAACGGTATGCGCCGAGGATTGTGCTCGCCTGTAGTTTCGGGGCAGAGGATGTGGTGCTCTTGGACATGGTCCACCGCATTAATCCTTCCGTGCCGCTCTTCTATCTCGACACGGAGTTTCTCTTTCCCGAGACCTATGCCGCGCGTGACCGTGTGATTGAGCACTATGGGTTGCAGCCACAACAAGTTATGCAGGTGAAGTCGTTGCTTACGCCGGAGCAGCAAGCGGCTCAGCATGGCGAGGCCCTCTGGGCGCGCCAGCCTGATCAATGTTGTGAGCTGCGCAAAGTGGAGCCGCTCACCCGCGTGCTGAAGGGATTCGACGCTTGGATTACCGGGATTAGGCGGGATCAGTCTCCCACGCGAGCCCATGCGAAGCTGATCGAGTGGGACCAGAAATTTCAGTTGGCGAAGGTCAACCCACTCGCGAAGTGGACGTGGGAAGATGTCTGGACCTACATTCGTATCTATGAAGTGCCCTACAATGAATTGCATGACCGCAACTATCCCAGCATCGGCTGCACCTATTGCACGAGCCCGGTGATGCCCGGCGAAGACCCCCGCGCGGGACGATGGAAAAACTTTACCAAGACTGAGTGCGGGTTACACAAGGGTTCGTAATGTCGATGCAGGAGTTTATCGCCAAGATTGCGAAGGGGCCACGAGCTGCCAAGGACCTCACGTGGGACGAAGCGAAGCGGGCGATGAAGACGCTCATTGAAGGGGAAGCCACGCAGGCGCAGGTGGGGGCTTTTCTCATGGCCATGCGGGTCAAGATGGAGTCTGTCACCGAACTGGCCTCAATGACCGCAGCCGCGCGCTCCTATGTGGCGCCTGTGCCGATTCCGCGAGAACTCGGTGTCGTGGATCTGCCGAGCTACGCAGGGAAACAAGAAACCTTCCACGCCCTTGCTGCCGCTGCCATTGTGGCTGTATCGGCAGGCGCATCGGTCTTGATGCACGGGTATGACGGGATACCCGGTCGCGCGGGGAATGCAGGGGTGCTCAAAGCCTTGGGTCTGTCGATCGACATGGATCCAAAAGTAGCGGCAGAGGCGGTGGTGCAGCACGGATTTGCCTATCTCGACATCGCCCTCTACCACCCTCCGGTCTATCGCTTTTTGGAGATGCGCCAAGAGCTGGGAGCGCGGAACATCTTTCATCCGATTGCGAGGCTCTTGAACCCGGCGCGCGCCTTGTCGCAGATCGTCGGCCTATCCCATCCGCCTCATTTTGAAAAGACGGCTGAAGTGTTGCGGATGCTGGGTTGCTCGCGGGCGTTGGTGGTCAGTGGCGTGGAAGGCGATCCTGAGCTCTCGATTGCTGCCCTTACCAGGGTGTTGGAATTGCGGGATGAGCGGATTAGTCCCCTCACGTTCGCATCGAAAGATGTCGGATTGCCGCTGGGAACGCCACGAGACATGGCAGGCTTCCCATCGGATCAGCGAGACAAGGAAGCGGATCTACTCAAACGAATTCTTCATAATCAAGTGCCTGGCGGATCGTGCAACTGGGTCGTGATGAATGCGGCGTTGATTTTGTATGCCGCAGGCAAAGGGGCGACGTGGACGTCATGCGTACCACTGGCACGTCGAGCGCTTGAAGATGGATCGGCAGCACGTAAGTTGGAGGAATTGACTCAGGAGCCGGTGGGGATCGGTGTGACAGGTCGCTTACATTGAGCATGGCAGGCTACGGAACAACTCGATTTATACATAAAGCGTAAGTGGAATCTTACATATGGCGCTGATAGCAAATTAATCGCAGTATGCTCAAAAAGGCCGTCCAGCAAGGCCGCAGGCGAATCGAAACCGGAGGCGTACCCTCAGGGGTACGTTGAGGATTTCGATGAGCCGAGAACGAAGCTGGCGGGCTTTTTCAGCATCCTGCTAGGAGAGGATCGAATCCGTGCAACACCTTCGTCAACTAGAAGACCAGAGCGTGTACATTCTCCGGGAAGCCTATAAGCATTTCGACAACATGGGCATGCTGTGGTCGATGGGGAAGGATTCGACCGTATTGCTATGGTTGGCCAGAAAGGCCTTTTTCGGTCATGTCCCGTTCCCGCTTTTGCACGTCGACACGAGTTACAAAATTCCCGCCATGATCGAATATCGCGATCGCGTCGCCCGCGAGTGGGGTCTCAAGTTGGTTGTGGGGCAAAACAAGGAAGCGCTCGCAGCCGGGATGAACCATACGCTGGGCCGCGTCAATTGCTGCACGGCTCTGAAAACCAATGGCCTCAAGCAATTGATCGAGCAAAAGGGCTATACGGGCATCATTCTCGGTGTACGGGCCGACGAGGAAGGGACGAGAGCGAAGGAGCGCTATTTCTCTCCCCGTGACAAGCATGGCGATTGGGATTTCCGGGATCAGCCACCAGAGCTCTGGGATCAATTCAAAACGACGTTTCCTCCAGGAACACATATCCGAATTCATCCGCTGCTGGATTGGACGGAAATCAACATTTGGGAATACATCAAGTTTGAAAACATTCCCTTTATCGATCTCTATCTCGACAAGGGGGATGGAACCCGCTATCGCAGTCTCGGGTGCGCGCCCTGCACGACGCCGATCAAATCGACCGCTAAGTCTGTGGACGACATCATCGAGGAGCTACGGCATACCACGGTGGCAGAGCGATCGGGACGCGCGCAGGATGAAGGGCGGGGGATGGAGTTGCTGCGCAAAGACGGATACATGTAACGAGGATGATGAAAAAGCCCCCCAGCTTCGTTCTCGGCTCATCGAAATCCTCAACGTACCCGAGAGGGTACGATTCCGGTTTCGACTCGCCTCGGGCCTCGCTGGATGGTCTTTTTGATCATCCTCAATAAGGCATAGAAACATGGACAATCAAATTCAGAAACCATCGGACAATTTGAACATCGTCATCGTCGGTCACGTGGACCATGGGAAATCCACCTTGCTGGGGCGTCTCTATGCCGACACGAGATAGTTGCAGGAAGGCAAGCTGGAAAAGGTTAAAGCCATCTGTCGGCAGCAGGGCAAGGAGTTCGAGTACGCCTTCTTGTTCGATGCCTTTCTTGAAGAGCAGGAGCAGGGCATCACCATTGATACGGCACGGACTTTTTTTAGCTGGAAGGGCCGGTACTACATCATCATCGATGCGCCGGGGCACAAGGAATTCCTCAAGAACATGATCTCCGGGGCTGCCCGAGCCGAAGGGGCGCTGTTGCTGATCGATGCCTTGGAGGGTGTGAAGGAACAGTCCAAGAAACATGGCTATCTTTTATCGCTTCTCGGCGTGCGCCAGTTTGCCGTCGTCGTAAACAAGATGGATCTGGTCGGCTACCGGCAGGATGTGTTCGACGGGATCGAAAAGGAATATCGGGAGTTCCTGGGGCAGTTCAAGGCAGTTCCACAGCAGATCATTCCGGTCAGCGCCAAGCTTGGAGATAATATCGCCAACCGGAGCGAGCAGATGCCGTGGTACAGCGGCCCCACTGTGCTGGATGCGCTGAGTGCCTTTCGGAAGGAACCGGGCCGATCCGAACAGCCGCTTCGTCTGCCGATCCAAGACGTGTACAAGTTCGACGCCCGCCGTATCATTACAGGGCGTGTCACAGCCGGGCGTGTAAAGGTTGGCGATTCCCTCGTCTTTTCACCGTCGAACAAACGGGCGACGGTCAAATCTATTGAAGCGTTCAATATCGATCCCCCGCCAGTAGAAGGCCAAGCAGGCCAGTCAGTTGGTGTCACGCTCGATGAGCAGATCTTTGTGGAACGAGGAGAGGTCGCCTCACACCAAGATGAACTTCCGCTGGTATCGACGGCTTTTCGAGCCAATGTGTTCTGGCTGGGCCGGAAGCCATTGGAACGGGGGCGGCGCTATCAGCTCAGAGTGGCGACGAAGGAAGTGGATTGTGAAGTGGCGACCATTCACCGGATCATCGACACGATGGACCTGGCTCAGCAGCAAGGCAGTAGCGTGGTGAATAGGAATCAGGTTGCTGAATTGACCATTCGAGCCAAAACGCCGGTCGCATTTGATCTTTCAGCATCATTTGAGTCGACTGGTCGGTTCGTGCTTGTGGATGAATATGATATTGCCGGCGGCGGTATTGTCACAGAGCTGGTTCATGACGATCAGGAATTTCTCCGTGAAGAAGCGCGGCAGCGCGATTTCGCCTGGGTGAAGGGGCAGGTCGGCGTCGAGGATCGCGCACAGCAGTATGGCCATCGCGCCGCGATTGTGCTGGTGACCGGCGGGCGGCATACAGGGAAATCTTTCTTGGCTAGAACCATCGAGGCCAGGCTTGTGGCGGACGGACGGCATGCGTACCTGCTCGACGGAGAGAATCTTCGACGCGGCCTCGATGCAGACCTTTCGGAAGGAGAGCGAGGGCAAGCAGCCGAGATGGCGCGCCGCTATGGCGAGGTGGCGCGGCTGCTGGTCGATACTGGGCTGATCGTCGTCTCGACGACCAATCCCTTCGGCATGGCCTATGTCGAAGCGGCGCAGGTGATTCGCACGCTCGTCCACCCGGTCCCGGTGATCGCCGTCCATATGAGCAAGACCCCAGAAGAAGCCCCACCCAATACTGACATTGTGTTATCAGGCCCGGCAGATTTCGATGCGGCGACTCGGCGGATTCTTGAGGAACTCAAACACCGTGGAGTGCTCGCGCAAGCGATTGGGGCGAAGCCGGTCTTTCAGTACTCGATCTAGCAGGAGGGGATGGAGGCTGATGATCTTCTGTGCTCGCGCAACGCGCGGTCGCGGACTCCCCGAAGGCAAAATTCTCACCCTGCTGCTAAGCGAAAAGGGGGAAGTGTCTCGCCCGTTTACCATCCACGAAGGGCAGCTCGTTTTTCCGAACATCAAAAACCAGCGCCGCTTCTGGGAAAAAATTGCCAAGTAGAGTGGGAGAATTATCTTCGTTGGCCACCGCAACTGCCTAACAATCGCATCAACTTGGACTGCCAAACCGTCTGCTTTGCTCTGGGTGTGGACAGCCAGTTATGCTGCCGTTCGGTGTCGGAATGTGCGCCATCTGGCGGGCTGTATGTGCGAGTTTGACTCTCCAGAAACCCCTGTGTTACGGTTCATTCTCTTTGTATTCGCCCAGTTAGCGAGGGGTTTCCGTTATGGCGGTTGAAAAAGATCTGAAGGCCATTCTTCGCAATTTGAAGTATTCAGACGACGCCAAAGTACTCGAACAGATTTCAGAAAATACCCAGCAGGTCCATGCTCGCATGGCCGGCATCAAGCATAAGCTGGTCGTCATGAGTGGCAAGGGCGGCGTGGGCAAGAGTATGACCACGGTTAACTTGGCGTTGGCCTTTGCGCGGCAAGGAGCGAAGGTCGGACTGTTAGATGTGGATCTGAATGGGCCCTGTGTGCCTCGCATGTTGGGATTGCACGGTCAGTCGTTGACGATGAGGCCTGAGGGCGCGATTCCCCCGGTCGGGCCGCTCGGGGTAAAAGTCGCGTCGATGGACTTCTTCCTGGAAGATGCAGCGCCGGTACGCTGGAAGGGGCCGATGGACGTGAGCCCGGTCTGGTTGGGACTGATGGAAATGAATGTCATTCGAGAATTCTTGGCCGATGTCGTCTGGGGCGAACTCGATTATCTGCTGGTCGATCTGCCGCCCGGGGCTGCGGCGGACAAGCCTCCGGTCATCGCCGGGTTTATTCCGGACCTGGCGGGAGCGATTGTCGTCACGACGCCATCGGAGGTGGCATCGGACGTGGTGCAAAAATCAGTCACCTATGCCCGCGATATGGGCATCAAGGTGATGGGCATGGTCGAAAATATGAGCGAGTATCGCTGTCCTTCTTGTGGGGAAGTGAACGAGTTGTTTGAGGGCAATACCGAGGCGATGTGTGAGATGCTGGACTTGCCGCTGCTCGGACGGATTCCCTTCGATCGGACACTCGCGCGCACCTTTGACAAGGGCCAGCCGTTGCTTGACGACACGTATCCGACGATTCAACGGTACCAGGACATTGCCGGGCGCATTAGGACGTTACTGGACTACAAAAAGGTGCTTGCCGATAAACTGTGACGTGACTCACTGAAGAGGAGAACCATGAAATTCGTATGCTTGAACTGTGAAACCTACATGAACTTTGAGAAGGTTGAAAAGCCTGGAGAGGATTCCCTCGGCGTGTTCTTCGGTTGTCCGTCTTGTAATGCCAAGTTCTCCATGGTCACGAATGCAGGCGAAACCCAAATGGTCAATTCTCTCGGGGTGAAGCTGGGCGGGCGTACTGCTGAGGCCGAGCCTTTTGAGATGACTCGGGGTACGCTGAAAGCCGAAGCCACCGCAGGTTCTGGTCAGATGGCGGCGTATTTGAACGAGAAGATTCAAGGTGGTCAGCCGGCGGTCGCAGCAACGACGGCTGCACCGGCAGCCAAGCCTGGAGAGAAGTCTGGCGGCGGTTGTCCCTTCTCTGCGATGGTCGCTGAAATGGGGCTGACCTCCGGTGGGAAGCCTGGCGATACCGAGACAGTGACGTCGGATTTCACCTGGTCGGCCGATGCAAAGGAAAAGCTCGACCGGCTTCCATCGTTCGTCAAGCCGATGGTGCAGAGCAGTGTGGAGGCTTTTGCTCGCAAGCAGGGATACAAGACTATCACGTTACAAGTGATGGATGATTCCAAGGGCGAGTCGAGCAATGGGATCACCTGGACGCCGGACGCTGAAAAACGGCTTGAAAATATTCCAGACTTTATCCGCCCCATGGCCCGTAAAGAAGTTGAGCGGGTGGCGAAGGAACGTGGACTGGCGACCATTACGGCTCAAGTGATGGATGAGACAAAAGATAAGTTTATGAAGTTTATGTAATCGACGAGGCAAAATATCGATGTCGTGCTAAGGCCCGTCCGGCTACCTGGACGGGCCTTTCTTGTGAACAACCATCGTGGTGGCGGTATGGATCGAGGATTGCACCGAAGCTGCTGGGTAGGATTTGCTAGTCTGGTTGTCCTTCTTCTCTCAGCCATACCTCTATGGGCGCAGCATCATGAACAGGGGCAGCCATCGGCACATGAAGAGGTTGTCACCGGCCACGAACATCCTATGGCTGCTGGATCTCAGCTTGGATGGGAAGGGTCTGTCGCAGGCGTTGCCTACTCTAAGTTCAATCATCACCTGACCGGCATGTTGGTGCTCATCATCGGGCTGAGTGAACTGCGTCATGCGTTGGCGATGTCATTCTGGGCTTGGACCAGGTTTCTTTTGCCGGGAGCCTTGCTCGCGGCAGGGTTTTTTCTCCTTATCTGGAGCGATCATAACGCGTGGCCGATCGGCGCCCTCAGTTTCGTTGAGACCTTTTTCGGCAGTGACCCGGAAATCTTTCAGCATAAGAGTTATGGGCTCTTGTCGTTGACGGTCGGCGCCATCGAATCGCTCCGCAGGCTTGGACAGATCCGTCACGCGGCCTGGGTCGCACCGTTGCCTCTCTTTGCCATTATCGGAGGATTGATGTTGTTCAGCCATTCCCACGGCATCCATCCTTCAGCTGCAAAGATCGCAACGGACCATGCGATGATGGGCACCATGGCGGTGACGGCTGGTTCGTCGAAACTCTTGTCCGATTGGTTCCGCTCCCCATCGCACAGAGAACTTTCCAAGTGGGAATTGCCCTGGGCCGTCTTGATTCTGCTCATCGGGATACAGTTGCTGATCTATTCAGCGTAACGCTGCCTGCCGTGCGCTTCTCAGCATAATTGACACCTTTCTAAACCCTGTGCTACGAGTACAAGCTCTTATTGATTGAGATCATATTCTTGCGGGGTCGGTCTCCCTGAGCACGGCTGCATGGAGTAAGCATGGGTGGACATAGCCATTGGGCGACAGTCAAACGGCACAAAGGGGCCATGGATGTTAAGCGCGGGAAGATCTTCACGAGGATTATCCGTGAGGTAACGATTGCCGCTCGTACGGGCTCAGACCCGGACGGTAACCCTCGGCTCCGGTTGGCCATCTTGAAGGCCAAAGAGGCCAACATGCCGGGCGATACGTTGAAAAAAGCCATTCAGCGCGGCACGGGAGAGTTGCCGGGCGTCGTCTATGAAGAGTTTTCGTTGGAAGCCTACGGGCCCGGCGGGATCGGCATCTTGATGGAGATCACGAGCGATAATCGGAATCGCACCGTGGCTGAGCTGCGAAATCTGCTCACGAAAAACCATGGCAATATGGCGGAGGCCGGTGCGGTTTCATGGCAGTTTCATAAAAAGGGACTGCTGACGATTGAACAGGGCAAAGCCGACGAAGATACACTGCTCTCCCTTGCGCTCGATGCAGGAGCAGAGGACATGAAGGTGGGCGAGAAAAGCTTTGAGATCATCACGGACCCGCACCACTTTGAAGCGGTGAAGAAGGCGCTTGCCGATGCAAAAATCGATACCACACTTGCAGAAGTCACCGCGGTACCGCAGAATACGATCAAGTTGGAAGAAAAAGCCGCGGAGCAAATGCTCAAGCTGATGGAAGTCTTGGACGAGCATGACGATGTGCAGAAGGTGCATGCGAATTTCGATATTTCGGACGAGGTGATGGAGAAAGTGGCCGCTGCGGGATGAGCAACAGCGTTAGCTACTCAGGTGTTCAGACTGAAGGTATTCAGGCTGAAGGTCGGAGTTCCGAACCCTTCAGCCTTCAGCCTGAACACCTTCAGCCTATGTTGCCTCTTAGAGCATGATCGCCTCATTGACAGGCCGATTGGCCTTCAAGGCGCCGACCCATCTGATCCTCGATGTACACGGGGTCGGATACGAAGCGTACATTCCTCTCAGTACCTACTACGGATTGCCCAATCTCAGCGATAATATCTCGTTGAGCGTTCATACCCATGTCCGCGAAGATGCGATTCAGCTCTTCGGTTTTCTGACGTCGCAGGAAAAAGATGCATTCGTGCTGCTGACCAGCGTATCCGGCGTCGGACCCAAGTTGGCGCTCAGCGTCTTGTCGGCTCTTCCGGTGCCCGACCTGGTCGCAGCCATTGAGTCGGGAGATGTCGAGAAGCTGACGACGGTTCCAGGGATCGGTCACAAGTCCGCCAGCCGTCTTGTTCTGGAGCTGAAGGATAAAGTTGGGACGCTCCAACCTGGTCTCGCGCCGGTAAGCGATTTACCCAGGGAGGGACAAGATGCCGTCTTCGATGATGCGCTGTCGGCGCTCGTGAATTTGGGTTATCGTCCGCAAGATGCCAAAGAGGCGTTGAAACACGTGAAGAAATCTAATACTGAGTCCATCGTGCTCAAAGACATGATTCGTGAATCCTTGAAGGAACTGGCAAGGGGGTAAGGATGATGATGAAATTGATTCAGCGAATAGTCCGGACTCAATTTTCCATCGGGCTCGCCATGCTCCTACTGGGGCTGGGGGGCATGCCCGTGCAAGCCGAAGAGCCGAGTGAGCCGAAAAGTATTCGCAAGACCTGCGGCACATGTCCTGAAGGCTATGCAACCACAGGTGTGACCGAGTCCAAAGAGATTTGCACGGACGGCGATCCCACCCTCGTTCAGTGTGTCCCCCTCGGTGCGAATTTGTTGGCCGTGTGCGGGTCTTGTCCCGAAGGCTATCGTGAGGTCGGCAGCTCGTCGGTGCCGGGTCGTTGTGGAAGTAAGGATGGGGGACGGCTCACACAATGTCAGCTGGAGAAGATGGAGTCGAACCTCCCCGACCCCACGCAAGGCTTCAAGACCTGCCCGCCTGATTGCGGGAGTACCGCAACGCCAGGACAGGGCGCCTTGCCGCCGCCACCGAAGTATGTCCCAATGCCGGAGAAGAAATAAGCCTAAAGGGAAAGAGGTTTCATCGCGATGCCTGAGCGAGTGGTGAGTGCGCAGATCACGGACGAAGAGCGAAGCATTGAAACGGTGCTACGTCCGCAGACCTTGGAGGAATACGTCGGCCAGGAGCGAATGAAAGAATCCCTGCGGATCTGCATCGAAGCGGCGAAGCAG
Source organism: Nitrospira sp. (assembly GCA_005116885.1). Taxonomy (GTDB): domain Bacteria; phylum Nitrospirota; class Nitrospiria; order Nitrospirales; family Nitrospiraceae; genus Palsa-1315. Next base: position 55,218 of record SWDP01000037.1, read on the forward strand.
CGGAACGAAGCGCTCGATCACACGATTTTTTATGGCCCTCCTGGGTTGGGGAAGACCACTATCGCTCATATCATTGCTCGTGAGATGGGGGCGGCGCTCCGCTCAACCTCCGGCCTCGTGTTGGCCCATGCGGGAGACTTGGCCGCCATCCTGACAAACCTCCAGGAGCACGATGTCCTATTTATCGATGAGATTCATCGGCTCCCGGCTTCGGTCGAAGAGGCGCTCTATCCAGCGATGGAGGACTATCAGCTCGATCTCGTAATTGGTCAGGGGCCTGCGGCCAGAACGGTGAAGCTGGATCTCCCGCAGTTTACGCTCGTTGGGGCTACAACCAGGGCCGGCGCCCTGACCTCCCCGCTCCGGGACCGATTCGGCCTCGTCCACCGACTGGAGTTCTACTCTCCCGTGGAGCTGCAGACCATCGTGACACGTTCAGCAGGCGTGCTTGGAATCCCCATCGACTCCGAGGGAGCGAGGGAGATTGCCGGTCGTGCTCGAGGAACCCCGCGCATCGTCAATCGACTGATCAAACGGGTGCGCGACTATGCTCAGGTGAAGGCGGCGGGACAAGTGACCCAGACCGTCGCGAGAGATGCGCTTGCATGGTTGGGGATTGATACGGCGGGATTTGATGAGATGGATCGCCAAATTCTTCTGACCATCATCGACAAGTTTGCCGGAGGACCAGTCGGGGTGGAGTCCCTGGCAGCCGCAGTGCAGGAAGACCGCGGTACCCTCGAAGATGTCCATGAACCCTATCTGATTCAAGCCGGCTTCCTCGAACGAACCGGCCGTGGCCGCCAAGCCACGAAGCTCGCCTTCGATCATTTCAAACGGCCAAGTTCTCCCCTTTTTTCATGATGCATCCGGGGCTGTAGAATCCTTTCTGGTCATACATGTACAGAGGGTGGAGTGCTACGCAAGCTCGTGAAACGTTGAGGGTCTTCTTGCTTTGCCGGGAAGAATTCTTGTATCATCCATCACTTAGCTCGTACCATTCCAGCCGACGGACGGATACCCGCCTTTTGGGGCTGCGAAGAGGGGGTTCGCTGTGTCCGGAGACTTTTCCGAGTATCGGGAAAAGATCGATCGTATCGATGACGAGATTTTACGGCTGCTGAATGAGCGGTCTAAAAGCGTCATTGAGATCGGGAAGATCAAGAAACTGCGGGATGCGGACGCCAATCTCCATACCCAGGCTCGGGAGGCGGCGATCATCGCGCGCCTGACTCAGCAGAACGCCGGACCGTTTCCATCAGAAGCCATTCGGCCGGTCTATCGAGAAATTATGTCCGCCTCCCTCTCTCTAGAGGGCCCTCAGAAGGTGGCCTACCTCGGCCCCAGAGCGACGTTTACTCATATGGCCTCCATGCAGAAATTCGGGTCGGCTCCCCAGTACGTCCCCGTCAATAGCATCAAGGACGTCTTTAGTGAAGTTGAACGGGGGCGAGCCAATTTCGGCGTGGTCCCGATCGAGAATACAACGGAGGGAGTGGTCAACCACACGCTCGATATGTTCATCGATTCCTCTCTGCTTATTTATGGTGAAGTGCTCCAGGAGGTCTCCCATCACTTGATGTCGAAGTCCGGCGTGATGGACGAGGTGAAACACATCCACTCTCACCCCCATGCCATTGCGCAATGTCGGAATTGGTTGGAGGCGAACTTTCCCCATGTGCCAGTATCGGAGGTGGCGAGCACAGCACGCGCGGCAGAACAGTGTGTGGAGCATCCCTCTGTTGCCGCCATTGCCTCGGAGTTAGCCGCCCAGATGTACGGCTTAAAGGTCATCAAGGCTCGGATTGAAGACAATATCAACAACGTGACTCGCTTCCTCATCTTGTCTCAGAAACCTTCGTCATCTATAAAATGGAGGTGACGGCAGCCCACGGAAGGCCCGTGATCGTTCCGTTGAAGCAGTGGCGGCACGATCTTCAGGCCATGGCCGATGCCATCACCGACCGAACGAAGCTCCTGTTCCTTTGTAACCCCAATAATCCCACGGGAACGATGGTGTCGGCCTCTGAGGTCGAACAGCTACTTTCGCGTGTGCCGGCGCATACCGTCGTGGTGTTTGATGAAGCGTATTTTGAGTACGTAAGGAGCCAGCAGTTTCCGGACTCCATGGCCTATGTGAAGCAAGGGCGGAATGTCATTGTGCTGCGGACATTTTCGAAAATCTATGGCCTCGCAGGATTGCGAATCGGCTACGGCGTGACAACGGCAGAGATTACCAATTTTTTGAACCGAGTTCGCCCTCCCTTCAACGCGAACAGCCTGGCGCAGTGCGCTGCCCTCGCCGCGCTCGGAGACGACGAACATGTGGCGCGGAGTCGGGCGGTGAATGCCACTGGGATGGAGCAGATGGTCAATGGATTAACCGCGCTTGGGTTTGCGCCGATCCCGAGCGAAGCGAATTTTGTGTATGTCGATGTCGGACGAGACGGCCGTGCGGTGTTTGAGGCCATGCTGAGGGAGGGCATCATCGTTCGCCACATTGAAGGGCGTATGGTTCGAGTGACCATCGGCATGGAAGAAGAAAACAGAGAATTCTTGGCTGCGCTCAAGCGGGTGATCCATCCGCATTGAGTGTCTAGTAACCACGCAGGATGCTCGAAAAGGCCGTTCAGCAAGGCCGCAGCGACCTGTCGCTTTACAAGGGGTGGGTGGAATGATCCCGACTGCGCGCGTCGAACGAGCACATTCCTATCGTGCGCGTTCCGCGAGCAAGGGGATCGTCCCAGCTACCCCATTCCTCCTTTTTTCAGCATCCTGCTAGTGAGGGCAATATGATTATTGTATTAAAACCAGAGGCAAGCGAAAAAGAAGTCGATCACATTATCGATCGGCTTCGCGAGTTGGGATTGAAATCGCAATTATCGACCGGGCAGGAACGGACGATTATCGGCGTGATAGGCGACGATCGAGTGTTGCATAATCAGCCGCTCACGGCATTGCCGGGCGTTGAAAGTGTGTTGCCCATTCTCGCGCCGTGGAAACTGGTCAGCCGGGAGTTTAAGCGTGAAGGTACGGTTATTGATGTGAGTGGTGTGAAGATCGGCGGCAATAAGCTGATCATCATGGCGGGGCCCTGCGCGGTGGAGCGGCTCGAAATCACAGTCGGGATTGCCCATGAGGTCAAGGCTGCTGGAGCGAGTATTTTGCGCGGAGGCGCCTACAAGCCGCGCACCTCGCCCTATTCCTTTCAGGGGTTGGGGCGTGAAGGGCTGGATTATCTGGTTGAGGCGAAGAAACAAACCGGGTTGCCGGTGGTCAGTGAGATCCTGGATACCCGCGACATCGAATTGTTTCTCGAAAAAGCCGACATCATCCAGATTGGCGCCCGCAACATGCAGAACTTTGAACTCCTCAAGGAGGTCGGGGCGTACGACAAGCCTGTGCTGTTGAAGCGGGGACTTTCGGCGACGATCAAAGAGTTCCTTCTGTCGGCAGAATACATCATGTCTCGCGGGAATCAGAACGTCATGTTGTGCGAACGGGGAATCAGGACTTTCGAGACGCAATATCGCAATACGCTCGATCTCGCTGCGGTTCCGACGTTGAAAGGCCTGTCGCATTTGCCCGTCATTGTCGATCCCAGCCATGCCACCGGCAGGTGGGATCTAGTGGCGCCGATGTCGAAAGCTGCGGTGGCCGCGGGGGCGGATGGCATTCTGATCGAAGTCCATTCGAATCCAGAATGTGCGCTGTGCGACGGCGAAGAATCTATTAAGCCCAGCCAATTCAAGGAATTGATGAAAGACATGCGAAAGATCGCAGTGGCGGTTGGTCGGGAAGTGTAACCGGAAGAATTGTGTTTGAAAAGGGATCAGGATTGAGGCACGGTCTCGGTCCGCTGTGAACAATGGCGTTGCATTTTACCCAGGTCACAATTATTGGAGTTGGGTTGATCGGTGGATCGCTCGGTATGATTCTCCGACGAAAGGGGTTGGCCGCAAAAGTCATCGGGGTTGGGCGGCGTGTCGAAAACTTGAAAACTGCGGTCGAAGTGGGCGCGATTGATCGTTACGTGATTGATCCAAAAGATGGAGTGAGGGATGCCGACTTGGTCGTGTTGGCCACGCCGGTCGACACTTATGACCGGCATTTGACGGAATGGGCATCCTGTTTGAAAAAAGGCGCGATTGTGACTGATGTCGGAAGCGTGAAGGGTGTGCTGGTGGAACAGGCTGAACGAGCCATGCCCGATGGTGTCCATTTTGTCGGGGCCCATCCCATCGCCGGTAAAGAAAAGACGGGGGTGGCGGCGGGATCGGATCAGCTCTTTGTCGGCGCGCGTTGTATCCTGACGCCGACGAAGGCCACGAATCCGCAGGCGCTTGAGCAGGTCCGAACGATGTGGCAGGAAACCGGCTCAGTTGTGCTTACGATGGATGCCCATCTGCATGACAAGATTCTTGGGGCGGTCAGTCATTTGCCTCATGTGGCGGCCTTTGCTCTGATCAATGCCCTGGCTCAGATTCGCGATCAGCACATCCCGTCTCTCGACCTGGCAAGCCACTCGGGTGGTGGGTTGCGGGATACGACCAGGATTGCCGCGAGTTCCCCGGAAATGTGGCGCGATATTTTCCTCTGGAACCGCGACAATGTGGTCACGTTCATTGAAGCCTATGAGCGATCCCTGAGCCAATTGAAGAAGCTGATTCAAGAGGGTGATGCCTCCGGCATCGAGAGGGAACTCGAACGGGCCAAGCAGGAACGAGAGAAGCTCCCCACGCGACAGACTGTCTCGGCGTAAGCACCTATGGCATCCCTGACCATCACGCCTGGTAGGCCGTTACAGGGAACGATTTCCGTTCCTGGCGATAAGTCGATCACCCATCGCGCCATTATTCTGACAGCCTTGGCGAACGGGATCAGTACGGTTGCGCGCTATTGCCGAGGTGAAGATTGCCTCAATACAATGCGGGCTCTTCAGGGTCTCGGTATCCGTATCGATGAGTCGGACGAAGAACTCTGTGTGCATGGCAAGGGACTCTGGGGGCTGACCGAGCCAAGTGGGCCGATTGATTGCGGGAATTCTGGAACAGGCATTCGTCTCCTGACGGGTCTGCTGGCTGGACAAGACTTTTTTACGGTGCTGAACGGTGACGAATCGATCCGTCGCCGCCCAATGGGGCGGATCGTCAAGCCGTTGCGGGAAATGGGGGCAACCATTTCCGGACGCAAGGGTGGCGAACTTGCGCCTTTAGCCGTCACGGGCAGTCGACTTCGCGCGATCACCTACGCCTCGCCGGTGGCGAGTGCGCAAATCAAGTCGGCGTTGTTGCTCGCAGCCTTGTTTGCCGAAGGAACAACTCGTATTACGGAGCCGCGCCTCTCGCGGGATCATACGGAACGGTTGTTCAAATTTTTTGGCATTGCATTTCAACGGGAAGGGACCACTCTGCTGATCGATGGACGACCGTCGGTTGGATGGAACGCGGCGACTCGATTAGTTGTCCCGGGAGATCTTTCTGCCGCGGCATTTTTCATCGTGGGGGCGACCATTGTTCCTGGTTCGGATGTGACGATTCAACAAGTCGGGATCAATCCTACCAGGGTCGGCTTGTTGGACGTGATGACGAGAATGGGTGCAGACATCCAACTGCTCAATAGGCGCGAAGAGGCAGGAGAGCCGGTTGCGGATATTCGAGTAAAGTCGGCCAGGCTGCATGGAGTGGCGATCGGGCCTGATTTGATCCCGCAGACGATCGATGAATTTCCCATTCTGTGTGTCGCAGTCGCAGTTGCAGAGGGTGACACGATCATCTCCGGAGCCCAAGAATTGAGAGTCAAAGAGAGCGATCGGATTGCCACGGTGTCGGCAGAATTGCGTGCAATGGGGGCACAGGTGACGGAAAGGCCCGACGGGATGATTGTGCGAGGTCTTGGCACAGCGGAAGATAATGGTCGGTTGCAAGCTGTACATGGCCACAGCCATGGAGATCACCGGGTGGCGATGTCGTTGGCCATTGCAGGCTTGACCGCTTCGGCTCCAACCTCGATTGACGAGGCTGCCTGTATCGAGACATCATTCCCGGACTTTCATCGCACACTCTTGGAATTATTAGGCGAGTGCCGGTGACGGTTATGACTATGGGGCATGACGTGGGATCTGTTGCGGAGAAACAGCGGGCGAGAGGACTGATCGTTGCAATCGATGGTCCGGCTGGTGTCGGGAAGAGCACCGTGGCCAAGTTGTTGGCTTCTCGATTGGGTTATCTGTACCTTGACACAGGCGCTCTCTATCGCGCGACGGCATGGGCCGTCATTGACTCCGGCTTGGATCCAGCTGATGCCAAGGGAGTCGAAGCTCTGCTGCCCACGTTGTCGCTTCACATGCAGTTTCATCAGGGAGTCGCCACAGTATTCGTCAATGGCAGAGATGTGAGCGGCGACCTTCGAACGCCTGAGGTGTCGGCGGCGGCATCGGTCATCTCGGCCATTTCAGCGGTCCGGGCCTGGCTGTTGCCTATTCAGCGACAAATCGGACAAGGCGGAGCAGTGGTGGCTGAGGGACGCGATATGGGAACAAAGGTGTTTTCTACAGCTGACGTGAAATTTTTCCTTGAAGCGGATCCGACGGTCAGGGCTCAACGTCGGCATCGGGAGCTCGTTGCGGCGGGACATTCTGGAGCACTTGAAGAGACGCGCGCCGATTTGACAGACCGTGATACGAGGGACCGTTCCCGCTCGATCGCGCCGTTGGTTCCTGCTGAAGATGCCCGGTTCATTGATACGTCAACATTGTCCATCCCGGAAGTGGTGGACCAGATGATGGCTGTGGTTGCGGCCAAACTGTGAGTTCGGTTTTTTACGGGATCTTGTGGGTTCTCTGCCGGACCATCGGCTGGCTGTGTTTTCGATTTCGAGTCGTTGGCGCAGTTCCCCGCGACGGAGGGTTTATCGTTGCGGCGAACCATGCCAGTTATCTGGATATTCCCCTCCTGGGTTGTGGGATGCGTCGGCGGGCTTGGTTTCTGGGGCGTAGCGATCTCTTTCCGGTTCCGGGGCTGAAGGCGATCTGTCAATGGTTGGGATGGATTCCCCTGAGGATTGGCCGGTTGGATCGTGATGCATTCGGTAAGGCGGTGGCTCTGATCAAGCAAGGGAAGGTCGTGGTGATTTTCCCTGAGGGCGGTCGCACCCAGGATGGTCGGTTGCAATCCCCCAAGCCGGGAATCGGTATGATAGTGGCGCAAACCGGATGTTCTGTGGTTCCGGCCTATCTCAAGGGGACGTTTGATGTGTTACCACCTGGAATTATGTGGCCACGTTTCCGTCCCGTGACCGTGTTCTATGGAGAGGCTCTTGCGTTTCCCCGACATGAGGAGGGCGGAGATGCGAAGCAGTATTATCAGGAAGTCAGTCGCACCGTGATGGATCGTATTGCGTCGTTAGGTGGTGTAGAATCTCCGATCAAGCAGTCCAGTGCCGACATTCGCAAGGCTGAGTGAATGCCGGTGTATAACCATCAGCACCCGACTTCAGTCGGAAGAGTAGGATTCCCATCATGAGTACGGTTTTGCCATCGAGTGACCAGCAGTTAGACCGGGCGGCCTTAGCGGCCTTGTACGAGGAAACATTTAAAAACCTCGAAGAAGGCACCATTACGGAGGGCCGCGTCGTTGCCGTGACCAAAGACAAGGTGGTTGTCGACATCGGCTACAAGTCCGAAGGGATGATCCCGAACGATCAGTTCTCCACAGAGGAACGCCAAAACCTCAAGGTGGGCGATCGGCTTCAAGTCTATATCGAGGAGTGTGAAGACGCCGACGGCAATCTGGTTCTTTCCAAAGAAAAAGCCGACAAGATGAAGATCTGGGAGGAGCTGGAAAAGCTCTTCAACGACGGCAAAAGCATCGACGGCAAGATCGTCGCACGGATCAAGGGCGGCATGATGGTCGATATCGGAGTGAAGGCGTTTCTTCCTGGCTCGCAGATCGACCTGCATCCAGTGCGTGATCTTGACGGGTTGATCGGGCGCACGTTTCCTCTCAAGATTATCAAGATTAATCACCGGCGTGGCAACGTGGTGGTCTCAAGGCGCGTGCTCTTGGAAGAGACACGGGACTCAAAACGGAAGACGACCCTCTCCACGTTGAAAGAAGGGCAATTGATCCAAGGTGTGGTGAAGAACATCACCGATTACGGGGCGTTCATCGACCTCGGTGGCATCGATGGGCTGCTCCACATCACTGACATGTCGTGGGGCCGAGTCGGCCATCCGTCGGAAATGTTCAACATCGGCGACAAGGTGGAAGTGAGCGTGCTCAAGTATGATCGAGAGACCGGGCGCATTTCACTCGGCTTGAAACAAAAGAGTGCTGATCCTTGGACTGGGGTGGCCAGTAAGTACGCGGTCGGGACTCGAGTCCGAGGTCGCGTCGTGAGCCTGACTGACTATGGGGCGTTTATCGAGCTCGAGCCTGGGGTTGAAGGGCTCGTGCATGTCTCTGTGATGTCATGGACGCACGAGGTGCGCCATCCATCACGCGTGGTGTCCATCGGAGATCAGGTGGAAGCGGCGGTGTTGAACGTGGATCCGGCGAGCAGAAAGATCTCTCTCGGCATGAAGCAGACTGCGCCGAACCCCTGGGATATGGTGGAAGGGAAGTATGCCATCGGGACGCACATTGAAGGAAAGGTGAAGAGCCTCACCGACTTCGGCGCGTTCGTCGGACTCGAAGAGGGCATCGATGGATTGATCCATATTTCCGATATGTCGTGGACGAAGCATATCAAGCATCCCTCTGAACTCTTCAAGAAGGGGCAGAAGGTTGAAGCGGTGGTCTTACGGATCGACAAGGAAAAAGAACGGCTTTCGCTTGGCTATAAGCAACTGAAGGGCGATCCATGGGATGACGAAATTCCAAGCCGATATGCGGTCGGAGATGTGGCGGTCGGGAAGGTCAGCAAGGTTGCCGACTTCGGCATCTTTGTCGAATTGGACGGGGGCGTCGAAGGGTTGATTCACATCAGCGAGGCCGGTCTCGACTCGCAGGCCAAGCTCGAAGAGAAATTCAAGCTGCAAGATGAAGTGACGGCCAAGATCATCAAGGTCGATCGTGAGGAGCGAAAAATTGCACTCAGCTTGCGCGATCATCAGATGGATTCCGATCGGCGAACAGTCGATGAATACCATGCGGCTCAAGGCGCGTTGGATCAAAGCTTGGGTCGTGCGGTGAAGCAGACCCGGAAGCGAGGACAAGACGAGGACGAGAAGTAGGTCAGACCATCAGGCCGCAGTGTCGACCGTGGGCCTTCGCACCCTTGGTGCGATGAGCGTCGCATCGAACTATGAGTGACCAAACATCAGGAAGGCCAGCCAAGCGGGGAATAGTGCGCCGAGCGCTTTGGGTGCTCGGCGCCGGGCTTGGCTTGCTCTTTCTGCTGAACCTGTTTTTCCCCGACCTCGATTTCTCGATGCAGGACCAGGTTGGATTGATACGGATTGAAGGGGTTATCGTGGATGCGCAATCTACAATCGGCGAGTTGAAGCGTTTTGCCGAGAACCCCTCCGTGAAAGCGATCGTACTGCGGATCGATAGCCCCGGTGGCGGAGTGGTCCCGTCGCAAGAAATTCATGATGCGGTCCAGCGTGTTCGGCACAAGAGCAACAAGACCGTGATTACCTCAATGGGGACGGTGGCGGCATCAGGAGGATACTATATTGCGGTGGCGACCGATCGGATCATGGCCAATTCAGGGACGTTGACGGGGAGTATCGGGGTCATCATGGAAATGGCAAACGTCGAAGGGCTGCTGAAGAAGATCGGAGTCGAAGGTGTTGTGATCAAAAGTGGGCGATTTAAAGATGTCGGATCGCCTCTCCGGAAGATGAGCGATGAAGAACAGGCATTGCTCCAATCTGTTATGGACGATGTCCACAAGCAGTTTATCGAGGCGGTGGCGGAAGGGCGAGGGCTTGACGTGGCGGCTGTACAGGCCTTGGCAGACGGTCGAATTTTTACGGGCCGTCAGGCCAAAGCGTCAAAGCTTGTGGATGAACTTGGCGATCTCAACGCGGCCATCCAGCTTGCAGCGGATGTGGCAGGTATCGAGGGCGAGCCGAAAGTCATAGAACCACGCCGACGATTTTCATTTAGAGAATTGATCGAGTCCCGAATATCGGGGCTTTTTCCCAAATTGGATTTTTACTCCGGAGTAGGGCTCAAGTACCTCATGGTATTCTAGCAGGATGCTGAAAAAGTCCACCAGCGGCGTTCTCGCATCGCTCAGAGGTTCAACGTACCGAAGCGTACGCCTCGCCTCTTCGCTCGCTGCGGCCTTGCTGGACGGACTTTTTGAGCATCCTGCTATCAGGGTCGGATTGGCGTAGAAGTCGATTCATCATCATACAGGGGGAGTCCGCTATGACGAAGGCCCAAATTATTGAGCGCGTATCAGAACAGATCACGACCTTGACGAAACGGCAAGCGGAAGTCGTCGTCAATACGATTTTCGACTGCGTGAGAGATTCTTTGAAAAACGGCGATAAGACGGAGATTCGAGGGTTCGGCAGTTTTCGGCTGCGGGCTCGTCGGATGAAAGAAGGACGGAACCCCAAGACCGGCGCAACGGTGGCGGTTCCTGCCAAGAAAGTCCCGTTTTTTAAAGCGGGAAAAGAATTGAAGGAACTTCTGAACCAGTGACAACAGGATATTCATCATGAATGCGCCAGACTCGCATGATGCCATAGGGATCGATGTCCGTTGGACGGATGAGGCCTCCGAACGTTTAAAGCGAGCCCCACTGTTCTTGCGCGGCATGGTTCGGCGAATCGCCGAAAAAAAAGCTCGTGAGCTTGGCTGTGCGGAGATTACAGCGGAGATTCTTGATCAGTTCAAAAGCCAAATGATGGGTGGCATGGGAGGCGAGTCCGGCATAGCGGCTGCCGCGGAAGATATGGCTCAAGGGCGTCTCCCCTGGACTGCCGCTGCGAAGGGCCGATTGGATACCGTTCCGGAATTCATGCGCCACATGATCAAACAAATTGCAGAAGAGATCGCCAGAGAGCGGGGCCATCTTGAGGTGAATGTCGAACTGTTTGAAAAGGTGGAAGCGCTGGGCGATTTTCGTGAGGCTTCAGGCCCTCCGTTGGAGTGGAGTGAAGGGGCGCTGTCTCAGCTGCAAGAGAAATTGAAACAGTCGCCGCCCATCGCGGTTGAATTTGTCACTGACATGCTGAGGCGGGACACCGAAGATTTAGCGCGCGAGAGAGGTGTGACCCGGATCGATGAGTCGACACTGATCCAATTGTGGGATGTGCCACAGGAACGAGTGGCGTGGACCGATGAAGCCTGGACGCGTCTGCAAACGTCCCCTGATTTTGTACGTAGCGGAATTCGTAAGGCCGCTGAGCGCAGGGCGCGGAAGCTCGGGCTCGCCGAGGTTGACTCGGAGCATCTGACGACCTTCCGGAATCAGGCGATGATGAAAGCCGTCAAACGGATTCGCTCATTCGGGTATGACAAGTTGACGTTTGAGGCGTTCGATACTGCGTTGGAGAAGACCAAGCGGTTGCAGGGAAATGAGCAGGCGGAAAAGCGCCTTCAAGAAATTCGCGGGCATTTTGCTGATCCGGACCTCAAGAAACCGGAAGGCGGGACATTGGGCGCCGACTTGATGGACCGCTTTCGCCGCTATTTGAAGGGAGAGGGGACACTCTAACTGGCAGGATGCTGAAGCAGTCTCCTAGCTTCGTTCTCGCTTTGTTCAGTGCCTCATGGGTATTCCGTAGCCACCTGATTGCTGATCCGCCCTCTAGTTTCCCTCTGCGAGCTCGCACAATAGCACAAAATGTTTTTCGCAGCGCTCTCGCTGCTTGTGAGCCGAGCGGGCTGGATCATCACAATGCGGTAGGGCAGGGGCCGCGTGAGGACGGCCCCTGCTGTTTAATGGGTTGCCACTTCCTGCGGCCAAAATTTATGTCGAATCTGCGGAAGGGGCTCGCTATCCAAATTGGGGATATCGTAGAGGCAGCGATCGATTGTTGCCACTTCGTCTTCGGTCAGGTCCAAGGCGACCCTCTTTTTCCAAAACTGATCAAGGGTAAAATAATCTCCTGACTGCGGCTTCTCAGCCAAGAGCCCCTTCATCGTATCGAAGCCTGCGGTGTCCACCCCAGGGACGCGGCCCTTATTGCGGTCATGACACCAGTGCAGTATCTCAGCGATTCCGTACATCGACACATCAATCTTCATCATCTTGCTCATGGAGTCCTCCTTACCAAGTGGGCTATTCTACCTTAATCGCTGCCCTATTTTCAAAGCCGTTGATGAGCGGGATTGAGTGGGGGGAACGGCATAGGGGTGGCGCAGGTCACTCCGTAGGATTGATTGCCATGTGAAAGCGGCAGTCTGTATACTGGCCACGCTCATTGCGGAGGGAGAGCCTGGGTGAGGGGGCGTGCATATACAGATCAATCACCACGTTGCCTGCCCTTCGCATGAGGAAGACCGCGTGATCAAATTCGTTGGCGGCCACAAGCGATCTCACGCCTGGGGTTTTGTGGCCGTGGCGATAAGCGCCTCCCTACTTATATCAAGCGGGTGCAACAAGCAAGACCCCTATGCCCCACCGGATCTGTTCTACTACTTTGCGAGTTACCAAGTAGGGAAGAACCCGACGACTGTCACCCCTACCGATGTCAATCAAGATGGATTTACGGATTTGATTACCACTAACATCGGCAGTAATACGCTGTCGATTCTCTTGGGGAACGGTGATGGCACCTTTCGCGACCAGGTTCAGTTAAATGTCTGTAAAGAGCCGCGCTCGCTTGCTCTTGGGATGTTTAATCGAGACATGTATCCCGATGTGGCCTTGGCCTGTTCAGGCGGCGATGAAGTATCCGTACTCTTCGGTCGATCCGACGGAAAATTTGAAGAAGGGCCGCGGTATCCCGTGCATCGCACTCCCATCGCTATTGCCAGCGAAGATTTGAACGGTGATCAGGCCTCTGACCTTGTGGTCGCTTTGCGGAACGACAAGATTAAAGTGTTTCTGGGGACCGGCACGGGTGAGTTCACCCATGGGGCGCAGTATGAATATGGAGATACGCCCACGTCAGTGGCGATGGCCGACTTGAGCGGCGATGGGAAGATCGATTTGGCGGTGACCAATGGAGGGCCGATGTCGAATGCGGTCTCTATCTGGAAAGGGAATGGCGACGGGACATTTCGCCCTCCCGCCGACTATCGGACGGGAAAGCGACCGCTTGGGGTGAGTTTCGCCGACTTCAATCGTGACCGGATACTCGACCTCCTTGTGATCAACGGTCAGCAAGATAGTTTTACAACGTTCCTTGGAGTAGGAAACGGGACGTTCCTGCCAGGGAAAGATTCTGGCGCAGATGCAGGACCGAATTTCGGATACGCGCGCGATTTCAATGGTGACAGTCGCATCGACGTGGCTATCGTCAATCTTCAGTCGAGCGATCTCTCCATTCTCTTTGGTCGGGGCGATGGAACCTTTGAATATCCGCCGAGAAACTATCGGACGAAACCGGGTCCCTTTGCTCTCGCGACATTTCGCGTCACCACGAAGGAGGAAGAAGAGCCTGGATTAGTGACAGCGGATAACGGCAATGGAAGTGTCTCCGTGTTTCTTCATCGAGGATTGAAGGCGGTGTCCACTCCAGTCGCGCCTTCCCCGTAAGGCAGGTGGACGTCCAGGGTGAATTAAAAGTCAGTCTTCTTGACAGCCCACCGACCCTCGGCTAGAGTGACCGAGGGTCAGCCCCTCGCGGCCTTTTGGAGTTCTGGTTCGAGGATATTGTGAGATCCTTTCGATGGTGGTTTGTAATTGGGGCGTTGCTCACTCTTTCCGTGCTGATGGTACAGGGCGGGGTGCGAGAGCTGCTCGACGGATCTGTGCCCGGCAGCGGGACCGGCGCATACCTCTCGTTTGTGACTACGATTTTCGGTGGAGGATTGCTGGCGGGTTGCGTGGCGCTGGTGCTGAAACGACTCCAATAGATCCTGAATGTAACGATAGATGCATTGATGCATTGTTTAAGATGTAAGGGGTTCATGATGGTCGAACGCCACTATACGCTGGTGAATCGAAGACTCTATGCCCGCTGTCTGAATTGCGGGTTTTGGATCGACCTTGCCGACCTGCTTCGTTTTTTTCACAAAGTGATCGACAGCGGGTTTCGTGGAGGAAAAGTGCGGGAATCGTTCACGCTATGAGTAGGAGCGACCACCTCATGAAGGCAAGAGACTTCGGGCGATCTCATCTGAAGCCATTTCTGGCCTGCGCCGTTGGGGTGTGTATCGGTGTTTTTCTGATCGGTGCCGAGGCATTCACCCCGTCCGTCGCTCTTGCGAAGAACACCAGGGTCCGCTCTGTTCCTGTTCACACGGCAATCGTTCCGCACCGATTCCCTCCCTGGCGAGTCGCTCCAGCCCATGGCATTCTTCTCAAAGAACTCAAGACCGGGCATGTGCTGTACGAACATGATGCGGGGAAGCGGATGTCCCCTGCCAGTCTCACAAAAATCATGTCAGCTCTCGTCATCCTGGAGCGAGGTCGGTTGGATGATTTTGTCACGATTAGCCCCAATGCCGCTCGGGCGCACAAGACGCACTTGCGCGTGAAGGCCGGGCAGGTTTTTCGGTTGGAAGATCTGTTGAAGGCCATGCTCATCGTATCCGCCAACGATGCCTGCCTCGCAGCGGTGGAGCATGTGGGAGGCGACGAAGCGCAGTTTGTGGCCCTCATGAATACCAAGGCTGTGGCACTCGGCTTGTCCGATACGCATTTCAGCAATGGCTGCGGATTCGATAGCCCGGACCATTACTCGACCGCCGAAGACCTTGCGGCGTTGAGTGTCATAGCCCTCGATCAACCGATCTTCCGGCAGTTGGTGCGTGAGGAGCGTGCAATCATCACCCCGGTTAACGGACACCGTGCATATGTGTTGCACAATACAAACAGGTTGCTAGGGCGTATTCCCGGTGTCGAAGGAATCAAGACCGGATTTACTTCCAAAGCCGGTCGGTGCCTTATTGCCAAAGTCTCACAGAACGGAAGCGATCTTCTCCTTGTCATTTTGAATTCCAAGCGTCGCTGGAATACCGCAACGAATCTCATCGCCTACGGGTTGCAGGCAGCCGAAACTCCTCACTGAATTCCTCTGTTGGATCGATCGTCAGGCAGCGAGGCCAAGGGCGGCATCGCTGTATCAGGGCGGTATCATTCGATTCTTCCGCTGATCTGCGGTGAAAGACTACAACCTGACGAGAAGTCTTGAGGCCGGTAAGTATGAGGTGAGGTCAGTCGTCAGGCCTTCTTGCTAGCGAGATGGGGAAAACTCCACATTGACATCTTTCCCAAGATAATTGATGACGAATCCCTGCTTATCGTAGGCGAGGATGGCGCCCATCACGTTTTCGTCCCCATAGTCTTCTGGCCCCAATAATTTTCGCACGTCATCGGGGCTTTCGCTGTTCAGCACGTTGCGAAAGATGCCTCGAGTCTTATAGGAAAATCGATTGTTGATAAAGATCAGGTCGATCTTGCCGTCCTGGATGCGCACGCCGGCCATAGGGCCAGTCGGCTTGCGTTGATCGATCAAGAAAATGAACAAGGCTTCTTGCTCTACTTTTACTCCGGGGATTTTTTCATTCACGAGCGAATCCAAGGCTTTGGATTCGGAGTCTCCCAATTTAACCCCAAACAGCGAAATCTCGGCGCTCTTCAAGGCCTTGGGGTCCATCACGTCATTCTTGCTCAACTCGTAGGGCTCGCCGTAGCCAGGAGGCGCCCATGCGCCGAATCCGGCCAGCACCATACAGACTAGCGAGACCACTCGAAGTACATACTTCATCGACTCTTCCTTCCTCATGCGGTCAAAACGATGTAGGGTGCGTGAAATGTATTGATGAAAATGGTAGGACCAATGCAGTGTGTGCATATTTTATCGAATGGTTTGAGAACTTGCAAGAACGGCTGCTAGGAGCGGGGAAGGGCTCGTGGATCGATGGATACAGGTCCTGTCGAAGTTCTCTCGCGGGTTATGACGGGTAAGGCGGGGACGATCCGTGATCACTCAATTCTATTCTGGAAGTAAGTTAGATGGCGTGATGGGTGGTGATGAGGAGGGCTCCGAGCTGTCGGAGCCGTTGAAAGTAGGACCCGCAGTCTTCGTCAAGCTCGCTGGTTAGGTTATCCAGGTCTGCAACACAATCTTTAAGGATCCTGATCCGTTGGGTATCAAGCCCCTCGGGGCTGTCGAGGAAATACACGACGCATCCGCTGATGACGGTATCCAGTGTCATCAATGGTCCCTCGTGTTGGCTTTCCACTCGGGGCCACCGCTCTTCCTTATGGGATTCCCAGAGAGACAGCACAGCATCCCGATCCATCCTGCAAATCTCCGGTCGTTGAGCCCAGTTTCGGTCCATTCAACCTAGCGCATGGAGTGGCAGGAGCGCAAGCGTGCCGAGAGTGAGCCCGACACGCGCGGACCCTCAGGCCTCGGACGTATGATGCGAGGCGTTCATGGATAGAGCCCTCGGTGAAGATGTGCCTGAGCGACTTTGTCGATCCCGCTCATCAGGGCGGCCATACGCATAGAAGTTTTTTTGGACAGAGAAAATTGTAATGTCCGATGGAAGGCGGTGATCATGATATCTTGCAATCGTTCTTGAATGTCAGTGGCCTTCCAGAAGAACCGCTGCAGGTCCTGCACCCACTCAAAATAGGATACGATGACACCCCCGGAGTTAGCGAGAATGTCTGGAATGATAAAAATCCCACGGTCCTGCAAGATGCGATCGGCTTCCAAGGTTGTCGGGCCGTTCGCTCCTTCGGCGAGAATCCGGCAGCGCAATTTCCCCGCATTGCGGTCCGTGATCTGCTCGGAAAGCGCGGCGGGGACCAGCACGCTGCAATCGAGCTGCAGCAATTCGTCGTTAGAGAGCCAGTCTCCCAGCTTGGTATCACGGAGGGGTTGGCCTGCGGTCTTGTAGCGTGCAAGAAGCTCTGGAATATCCAGCCCGTTTGAATTATAGAGACCTCCGCTCACATCGCTCACGGCGATGACACGTGCGCCAGACTCTTGCATGATGCGGGCGGTATGGGCCCCGACATTGCCGAACCCTTGTATTGCCACAGTGGTGTTCCGAATATCGAGCTTAAGATGACGAAGCGCTTCCATGGTGACACAGACCACTCCGCGGCCGGTGGCTTCTTCGCGACCGAGGCTTCCTCCAATCGATAAGGGCTTGCCCGTGACGACACCCGGTACCGAATATCCTACCTGCTGGCTGTAGGTGTCCATGATCCAAGCCATCACCTGGCTATCTGTGCCGACGTCTGGAGCCGGTATGTCCTTGTCTGGTCCGATCAATGGGAAAATTTCCGCGGCATAACGCCTGGTCAATCGCTGTAATTCCGATTGCGAAAACTGTTTGGGGGCGATCGCGACGCCACCCTTGGCCCCACCGTAGGGGAGATCGGCTAACGCGCATTTCCACGTCATCCACATGGCGAGTGCCGCAACCTCCCCAAGATTTACATCCGGATGATAGCGAATGCCGCCCTTAGTGGGGCCACGGGAGGAATCGTGCTGCACACGGTAGCCGGTATAGACCTCGACCCGGCCATCGTCCATCCTGACAGGCAGGCTGAGAATCAGCGATCGCTGAGGAAGCTTTAGGCGTTCGCGTAAATTGTGATCAAGCTCCATAGCCTCGGCCGCTTGATCAAACTGTGCCACTGCCAGCCGGAACGTGTGTGTGTCGAGTTCATGCATAGCGTGATCCTTTTTGTCAGGTGTGAAGCGGGGATGTCGATGTGAGGTGGTCCTCACGGTTCCCCTGCATGATGATGTCGGGCGAGAAACTTATCCATTGAATGTCGAATATTCGCGCGAATTCCTCCGCCACCTGTTGCGCCACCACTGTGGCCGACGTGGGGGACTGCCGGATCTCGGCTACAGATGTGATACGGCATTGTGCGAGGCCGCAGGGCATGATCAAGGAAAAAGGGGAGAGGTCCAGATCGACGTTGAGCGCAAACCCGTGAATCGTGACCCCGTGATCGATTCGGACTCCGATCGCAGCAATCTTCGCGTCAGCATCATTCCAGTGTACCCAGACGCCTGGATTCTTATCAATGCGATAGCCCTCAATCCCCCATCGCAAGAGCGCGTGGATGAGAACCTCTTCCAACTTCCATACATACTGTTTAGGTCCTGAGCAGTAATGCGATAGCTTGAGGATGGGATAGCCCACGACCTGTCCCGGCCCATGGTAGGTGATCGAGCCGCCTCGCTCGACGAATTGGAGGCTCGCCCCCGTTCGTCGGAGCACCTCTTCCCCGCAATCCCAATGGGCTGGTTGGGTAGTGCGGCCGAGGGTATAGACTGGCAGGTGCTCAAGAAGCAGCAAGACATCCCGTTGTTTCTCCGCAACCCGATCTTGCTGTAATTGCTTCTGGAGTGTCCAAGCTTCTGCATAGGGGATTGGTTGAGGAAACCGAACAAGCCTGCCAGTTCTCGCGGTGGGCATCGGGAGAGGATCACGCCTCTGCCAGCAGACATCATGGTCTAGGTGTAACTCATCGAAGTCACTCACAGGGTAACCTTCCTAGCGCGGGATCCTGATGCGAGATTGTGGTCATCGTAATGGCATAACTCTCGAAGCTTCCGATGGCAGACAGTGATCGTGTTGGGCCTTGTGTCTGAGTTATCGGCCAGGCACGGGTGAGAAATGCGATCGCGTTCAGCTCTCCAGGCGCTAAGGTGCGAACAAGAGGGGGAAGGAACGAAATGGCGAAAAAGCAAACGCGACGAAATCTTGGCTGTGTTGGGCGCACGCGTATCATGAGGCCTCATCGATCCCAGTCGGCCTCATTGTCGCATAAGTGCTGTCAGGGTGAAAGTCGAAGAACAGAAAAGGGGCGAGCCCAAGCCTCGCCCCTTTCTGCTTGATGAGCATGCGGTTTACTGGATGGCAGCAAACATTTCCTTCACCGCAGGGGTTTTCAGCTTCTTGAGTGCTTTCGCTTCGATCTGGCGGATTCGCTCCCTTGTCACGGAAAGACTCTGCCCCACTTGCTCCAATGTGAAGGCCTGATCCTGGCCGATACCGAACCGCAGCCGGATAATGGTCTGCTCACGGGGCGTGAGCGTGCTGAGAATGCGTTCAAGCTGGTGAGACATTTCAGTCCGGTGCACATGGGCATCGGGCGGGACGGCTTGCAGGTCTGGGAGTAGTTCCCCAAACTCCGAGCTTCCATCACCTATCGGTTTCTCCAGGGCAACCGGATCCTGAAATGCTTGTGTGGTTTCGAGGAGTCGCTCGGGTCTCATCCGCAGTGCCTGGGCCACTTCCTCGAGCCGAGCCGGCCGGCCCAGCTGTTGCCCGAGTCGTCTGGTCACGCGGATAATCCGATGGGACGCTTCAGTCTGGTGAACCGGGATGCGAATGGTCCGTGATTGGTCAGCTAAGGCTCGTGTGATGCCTTGGCGAATCCACCACGTTGCATAGGTGCTGAACTTGAACCCTTTGCGGTATTGATAGCGCTCAGCCGCTTTCATCAATCCGATATTGCCCTCTTGCACGAGATCCAACAATGTCAGGCCTCGGCCCGTATAATGTTTTGCGACATCCACCACCAGTCGTAAGTTGCAGCGCACCAATTCGTCCTTTGCCCGTTCGAGCACGATCCGAGCAGAGCGGAGGGTCGCCAACTCTTCCTTGAGTTGTTTGGCGATAGCAACTGGAAGTTTGTGTGACCCTGTTCCCTGTTCGAGCATTCCGATAAGACTCTGCTCAGCCTTATCGATTGCGGTGGCTGAGAGTCCGCTCAAATCTCTGACCACCTGGAGTGTGCGTCGTGCATCGAGTACAGCGTCAGCAGGCTTGAGACGGAGAAGGACTTGTATGGTCTGGCGCAGCGTTTTTCGAATGGTGTTGGTCCCGCCGTCGATTTTCTTTGCCAGTTCGACTTCTTCTTCTCTGGTCAAGAGGGCGCGTTCGCCGAACGAGCGAAAGTAGAGTGACTCTAACATGAATGGTCCGCCGATCGCGGCGGTGCGAGTCACGGTTTTCGTCGGGTCCTCAGGTTGTTCTTCTTCCGATGTCTCTCGTCCGATCACGTCTAAGAGATCGCTCGCCTCGGGATCGTCCGCATCGACATCCTTTGCCGTCTCGACACATTCTTCCGACTCAGGGGCTGAGAATGGGTTCTCTTTCATGTTCTCGGTCCTCCTCTGATTAGCTGATGGTTTGCTCCGCATGATCATCGGCCCTACAGTTTCTCGCTCTTCCGTCCTAATCTATAAGAGACATCGATCCGTCAAACGATTCATTCCCTGCGCGATCTGTTCAGCGCTCTGTTATCTCTCTACGGAGCAAATCTTATGCTGGATTGTCCATAAGAATGAAGGATCGCGATCGCAAGGAAAACACTGCACTATTAGAACGACTTAATGAGGAAATCTGAGATAGGGATGAGGCAACCTTGCTACAGGTGTGTACGTATGGCTATAGGGCAAGAGGCCTAATCGCCACAGCGATTCCTGGTGGGCTTCTTTGGGATAAGGGTGCTCTGTCGATAGGAGGCAAGATGCTGAGATGGAATGTTTCGTGGTCACGATCGCGACGTGCGTCCGGAGATCTCCGTGTAGGGGGTAGTGCGTGAGCATTGTAGATTCGTGCTGGACAGGCGTGGCTCAGGGGAGGACTATCACCAAAAAGAACCCACTCGTCTCCCTGAGAAGCGGTACGGCAGAGGTTGAGCAATTCGGCACCTGGTTGTTGTGTTATTGAAAACCTGGCGTGGCGCTTCTAGAATAGGTGGATGTCATACTTTCAATCAGGCGAGCGTATCCATTTGGTGGACAAGAAGGGGCGGCAATATGCCTTGACCTTGAAGGCGGGAGATCTCTACCAACTGAGCGGTCACAAAATTGCTCACGACGATCTCATTGGAAAGCCTGATGGGTCGTTAGTCACGCTCTCCGGTAACAAAACAATGTTGGCGCTGAGGCCCACGTTCGGGGACTATGTGCTGAAGATGCCGCGTGGTGCGCAAGTCTTATATCCAAAGGACCTCGCCCTCATTCCGATGTGGGCGGACGTCTATCCTGGCGCGCGCGTGTTCGAGGCAGGAACTGGCTCCGGGGCGTTGACGATGGCCCTGTTGCGTGCCGTGGGCCCCCGTGGTTTGGTGGTAACCTACGAAGCCCGTGAGGATTTCGCCCTGACGGCGATGACGAACATTGAACGGTATATGGGCCCGGTACCGAATCTTATCCCACTCCGTCGGAATGCGTATGAGGGGATCAGTCTGCTTGACGATGGTTTGCCGTTCGATCGTCTTGTTCTCGACCTTCCTGAGCCGTGGCAAGTCGTGCCGCACGCGGCACAGGCTCTCCGTTCCGGTGGCATGTATTTGAGCTTTGTTCCCACCGTCCCTCAAGTGGTCCAGACCGTTGAGGCTCTTCACCGAGCGACCGTCTTCGGCATGGTCGAAACGTTCGAAACATTGCTGAGGACCTGGTCCATTCAGGGGCGCAGTGTACGGCCAGATCACCGGATGGTCGCCCATTCTGGCTTCATTACGGTGGCGAGGAAAATCGAGTCTGGTTTGTGGCCCGCAGTTCTCCCGGGCGAGTCTCTAGGTGAACCCGCTGATATTCACGAAGAACGAGAGGGTGACGAGCGATGAATCGATTGCAGGGAAAGGTCGCGGTCGTGACGGGAGGCAACGCAGGTATTGGTGAAGCGATCGCAAAAGCCTTTGCACGCGAAGGGGCCTCGGTGGTGATTACGGGAAGACGGCAGGGAGAGTTGGGCCGGGTTGTGAATGACATTGTGAAGGCACAAGGCAAAGCGTTTGCGGTTGCAGGATCAGTCACAGATGAATCACATGTCCAGGAGACGGTGCGTCGGACTGTGGAGCAGTTCGGGCAGCTCGACATCCTCGTCAATAATGCCGGAGTAGGAGACTTTGGAAAGCGTCTGCACGAGATCGATGATGCGACGTGGGCGCAGGTTCTTGACGTGAACCTGACCGGGGTGTTTCGCATGACACGAGCGGTGTTGCCGCAGATGCTCAAGCAGGGGAATGGAGCGATCGTCAATATCTCCTCCATTGCCAGTTTAGTCGGCCTTCCCGCATTGCCGGCCTATGCTGCTTCCAAGGGAGCACTCGATGCCGTAACCAGAGCCCTGGCTGTCGATTACGCCAAGGATGGCATCCGCTGCAACGTGGTGAACCCCGGGCTCATCGATACGCCAATGGCCGCGCCACTGATGGGCAACCCCGAACTGCTGAATCCCATTCTCTCGCACTATCCCCTTCGTCGGCCTGGGAAACCAGAAGAGGTCGCCAATATGGTTCTCTATCTGGCCTCCGACGAAGCAGCATGGGTTACCGGAGGAACCTTCCGTATCGATGGAGGCATGACGATTTCTTGAGAAAGCGCTTGAGGTAGAGAGAGATGTCTTATTCATGGTGATTGGGCGCCTGGCAGTTGACCAAAAAAACAGAAACCCTGACGATTCTAACCCATGGACATCAACGCACAGACTCAGTTTTGCGGTGTCATCGGCAATCCTGTCGAGCATTCACTGTCGCCCGCCATTCACAATGCTGCCTTTCAGAAGCTTGGGTTGAACTTCGTCTATCTGGCCTTCCGCGTAGAGGCGATCGGTGATGCGATTAAGGGGCTTCGCGCTCTTGGGAACTTTCGCGGCGCCAGTGTAACCATTCCCCATAAAGTGGCAGCCGTTCAATTTCTTGATTCTGTCGAGTCGACGGCGCGTCATATCGGCGCGATCAACACCATTGTGGCTGCGGGCGGAACTCTTGCAGGGCATAACACCGATGCGATCGGCGCCGTGCGCGCGCTTCACGAGGGTGGTGTGGAGTTGAAAGGGCGTCAAGTCGTCATGCTGGGGTCTGGAGGCGCCGCTCGAGCGATTGCCTTTGCACTCGGAGGAGAAACAGGGATCGAACGCTTGACCCTACTCGGAATCGATGACCAAGAACGTGCAGCGTTGGCCCGTGATCTCCAATCAAAGACAGGGATGGCCGTGCAGGAGTCGCGTCTTGACGAGGGGGCGTTACGAAAGATTCTTCCAGATACTCATGTGCTGATCCATTGCACACCGATGGGGATGTCGCCCAAGGTAGACGAGACTGCTGTGTCGCCGGCGTTGCTTCATGCGGGGCTGACGGTGATGGACATCGTCTACAACCCTCGGGACACCCAATTATTAAAGGATGCGAAAGCGAGAGGCTGTCGCACAATTCCAGGGCTCGAAATGTTTCTTCATCAAGCTGCGGCACAGTTCGAACTCTGGACCAACCAGGCTGCTCCGGCTGATGTCATGCGCGCCGTCCTGGAGTCGCGCTTTTCATGAATATCGTGCTGATCGGCTATCGAGGGGTCGGCAAGAGTGCGGTGGGCAGACGACTTGCGGCGCGATTGGGTCGCACGCTCGTGTCAACTGATGCCGAGATCGTCAAGCGCGCTCACCGTTCGATTCCGGAGATCGTCGCCCAAGATGGGTGGGAATACTTTCGTGATCTGGAATCCGATATCTGTAGGGAACTCGCCAACCGCGACCAGCTTGTGATCGACACCGGCGGTGGGGCCATACTTCGAGCACACAATGTCGAGGTGTTGAAGAAGAATGGCACAGTGTTTTGGCTTGAGGCTTCGGTCGGGACCATCACGAAACGAATCGGTGGGGATACTCAGCGCCCTTCGTTGACAGGGACCAAGTCATTCGTCGATGAAATTCAGGATGTGTTGCGGGAGCGAACGCCGAAATATCAAGCGGCTGCCGATCATGTGATCAGGACCGATGATCAACCAATCGATCAGCTGGTAGAAAGGCTACTCACTCTGGTCTGAGCCTACTCGATTATGTCTCGAGTAAGAAATGATCAGACTGTGCTGTTATCCCATCCTTGACAAGACCTTCGTCGAAGTGTTTGAAATAGCTGAATGCGCCCGTAGCTCAATGGATAGAGCATCGGACTTCGGATCCGAGGGTTGGGGGTTCAAGTCCCTCCGGGCGCACCAAATAATCAACATCTCCGATAGTATCGCAACCCCCCAGGTGTGAATATAGAAACAGGCTAGAAGTGTGGCTGGTATTCGGTCACAGTTAGGGAAGCACAAGAATGATCTGGACGACGAAGAAGCCGACGAAGCCTGGGTGGTATTGGTATCGCGGTGAGTGTAATGGGCAGACAGTGAAAGTCATACATTTCATCGATGACGACGGAGATGGGCCTTACCTGGCAACGTCAGACGATGTAACACTTCATGACTTAACCGGCGAATGGGCTGGACCGGTTGAGCCGCCATTGCAGAGCCAGAGTCGTTAGAAGTTGGTTTGCGTGTCTCGTGAATAGCCTAATCGTTGTCCAGGAACGCAGAGGCTGAAGGAGGTGTTCAATAGCATTGATACGAACAAGCTG
>SWDP01000037.1:79782-93521 GCA_005116885.1 Nitrospira sp.
GCGCAGCAGGCCTGGCAAGACACTGCCACTGTTGTGGTCGTTGATCAATGAGCCAGGATCTTGCGGCACCTTGGGTGTGTTGCTACGGATGCTGAGCGGTTAAATAGTACAGTCACCAAGAGGAGGGGCGCATCATGAATCATGCAGGCCTCCATGACGTTCGGGCTGGTTTTTTTCTGATGGTGGGGTTGGCCATGTTGGCCTTCATTTGCGCTGTCGCCGCGTTAAGTACCGTGATGCGTCCGGGTCGGTGGGCCGATCGAAAGCTGGTCTAACTTCAGACTTCTTTCCCGCTCGTCCAGGCTTTTGTAGTCAGTTACCGATATGTACTGCCCCGTCTCTCCCCCTCACCGTGTCTCCCTCAAGACCCATCTACAACAGACTGAGAATTCACATGAAATAGCTACGAGGCCGGTGACCTCTCACTTTTTCATTCTGGTGCTATATTTCATATGCATAGGCCCAACCTTATTCTAAAAAATGGGAGAATTACTATGACCGGAAGTCCAGCGAAAGCGGGGATTGTAGTAGCAATGGGGCTTGTCTTGTTGGTGAGTCAGGGTTGCAGCATGAAATGGCTGCAGTCCGATGGAGAAATGGGAGCAGGGGCTGGACAAAACGGTGGCTCAGGTGGAGGGCTCAAAGGTTTTTCTAAGAATCCTTCAGAAGAGCGTCTGGGGAAGGGCGGCGACATCGCCTCGCTTTCTTCTTCCGGGATGAGTGCCCGTCAGCGTGCGGAGCTCACCAAGGAGGAAAAGGCGGCCATCGAAGCCGGCCTACAAGACGTGTTCTTTGGATATGATCAGTGGGTGCTTTCAGATCCTGGAATGGAAGCGTTGAACCTCGACGCACAGTGGTTAAAGGATCATCCTGGGGCGGTGATGAAGGTTGAGGGTCATTGCGACGAGCGGGGTACAGCCGACTACAACATGGTGTTGGGGGAGAAGCGAGCCAAGACTGCGCGCGGTTATCTGATCGAGTCAGGTGTAGCTCCCAAACAGGTGGCGATTGTGTCGTACGGCAAGGCGCGTCCGTTCTGCTCAGACCCTGCTGAATCCTGTTATCAGCAGAACCGTCGCGGGCATGTATTGTTGAGTGTGAAAAAGTAATGTAGAGATTTTGCGATTCTCAGGAACCCCGGCGTCTCTTCAAACGAGCCCGGGGTTCATTGTGTGATGGGAGTGAAGGAAGCATGGCTCTTGTGAAGCATAAAAGAGGATCAAGTAAGGAGCCTCCTCAGTCTCAAACCATCAAAGAAAAGACTCGTACGGAGAAGCGCGAACAACCGCGTTTCACATCCCAGTTCAGAAGCACCATTTCGGGCGGGCAAGGAGAAGGCCATGGTCGGACGTTGGACCTCTCTGCGGGCGGCTGTATGATCGAAACGGATTTGCCGGTTGTCGTGGGGGCCTCATTTGAATGCCGCATCTATGTTCCTGGGCTTGATTGGCCCTTGCGGATCGACGAAGCCCAAGTGCGGTGGGTCAAGGGCAATACATTTGGGATCCAGTTCGTGAAACTTCACCCTGATGAGGAGGCAAAGCTTAAGCAGGTCATTGCCACTCTCAACGAAGAGCTGAAGGCGTAATTTTTCGCACCCCTCTTTTTTCTTCAGATTCAGAATACGAGCCTTTCGCCTATACCGTTGATGCACGGTTCCCGGCGTCATCGCGACTATGGTATAGGTAGAAGGTACCGGTAAGATCTTACGGAAAGTCGACTCGTCCTCGATTTTTCCTCATGCTCAGAACCAGGGACTACATTATGGAACACAGCGTCTCTCCATCGCATGCCGGACTCAGCATCGCAACCGTAGCCGGGGGTTGCTTTTGGTGTCTTGAAGCGGTGTATGACCAGATGAAAGGTGTCGTCGCAGTTGAGTCAGGCTACATCGGTGGCCAGGTAGATGATCCAACATATGAAGCCGTGTGTAGCGGCCGAACAGGTCACGCGGAAGCGGTCCGAATCACCTTCGATCCCGCCGTCGTCAGCTATCGCGAGGTGCTTGAAGTGTTGTTTGTCATCCACGACCCAACGACCCTCAATCGGCAAGGGCATGACGTCGGGACACAATACCGGTCGGCAATTTTCTACCACACATCTGATCAGAAGCAGATTGCCGAGGAAGTGATCGCTACCGTGACGAAAGAGCAACTCTACGCCAATCCTATCGTGACGGAAATCACTACTGCCGGAACCTGGTACGAAGCTGAGCCATACCATCAAGAGTATTTTGCTCGAAATCCATTCCAGGGATACTGCACCGCAATCGTTGGCCCAAAGGTTGCCAAGTTCCGCAAACTCTTCACCGAAAAACTCAAGACGTAACGCTGCCAGACTTTAGAGTGATCGCGCGATCAGGCAAGCCTCTGTTCTGGAAACGGTCAATTAGAGGGATCGCAGGGAAGATTACCGATCAGGTATTATTCTCCTGATCAAGCCAGACATCCTCGTGCCCCTCTGTCTGGTCGGATGCGCAGAGGCCCACGAAGTCGAATAGTCGTTGGTCCAAGAGAAATGGCGGCGCCACATTCGACAGGGCGGCGAACATACTGTCTGTACAGCCAGGCGACCGTTGCTCCCATTCGCGCAGGAACTCCTTCATCTGTTTTCGTTTGAGATCCTCTTGAGAGCCACAGAGATCGCAGGGAATAATGGGAAATGCGCGCAGTGCCGCATAGTGGGCGAGGTCGTTTTCCCGTATGGCGGCCAACGGGCGAATGACGATATGTCGGCCATCTTTCGAGCGTAGTTTGGGCGGCATGGTCTTAAGCTTGCCGGTATAGAATAAGTTGAGGAACAAGGTTTCAATAATGTCATCGCGGTGGTGACCGAGTGCGATTTTGGTTGCGCCCAACTCCGTGGCGACGCGGTAGAGATGGCCGCGACGGAGTCGGGAGCAGAGCGAACAGGTGGTCTGTCCTTCGGGAATGAGGCGCTTGACGATTGAATAGGTGTCCCGTTCCTCGATATGGAAAGGAACACCCATCTTTGTGAGATAGTCTGGCAACACATGGGAAGGAAACCCGGGCTGCTTTTGATCCAAGTTCACCGCGATCAGGTCGAAATGAATTGGAGCACGCTGTTGCAAGGTCAGTAACAAGTCGAGCAGGGCATAACTGTCTTTCCCGCCTGACAGGCACACCATAATCTTGTCGCCGTCGTGAATGAGGCCATAGTCGCCGATGGTTTTCCCAACGAGGCGAAGCAGTCTGGTTTGCATTTGCTCCGTAGGCTCATCGAGCTTCAGGTATGGACGCGAGGGGCTTGCTGAATGTGACATCGGGCGGCATTCTACGCGGTCAGTCATGCGGCTGTCGATCTTTAGGTGGGGGGAACATGGGTCAAGATGAGAATCACTCGGACGGCACAGTTCAGTCAGTTCTATTCGTGTGCACGGGAAACATCTTTCGCAGCGTGACTGCCGAGTATGCGCTCAAGGCGAGACTCAGTGACGGCATGCGTTGCATCGTCGGCTCGGCTGGGATCGACGCAAGGCCTCAGTCTGTACATGCCTGGGTTCACACTAAATTACGCGAGAAGGGTGCTCATGCGAGCCACCATACCCAACGGCAACTTACCAAGGAGCTGGTCGAGTCCGCCGACCTCGTTGTGGCAATGGGGCGAGATCACCAGGACTTCATTCGGCAACAGTTTGGTCGCGACGTTCCTCTGTTTAATCAAATCTGTCTCGGCCACGATACGCCGATTTTGGATCTGCACGAAGTGATACCGGATTGGGAGACCGACCCCGATCGAGCCCGCGCCTACGTGTGCTCGGTGATCGATGTCATCTGGGCTACGGCGCCAGCCATTCTTTCTCACCTCCGTTAGCCTGGTCTTACAGTACCGATTTGCCTTTGCGGGTTCATTCTTGAACTCGAGGGGACATTTTTCTGCACTTATGAGGCGCCAGTCAACGGAATAGACTCCCAACCGAAGCCTCGTTGAACCATCTGCTATATTTTCCACAGCACCTCTTGCGGGATCACGGCGCGAATATGGTATCGATGCAGCAACCAACGGAACAGGAAGCGACGGCGTCAGACAGTCATGGTCACGAGCCGGAATGGGCTTCATGGTCGAATGAGAAGCTCCTGAACCTTCCCATGAGTCAGCTCGGAGTGACAATCGACGGTGCGTTCCTGTCTGGACAGATCCAGCAACTCTATGCTGAGCTCGAAGCCAGACGGCTCCTATTCCGTCCTCATTTCTGGCTGTCGAACGAATGGTTTACTCCGGATGGTGTACCGGGGATTGCCGTGCCGTTTTATCTGGCCCATCCACGGCTCGCAAAACTTGAAATGGACCAGATGCTCGATGTCGAAGGGGGGACACCGGAATGGTGCATGCGCATTTTGCGGCATGAGGCTGGCCACGCCGTGGAGAATGCCTATCGTCTCCGTCGTCTTCGCCGTCGGCAACAAGTCTTTGGTCGCTCGTCTGACCCCTATCCGAAATATTACAGCCCGAGACCCTATAGCCGAAGCTTTGTGCGGCACCTCGATGTGTGGTATGCGCAAAGCCATCCGGATGAAGACTTTGCAGAGACCTTCGCGGTCTGGCTGACACCTGGCACGACATGGGCTGACCGATATAAGGGATGGCCGGTGCTGAAGAAACTGCAGTATGTCAACGAACTGATGGAAGGACTGGCAGCAGTTCCGCCCAAGGTGGTCACGAGAGAGGAGATCGATCCGCTGCGCGGACTGAAGAAGACTCTGCGCGAGCACTATGAGCGAAAGCGGAGGCACTATGGGGTTGAGCGTCCATCATTGTACGATCCGGATTTGAAGCGACTGTTTTCCGACTCTCCTGCCTATGGCGACAACATGAGCGCCGCCATGTTTTTGAACCGCTTTCGGAAAGAGGTGCGCCGTAAAGTTGCCGCCTGGACCGGCGAATATCAATATACGATCGATCAGGTCCTGGAGGACATGATTCAGCGCTGCCGCCAACTCCATCTGCGACTACCGCTTGCGGAAGAACAGGCGAAATTGGATTTCACGATTTTGCTGACGGTTCACACGATGAACTACTTGCGCAGCGGACGGCATAAGGTGGCGGTATGAAACGTCTACGAATTCTCGTCTTGATGCACGAAGATCTGGTTCCTCCGGACCCGCTCAATGGGCAGGATGTCGCAGGAGCTGAATGGAAGACGGAATACGATGTCGTCTCCACGCTTCGCAAGTTGGGGCATGACGTGAAGCCGCTGGGGGTCAAGAGTGATCTTGGGGTGCTTCGTTCGGCAGTCGAAGACTGGAAGCCGCACATTGCCTTCAATCTGCTCGAAGAGTTCGATGGAGTGGCCGTCTACGACCAGAACGTCGTGTCGTATCTTGAATTACTTCACGTGCCCTATACGGGCTGTAACCCGAGAGGGTTGATGCTGGCACGTGACAAAGCTCTTTCCAAGAAGCTGTTTTCGTTCCATCGCATTCCGTTCCCGGATTTCATGGTGGTGCCACAGGGGCGGACAGCCAAGCGGCCCAAGGGGCTGTCATTTCCCTTAATTGTGAAATCGGTGACCGAGGAGGCGTCGCATGGGATTTCTCAGGCGTCCATTGTCCAGGATGATGTCAAACTGAAGGAGCGAGTCGAATTCATCCACGCGAACATAGGGACTGGCGCGCTGATCGAACGGTATATCGAGGGGCGAGAATTCTATGTCGGAGTAATGGGTAATGGGCACGTCCACGTCTTGCCCGTGTGGGAGTTGATTATGGATAAGCTTCCAGATGATGCCCGGCGGATTGCGACTGAACGAGTCAAATGGAGCCGCGCGTATCAAGACAAGTATGGGATTCGTTCAGAGGAAGCCAGGAATCTTCCTGAAGGGAAAGCAGAGGAGATTCAACATCTCGCGAAGCGTGTGTATCGAGCACTCGGGTTGAGCGGCTATGCGCGTATCGACGTGAGAATGGACGCAGCGGGAAGCGTGTATGGCGAACGGAAAATACCCTCCAGTGCTTCCGAGCCTCTGAGCGATACGAGAACGATGCTGGCGGACTTTTTCAGCATCCTGCTAGGGCTTGAAGCGAAAACCAAACAGCAGAGCCACGCTTGTGGTGTCATTCTCCCGTAACGAAGGAGAGAGGTTGATGTCATGAAGATTGACGATCAACGTCGAAGACAAAGCGATATTGGAGGAAGCCTGATATTCGAGCGAGACACCGATAGGGATGTACCAGCTCGTATCGCTGCGGTCGATGCGCCCGGGGCCAGTTCCACGGTCTAGATCTGCGTGGAGCAACCCGATTCCCGAGAAGGGCACGAGGTTAATGACGTTATTGAGGCGAAAGTGGTAGCGGCCGACCCCGGCGAAGGAGATCTGGAAGAGGTCGCCCATCGGACTGATCTGCATCATCGGTCCCACGGAGAAATTTCGATCGATGTAATAGTCGGCGTTGAATCCCATGGTAAACACTGTGCCATTGACCGTCCCGGCTGTAAGGCCCAAGTCACTCCCGAACCCCCAACGCTGCTCACCTGTCTGAGCATGCGACTCACCCACAAAGGCGCTCACAGCCACAATAGACAATAAGCTGGCGGCACAGGCCCACCGTGACAATACTCTGGCGATCTGTTGAACCATAGCGGCGGACTTTAGCATAGAGGGTAAGCTGGAACAAGTTGCTTGAGCACACGGGCAACAGTAGAGTACGCTCTGCCACCGTGGATGCAGGTGGGGGTGAAGCATGGCAGCTAACTCAATGACACCAAGACAAGCGGCGGTCGCTCTGGTCGCAGCCATGCCGACCGGTCTGTCTGTTCAGCAACTGGAAGAATATGGGATCGTGGCGACGACAGAGCAGGCTCAGGCGATTACGCAAGAAGTGCTTTCGCTCAACCTGTTTTGGGTCTTCGCAGCCATCGAGGCGCACATCCCTCTGAAGTATCAGTCCGCGCTGTCGGATCACATATTGACTTCGATGGAAGCAGGATGGGGAACGACTGTTCCCGACGGTTCGATTTCCTGGGATTCCTACCTTAACGAATGGCAGGAACGTCGCCGCCGGTATAGCCGCTTGGTTGAAGAAGGGATGAGCCCGCTTGCGGTGAGTGCGGAAGCTGCCACGCTGATGGAGGACAATCGATTGGTCACAGAAGCAGAGCGGCGTAACCTCCTGACCCTGCTGATCGATTTCGTGCCGGTCGACACCTACGGGCAACTGCTACAGGATGTCGGATAAAATCCTGATCTACCCCAGACCTATCAGAGGTAGCGATGATCGAGGACCTTCCCAGTGTTGTCCAGCTCATAAAGCAGCGGCGCGCCGGTTGGGATATTCAACTCCAGCACCTGTTCCCGGGAGAGCTGCTCCAACTCCATGATCAGAGCCCGTAAACTGTTTCCGTGTGCCGCAACAAGAATCGTGTCCCCCTTCAAGAGATAGGGCTTGATGGTCTGCTCATAGTAGGGCAACACTCGCTCCGCCGTATCTTTCAGGCTTTCTCCCCCCGGTGGACGCACATCGTAACTTCGCCGCCAAATCTTCACCTGTGCATCGCCATACTTTTTCGCGGTCTCGTCCTTGTTCAATCCCTGGAGCTCGCCGTACATCCGTTCATTGAGGGCTTTGTCCTTCTCGATCGGGATACCGGTCTGGCCGATGGTGTCGAGCGCGAGTCGTAACGTCTCATTCGCGCGGGTCAACACGGAGGTAAAGGCCCGGTCGAACGTGAAGCTGCGCAACTTTTCGCCCGCGTCCTTCGCTTCCTGAATGCCGCGCGGAGACAAGGGCACATCCACCCAGCCTGTGAAACGATTCTCCAAGTTCCATTGCGATTCACCATGCCGAAGCAGAACTAAGGGAGCCATTGTGTGTTCCTCTCGAATGATAAAGAGATCAGGGTCGCAGGCCGAAGCATACTCGAACAGCCGCCCAAGTCAAGCGGTATGGTTCGTCAGACCCCGGCAGCGCCCTGTCACCCATGGGATACCATGCGAGCCTAAGACCGATTAAACGCCCGCAGAAGCCAATGGAAACCTAGAATCCTCCCATTTCTTGACATAACGTGGAGGTGTTCGGACATGATGGGTCTCAAAAGTGTCGATCCTTCGTGAGACGGCTATCCATTCTCTGCATACTTGACCGAAAATCATCCAATATGTACAATTTAGTCATATTGGTTATTATATGAACCTCTGGCAGGCTGCAGAAAAAATCGGTGTACACATGCACCACCGTTGAAATATGACAGAAGGAACGACAACCCTAAAAACCTCAGGATGCTCAAAAGTGCCGTCCAGCAAGGCCGCAGCGAACGAAGAGGCGAGGCGTACGCTTCGGTACGTTGAGCCTCTGAGCGACGCGAGAACGATGCTGGCGGACATTTTCAGCATCCTGCTAGCGAGGACATTATGCCCAAGCTCACGTTCAGAAACAGCCACGGACAGCTTGTAGACATTTCCACCGTGGCGGCCACGAAAGTCAAGAACGAGTTCGGCGCAATCTTAGAGCAAACCATGCACAGTGGCGCGGTCGCCATTACCCGTCACGACATGCCCAAGGCCGTCCTCCTGTCGTTCGCCG
Organism: Nitrospira sp.; assembly: GCA_005116885.1. Classification (GTDB taxonomy): domain Bacteria; phylum Nitrospirota; class Nitrospiria; order Nitrospirales; family Nitrospiraceae; genus Palsa-1315. The sequence continues at coordinate 88,323 of SWDP01000037.1, forward strand.
AATTCGAATCGCTGGTGAAAGAACGCAGCCGCTCGCTGGACGATCTGAGCGCGGAGTTCGACGGATTGCTGGCCCACATGCAGACGTCACAAGCGCGAAAGGGCGTAGAGGCCGCCTTCAACGCCTCTCCGGCCGAACTAGGGCGCGCCGCGGTCAAGGCCGCCAAAAAGCATCGCGCACCGGCGCGCAAACGAGCGCGGCGTGTTCCCATCACCGCGCGGGCATGAGCGTCTCCCGGCGGCCATGCATTCATGTGCTGGCCGGCGTTAATGGTGCGGGCAAGAGCAGCATCGGCGGCGCGGCCGTCCGTCATTACGGAGGCGAGTATTTCAATCCGGACGAAGTGGCCCGTATCCTGAGAGAGAAAACCCCTGCTCTGACACCGGCAGACGTCAACAGCGCAGCCTGGCGCCAGGGTGCGAGCCTCCTGAGTCGGGCGATCGAAGAGCGCCTCGAGTTTACCTTCGAGACCACCCTCGGCGGGAACACCATCACAAGCCTTCTTATTCAAGCCGCTGAACAAGGCATCGAGGTGCACGTCTGGTACGTGGGATTGGCCAGCCCGGAATTGCACATCGAGCGTGTGCAGGCCCGGGTCAGTCGAGGTGGGCACGACATCCCTGCGCACGACATTCATCGGCGCTACGAACATAGCCGTCTCAACCTCATCGCGCTACTTCCCCACCTCACCACCCTGCATGTGTACGACAACAGCGCAGATGCAGATCCCGCAGCCGGACGAACGCCGAAGCCGACGCCGGTGCTGTACATGGAGCGTGGGAAAATTCTTGGCCCGCCAGACCTGGCATACACACCGACCTGGGCCAAACCGATCGTGGCTGCGGCGCTCAAGCTCAACCGACCCTGAATCCACTGCGATCTTAAAAGCAGATCAGCCGCATGCAATGTCACGAGATGATGCGGAACGATTGAGCGGCTGGGTCAGCGCTCTTCAATTCGGAGGCCGTGGCCGTGGGGAGAGCCGAAACTGGTTTATCTCGTGTGTCTGGTCTATTTGGTCTATCTTGTTGGCCGAAACGAGAACAGGTTTATCTGGTTTGTCTCGTTCATTTGGTTGGCTGATCGGGAAACCACAGAAGCTAGAAAGCCAGATGAACGAAACAAACGAGAGAGACCAACCCCCATCCCTGATGGGATAACAAGCAAGCGTGGGAGGACAAGCGTGGGAGGATGGGATGGGCAGTCTGGTCAACAGCGTGACGTGCACGGTCGAGCAATGAGCTCAATGCACTGACGCAATCGCTTCAAGCAAGGCGACCGGCTCCAATACGTTTATCGTCTTGCCTGACTCCCAACTCCCCCTCCATGCGAGCTTTCGACTGATCGAATGCCCGTAGAAGCCAATGGAAACGGAGCATGCTCCCATGTTCTTCTCATAACTTGGAGGTATTTAAACATCGAGTTATCCGTACAGCACATGCCGCAGATGTTCGAGCGCCTGCTCACGTTTGGTAGGCGCCATGCGCCGGACATTCTGCAATTTCCACTGAACCGCCGGCAAATCGGCGGCGCCCGTCAAATTCAAGAGCCCCCAATCTGGCTCGCCTCGTTTGAAGCTCAATAGGAACTGGCGTTGGCGCTCAGTCAGTTTGGATCGAATGAGAGAAATCATGGTTTCGCGTGTCTGTTCCAGTTCTTTCACCGTCACTGGCGTCAGAGCCATGCCACGAAATTGTTCCTCAAAGATGGTTGCGAGTGGCTGCCGGTTAGGTGCCAGCATGTCAGCAAGGGATCGGTCGCTGCTGAGCAGATAGACGACAAAAACTTCTAGCAGCCCATCGTTGATGCCCTCGTGTTTCAGCAACAGTTGTACATCGAACAGATCGCGCGGATGTTGTCGATCCAGCGCCGCACAGAGCTTGCCCGCATAGAGATCATCCAGATGGACGACCGGCACTTCGATATAGCCGAACTGTGCCTCCACCGCCGGGCTGACGCCCCGCACGGTCGGCTCGCGCACACATCCACGCAACACAGGAGAGACCTCAATCTTCACTCGCGCGCGGCCACGCCATGCGACAAGTTTAATGATCTGTCCCTCGGCACTCGTGCGCTCTACGCGAACACTTTTCGATTGTCCTTCGATGGAAGAGGCAATGCGCTCAAGCCCCGCACCGACTTCGGCAAGGCTGGCTGCCCGGTCCTGGACCGGCAGATAGGTCAGATCGATGTCCACCGACAAGCGCGGTAAATCGCGCACGAACAGGTTGATCGCCGTCCCGCCCTTGAGAGCGAAGCAGCGCTCTTTCGCCATGAGCGGCAACACATCCAGCAAGAGCACGACTTGTGGGCGATACGGATTATCCTCGCGTAACACTGAACTGCTCCGGGACGGTAATTGAGAAGCGCACATCCAGCCGTCCGCCGCGTGTCACCTGCCGTTTGCCCTGTCCAAGCGTGACACGGTTGATCTTCACTTTGCGACTCCAGGGGGCATCTTGGCGCGTCACGAGAAAGAGAAACAGCCGTTTCACTTTGATGCTGGTACATCCTTCCAGCAGTTGCTGCACCAGCGCAGGCCTGAGAGCAGACAAGCCTTCAAACAACTCCACTGCATGTGTGAAGCTGGCAGGTGTGTCATCCACCAGGCTCAGCACTTCCAGAATCGCCCGCTCCGGCGAAGACGCAGTCACCGTCCAGTCACGCACACGCGTCGGCAGATGTGCCAATCCCTCACCTGCAATGGCCTGGACGAACAACTGTTGACGGTGGAAGACGAACTGCTGCGAGAGGGAGATGGACGAAACCCAAGCGGGAAGACGTGCCAGCCCTCTCCCATGGTTCCAGAGATGGATGCGCGACTCGCCTCCCAACGGCAGGTAGTGGGCCAGACCATGAAGGTTCAGCGCCGAGAGCCCACCCACATGGATGGGCTGTTGCAGGATCATAGGGGTTCGTGCTCAGCTTGCCGTGATAGTTTCTCTGCTGGTCATACAGCCGAGGCGCATCTGTTCGGCTGTAGTCCCAATGTGTGTATACAAGACGCGACCCCCTGACCCCTGCGGGCTAGAGAGATCAGGACTGTGGACAAAATCAGGCTGGTGAAGCGCGTGGGAAAGATCGAGGAACTGACACGTACGCAAGCATTCAGGAATAGACTCACACGGCAAGTCTCGGATGTCATCACTCTCCTTCGACCCGCAGGCCGCGGACGCAGAGAATTTTGACAGCGCTGGTCAGGGTACGGGGTGGGCAGCGGAAGGTCGGCTCGGCACTCAGCACTGTGCTTCGCCAGCAGCGGCGTAGTGGGGACAGACAGTCAGAGGAGAGTCGGGTGATGGCGAAATCCGCGACTCATCGCGCGAGCTTCTTTTTGATACCAGCCAGGTTCTCCGGGGTCGATCGCACCCGTATCGTGAGTCCCTCGGCATCATAGGCTTCGGACAAGATCCGCATCCGGGCGCGGATCTCTGCCACGACTCCTTGAGCCGTAAACGGAATATGTAATTCCTCGTCGACCATATCGCTCTCAAAGAACCGCATAATGCGCTCACGGAGTGCCTGCAGATCGTCCTTGTTTCTCGTGGACAGAAAAAAGGCGTCCGGATATTCCGCCTTCAGGGCCGCGAGCTCGTCCGGTCCGAGACGATCCCGTTTATTCAACACCACGAGGCTGGGAATATCCGTCGCGCCGACTTCGGCTAACACCGTCCGCGTGACGTCGAGTTGGGATCGAAAGGAGGGATCTGAGGCATCGACGACAAACAGCAACAACGAGGCACTGGCCGCTTCATCCAGCGTCGACTTGAACGACGCCACCAGGTCATGCGGGAGCTTTTTGATGAATCCTACCGTATCGGACATGAGCACTTTGGGACGCGTCTCAGGATACAGGGGCCGGATCGTGGTATCGAGTGTGGCGAACAACTTGTCGGCCACGAGCACATCGATGCCCGTCATCGCGCGCATCAGCGAGGATTTGCCGGCATTGGTGTACCCGACGAGGGCGACCGTCAATTCATGTTCCCGTCTAGCGCGGCGCGTCTGATGCTCGTCTCCGATCGACGCCAATTCTGTCCTGAGTTCTTTCAGGCGATCGCGGATTCTGCGTTTATCGAGCTCAAGACTCGTCTCTCCTGACCCTTTGGCTCCGACTCCCCCGCCTTGCCGCTCGCTGCCGCCACGGGTATCACGCAAACGTGGCGCAAGATAATTGAGCCGCGCGATCTCGACTTGAAGTCGGGCCGCTCTGGTCCGCGCATGCCGACTGAAAATCTCAATGATGACGCCGGTACGGTCGAGCACCGGCACGCCGGCGGCACTTTCAAGATTTTTCAACTGGGACGGCGACAGATCACAATCCACAATGACGATCTGCGCCTGTTCGCGAGGGGCTTGTGCTGCCTCGATCGTGTCATCCGATTCGTCGTCGTCTGATTCCTCCGTGACGTCCGAGGCTTCAGCCTCGCGCTTCGAAGCCGCTTTGTGCATCGGCCGTTCAAACGCCACCGCGACTTTCCCAGTGCCACCGGTCCACTGTGCCAATTCGGTGAGTTTTCCCTGACCAAGAACCGCCGCATATTTATCGGAGCTCCGTTTTTGCGTCACCTGGCCCACGACATGGTGCCCGAGGGTGTTCACAAGACGGGTGAGCTCTTGCAGCGAACTCTCCAGCTCCTCCACGGTCACACGAGGGGTGCGGATCGCGACAAGTACGGCATTCGATTGTGCGGGCGTCGACATCGATGGATTGTCCTTGGCTATATCTAGGTGAGGGGTGAGTATCTTAACAGGAAATGTCATGTGCAGGTCAGTTCGCGTCGCAGGATCTCTGTAGACGCCCAGGCAGGATACATTGGGACAATAGGTTTGGGAAGCGCCTGATGGAGGGTGGTCTTTCTGGTTTGTCTGGTGTGTTTGGTTTGTTTCGTTCCTGGAACTAGATGAACCAGAGAAACCAGATAGACCAGATACGCTTGGCCCCTTCACGCCCCCTCGCACATTATCGAGCCTGGGCTAAAGCGGCTTCGAGGTCGTCGGTGATGGCGTGCGGCGAGAAAAGACCCCCGAGCCCTTTGTATTTCCCGGACAGACCCGATATGCCGATCGGCTCAAGTGGAGAAGGGAGGAAGGCCTATGAAACGTGCCACAGTCACAAAAGGTAGTGGAAATATTTTCCGCGATCTTGGGTTTTCGGAAGAACGGTCTTCGGAACTGATTCTGAAAAGCAGTTTATTG
>SWDP01000037.1:93621-97253 GCA_005116885.1 Nitrospira sp.
CGGCGGCAAGCGCTCGCTCACAGGGCCGAGCTCGGCCAGTGAGACTCCATCGGCAGGGAGCATCAATGCCAACCACAGAAGCCTTGAGCCTCCGGCACCATGCAACGGCCTCCTGCGCAATACGCGTGGAGAGCTGCTCGCGGTATTGCCCGTCCTGGAGTGCGACGGCATGAAAGCCCTTCCTGGGACCACCGACATCAACTCCGACGACGATGGCACCAGGCTTGCGTTGATTCATATCGATTCAAGCGCAAGACAAGACGCCGGGGACAGGTGCTTGTTCTCCCTCGTCAAGCATGCCGCCCCGTTGCACGACAAGTGTGCATTCACGGATTGAAAAGACTCCCGAGCCCTTTTAATTCGTCCCCTTTAATGCTTTTCGCACGCAACTTTCCACAAGGATTGAGTGATAGCGTCTGGTGGCACTGGTTCCCACTTTCCTTTGATTGAATAGCTGGAGCGGACCTTGCCGTTTCCCATATGGCCAGAGAAACTCGTTGACGCAAGAGCCCGATGGCGGGCTCCCGTGCAGTCATATTCATCTTGCGACCGAGACGACAAATACGATTTCTTCAGCACGGTTTGTGTCGTTTTGAAGTCGTGCAAATACCACATCTTCACCACATCACCTTTGCGCTGAATGGTGTCTGGATCGGCATAGACCATCGCCTCGTCGGTTATGCCAACCTCCACCCACTCCGCATAGACTGGACGATTACTCAGCACCAGGAGTGCGATGAAAAGCGAAACGTAGGCCACCGGCCAGCGACGACAGGAACGAATTGAGAAAGGCATAGGGCACCTCGCAAGGAGACGTATTGTAGGAAAGGAGTGAGGAAACCGCAAGGCGGGGTCGTCCGTGGGAGAGTGTCACGCCGCCATGAGATCACAAGGAGCGATTCATCGAAGAGTTCAGCGTCCTTCGATTTGTAGGCTTCGGCCGTAGGGCTTCGTGGGGCTGCTAGGGCTGTAGGGGGTACCGGCGCCATAGGATCGAAACTGGTTGATCTTGTTTCTTTGAGATGAGAAAGGTTTCAGGAACCTTTCTTGACTCTCGTGCAGATTCACAGTAATTCAACTTATACCCTGAATATCATAGACGCTAATGTAGTCGCCGAAGACGGCGCGTGTGTTGGCGTCGGCTTTCTCAATGGGCGTGCCGGTGAAGCCGAAGGGCTAAATCGTTTCAAACAGCGCTTCCAAATCCGCAGGCGCTCCCATTTTCCTGGCCCTCTCCCGAATCTTGTGGTCGGCAACGTCCACGACTTGCAAGGCATCACCGATCTTACGGCCAACCATCAGCCTTCCGAATCTGACTTCATGTTCGTCAGCAAACTTCGCGAGACCTTTGACCTTCGCCCACGTGTCGAGACGGCTGTCATCGTGTGGTTCCAGAATGTCGGCGACGTAGCCTTTGCCCTTCTTCCGAACGATCACGAAGTCTGGGTAAAATGGCTTTTCTCCGCCCTTCTCATACGGCACACAGAAAGCCCAATCGCGGCGCGGGATATTTCGCAGCCAGCACACGAAGTCACTTTGTTCCTGAGTCCACTTCATGAACACCTTTTCCCAGCCGTTCAGGTCTGCGGAGAATTCGCCCTTGTCGGTGGCGAAGAGATGGTCCTTCCACATATGCTTGCCCGGTTTCTCCACGATGCGCTCTGGCAGTTCCCATTCGTGCTCCACGGCTTTGCCGCTTGCGAGCACGAGCTGCGTGAACCGGGCTTTCTCAGACGCGGGCAGTTTAGCGACTTCGCTCTTGTGCGCTTCCCATAGCTTCTTGAACTCCGTTCCGGCCAGCTTCTCCATCGCGGGCAGCGTGTCGGTCTGGCGCATCACGGCAGCCAGTTCCAGCTTCGTCTCACTCGGCTTCACCTTGTCCTGAAAACGTTTCCAGTAGGTGCGGTGCAGACCTTCGCCGGCGGCGAGCATCCGCCCGGCTTCGTCATAGAGTTGGTCGATGTTTTCGTCGGAGAGCAGCATCCGCGTGGTCTTATGGCCGGTGACGCTCATGGGGCCGATGGCAACCGAAGTCACGTCCACCTCAATCTCGCCTCCTTCGCGAATGACCATCCCCCAGTCTTTCACCTTTTTGAAATAGCCGGCGCGTAGCTCCGCGAGCTTGTCCGTCAGCTTTAGGCGCATTTGTTCGTCGGCATCTTCGGCGATGCCTTCCTGCATGAGCAAACCGGAAAGGCGGAGCGCCCGCTTCAAGTCGGTCATCTTCGGCGCGCGGTCCACGCTATAGGTTTTCAACGTCGCCAAATGTTTGAACACATCAGCGAAAGCGGGATTTCGCGGATACTCGACGGCCTGTGTGACGACGCTCATCCCCGTACCTTCATGCGCTTCGGGATTCCGGAGGGCACTCAACACGTTCTCCAGATTCTCCGTGTCATAGTGCGGCAGGAAAAGCTCGACCACGTTCAACGCCTCATCGCTCTCAATGCGCCGCGCCAGTGGCGTGCGAATCATCCGACCCACGAGCTGCGCGATGGTTGTCGCATCCACAGAACGCCTGAAGCTCATCATCACTTCCGCACGCGGGCAGTCCCAGCCCGTCGTGAGGGCCGTCTTGAAGAACACGACCTTCACATCGGGCGCGTCCTGAATCCGTGAGGAATCCATGCGCCGGATGATGCAGCCGCCGTATTGAATCTCCTCCTTGTCCTGAAAGCAGTGGACGATCTCATTCACCGCCAGCGGGCCAGTCTCTCGCTGGATGACTCTCACCGCATCTTCCATCGGCGTGGCAGTCAGCGTGTTTACAGTCCCATCCTGCACCTGCACCACGAGGACCGGCTTCACGATCTCCTTTTCCTTCTCCTTGGTGCAGTAGGCATTCCACCGCTCGCGGAAATGTTTCCAGCGAGCTGCCGCGTTTTGCAGATGCGTCAGGTCGCTCTCAATCGTCGTCGCTTTGTTCGTCGTGACGATAATGAGGTCCTTCAGCAGCCCGCTCAGTCGCACCATGTCGGGCGAGATATGGATGGGCCGCTGTGTTCGTTGCGAACTTCCGAGCAGTTCCGTGAAACGCTGCGGCGTGGCGCTCATGCCGAGCACCAGCGGCACGGCCGGCATGCCATCACCATCCGAGCCGGTGATGAACTTCTGCATGATGGGCTTACGCGCCTTCTCGCTCACGCCCGCGCCGCGATGCGCCTCGTCGATGATCAACACAAAATCCTCCGGCGTTGCTGCGATGGTATTCGCCACGGTCTGCCAGAAGGTGAAGGTCTTCTTGTCTCCGCCCTTGGTCAGCAGCTTGTCCTTGCCTAGTAGTTGCGTGTTGATGAAATAGACGTGCCCCGGTGCCAGCCGCTCTTCGTCGAAGCTCTCGCTGTCCACCGTCACCAGCCGGTGAAACGGCACATGGTCACACGCGGCCAGCAGCTTGCCCTTGCTCGCCGCCACGCGCGCCTCGTCGAGTTCACCGAGAATGTTCTTCGCGGAAGTGGTCTGAAAATCTTTGAGTTCGAACTTCATGGGATTCCTCGTCTAACTGTTCAGAGTGTCCTGCGTGTTGATGCGGAAGTTCTCCAGCCCCTTGGCCACGCCGATGTTGAACATGTAGCCGGCGCGCAGCGCGATGGCGACCACCAGGAACGCGAACAGCATCCCATGATGGAAAC
>SWDP01000037.1:97353-117372 GCA_005116885.1 Nitrospira sp.
CACCGCCGACGATGTGCGCCACGATCAACATCGTGAAGTACGGCGGCGCATCGTCGGCCCGCTGGTGATGCATTTCTTCCCCGCAGGCGGGGCAAGCATCGTTGACCTTGAGATAGCTCTTGTAGAGCTGCACGCATTCAAACCTGCGTCCCAGCGTCCGCCGCATCTGGCCGAAGTTCTCCTCGCTATCCGTGATGAGGAAGACCAATTCGATGTCCTTCCGCTCCGCCAGCTTCTCGCGGAAGGCGCGGAACTGCTTCTCCTGAATCAGCACGGCAAATGACGAGTGCTTCGGGATGAACCACGGCGTCGAGCCTTTCGAGTCCTCGCGCTCGCCACGGCAGCCCGCCACCATCCATAGAATCGGCACGATGGCTTTGAAGGCATCGCCACGCGCCACTTCGTCGGGGTCGAGGAAATCGAGCGCAAAAAACTCGACGTTCTCATCGAAACCATCGGCTATGGGAAACTCATCGTTGAACTTGTAGTCGCCACTGATGGCTTGGCCATCTGGAGACTGCCCGGTAATTGCGGCAACGATTCGAGGCCGGGTAACTTGCTCGAAGATTCCAAGGGCATCCCACTCCGCTTGGCCGGGCTCAAAGCCATTTTGGCGCAGCGCCTCCGCCTCGTCGCCCGATACTTCATTATTGGTAATCAGGATGGAGCGCCGGGTGCCTCCGTCCTGCTTATTTAATCGAGCCACTGCATGTGTTGTGGTCCCCGACCCGCCAAAGAAGTCCAAAATGAGGGCGTTCGATTTACGCTGAATAAAGAACCTCAGCGCATCCTCCACAGCGTAGAGGCTCTTGGGAAATGGAAACTTTCTGCCGGGTATGAGTCGCTGAAGGAGGCTTGTGCCGTGGCTCCCAGCATCGTGAGCTACTTGGTTCCAAACGCTTCGTGGCGCTGCTGATTTCGCACCATCCGCGAACTCGATAACCAATTGATTCGCCGGGCCTCGCCCGGTTACGACGATTTCGCCCTTTTCAATTTTCTCGAAGGCTCCTGTCGAAAGGTAATAAAATGGAAAGGAGTTCTTCGCCGGATTCACGCGACCGGTCTTAAAACCACCCTTTGCGTGGATCGCTCGCAGCGTTTCCGGAACTGTGGACCAACTGTATTCGTGACCGTCTTTGGTAGGCGACCAAATCGCGATTGTCCCCTTCGGAACTTTTACTGACGCCTCATCAACGTCCTTCCCGATGGCATCTCCGATGGAATGAAAGCCGAAGTCACTTTTTTTCAGAAAGATCGGATACCACGAACCTGGATTGTTTGAGCGGAGTCCCTTCCGTCCTGTCCTGGCTAATCCCCTCCATCGCACATCAGACTCCGTCGCATAATCACGGTCTGTCAGCATATCGCTGCCGGTCGATTGGAGTTTTGCGGCTCCAAAGAAGACGAAGAAAACATATTCTTCGACTCGCGAAAACTCGTTGTATCGAGCCGTTCCCTTGGGGTTTATCACAGTCGTGACCATCTGAATCGTGCAGCCGGGGAATAATTGTTCCAGCAGCAGAGCGAGCCGCTGAAATTCTTTTTCGTCGATGGTTACGATCAGCACCGAATCGGATGGATTCAGGAGACGTTTCGCCAGCTTCAATCGCTTCTGAATCATGGACAGCCATTTGCTATGCCGCCAAGGATCGTTCTTATCGACGTAGTCGTTGTTGTATTTCCAGTCGCGTGCGCCGGAGTTGTAAGGCGGGTCGATGTAGATTGCGTCCACCTTGCCCTCGTAGGCATAGAGGAGGAGCTGGAGGGCATGGAAGTTGTCGGCATTGATGACCATGTGCCAGGGCTGTCCGGCCCGCCGCGCGCCACGCGGTCCACCGGCACAAGCGCTGGATAGATGGGATCGCCAAAGCTGCGGACCACGACTAGCTCCGCCACTGGCACCTCGACACCCATCTCCGACGGCAGCGGATATCCCTCTACGGCTTTTTCCAGCGTGGCGATGCCTTTGCGGATGGACTTCACGCGCCAGAGTTCGTTCCCGCTTTCCCGTTTCTTGGCGACGAGCTCGGCCACCTTCACCGGCATCTTTGGCAGCCGCACTGTCTCCGGCAGATGCTCCTCAAACACGAGACCGAACTTCTTGATCTTCTTCAATTCGCGCACCTCCGCGCCGATAGCCTTCTTCAGACGCTCGTCGTGGATTTGGGCAATGAGGTCTTCGATCTTCGCCATGCTATGCCTTCGACACGAATACTGAATTGGTGACGAACCCGGGGCGATGATGACATGGGGAGCCAGACTGTAGTGACCTGTTGCAACTTAAGGTGCTATTGGCGGTGATTGAAGCATCCTGCTTCGCGACCTCGACCCGCTGTTCACACAGTGTCACGGTCAGCCACTGCATCACAGAAATCCTCCAATTAGTCCGACGACCTTTTGGACAAGCGATGCACAGCCGTTGATTGAAGCGGCGGCTTTTATTGTCTCCCATGCTGACCGGATGATGCCTCGATTAGGTTCGGGCTTCGCAAGTTGCGACTGAATGGTCTCGATGTCCGCAACCAAGGTCATCTTCTCGGACTCTGGGGCTTCGGACGCAATGATTGCATCTCGGAGGGCCACTAAGGACTGTCCGAGATCGGTGAACTTGGCGTTGATCTGATTTCCGTCGCCCAGGGTGATAATGTTCTGGCCCGTGGCCTCGATCTTGATCCCGTGAAACTTTGGCATCGTAAACTCTCCTGGTCCTTCGATCTTGTCGATACCAGCGGCTGTGATCCTGAAGAAACTTGTGGAGGAAGGGATGACGGTGCCGCCAGGTGCTGTAAACGATTTCTCGATGGTGTCCTCCTCAACCCACCCTTGGCTTATGAGGTAGGTGAGGTTGCTCTGCACCTCAGGTTGGGTCAGGCCGTGCGCAACCTTGAGTTCTTTCTTGACGTCGCTGATTTCGACGGCCGAACCTTTCTTGCCTCGGCTGCTCGTAGCATTCGTGTTACGGTCATAGAAATATTGAAGCATGATGCGACGAATATCATTATTCGACGGCGGGACTCGGGCTGTTTTTCCCTTAGCCATAGCCCAACTCCTTCCCGCCTTCGCTGCCGTTTCGGAGGACAGGCAGGTTGGCGGCGACCAGCTTCTCCGGCAGCGCGATCGCGGTGGCAGCGAGGATGAGCAGCGCCGAGCGCAGCTCCGTCGGCAGCGCCCGTGTCAGTTCATACGTGGAGATACCGATCGGCTTGTCGATGCCGGCAACACTGTATTCGGCGAGCAGATGATCCTTTGTCTGACACAGAATCAAGCCGATGGTCGGGGCGTCGGTCGCGTGCTTGAGCCGGTCGTTGACGACGTTGCAATAGAAGTTCAGCTTGCCGGCGTACTCGGGTTTGAACTTGCCCTTCTTCAAATCGATGACGATGAAGGCGCGCAGGCGTAGGTGGTAGAAGAGCAGGTCGATGTAGAAGTCTTCGTTGCCCACGTCAAGCCGATATTGCCGGCCGACAAAGGCAAAGCCCTGGCCGAGCTCGAGCAGGAATTTCTCCAGGTGGCGGACGAGTGCGGTTTCGAGTTCGCGTTCGTGGACCGGCTCGGTGAGGGTAAGAAAGTCGAAAATGTAGGGGTCTTTGAGCGTCTGTTGGACGAGATCGGACTGCGGTGTAGGGAGCATCGCGGCGAAGTTGGAAATGGCCTTGCCATGGCGAGCGTGTGCCTGCGCGTCGATTTGCAGGGCGAGGATGTTGCGGCTCCACCCGTTGGCGAGTGTCTGCTCCATGTACCAGCGGCGCGTAGAAATATTTTTGATCTTTTCTATCAGGATAACGTGGTGTGCCCAAGGGACTGCCCAGAACACGCTCTCCTGCAAAAGTGCCACAGGTGGTGGCACTTTTGACTCGGTGTGAATTTGGGCCACAGGCTGTGTCACTTTTGAGGCAGGGGTGATTTGTGTCGCGGCCTGCGGTGAACTCGCAACCTGCCCACGGTATTCCCAATAGAAGGCCAGCATTCGCTTGACGTTTCGCTCAGAAAAACCTTTCACATCGGGCAACTCATTGTGCAGAGAAACAGCTAGCCGCGGAATGACGGCAGCGCCCCAGCCTTCGCGTTGCTGGCGTTCGTCGATGATGCGCCCGATGTCCCAGTAGAGACGGACGAGCTCAGCGTTGACCGCGAGCATCGCACGGGTCTGGGCTGCCTGGATGCGGCCTTTGACCTCGGTAACCAGGGCCACAAAGCCGGAACGGACGATGGTTATTTCGCGCGGCCGCTTACCCGCCATACCCTAGCTCCTTTCCACCTTCGCTGCAGCTTCGGCGGACAGGCAGGTTGGCGGCGATGGCGGCATCCAGTTTCTTGGCTGTGGTTTGCTGCTCGCGCAGCGTCGCGGTGAGCCGCTTCATCTTCTCCTCGAAGGGCTCGGCATCCTCCTCCTGCGCCTCAGCGCCGACGTAGCGGCCTGGAGTGAGAACGACGTGTTTGTACTCCGCCGCGTCCATATTGTTGCGGAGACCGTCGACCATCTGCCACAGTTTGGCATCTAACCCAAGGTTCGCATCAGTCTTTGTCTTCGCTGTCTTTCCTTTCGGCGACATCGGTCGTGCTAGTCCCCCCCCATGTGCAAACTTAAATGCATCCCCGCTATTCCCCGAAGAATACCCTTTCTCCCTAGAGAAAGCACCTCGTCCTGGGAAAGGGTTTGCCCTGGAAATGGAACCCGTCGCTCGCGTGCAATTCCGCCGGGATTGGTATGAAAAGAAGGCTTATTAGTTGGCCGCCGGTGTCGTTGCTTGACGTGACACTTTGGTGCAGAACTGTGAATGTGGGAAGAGGATTGTGGGCTCGATCCGGCACGCTGTCGACTAGCGTACGCCAGACAGGCGCATACTCACCCGGTGCTACACGCTGCTGGTTGCGGAGGGCTTTGCGGGTTTTCCGGGTGATCGTTCACCGTCTGGTGGTCCGTCCTGAACCATCTTGAACATGGTGATTGCGAACAATAGATACAAGGCGACTCCGATCCAGATCACGTAGGACTGGACACCACCGGAACTCTTCAATGCTTCGTCTAGCTTCCCCGGATCGGGCCCTGTGCTCTTCTTGATTTCGCCGATATGTTCACGGCAGTGCCAGTAGTACACATAGTTTGCTGTGGCTCCGGCCATGATGCTCCAGATGAGGCCCACGGTCATGTCGCCGGTTAAGTAGGTCGAGATCATCGGGCCGACGGCGTAGACCAACGCATACGTGTACATTTTTCGATAGAGAAACCAGAGGAACGAAATATAGAGAAAGGCCGGCCAATTCCATGTCAGGGCGAACTTCGGTGTTTGCCCCAATCCGAACTTTCTAAAATGTGTGAGATAGCGATCGGCGTAGGGACCGATGAATTGGCGCCAGAGATGTTCATCGGGATGGGTTTCGGATTGGATCTTGGGAGCAGCGATCGGCGGTTCCGCTTCGGCAGCCAGCTGACTGCCGCACTGATAGCAAAATTTTGAGTCGTCCTGGTTTTGCTGTTGGCACTGCGAACAGGGTTTCATCTGCCCGAGAGTATCATAATGGAGATGTTCCCTGGGTAAAGAAGCGGTGGGACGTTGTCTCTGTTCTTCCGTCGCGCCTTTCAAGTTGCTTCCCTCGACGGGCCTATGCTACCTTCCCTTTTTTTACAATAGGATACGTCTGTCATGTCGACGGAAGAACTCAAGCGAGACGCCGCACAATATTTGATGCAGACCTATACGCGTCAACCGCTTTCGATTGTGCGAGGGAGCGGAACGAAGGTGTACGACCTCGAAGGGCGAGAGTATCTCGATTTTGTCGGCGGGATTGCGGTGAACGTTCTCGGGCATGGCCACCCGGATCTGGTTCAGGCCATCCAGCGCCAAGCGGCGCAGCTGATCCATACCTCGAATCTCTATTACACCGAGCCGCAAGTGAAGCTGGCGCAGATGCTGGTCGAACACTCGTTCGCCGACAAGGTGTTCTTTTGCAACAGCGGAGCAGAGGCGAATGAAGCGGCGATCAAGCTGGCTCGCCGGTATTCCCATGACAAGTATGGGGCCGGGCGGTACGAGATCGTGACGATGAAGAATTCATTTCATGGTCGGACGTTCGCGACGTTGACGGCCACCGGTCAGGATAAGGTGCAGAAGGACTACGAGCCGTTGCTCCCGGGTTTTCGCTATGTCGCCTTCAATAAGCTGGAAGAGCTGGAACAAGCCATCACCGACAAGACGGCGGCGGTGTTGCTCGAACCGATTCAGGGTGAGGGGGGTGTCCACGTCGCGGATCGCGAGTATCTGAAGCAGGTCAGAGAGCTGTGCTCGAAAAAAGACGTGCTATTGATGTTCGATGAAATACAAACCGGGATGGGACGCACTGGGACATTGTTCGCCTATGAGCAGCTCGGTGTGCAGCCGGACATCATGACGTTGGCAAAAGGATTGGGAGGTGGTGTGCCTATCGGCGCCTGTCTCGCAACGGATTCTGTTGCGAAAGCCTTCTCGCCCGGCAGTCATGCGTCGACCTTCGGCGGCAATCCGCTCGCTTGTGCGGCCGGCTTGGCCGTCTGTCGTGCTCTGCTGGAAGGCCACGTGCTCGATCCTGCGCGCCAGATGGGGGAGTATTTTGCGAAGGGCTTATCCGACTGTCACGCGCGACACCGGGTGGTGAAAGAGGTGCGCGGTCTCGGGCTCTTGCAGGGGATGGAGCTCGATATGGATGCGAAAGTCGTTGTGAGCGAATGTTTGGCCAGAGGTGTGTTGATCAATGGGGCCGGCGAGCACGTGCTGCGGTTCGTGCCGTCCCTCATTATCACCCAGCCGGACATCGATCGGTTGCTCGATACGCTGGCGCAGATTTTCAGCACACGGGCGGTCTAAGGCGTATTCAGCCTAAATGGACACGATAGGGATGACCACGCGAGCGACAGGAATGAAGGCTGGAAAAAAAGATATTCTGGATGTGGTGGCCATCAGCAAGGCGGACGTGGAGCGTTTGCTCGCCTCGGCGGCTCTGTTGAAAGATAAGCAGCGGCGTGGTGTTCCTCATCCATTGCTTCCCGGTAAGACGTTGGGGCTCTTGTTCCAGAAGCCGTCGACGAGAACGCGGGTGTCGTTCGAGGCGGGCATGAACCAGTTGGGTGGCCACGCTCTGGTCCTGCCCATGGCCGAGATCCAGCTCTCGCGCGGAGAAAGTGTCGCCGATACAGCGCGCGTGTTGTCACGCTATCTCGACGCGATCGTCATTCGCACCTACGACCATTCGATCGTGGAGGAATGGGCGAGGGAAGCAACGATGCCGGTGATCAATGGGCTAACCGACCTGAGCCATCCCTGTCAGGCCCTGTCAGACCTGCTGACCATTCGTGAGAAGAAAGGCCGACTGAAGGGGATTAAAATTGCCTATATCGGCGACGGCAATAATGTGGCGAATTCACTCATCGAGGCGGCGGCGAAGATGGGGATGATTATTACCCTCGGTTGTCCAGTGGGGTATCAGCCGGAGCAGCATGTCGTGGACAGGGCGAGAGTCGAGGCAGCAAAAACCGGTGCGGTGATCGAGATCGGACACGATCCTCACATTGCGGCGAAGGAAGCGGATGTCATCTACACCGACGTCTGGATCAGTATGGGACGTGAGCGGGAACATGCGCGACGATTAAAAGTCTTGGCTCCCTACCAAGTGAACAGCCGCCTGGTGCATCGTGCCAAGCCAGATGCGATCGTGATGCACTGTTTGCCTGCCCATCGGGGGGAAGAAATTAGCGCCGACGTGCTGGATGGCCCACAGTCGGTCATCATCGATCAGGCGGAAAATCGGTTGCACATGCAGAAAGCCATCTTAACGAACTTATTAGGCAAGAGGAGTCGTACGAGATTATGAGTCGTGGCATCAAGAAAGTGGTGCTCGCCTATTCAGGCGGGCTCGATACCTCGGTGATTTTGAAGTGGCTACAGGAAACGTACAGCTGCGAGGTCATTGCGTTCTGTGCCGATCTGGGACAGGGTGAAGATCTGCAAGCGATTAAGGCAAAGGCACGACAGCTTGGCGTGAAGAAGGTCTACGTCGAGGACCTGCGCGAGATTTTCGTAAAGGACTATGTGTTTCCGATGTTACGCGGCAATGCCATGTACGAAGGCTGCTACCTGCTTGGCACCTCGATCGCACGGCCCCTCATTGCGCGGCGTCAGGCTGAAATCGCGCTCAAGGAAGGCGCCGAGGCGGTGTCGCATGGCTCCACTGGTAAAGGGAATGATCAGGTGCGGTTCGAGCTGACCTACACGGCGCTGGCGCCGAATCTCAAGATCATCGCGCCTTGGCGTGAATGGACGATGAAGTCGCGGCGTGAATTGATCGAGTATGCCGATCGACACGGCATTCCCATCACCGCGACAAAAGCGAAACCGTACAGTATGGATCTGAATTTGTTTCATGTGAGTTATGAAGGCGGCATCTTGGAAGATCCCTGGGAATCGCCGCCGGATGAAATTTTCCAAATGACGGTGTCGCCGGAGCAGGCGCCGAACAAGCCGCTCGAAGTCGAGATCGGCTATGAGGCCGGTAATCCGGTGGCCGTCGACGGCAAGAAGATGAGTCCGGCGACGTTGTTGGCCCACCTCAACAAGTTAGGCGGGGCGCATGGGATCGGGCGTGTCGATCTGGTCGAGAATCGCTACGTTGGAATGAAATCTCGCGGGGTCTATGAAACACCGGGTGGAACGATCCTCCATGTGGCGCATCGCGGGATCGAGTCGTTGACGATGGATCGCGAGGTGTTGCACTTTAGGGATAGTTTGATCCCGCGCTTTGCCGATCTGATCTACAACGGGTATTGGTTTAGTCCTGAACGCGAGATGCTTCAAGCCTCGATCGATGCGGCACAAAAGGACGTGACCGGCACGGCGCGAGTGAAGCTCTATAAGGGGAGTTGCACGCTGGCCGGGCGCAAGTCGAAGCATTCCCTCTACCGTCTCGACATTGCCACGTTTGAGGAGGATGAAGTCTATAACCAGAAAGACGCCGAGGGCTTCATTCGGTTGAACGCCTTGCGACTAAAAATCAGAGCCCAAAGAAAGAAAGCCTCTTCCTGATGGCACGAGCAACGAGCCGCGGCTCTGCCGCATCGAAAGGCGGAAAGGCCTGGGGGGGTCGGTTCAGACAGAAGACGAACCGATTGGTGGAATCGTTCACGGTTTCGGTAGCGGTCGATCGCCGACTGTACGCCCACGACATTCAGGGCAGTATCGCCCATTGCAAGACGTTGGGGAAGGCCCGCGTGCTGACCGCCTCTGAAACCAAGACAATCATGCGGGGTCTGGAGTCGGTGAAGATGGAATTAGATCGGGGGCGGTTTCGATTTTTGCCTCAGGATGAAGATATTCACATGGCGGTTGAGCGCCGTCTGACAGAATTGATCGGCCCCCTGGGCGGCAAGTTGCACACGGGCCGGAGCCGGAACGATCAAGTGTCACTTGATATTCGGCTCTACTTGCGGGACGAGCTCGGTCGAATTGTCGCGGATTTGGAAGATTTTCAGCGGGTCTTGGTGGCGAAGGGAAAGGCGAATCTCGCGGTTGCGATGCCGGGCTATACGCATCTACAGCATGCCCAGCCTGTGCTGTTCGCGCATCATCTGTTGGCCTATGTGGAAATGATCGAGCGGGATAAGGGGCGATTTCGCGATGCATCGGTGCGAGTGAATGTGATGCCGCTAGGCGCCGGCGCGCTTGCAGGGACGAATTACCCGGTCGACCGCCGGTTTACCGCTGAATTATTGGGCTTTCCTTCCGTGACGCAAAACAGCCTCGATACGGTATCAGATCGGGACTTCATGATCGAGGTGGCCTCGGCACTGTCGATCACCATGATGCATCTATCCCGGCTCAGTGAAGAATTAATCCTCTGGTCGTCCCAGGAGTTCCGATTCATTGAGCTTCCCGATGCGTTTTGTACCGGAAGCAGTATGATGCCGCAGAAGAAGAATCCCGATGTGCCCGAACTGGTGCGGGGCAAGACGGGACGGGTCTATGGCCATTTGATCAATCTGTTGACGATGCTCAAGGCTCTTCCCTTGAGTTATAACCGAGATCTTCAAGAAGATAAGCCGGCGCTGTTCGATGCGCTCGATACCGTCACGGCCTCGGTGAAAGTCTTGACGGAATTGATGCGCCGAGTCACCGTCAACCGTGACGTCCTCAAGCAGGCCGTTCAGGGTGGAGGGATGTTGGCTACGGAGGTAGCGGACTATCTTGTGACGAGAGGAATACCGTTTCGTGAAGCGCACGAGATTACGGGCCGATTGGTGCGGGCTGCATTGGATCAAAACCGTGAACTCACGAGCTTCTCGCTCGATGAGCTGCGGACATTTTCCGAACGAATTGAGAAGGGTCTGTTTGATCGGTTGACGGTTACTGCCGCCATCGATCGGAAGTCTCAGATAGGTGGAACGGCTCGCACAAGAGTGGAACAGCGCATCAAGGAGCTCGAGCGAATATTCTCATGAAGGTTTGTACGTCGAAGGTGACGTCTACTGTCACGTCTACTGTCGTGGTGGTGGTGATAGGAACGTTGGCGGCCTGTGGGGCTGTGGGGGCGCCGATTCCACCTGAAAGTGTCGGTGTGACTCCGACCATTGAGCGGCAAAAGAAACTGGAGGCCCTTCAGGAGAAACAGCGTGAGGCTGCAAAGGCAGCCGATGGTATAGAGCCACAGCCGGATCCATTGTTGCAGGGGCAGGATGTCGATCTTCCCACGTTACAACCAGTGGGGACTCGGTAATATTTGAGGTCACGGTCTGCTAGACCTCTGTAGACTGATAACGCTATACTGAGGCCCATTCATTATTGCAGCGCGCCTCCCTTCGTAGCAAACGCCATGCGAGCGATAACGAAAGACGTTACCGATAGAGAGCGGCATGACACGTTCGCTGCTCTGTTCGTGGATCACCCTGGTACCCTCGATCGCCTGAATGCCTTGGAATTGATCAACCGGATCAAGGAAGCGGTTAATCAGGCACGCACGGACTTGTCATCAACTTCGAACGCCTTAAGCTGGCGACACCAGATGCCCTTACGGCGTTGGTGGATTCAGATGCGATGGAAGAATGCATAATTTTGAATATCGACATGGCGAACTCTATTGCGAACAGGTACCGGTCAGCCGGATTGCGAAAGAGGTCGGCACGCCATGTTATATCTACAGCCACGCAACCCTCGTTCGTCATTACCGGGCCTATGATGGGGCCTTTAAGAGCGTCCCTCATGTGATTGCCTTCGCCATGAAGGCGAATTCCAATATCGCGATCCTCCGCCTTATGGCAAAGGAGGGGAGCGGGGTGGATATCGTGTCAGGCGGGGAACTCTTTCGGGCACTCAAGGCAGGCGTTCCTCCCTCAAAGATCGTCTTCGCGGGCGTCGGCAAAAGTGCGGAAGAGATTCGTGAGGCCTTGAAGGCCGAAGTACTCATGTTCAACGTCGAATCTTCGGCTGAGTTGCAAGCGCTGAATGAGGTGGCGGCTTCCGTTGGGACTAAGGCGAGAGTTGCCCTGCGCATCAATCCCGACATCGATCCGAAAACACACCCCTATATTTCAACCGGTCTCAAGAAGAGCAAGTTCGGGATTGCCGCCGATCGGGCGCTCGAAGAGTTCACACTGGCTTCCTCGCTCGCCAGCATCGATGTCGTCGGGGTGCATAAGCATATCGGATCACAGTTGACGGAAGTCACCCCATTCGTCGAGGCCGTGAAGAAGGTGGTGAAGCTGGTCGGAGCCTTGAAGGATCAGGGAATCAACATCCGGTACGTCAATATCGGTGGCGGTCTCGGCATTACCTACTCGGATGAAACGCCGCCGCTCCCACAGGATTTGGCGGATGCTGTGTCGCCGTTGCTGAAGGATTTGAACGTTACCCTCATCATGGAGCCGGGCCGCGTCATCGTCGGCAACGCAGGCATTCTCGTCACGAAAGTACTGTATCGGAAGGACGGCGAAGCGAAACGGTTTATTATCGTCGATGCGGCGATGAACGACCTGATCAGGCCAAGCCTCTACGGGGCCTATCACGAGATTCGTCCCTTGTCCGAGGCGGTGTTGCAGCGGCCCAAGCATCAGGTGGATGTTGTGGGTCCGGTCTGTGAGTCCGGCGATTTTCTGGCGAAGGACCGGTCACTGCCCGAGGTCAACCCGGGCGACATGCTTGCGGTGATGAGTGCGGGGGCCTATGGATTTGTGATGGCTTCCAATTACAATTCAAGACCACGGGTGCCGGAAGTTCTGATCAAAGATGGGGAGATCCACGTCATCAAGACTAGAGAGACGTATGATGATTTGGTGAAGGGCGAAACGATTCCGGCATTCCTCGATTGAGGAGTGAGCGCTTGTAACGAGGGAGTGAGCATGTTTACGGGTGCATTGATTGCCATTGTGACTCCGTTCAGGGATGGCAAAGTCGACGAACGGGCCTTGGGCGATCTCATAGAATGGCAAATAGCTAATGGGACGAGCGGGATTGTGCCCTGCGGGACGACCGGCGAATCCGCCACCCTTACACACCAGGAACATCATCGCGTAGTTGAGTTAACCGTCGAGGTAGTTAATCGGCGTGTGCCTGTGATCGCTGGGGCTGGTTCCAATAGCACGGCAGAAGCCGTATCTCTCACAAAGCACGCTAAGCAGGCAGGGGCCGATGGGGCGCTGCTCATTACGCCGTACTATAACAAGCCGACACAAGAGGGATTGTATCGGCATTACAAAACAATCGCCGAGTCTGTGGACCTTCCGCAGATTCTGTATAACATTCCTGGGCGGACTGGCGTGAACATGTTGCCATCCACTGTGGCAAGGCTTTGTGGGTTACAGAGCATTGTTGGGATCAAAGAGGGCAGCGGATCGGTCCAACAAGCATCTGAGATTGCGAATACTTGCGGCGACCGGATGACAGTCCTTGCAGGTGATGATGCCCTGACATTGCCCATGATGGCAGTCGGAGGAAAAGGGGTTATCAGTGTCACGTCAAATATCGTTCCATTCCAGATGGCTCAATTGGTCAAGGTCTTTCTAAGCGGCCAGATTGAAGAGGCGCGGCGGATTCATTTCACATTGTCGCCGCTCTTTACCGCACTTTTCTACGAGACCAATCCGATTCCGGTGAAAACCGCATTAGGTATGATGGGAAAAATCGATCCAGAGTTGCGGCTGCCGCTCTGTGCCATGGCGACCGAAACCAAAGACCAACTTGCAAAGGCTTTAAAGGACGCAGGCCTCGTATAGAGATTGGAAGGCCGAGCTTTGGTACTCATTCTATGATCAACGTCATTGTTGCAGGGGCTGCCGGTCGCATGGGCTGTCGGCTGGTTGCGCTTATTAGAGAGTCTTCCGTCCTGACGCTTGCCGGTGCGACCGAAGGGAAGGGCCATCAGGCTGTGGGCGACGATGCCGGAGAGACAGCGGGCTGCGGCCGTGCAGGTATTCCGATTACCGACGATCTCGGTGCACTCCTTGACCGCGGTGAAGTGGTCGTCGATTTTTCCGCCCCTGAAGCGACGCTGCATCACTTACGCACGGTGGCACAGCACAAACGGGCCATGGTGATCGGCACGACGGGATTTTCTGCTCCCCAGCTTGAAGAAGTGAAATTGCTGGCGTGCCAAGTTCCCTGTGTGCTATCCCCTAACATGAGTGTAGGTATTAACCTTATATGCAAGGTTATCGGTGAGATGGCGAAAACGCTGGGAGAGGACTACGACATTGAAGTGATTGAAGCCCATCATCGTTTAAAAAAAGATGCCCCGAGCGGGACGGCCCTCAAGATTGCCGAAGTTTTGGCAAAAGCTGTGAACCGCGAGTTAGATCAGGTCGGCGTCTATGCTAGAAAAGGTCTTATCGGGGAACGAAAGAAAGGTGAGATTGGAATACAAACCATCCGTGCCGGCGACATTGTCGGCGACCATACGATTCTCTTTGGTGGAATGGGTGAACGCATCGAAGTGACGCACCGGGCGAGTAGCCGAGATACCTTCGCCGGAGGTGCTTTGCGTGCCGCTCGTTGGGTGGTTCAGCAACCACCAGGCTTGTACGACATGCTCGATGTGCTGAGCCTTCGATAGTTTTCTGCTCCTATCCAGTGACTACCCATGAACATTCCCATCAACTATCTGCCACCTTGGCGGAGCTTTCGCTCAAACGAAAGCGAAACGAGAAGCTAGCAGGATAGTTTCAAGGGCGTGAACAAACTTGTAGGCGTTGCAACACGTTGCAGCTAACTGCCGACTTCATCGAGGGTGTGCTTGCTCGTAGACTTGAGGGCAGAGGTTTGTCGTTTAGGGATTAGAGGATATAACCGAGCGTAACCTTCCCCTCTGGAATCCACCCAATCGCCTTTGGGGTGATTTCCTAATGGAGGGCTGCTGTACGCTCGGCGTACGTGAACCGCTTTGGTTTGATTGCCGTGCGGGTTAATGTCTTGCGGTAATGGGGCGAGGTTCTTGGTCCGCTGATTTCCGACGACCACAGTTCAAGCAGGCAAACACTGTGATCGCAAGCCCTGCGTTCAAATCCACTGCCCGTTCCGGTAACATTGCGCCGCGGCATTTATCACAAACTGTCATGTCGCTAATGTACCATGTTGGAAAATGGAAGCATATCCATCTGAAGTACTGGGTCCTCTGAGGAAATAGCCTATCCGCTCACCTCCGGCTAGGCCATCTGAGTAAATTGGTGCAGATGAGAATTCGGTAGAGGAATAACTAAAGGAGAATAGGAGTCCTTGACAGCGATGATTCTGTCCCATAGGATTGTGGTATAAGGAAGCCTAGCCCCTATGTATAGAGTTGTTCTCATTCTCGGGCTACTTGTTGTCCTGTACTTTATCCTTCGGCGAGCCCTTCAAGGGTTCAAAGGTCTAGGGCAGCCAGAGCGTCTTGCTCCCAGCAAGGATCAAATGGTTCAAGATCCTGTCTGTCTTGTATTTGTTCCCAGGGGAGTGGCAGTAACGGAAGATATTGGAGGGCAGGTCTACTATTTTTGTAGCCGATCATGTGCCCATAAGTTTCAAGAAAAACTCGCGGGCTAGCATCCTGAGTAGCTAGAGTCGGAAAGTTTTTCTTCTTTGTCGAATTTGAGCGTGATCTGGCACTCATTAGGAGAGAAGTTAAAGAGGGGTGCGCCTGATTTGCCACCCGCGATGCGATAGTAGGTCCAAGTTTCACCGCCAAAAAATCTTGTGGCCTTGCCGCTCGGCGCTCCCCAGTTCTTTTCAAACCAGGCCTTGTCCTTGCCTTGAAGTTCAGCCGGTTTCAGCGACTGTTCGAGATAGGGATTGCTACCACCGCAGCCGGTTAGGGCTAGACTGAACAAGAGCATCAAAGCTGAGCGTTGCATCGCGACTCTCCTCGGTCCTGTCGGTGGGCGTAACGGCTAAGTTTCTGATACATAGTTAAATTCTAACTGGCTGTCTGGGGACTGTCAAACAGGCAAATGCCAGCACATGATTGTAAGAAAGTTGAGTTTTTCATAGAATGACCGATAATGAATTGATCTCAAGGATTTCTTATCTTGATATGAAAGGACATGCCCATGAAATTCTTTCTTGATACAGCCAATGTGAAGGAAATCCAGGAGGCGGCCAGCCTTGGACTTCTCGACGGAGTGACTACTAATCCGTCGCTCGTCGCGAAGGAAGGGCGCAGCTTTAAGGAAATGCTCATCGAAATTTGTAACATCGTAGATGGGCCGATCAGTGCAGAAGTCGTCAGTCTCGAGGCCGATGCCATGGTGAAGGAAGGGAAGGAACTCGCGAAGATCCATAAGAACATCGTCGTGAAGGTGCCCTTGATTGCAGAGGGATTGAAGGCCACTAAGAGACTGGCCGCCGAAGGCATCAAGGTAAACGTGACGTTGTGCTTTTCTCCAACCCAGGCGCTTCTCGCCGCAAAAGCCGGTGCATGGTGCGTCTCCCCCTTCATCGGCCGGCTTGATGACATCAGTTCAAACGGGATGGAACTGATCCGCCAGATTCTGACTATCTACCGCAACTATGATTATAAGACCCAAGTGCTAGTCGCCAGTGTGCGTCATCCTCAGCACGTTGTTGAGGCTGCGCTTGCTGGTGGGCACATTTGCACAATGCCCTTCTCAATTTTTCAGCAGATGGTGAAACATCCACTGACGGACAGTGGACTCAAGAAGTTTCTGGCGGATTGGGAAGCTCAGACTAAGAAGTAAATCCTATTGGTCGTCTCGTGTGCCTGGCGGTTCGGCAAGTCGCTTTCGAGCAGCTTCGAAGATGTGGTGGAACATCGGCCTGGTCAATAGTCCGGTGAAGGTATTTTGTTGGCTTGGATGGTATGAGCCAACTAGTGTAATGCCCGATGGAAGGGCTCGGACGATTCCATGGGAAAATTTTGGGAGCGGTGAGGGAAGTGGCTGCCCCTCATCGCGGCAGGCTTTCAAGTAATGATCGAACGCAATCTTTCCCAGCGTCACCACCACTCGAATCTTCCGTAACGACCGAATCTCTTCCCGCAGGTAGGGGCGGCAGGCCATGAATTCTTCAGGGGCCGGTTTGTTGTCGGGCGGCGCACAACGGACTGTAGCACCAATGTAACAATCCAATAACTTCAGCCCGTCATCTCGATGATAAGAGTTGGGTTGATTGGCGAAGCCAAATCGATGTAGGGCGTCAAAGAGCCAGTCCCCGCTGCGATCCCCTGTAAATACCCGTCCGGTTCGGTTGCCGCCATGGGCTGCAGGTGCCAGTCCGAGCACATAGAGACGCGCATGCGGATCCCCAAATCCAGGGACCGGGCGCCCCCAATAGGTCCAGTTCTCAAACTGCTTCCGTTTCTCTGCGGCGATCGTCTCCCGATAGGTAACGAGACGTGAACAGGCAGTGCAGTGGGTGATGCGATCGTTCAGAAGGGTTAGCGCACGCATAGTTGCGCAGTCTAGCACGAATCTGAAAGTCGATCATGCTTGCCGGGCCTTCGTCAGACTGTTAGCATACATACTTGATCTCGGATCGTTCACCGTACGTGGGAAATGGGGTTGGCATGACGTCATGGGTTTGGCGAGCATTGGTACTCAGTGGGCTATGGATAATGGTTGTGCTTCCGGTCGCAGCAGGGGCACAACCGCAAACCGAACATTCCGAGGCGAAAGAGAGTACGCCTCGATCGGGAGCCAATGGCGAACCCGAGCGAGAGGTTACCTTGCCCGACCCTCTTGAGGATCCCACTGAGCCTGAAGACCGTCTCGTCATTCTTCCTGAAATCAAGCGAGAAGGAGAGCGCTACTTCCTCAGTTCATTCAAGCTGCCAGACAAACTGACTTTTGCCGGCCAACCAATTCCCCTCGATAACTGGCAGGTCCGTGAACGAATCGAGTATGAGTTTTATCAATTTCTAGAAGACCAGGGCGAAAGTATCATTCTTGCCAAACGAACTGGACGCTGTTTTCCTCCTGCCGAAAAGCAGCTGGCCGATGCCGGGTTGCCGGACGACCTCAAGTATATGTTGCTGGTGGAGAGCAAGTGCGTGGCCGCCGCCTACTCAAAGGCGAAAGCGTCGGGGCCGTGGCAGTTCATTCCCTCCACGGGACGACGTTATCGTCTCAAGAGCGACGCGGTGCGCGACGAGCGCCGCAATCTAGAGATGTCGACGGAAGCCGCGGTCAAGTATTTGCGCTATCTTAAGGAATTCAAGGAAAACGATTGGTTTATGGCCATGGCCTCATACAATGCCGGTGAAGAGCGAGTTCGCCGCCTCTTGAAGGATCAGAACATTTCAGACTATTGGAAGATGCACGGGCCACGGGAAACGATGCGCTATGTGCCGAGAATCATCGCGGCCAAGGAAATCTACTCACAGCCGGAGAAGTACTTGGGGTTGAGCAAGAAAGATCTGTATATGCCGGTAGAAACTGAAACAGTCACCGTTAACGTAAAAGATTCCCAACGAGCCCTCACCTCGATTGCCGAAGAATTTGGGACCTACTTCTTGGAGCTCAAGATACTGAATCCTGAATTCAAGAAAGATGTGCTCCCACGTGGGATCTATCAGATGAAAGTTCCTCGGCAGACTTGTCCGAGCCGTTGTTTCAAGCAGGACAAGACTCCTTAGAAGGCTGTTGAAAAAGCTCGCCAGCTTCGTTCTCGCATCGTTCAGACCCTCAACGGGGGCCCGGCCGCCTCACTAACTCGGCGGCGCGCACAAACGCGGTGCTCCTTATTCGTCGTCCTTCACTCGCTACGGCCTTGCCTGCGGAACGGCGCGTTTTGGCGCGTCGGGGTTGGGCGGGTGAGAACCGCGGCCTTTGAACAGCCTTCTGGCTGTGGCGGGTCCGTTCGTGGCTCGGCAATGCCTACATCCCTCAGGGCTTGTAGCTCAATACCCGGCTCATCTAGTATAAGTGTGATGCAGATTCCTTCCTCTCCTATCCGGCCACTTCTGAAGAAATTCATCGTTCGAGGACTGGACGCAGTCAACGCCCGGAAGGCGGTCGGTCGCGTCATCTCAAGACACGGCGAGGAGCTAGTCATCGGTCGGCGTCGGTATGACTTGCGTCGTTATGATCGCGTGGTCGTACTCGGGGCAGGGAAGGCTGCTGCCTAAATGGCTCAGGCGGTAGAACAACGATTGGGATCTCGCCTGCAAGGAGGATTCGTCGTGGTCAAGCACGGCCATGTCGTGCCAACGCGACAGATCGTCGTGGCAGAGGCTGGTCACCCCGTTCCTGATCGGTCTGGTCGGCGCGCAGCGGACAGGCTTTGTGCCATGGCGACTGAGCTTAGTCGGCGCGACTTATTGATCGTGCTCCTGTCAGGCGGCGCATCCAGCTTGCTACCTGCTCCTGTTCCGGGGATTACCCTGGCTGACAAACAGAAGACTACCCAGGAACTCCTACGATGCGGGGCAAGTATTCGAGAAGTCAATACGGTTCGGAAGCATCTTTCGCGTATCAAGGGCGGGCGTCTTGCTGAAATGACTAAGGCCACCATCGTGACATTGATTCTGTCCGATGTGTTGGGTGACGACCTTAGCGCGATCGCCTCAGGGCCAACAGTTCCGGACCCTACGACCTATCTCGAGGCCGTCGCGATTCTGAAACGTTATCGCATCTGGCTGGCAGTCCCTCAGCGAGTGCGCCGGCATCTTGATCGGGGATGTCAGGGACTCGCGAGCGAGACTCCCAAGCCCGGCTCTTCGTTGTTTCGACGAGTCCATCATCATATCGTCGGGAACAACGACGCGGCTGTCAGGGCTGTGGCCCATGTGGCCAGAGAGGCAGGCCTGCGGACTCTCCTGTATAAGCCGGCTTTAAGCGGGGAGGCGCGAGACGAGGGGCAGCGGTTCGGCCTCCTAGCCAAGAATATTGTGCAAGCGGGCACACCGCTGCAAAAGCCTTGCTGTGTGGTGGCTGGAGGGGAGACCACCGTGACGGTCACTGGAAGAGGAAGGGGCGGGAGGGCGCAGGAATTTGTTGCCGCAGCCGCTCTTGAAATTGCTGGTTTAGCGAAGGTGTGGGTCGTAGCGATCGGCACCGATGGTACCGATGGTCCGACAGATGCGGCAGGGGCCATCGTCGGTGGGAATACAATGGCGCGAGCGCAACGTCTCTCGGTGGATCTCAAGGGCGCATTGCAGCGCCACAACACCTACTCTGCCTTGAAGCGGCTTCATCAGCTCATCATCACTGGTCCCACCGGGACGAACGTCAACGACCTGTACCTCCTCCTCATCCTATAGGTACTATCCATCTTTATGGATCGTCCCCTTCTTTTTCCCTTGGCGTTCTGCACGCAGCCTTCTCTTGTAGGGGGGAAAGCCCTTGGCTTAGCGCGTCTTCTCACAGCAGGATTCCCTGTTCCGCCGGGATTCTGTGTGACGACGGAAGCTTACGTTCGCGCGGTTCAGGCACTGGATTTTTCTTCAGCCGAACAGTGGCAGGCTGCTCTGCATTCCTCTGGGGCCGAACGTCAGCGGATACACGCCCACTGTCGCACCGTCATTCAAAATTGACGGCCCAGATTGTCGAGCAGGTCAGACGGTTAGATGTGCCGG
>SWDP01000037.1:117472-152817 GCA_005116885.1 Nitrospira sp.
GGATTGGCGCGAGGCGGTTCGAGGCACGGACACATCGTCTATTGTGGATCCGGAGGGGGTCTTTCGCGGCATTCCCATCAGTGGGGGCAGGTTATAGGACCAGTTCGCTTTGTTCGATCGATGGAGGATTGAAACCGAGTCTGTCGTGGTGACATTCTCGTGGTCTCGATCATCGACCCAGGTATGGCACCGTTGTTTCGCATGGCAGCGGGGTTGGTCGCCGAGATGGGCGGGACATTGCCACACGGGGCCATCATTGCCCGCGAGTACGGATTGCCGGCGGTTGCGAATGTGTCCGGCGTGACCACCAGACTGAAAGAAGGCGATCACATCAGCCTGGATGCGGAGCGAGGGGAGATCGTCGTTCAAGCACGGGCCGGAGACTAACAGGATGCTGAAAACGTCCGCCAGCAGCGTTCTCGCATCGCTCAGAGGCTCTCGGATGTCGGAATCCTTGAGGGATTTTTCCGTTCGCCAAGATGCATTGCAAGGGCGAACGGCCCACACGAAGTGCGGTACGTAGCTCCTCGCCTCTTCGCTCGCTGCGGCCTTGCAAGATGGCCTTTTTGAGCATCCTGCTAATGCTGCTCGCGAACTCAGAACTTCTACCCCCTGATTCACGCGCAAGAGATCACAATTCCTTCGACCATAAAATAAACGCTCCATGTCCACCCTTAGTTGGTGGCGCTCCGCCCGGATCGCGAAACATGCCGAAGTTGTAGCTATAGTTGAGCTCGATCTGGGACTTCCAGGGGGCTCCCGTGACGATGCCGCCGCCGAGAGCCGGTAATGAATCAGTGGTATTGCTGATGCCTTCGGACGTGAACCGAGGCCGCTCGACGAGGCCATAGGTTGCCGTCACGTAGGGATAGAGAAAAAAGAGCGCCTCGTATCGATAGGTGACACTCGCAATGGCATACTGTCGAGGGAACAATTCGTTGAACTGCACGCCGGGCATGGTGGGTAGCGATAAGGCTTCCCATTCGAATCCAGTCGGCCGGCCGGGAAGGCGGAACGCGCTGAAGCGGTCCAGGTCCTTCCCGATTCCGCCATGAATACTGGTGATTAATCGATGCTTGTCGCTTTCAATGGCAGGAAGCCCGCCGGCAAATACGGCATAGGCGGACGCCGAGATGTAGGTTTGCTCTTTCTTGAAATCCGGCGTGTCGAACGGCGCGCCGCCCCACGCATCCCATTGAGCCCGGTGTCCGTGGAAAACATCTCCACCCACAGAAAATCCACGATGAGGCAGCTCCATTAAATTGCGAACCATGGCATCCCAACGAATCTTGCCGTGGATCCGGCCTTCGTAGGTATCTTTAGGCACGCCGTACCGCGGGGAGGTGTCATTTGTGCCTCGGAACCATCGATACCCAGGTTCATAGGTCAAAGACACATTGATGGCGCTATCTTGCTCGAAGGGGGTCATCGGGAAGCGATACCCGACTCCGAACCCCGCAAACACATAGCTCCATTCGAGCTCAGATTCGCTGATGCGTTGCCCCTCCACATATTCCGAACGCCCACGAGGCAAAATGAAGTTATCGAGGGTAAAGAGCAGCGACCAGTTTGGGTACGTGCGGAGTCCAATCGTATAATCGATATCATTGACCACACCGGAAAACGTGCCTCGGAATTGCCTGTTATCTTCGTTCCAATTCCGCCACACATACAAGGCGCCGAACGGAAGCGTTTCCATCTCACTCGGACCATTGGGAATCCAGTGAAGGCCAAAGTTTGCCGCGGTCACACTGCGGCGATCGCGCGAGGGAACATGGATCTTTTCTCCAAACAAGGTGGTGTGAAATTCCTTGCCGGCTTCAGCGGTCTTTTCACCCTCCGCAAATGCACTCATTGGGAAGAGGCCGATCACGAAGAATAGTAGGATGACGAGAGGCCGGTCTTTCTCCCACATGGTCAGGCAACCTGCAATCGTGGGATAGGAATAGGAACATCGTAATCTGACGAAGCCGAGCGGAGAGATCCTGCCAAACGCGTGACACGTTCCCATAGTTCAGATGCCCAATGTGCCCCGAGCTGCTGAACCCAACACCAGTGGAATCGATGCGGCTCGCACGTCCTCTCCTTCTTGATAAGTGTATGCATTTCCCACGCTTCCTGTTACTTGGGAAGAAAACAGACGAGACCTTCGAGGTCCGCAATAGTCTTATAGTTTGGAACTTGCCTCGACGGCCCTAGGGGATTCCCTAGGGCGCGGAGCAACCAGTCCCAGCGACGACCTGTATGGGCGTCCTGCGTATCTCATGTTTGAGTGCTGACAGGGGTATTAACACTCAGATATAGTTAGACAGGTCAGCGCCAAGTGAGCGGGTTACTGACCACCACCGATAGTGCGTCCAGTTACCATAAATTCCATGAAGGGATTGGTTGCCGTGAAGCCGAAAGTCATCGTGGCCGATGATCATCGTCTTGTTGCCGAAGGCATCGTCAAAATATTGGAGAAGGCATATAGTGTGGTGGCGACGCCCGCAGATGGACGCAGCTTTATCGAGGCGGCTGAGAAGTTTCACCCTGATCTGGCAGTAGTTGATATTTCTCTTCCTCTGTTGAATGGACTGGATGCCTGCCGCCATGTGAAGAAATCCTGCCCGGAAGTCAAGATCATCATCCTGACAATGCATGCGGAGCAGCACTTTGTGAACGAAGCATTTCGTGTCGGAGTTGGAGGATACGTCTTGAAAACCTCGGTTGCGGATGAGTTGTTGTTTGCAGTAAATGAAGTCTTGCAGGGCCGCATGTACATTTCCCCGGTCGTGACGCAGGGTATGGTCAACCAGGCGTTGGAAACGACCACTCAGGCGCCGAAGCCTCCGGCAAGCACTCCAGTCGTAATGTTAAGTCTACGACAGAGGGAGGTCCTGCAGCTGGTGGCTGAGGGCAAATCCAACAAGGAAATTGCGTCTGCGATTAACGTAACGGTGAAAACCATTGAATTCCACAAGGCCAGAATCTCGAAGGAACTCGGCGTCCGCACCACGGCCGAACTGACGAAGCAAGCCATCTCCCTCGGGCTCATTGCCCCTCCCCAGGTATCTTCGACACCAAACGTCCACCCTAACTAATTAAGGCCCCTTCACCGAACTCCTCCAGGCAGGGTCGGATAATTGAGCGTCAGAGCTCGGTCAGTCCCTGTACCAACGCAAACCTCGTCAGCTCGGCTATGGTCTTGATGCCGAGCTTATTCATGATCCCTGCCTTATGAAACTCCACCGTTTTCACGGAGATGCCTATCGTTGTGGCAATCGTATGTGTTGGAACACCATTGGCAAGCATGCGCAAGACCTCATGTTGCCGCGGTGTCAATTGGACGTGGTATCCATCGGGACGGCTCCACGGTTGCTCGATCGATTCCCGAACATCTGCCGCAACCTCAGGCGACACATAACGGCGGTTGTTCATCACCGTGCGGATAGCGGTCAGCAACTCGGTCGAAGCGGATTGTTTGAGGACGTAGCCGTTCGCACCCTTTCGAAACCCTTCGCTGACATAGAACGGCTCGCTGAGCATCGTCACGAGAATGATTTTTACTTGGGGCAGTTTCTGTTTGAGCAACGGGATGAGATCAAACCCGTTCGCGTCAGGCATCGAAATGTCCAGCAACACAATGTCCGGGGCCGCGCTCTGGGCATTCTCGAGAAGTTCCGCCCCACTATGAGCCGTGCCGACAATACGCGTGTCATCGGCAAGTAACTGCCGAAACCCTTCCAATACCAAGAGGTGATCGTCGGCAATGAAGACCCGTGGTTGATACATATTTCTCCGAAGCGCTGTACTCAACCGAGACACCACGGTCATCGGCTGAACAATGACTAAGAGTGCAGATGATATCACATCGCCAGGCAACACTAGCTGTGGTTTGCCCTAGTTCGGGCATCTCATTTCCTGTCGGCGAGGAAGATTTCATCTAGCGGGCGAAATGCAATTCCCCACTGACGGACTCTCCCTGTCCAGATGTTGAGCAGGGCACAACACTCCTTCAAATGAACTAGGGATTCTTCCAGTGGCACGGAGCTGCCTCCCACAGTAGTCTAGAACATATGGAGTTCTTGAAGTGATTCACCATATGTCTCGGCAAAGGATAGAAAGAATTAGGAGCTGCGCAATGGACAAGGACGAGAACTTGCGACTACCAAGGATTGTCACGCCGTCAACACCTTCCAGCAACGATCGCACACCCACGAGAACCGGAGGACTGGAGCGGTCGGGTATCTATCTCGAATCCACCGAAGACGAACAAGGGGGAGTCCTCCCACACGAATGCACCTGCATCAAAGACGCTCGCAGATTGACCGCCCTCCCCGTTCGAGATTCCAGAGGCCTTCTTTCAGGAATAGTGATGAAGGCTATGGGAACAACGGTGATCTTCCTCTTCTTGGCCCCCTTGATAATCGCCTTTGGGCTTTCCGTGGCTTGGTCAGCAGACGTTACTCCGGCGCCCCCGCCGTTAGGATCACGTCCCGAGAATCCTCAAGGACCGACTGCGCCGCCTCCTTCACGCATCGATCCAGGTATTGAACGACGCCCTCAGACGATTCCTGATCCTCGTTCGGCAGTGACTCCCGCCATTGTCGATCCCAAGATGGCGATCGATCCTGAAACGGCTCCTCCTGCCATGGAGAAACTGAAGCCTGGCGGCTCTAAGGAACCTCCTCGTAACCCTTCGCCACGCTGAGAGGTGCTCATTTCATTTGCCTTTTACAAGGTGAATTCGCTGATTGACAGGGAAGTCCTACCCGGCACTACGAAGCAAGGACGACATTGAGGAGGGATCTGTGCACATGCAATCCGTCGGTGTACTCAATGAATCCGAGCTTTTTGAATCTATTCAGAAAGAAACTCACTCGTGATCGGGTCGTACCGATCATTTCGGCCAGCGTTTCCTGACTGATCTTGGGAATAACCGCCTCTGGGCTATCTTCTCTCCCAAAATGGGCCAACAACAGCAGCGTCCGCGCCAGCCGTTTCTCCGCAGGGTTAAAAAGTTGATCGATCAAGTCCTCTTGTATGCGTACATTACGATTCACGAGATGAGACATGAACAGCTCGGAGAAGGCCGGCTCGTGCTGGAGCACGCGGCTCATGGTGGCTCTGTCGATTCGCACAATCGTGGAGGCATCTAAGGAGGTGGCGGTCGACGAGCATACCCGCTGCCCTGCGAGACAGGCTTCGCCGAAAAAATCCCCGCCTTCCAACATCGCGACGACAGCTTCTTTGCCTTGCCTTGACACGACGGTGAGCTTGACCCAACCGTTTACGATATAGAACACGGCATTGGCCGTATCCCCTTGCGTAAAGAGAATCTGCTGTTTCCGACACTCCAGAGTCGCCCTTCCTTCTCCGGCCCCTGAGAGAATGGACGTGGAGTTGAATGGCATGGCTCGTTTGTGCGCCGGCGGCATCCCGTGAAGTGGTTTCAACGTCGGGGTGTGAGGTCTAGCTGAAATGTCGAGGTCCATGACGGAAACTCCTTTCGAAAGTAGAAACTAGTGGCAAAGTAGACTGGTGTTATCAGGCACTCATCACATAAAGGTCCCTGTCATGATCATGCCGCGGCAGCATTCATCGCTTCGGGGCTAGACAAGGAGCGGTTTCGAAGAATCACCTCGTCAACCATGTCGCCACATTGAATACAGCGGTGAGCCCAAAAGGTGCTATACCCGCTGTCGCTATCAAGATCGATACACATTTCAATGCTCACGTATCCGCCGCATCGCCTACAGTTTTGTCGAGCGCATTTCTTTGTCGTCAACCCCGCTGTCCGGGAAAGGATTGTATTCATGTGAACCTCCTCTCTATGGATTCGTCTGGTGTCGATGAGATGGTCTGCGCGTCTCGTATGTGCGTAACCTACCAGCGCCAGACTCGATACTTCCCTAGCGTCTACCCTAGTTTGAACGAGCAAGGACCCTAGCTCCCTCTGGTCTCCAGGCAGGCTGCCGGAAAAACTCAATTTATACACAAAATGCCGTAGGAATATTTCATATGGCGCCGATTCCAAAACAGGATCAGGATGCTCAAAATGGCCGTCCAGCAAGGCCGTAGTGAGCGAAGAGGCGAGGCGTAAGCTTCGGTACGTTGAGCCTCTGAGCGACACGAGAACGCCGCTGGCGGAATTTTTCAGCATCCTGCTAGAGGTATGGACAAAGCCATAGACCCCAAGTAGTCGAAAAATGGTGAGGTGGGACGTTGAGAGACGAGAGAGACGGGTAGGCCTTGGAGCCCAAGGTCAGAGGCCGACGAACGATGATCCAGAATTAGAGAGGGCCGGAAGATCCCTGCAGAGGAACATCAAGAACCAGGGCAGTTGTCGCCTCGGGCGAAGTCTCTATACTGACAGCAATGCCCAAGAGCGTACCGCGAGCCTGAATTCCAGCGAAACACATGCCCATCGTCTGTCCAAATAGCGATGCGTGCTCGGTTTCGGAGGTCCGAGTCTCTCCGTTAATCGCGACCCTCACGCGTATGATCGATGCCGGTTCGCCTTCCATGGACACGGTGATCAGCGAGGATACGCCATCTCTTATAGCTTGTCGGAGAAAACTACGAGCGGCACGGTACAGAAAGGTGGTGATCGGCTCAGACAGCCTGACATCCGAAGGAACGTTCGCCACATGTACCGGATGACTCCCGTGGCGCATATCGAGTGCCAAGATTTCAAGGGCACTCATGAGTTGCCCTGTTTGCAGGCCGGACGGAGTCAACTCCTCAATCAATAACCGGGTATAGGCGAGCGATTCCTCCAGCAGCTGATCCACGATAGGGAGGCCGCCAGACGCGTGTCCTCGCGAAGCTGGTCGTTGCGCTTGGTCGAGATGCAAGCGAGCCACGATGAGGAGCTGCCGCAGTCGGTCGTGGATGTCGCCCACTAAATGTTGCCGTTCCCGATTCTCGCTCAGGATCCATTCGGTCGCCAGGCGCTGAACGGCGGATTGGAGCTTTCCAGATGGCGTGGTGTCCTCAATAGGAGGAAGTTCCGGTGACAACATCGTCGGGCCGGCCGGTGCATTGAAGTCGCAACGTCGCAGCCGGTGCTCATGTCCCAGCAGGGTTTCGAGCAGACTGCGGCGAGTGACGACCCCCACGAACTGGTGCTGAGACCCGAGAACGGCGACTGCGTTGGCGCTGAAGTGTTCAAATCGAGATACGACATGGGCGAGCGGAGTTGAGCGTTCAAACATGAAGGAATGCTGCCTGGGGACGAGATCGGCGAAGATTCGGAGCGGGTAGCGTCCGACCCTTTCGGGCTCAATTAAGCCGAGGAAGGGAGCTCTTTAAAAATAGCAAACACCTCACACAACGGATCGATGGCGACATTGCGCGGACGCATGTCTTCATGGACCGCAACGATGTTCGGAGTCAGCGCATCCTCAACGGTGAGTCCGGTCACTCGACTTCCCCGGTAAGCAAAATCTCCAGGTCCAATTGGACTTGGAGGATGTCTTGCGCGCCCATGAAAGGTTTGATCTGCTCCATAACGAATTTGACCAGGCGGTCTTTCGTCATACGTCGAAGTAAAATCGACTTGATCAGCACGTCGCTTATGATCTCATCGTCGATAATGAGATGTTCGAAGTGATCGGGAATGAGCAGATTAAGAGCCTTTTGGAGCGCGACGGTGCCGATCGAGGCCTCCCTCCCAATGACCAACCCGTCGGTGATCGGCGGAATGGCGAATTCTTTGATTCGTGCCTGTAAAACGAATTTGGGACCGGGGGAGGAAGCGGGCATCATGATTTTCCCTCCGTGATGGGGAGCGAAGCCACGGCCCTGTATACCACAGCCGCTCCCGGATTCGATAGGCCTAGGGGACTTCCTAGTGGGATTGATCATGGAATGGTGATGGAATGCTGGAAGTAGGTGTAACGGCAAGTCCGAGGATGGCAATTCCAATTGATTGTCGAGAGGCCGATAGGAGGCCGGAGATGAAGATCGTCGAAAAGGGCCTATTTATCCCGATTTGCTGCGTGTGCGATCAAGTGAGGGACGATCAACAGACCAGTGAGCGGCCCACCGGCAGCGGTCTCGAGCAGTGGATGCCGTTGAGATCCTTCCTGCGTCTCTACCACGTTCCACACGATGCGTACAGGCTAACCCACACGTATTGCCCACGATGTATGGAGCACCTGGGGTATGATCGAAAGAAGTCTGAACCGAGGAAGCCTCTTCAGGAAGAGATCAGGCGCCGGATCATCTCGTGATCGAGTCTGTCATTGAGTGCGATTGGATACCCTCGTGTCGCGCTGTAAAGATCTTTCTTGGGGTCGGACTTGCTTGGAGGTGGATCATATGAGCCGGGAGGGGTCGTCTATTTAACCCGATCTGCCGATGGGAGATACAGCCTAGGTCTGCCAACATTGGCGCGATCCGACGAAGCGCAAGTTCTCAGTGGACGACTGAGTGCACGTCTTCCACCAACCCTTGAATGCGCGATGCCTTGAGGCGCGATCAGATACCAGATCTCAAGATTCTTCAGTTCGTGACCGCCATCGGGCGCCGGTCGGTCTGGACCGCCTGGACGATTGATGCGCTGAACCGTCGATGCGACGCGGCGGAGGCGATCAGGCGCTGATATAAATGAACATACTGATCCGCCATCCGCTCTCCGCTGAATCGTTTCTCAAAGACATTCCGGCACCCCTTTCGATCAAGGTCTTTGACCAATGGCAGCACGTGGACCATCTCATCGAGACTGTCACAGGCGAATCCTGTGACGTGATCGTAGATCATTTCCCCCGCCGGTCCACCATGCAAGGCCACGACCGGTGTGCCACAGGCCAAGGCTTCCGCGACGCAGAGCCCAGAAGGGCTGGGCGAGCTCTGAGTGCAGAGGAGGGCCAAGGCTCCACCCAGGAAACTGATTTTCTCCGGCTCAGTTAGTTCTCCCAGCCATTCGACACCATTGCCGGCGATCAGCAACTTGCTCGGTATCGAGAAAAGCAGCCCGTCGATGCTGTTTTGCCGGGAGGCGACGCGAAGCGGGAGGTGTGCCCGCCTTGCGATTTCAATCGCCATCCCTAACCCCTTTCCCATGGATAGGCTGTCGATAAAGGCCAGATATTTTCCGGGTCGCGGATTGAAGCGATAGAGCTCAGACGGCACTCCCGGGTAGATGGTCTGCTGGCAAGACGCCCAGGCCAGAGGCGCCCGCTGTGTATCAGACGTGGCAACAAGCGGGAGGTCTCGAAATTGTTTGAAGACCGGAACATACTCCGGCAAATCGAGCCGGTCGTATAGGGTCGTGACCGTCGGGGTTGGACAGCGCTGGGCCATTGAAAAGCCGTCGATCCCAAAGTGCGAGTGAATGAGGTCGAATTCATCCGCGCGAGGCCCGAAGACCTCTTCGACGGCCAAGATCGCCGCACCAGCCCGACTCCAATTGTCCGGCGTTCGATCCAGTCGCGTCGAACACAGGACTTCAAGCGTAGCGCTGGTGCGTGAATCGGCGCCGGCAAACAGCGTGACCTCGTGGCCCCGGCGGACGAGTTCCTCAGTGAGATACGACAGCGCACGCTCACTGTCCGAGGGGCCACGAGAAGACACGTTGTTCCACAGAGGTGCAATTTGAGCAATCTTCATACAGGGCCCTATCTTTATCGAATGGTTCCCTCTCCCATCGGCCTTTCGCGCGGACGTGAAAGGCCGTCACGGTGTCTCCTGTATATCGCATGTGGTTGGTGGCAAGTACTCTGATATTCCCTAGTCTACATTCGATTCGGAAAAACTAGGGATTTTCCTAGGGGGACATGATCGGCGGCTCTTGTATGCTGCTGGCCGCTGAAGCATCGAGGGCGGCCGTGAGTCCTGGAGGAATCGGCCTACACAAAAGGTATCCGCGGCGATGATTGCCTTCCCCTCCCGGCAGAGCTAGAATCGGCTGTCATTTCCCCGTCATCAACTATGCCATCGCGCCGCACGCCATCCGCTGCTCGTACTACGAAGCGACGCCAGACCGTTGCGGTCCGTCCCGCTCATCCGCAGGTCGAGCCGGAGCAAAAGGACCGGCCGGACGATCGCAGTCATCGTATGCTGATTGTAGGGGTCGGCGCGTCCGCCGGAGGGCTGGAAGCCTTTACGCAGTTGCTCAAGCATCTGCCGCTGGATACCGGCATGGCGTTCGTGCTGGTGCAGCATCTCGATCCGAACCATGAGAGCGCGCTCACGCACATCCTTTCGCGCGCCACATCGCTGCCGGTCGGCGAAGTCATGCACAATCAGCCGCTCCAGGCTAATCACGTCTACATCATTCCGCGCGACACGAATTTGAGCATCGTGGAGGGCCTGTTGAAGCTCGAGCGGCGTGAGCGGACGCGCACGCCGCATCGGCCGATCGATATGTTTTTTGAATCGCTGGCGCAAGACCAGCGCGAGCGGGCTATCGGCGTCGTGCTGTCCGGCACGGCCAGCGACGGCACGTTGGGGCTGGAGGCGATCAAGGCCGAGGGCGGGATCACCTTCGCGCAGGACGACTCGGCCAAGTACGACTCGATGCCCCGCAGCGCCGTGGCCGCCGGCTGCGTCGATCTGGTTCTTTCGCCCGCGGACATCGCCAAAGAGCTGGTGCGCATCGGCAAGCATCCGTACGTCGCCGGGCGCCCGCTCGAACTGCCGACGCGCGCGGAGAAGGATCACGAGCACGCGATCGGGCATCAGGATGACGATCAGCCGCTACCCTCGGGAGGACGCGGAACCCCACCTACGGGTGGAAGGCAGGCGCGCGACGAGGCCGAGCGGGGAGAGAAGGACCCACCGAACGGCTACAAGAAAATCATGTTGCTTCTCCGCAACCATAGCGGCGTCGATTTTTCGCTCTACAGATCCAGCACCATCCAGCGGCGCATCGCCCGACGCATGGTCCTCACCAAGCAGCACAATCTGAAGGGCTACACGCGCTTTCTCCGGGGCAACGCCGGTGAACTCGACTCGCTTTTCTCCGACGTGCTCATCAGCGTCACGAGTTTCTTCCGCAACCCCGAAACGTTCGAGGCGCTCCAGCGCAACATCCTGCCCAAGCTCCTGACACAGCATGGGGACGATCCGATTCGTTGCTGGGTGCTCGGCTGCTCTACCGGCCAAGAGGCCTATTCCCTCGCCATGTTGTTGCTGGAAGCGGCGCGGAAAACGCCACACGCGCGAAAATTCCAGATCTTCGCCACCGACCTCAACGAGAAGCTCCTCGAAAAGGCTCGGCATGGCCTGTATGCGAAGACGCTCGCGCAGGACATCTCGTTCGAGCGCCTGCGGCAGTTTTTCGTCGAGGAGGACGGCGGCTACCGTATCAGCAAAGCGCTGCGAGACATGGTTGTGTTCGCGCGGCAGAACCTCATCGCCGATCCGCCCTTCTCACGCATGGACCTCATCAGTTGCCGAAATCTCCTCATCTATCTGGATCCGAGCCTGCAGCAGAAGGCGATGCCCACGTTCCATTACGCGCTCAAATCCCACGGATACTTGCTGTTGGGCGCCTCGGAATCGGTCGGCGAGTTCACGAGCCTCTTCGAACCGGTGGACCGGAAGCACAAGATCTTCTCCAAGAAGCCCACGCCGACCCCGGGGTTTCATATGCTGGTCAGGAAAGAGCAGGCCAAGCGAGCCGCACGGGGACCGCTGCCGCCTCTTCCGATCGGGAAGGCGAGCCTGCCGGATGGAGTGGAGCGGCTGGAGAATTTCCGCGGCGAACTCAACGCGCAGCGTGAGGCCGACCGGATCGCCATCAGCCAGTTCGCTCCGCCGGGGGTCTTGATCAACGACGCCCTGCAAGTACTGCAGTTCCGCGGGCCGACGGGGGCCTACCTGGAGCCGCCGGCGGGCAAGGCGAGCTTCGACGTGCTGAAGATGGCGCGAGAAGGGCTGATGCTGCCGTTGCGTGCCGCCATCAACAAAGCCAAGCAGGGAAACAAGATCGTACGCACGGAGCGCGTGCGGGTCACGCGCGACGGCGTGATTCAGACGATCCACGTGGCAGTGATTCCGCTGAAAAACTTGCGGGAGCGCTGTTTTTTGGTGGTGTTCGAAGAAGCGGGCGAGGCCGGACGCGCGACCGCCCTCGCGCCGCTGCGCCGGCAGCCGGCCGCGCTGCTTCCGAGCGCTCAACTGAAATTGCGCCGCATCGCCGAACTCGAAGCCGATCTCTCCGAAACCCGCGAGTATCTCCAGTCCTGGCAGGAGGAGCACGAAGCGGCCAACGAAGAACTCCAGGCGGCCAACGAGGAAGTCCAGTCCGCCAACGAAGAATTACAGAGCCTCAACGAGGAACTCGAGACGTCCAAAGAAGAGCTGGAGTCGGCCAACGAAGAGCTGACCACCGTCAACGAGGAAATGTTGAGTCGGAACGTCGAGCTCCACCGCCTCAACAGCGATCTGGTCAACTTCCAGAACTCGACCAAGCTCGCCGTTGTGCTGCTGGGGCGCGACCTGACCATTCGCCGGTTCAGTCCGCAGGCGGAAAAGCAGGTGGGTTTGCTGGCAGCCGACGTCGGGCGGCCGATCGGCCACATCCGGCATACGTTCGCCTTCGCCGACGGCGGATTGCCGCTCGACCTGGAGACGCTCAGCGCCAAAGTCATTGCCGACGTGCGCGAGCAGGAACATGAGGTGCGGGACGCAAGCGGCTACTGGTATGCCCTTCACGTGCGCCCGTACGTGACGCTTGATAACAAGGTGGACGGCGCGGTGTTGGTGCTGGTGGACATCGATGCACTCAAGCGTGCCCGGCAGGCTAGCATCGTGGCGCAGGCATTTGCCGAGAACACGCTCGAGACGGTGCGCGAGCCGCTGCTCGTGCTTGATCGTCAGTTGCGTATCGACTATGCCAATCGCGCCTTCTACCGCTGCTTCCGCATCGGGCCGGTTGAGGTCATCGGTAGATTAATCTATGAAGTAAGCAACCGCCAGTGGGACATTCCGTCCCTGCGCATACTCCTCGATGAAATCCTCCCGCAGCGCACCACCATCGAAGATTTTCTCGTCGAGCACGAATTCGAGCATGTAGGCTTTCGCTCCATGCTGCTCAATGCCCGGCGCATCGAAGACCCCCTGTCCAAGGCAGAACGTATTCTCCTGGCCATGGAGGACATCACCGAACGAAAAGAGAGGGACGCAGTGAAGGCCAGACTTTCCGCGATCGTGGAATCGTCGGATGACGCCATTATCGGCAAAAACCTTCTCGGCGTCGTGACCAGCTGGAACATGGGGGCTCAGCGGCTGTTTGGCTATACGGCTCAGGAAGCGATGGGCCAGCCGGTTGCCATCCTGATCCCACCGGACCGTCTGGACGAGGAACCGCGCATGCTGGAGCAGCTCAGGCACGGTGAAAAAATGGATCGTTACCAGACCATTCGCCGGCGCAAGGATGGGAGCCGGGTGGACGTGTCGCTGACCGTCTCACCCATCAAGGACGCCCAGGGCCAGCTCATCGGCGCGTCGGAGATTGCGCGTGATATTACCGAGCGCGAGCTGCTGGAAGCAGCGATACGCCAGAACGAGGCGTTGTTTTCCACCATCCTCGAGCAGGCGCCCGTCGGCATGTATATCGTCGACGCCCAATTTCGCATGCGGCAGGTCAACTCCCTGGCGCTGCCGTTGTTCAACGAGGTGAAGCCGCTGTTCGGCCGCGATTTCTCAGAAGTCATCACGATCCTTTGGGGTTCGGAGGTCGGCGGACAAGTCGCGGACATCTTCCGGCACACCTTGGAGACAGGTGAGCCGTACATCTCGCCCGGGTTTTCCAAACGACGCTTTGATCTCGACGTGGAGCAATCCTACCATTGGGAAACGCGGCGGGTGACCTTGCCAGACGGTCAGTGGGGAGTGGTGTGCTATTTTACCGACATCACTGCACGCAAGCGGGCCGAAGGGGAACTCGAACAGCGTGTGGTGGACCGCACACAGGAACTCTTGCAGTTGCACGTACAGCTGAGAGCGTTGACGACGGAATTGAACCTCACCGAGCAGCGTGAACGCCGGCGTCTGGCCACCGAGTTGCACGATCATCTGGCGCAACTGTTGGTGCTCGGGAAAATGAAACTGGGCCAAAGCAAGCGCCTGACTCAACCGCTGGAGAAACGCGACGAGCTGATCGAAGAAACGGACGCGGTGTTGTCCGAGGCTCTCGCGTATACGCGGACATTGGTGATCGATCTCAGCCCGCCGATCCTGCGCGAGTTCGGTTTACCGGCGGCGCTTCGATGGCTGGGCGAGCGGATGCAGCGGCATGAATTGATGGTGACGGTACAGATCGAGGTCGAAGACCTACCGTTACCGGAAGATCAAGCCGTGCTCCTGTTCCAATCGGTCCGCGAGCTGTTGATGAACACGATCAAACATGCGCGCTCCCACACCGCCTCGGTACGGATGCAGCAGGAGTCAGGCTCCTTGCGCATCGAGGTGCGCGACGAAGGCGTCGGCTTCGATCTTGAGGGGGATATTCAGACCTCCATATCTTCGAAATCTTCGAAGTTCGGACTCTTTAGCATACGCGAGCGCATGCGAGCGCTGGGCGGGCACTTCCATTTGAAATCCGCGCCAGGCGAAGGGGCGACGGCCACGCTGATCCTCCCGTTGATAGGGAGTCCTGAGACGAAAGTGCTGAGTCCGCTGAAAGACAGTTCTCAGTCCTTGCTGAGTGCTCAAGTGGATTCTCCTCAGCAGTCAAACCCCAGCACGCAGCACTCGAATCGGATTCGTGTCCTGTTGGTGGACGATCACGCCATGGTGCGGCAGGGCTTGCGCACGGTGCTGGACTCCTATCCAGACCTGGATGTGGTGGGTGAAGCGTGGAACGGTCAAGAGGCGGTGGCGTCTGCCGAACGGCTGCAGCCGTCCATCGTCGTGATGGACATCAATATGCCGATGATGAATGGGATCGACGCGACGACCGAGATCGTCGCCCGGTATCCTGACATCGTCGTCATTGGCTTGTCGGTGCAAGCCGGTGGCGCCAACGAGGAGGCCATGAAGAAAGCGGGCGCCGCGATATTGCTCACGAAAGAAGCCGCGGTGGATGAGCTCTACCAGGCGATTCTGCAAGCGCTAAAAGAAAAAGCGCTCGGCTAGAAAGACAATCTTGAGTGCTGAGTTGCATCCGGCTCGGCATCCTTCAGCCGAGTCACGAGGACGCGAGATAGCTAGTCCGGTCCAAGGCTTGATCCGGAGCGACATATCAACGAGAGACAGGTGGGGCTCATCATTCGGATCCTTCTCAACGAGT
Source organism: Nitrospira sp. (assembly GCA_005116885.1). Classification (GTDB taxonomy): domain Bacteria; phylum Nitrospirota; class Nitrospiria; order Nitrospirales; family Nitrospiraceae; genus Palsa-1315. Next base: position 132,699 of record SWDP01000037.1, read on the forward strand.
ATTTCGAACGTATAATTTCACCGCTCCTCCTTCGGCAGACTTTTTCAGCATCCTGCTAGGGGTTTTCCTAGTTTAGCATCAGAGCCCCTTGCTCTATACTCGCCCTACTGAATCGGCGCAGACATGTCGATGCGGCATAGACATACCGCCTTCATTCATCCACGTCACGCGGTCCAATTGTGTGTTTTCATGGGGAAGTTGATGGAGAAATCTTCGCGTTCAACAACATGGAACGAAGAGAGATGACCATGGGGCCGGCCGGTCTCCGCTGGAAGCTCGAGGACGCCGTGACGATCGCATTGGCCGCCGTTGGCGTCCTGGGTGTGTTCGTCTTGGACCTCCTGACCCCGCGTGGCTACGTGGTGTGGATTGGGTATGGCTTGCCGCTGTGGGCCGTGTCCCGGCTTCCGACCAAAACAACCGCCCTGCTTCTTGCCACGGCGCTCGCCTGCACCGGATTGATCGCCACGGCGTATGTCCTGTCACCCCCTGGAATTGATCTGGTCATCGCTCTTGTGAATCGGGCATTGGGCGCCGGATTTCTGTGGATCATGACCATCGTACTTCTCAGGCAGAGAGCCACTGACGAACAGTTCAGAGCCGCCCAGGAGCGCCTTCAACAGAACGAGGCGCGTTATCGGGAACTCGTCCAGGCTCTTCCCGCAGCCGTGTATACCTGCGATGAGCGTGGCCGGATCACGCTTTATAATCAAGCCGCGGTCGCCGTGTGGGAGCGTGAACCGGAAGTTGGCAAGGATCTGTGGTGCGGATCGTGGAAGATCTACCGGCCGGACGGCGCTCCGCTTCCCTTGGACGAATGTCCGGTGGTGGTCACCTTGCGCGAAGGCCGTGCGATTCACGGTGAAGAGATCGTCGTCGAGAGGCCAGACGGCACGAGACGCCATGTCCTGTTGCACCACGAGCCCATGCGGAACGCAACGGGAACGGTCGTCGGCGCGGTGAATATGCTGATGGACATTACCGACCGTAAACAGGCCGAGCATGCAGTGGCGCATCTGGCGGCGATTGTGACATCGTCCGGCGATGCGGTGATCAGCAAGGATCTGCGGGGGATTGTCCGCAGCTGGAATGGGGCAGCGGAACGTCTGTTCGGATATACGGCGGAGGAAATGATCGGGCAGCCGGTGAGTTTGCTCATCCCTCCCGATCGGGACAATGAAGAACCCGACATTCTCAAACGGATCGAGCGAGGCGAAACGATCACGCAGTATGAAACGATCCGGCGTCGAAAAGACGGGACCGATCTGCACATCTCTCTGACGGTATCTCCGCTCATCGATCCTCACGGGAGAGTCATCGGAGCCTCAAAAATCGCGCGGGATATTACGGAGCAGAAACGCGTCGAGAATGCTCTGCGTCGTAGTGAACAGGATCTCTCCGACTTCTTCGATAATGCCAGCACCGGCCTGCACTGGGTCGGACCGGACGGCATCATTATGCGAGTGAACCAGGCTGAGCTGGATCTGCTCGGATACAGCCGTGAGGAATATGTCGGCCATCACATCGCCGAATTTCACGTCCATCAGCCTATCATTCAGGATATCCTCGGCCGGCTGGCCGGTGGTGAAACCCTGCGCGAATATCCGTCGAGAATCCGATGCAAAGACGGTTCGATCCTCGACGTGCTCATCAATTCAAATGGTTTGTTCGAGGAGGACAAGTTTATCCATACCCGCTGTTTTACCCGTGACGTGACCGCCCGCAAGCGTGGGGATAAGGCGCTGAGGGAAAGCGAGGAGCGTTTTCATACGTTGGCCGATAATATGTCGCAGTTCGCGTGGACGGCGGACCCCACGGGCTGGATCTTTTGGTATAACCAGCGTTGGTATGAGTATACCGGTACGACGTTCGAGGAGATGCAGGGCTGGGGGTGGGAGAAGGTTCATCATCCAGACCATCTCGATCGTGTTGTCACCAAATGGCGGCACGCGCATGTCACAGGCGAGCCGTGGGAAGACACATTTCCGCTGCGCGGCCTTGACGGAACTTACCGCTGGTTTCTCTCGCGAGCATTGCCCATTCGGGATGCAGAGGGTCGAATCGTTCGGTGGTTCGGCACCAACACGGACATCACCGAGCTGCGCGAGGCGCAAGCTTCTCTGCTCATCAGCGAGGAACGGATAAAGAAGCAGGCGTCTGCATTGGCCGAAGTAAACAAGGAACTGGTATCCTTTTCCTATTCGGTCTCGCACGACTTGCGAGCCCCGCTGCGGACGATCGACGCCTTCAGCCGCATCGTGGAAGAAGATCATGGCGCTCATTTGAATGCCGAAGCGAGTCGCTGCTTGACCATCGTCCGAAAGGCTGCCGGTTATGCAGGCGAATTGATCGACGATCTGCTGGAGTTTTCACGGCTGGGTCGGCAGGACATGGCTTTCAGTGTGGTCACGATGGAGCAATTGGCGCGTGAGACGGCAGAGGATCTGAGGACCATGCAGGGAGACCGTCAGATTCATCTCACCGTGGGGACTTTGCCCCCGTGTCAGGGAGACCCGCGGTTCCTGAAACTCGTCTGGACCAATTTGCTCACCAATGCCTTCAAGTACACCAAGAATCGGAATGAGTCCAGCATCGAAGTCGGGTGGATACCGGACGACGCGAGCGTGGAGGCGGTGACGTACTATGTCAAGGACGACGGTGTGGGGTTCGACATGAAATACGTGCACAAGCTGTTCAACGTGTTTCAACGGTTGCACCGGAAAGAGGATTTCGAGGGCACCGGCGTCGGACTGGCTATCGTGCATCGCATTGTCCTCCGCCACGGAGGGCGGATATGGGCCGAAGGCAAGGTGGACGGCGGCGCCACGTTCTTTTTTTCCCTGCGAAAGGCTACGGCATGATGAACGGGACGGAGATTTTATTGATCGAAGACAATCCCGAAGATGTGGAAATCACGTTGCGGGCGTTTCAGAAATATCATTTGGCGAACAAGATTCATGTGGCGCGGGACGGCGAGGAGGCATTGGAATGTCTCTTCGGCACAGGGCGATACGCCGATCGGCCTCTTTCCTCGCAGACCCGGTTGATTCTTCTCGACATCAAGCTTCCGAAGGTCGACGGCCTTGAGGTCCTCCAGCGGTGTAAATCGGACTCACGCACCAAGAATATTCCGGTCGTAGTGTTGACGTCCTCCAGGGAAGATCGCGATTTGGTCGAGAGTTATAATCTGGGCGTCAACAGCTATGTCGTCAAGCCGGTCGATTTTTCTCAATTCACCGAAGCGGTTCGGCAATTGGGCCTGTATTGGATCCTGTTGAACCAGCGTCCGTCAGAGCTGTACTCAGAGGGGAGGGACTAAGCGCATGGACGACTTACGCGTCTTGTTCGTCGAAGACGATCCGGTGGATACCGAATTGGCTGTCCGGGAACTGCAGAAAAGCGGCTTCGACATGAAGTGGCAGCGGGTCGATACACAGCCGGACTTCATGAACCGCCTGACCCAAGATCCTCCGGACATCATTATTTCAGACGATGCCATGCCTCAATTCAGTGCTGGTGAGGCACTACAGTGTTTGCGAGAAAGCGGGCTGACGATTCCTTTCATCGTCGTGTCGCACGCCATCGGGGAAGAAGAAGCCGTGCAACTGATGCGCAACGGCGCGGCCGACTATCTCCGCAAGGACCGGATGAGCCGTTTTGGCGAGGCGGTGCGCCATGCGTTGGAGGAACAGCGGTTACGTTCGCAATACGCCGAAGTGCAGGAAGAACTGTGGCTCCTCAATCGAGATTTGGAAAAGCGGGTCGTGGAGAGAACTGCCGAGCTCGAGGCGGCCACTCGTGCGAAGGCTCACGAACTCTTCGAACGTCAACAGGTCGAACAGCGGCTTCGCCAACTGGCCGATACGCTCGAGGATCAGGTCAAGGAACGAACACAGCAGCTCGCGACGTCGTATGCCAGACTTCGCGCCCTCGCCACAGACTTGACGATCGCTGAACAGACCGAACGACGGAGGCTTGCCACGGAGCTGCACGACTATTTGGCCCAGATGCTCGTTGTCACTCGCATGAAGGTCAGTCAATTGCTGAGACAAGATCACAATCTAGACGTACGGACGATTTTGCAGGAGGCCGATCAGTTGCTCCACCAATCGCTCGACTACACCAGGACGCTGGTGTCGGAGCTGACACCGCAAGCGCTGTACGAGCGCGGATTGAGCGCCGCCGTTCGATGGCTGGGGGATCAGATGCGCCGGCAGCAGATATTGACCGTCGAGATTTCTCTCGATACACCGGAACTGCCCCTTCCCGAGGCGGATGCGGTGCTGCTGTTCCACTCGATACGGGAGTTATTGTTCAATGTGCTCAAGCACGGGAAGACAGATCGGGCATCTGTATTGATGAGCTACGATCAGGATGTGTTATCCATCACCGTGTCGGATCATGGATGCGGCTTCCATGTTTCAGGCTTGAGCGAGGATCGTTCAGATCGATTCGGCCTGCTGAGTGTTCGGGAGCGGATGATAGCCCTCGGTGGCGACTTCGACCTGCAATCGGAGCCGGGCAAGGGAACCGTTGCGTCGCTCCATTTCCCTTTTAGGATGCCTAGCATACACATTGAAGCCCAACAGGCTGAAGAGGAGAGTCCCTCTCCCACAAGAGCCCAACTGTCTAGGGAACATACCGATCCACACGTGACGATCGCCTCAGCTGAAAAGAGGGGTATCGCGACTGCACTCCGGGTGCTGGTCGTCGACGATCACCAAATGGTTCGAGAAGGTTTGTGCTGTATGTTAAAGGAGTACGACGACTTGACGGTGGTAGGAGAGGCTTCAACAGGAGAGCAAGCGCTCCAATTGGTCGGCACGCTTGTACCCAACGTCGTGATTATGGATATGAACATGCCAGGTTGGAATGGGGCTGAAACTACCAGGCGGATTTTGAAAGCGCATCCCTCGACGACTGTGATCGGATTGTCCGTTCAAACCGATCCACATGTAGCCGAATCTATGCTGAATGCAGGGGCTGCGGCCTTCGTGCAGAAAGACACCGTCGGGCAGGAGCTGTATTTGACCATTCAAACGGCTGTCCACCGTATGACATCTTCTCCGTCTACCACATCACGTCCTTGTGTCTAACAAACAGGATAAGGCTACGCGAAGACTTGGTTTCTTCATTGTAGCCTTATCCTGCTCTCGACCTTGGCGTCTTTAAGCAGGAGGCCGCCGGCCCATCACGAAACTGACAAGGGCGGTGATGAGAAATACGACAAACAGCACATACGCGATCTGCGTCGCCGCCCCTGCGACTCCAGAGACTCCCAGAAGCCCCGCGACCAGCCCAATGATAAGAAATGTAATGGACCAACTCAGCATAATGGAACCTCCTTCCGATGAAAACAGGCGGCACGTACTACAGGCCAAGAGATCTTGCTAATGGGCACCGATTCCGCCGCCGGCCGGCGCGGAATCGGTGCGGTTGTCTCAGTCCCCTCTTTGGTCCTTGCCCATCGCCCGTTCCGACTCACCAACTAGAAGTGGAAGTTGAGGCCGGCCGTGACCATATGGCCGTTGTCGTTGAAGCTTTTATCTCTGATGTTTTGGTCTCTCGATTCAATGTTCTCTAGCCAAATGTAACGATACGTGCTGTCGATCGAGATGTGGTCGCTGAAGAAGAACTGGAGCCCTCCCCCGGCATGGAGGCCGAATCGATTTTGCGTGTCGTCGAAATTGCCCGGTCCTTTGACGGTCGTGTAGTACCATCCTCCCCCGCCGAGCAGAAAGGGGGCCAAGCGAGTGTGGCCCAAGGGATAGATCAATGCAGAGACTTGCACAGGGTAGGTGTGCGTCTTGGTACCTTCTGTATCCTGTTGCCGATAGTCGGCGGACCCTTCGAAAGACAAATATCTAAACGGATTGACTCGGACCTGTGCGCCACCGAACCACCGCGATTGTCCTTCCTGCGGATCGTAATAGGTGGCTCGACCACCGACCGAGAAAAAGCCGATATCCATTTGTTTAAACAGATCGTTATCTGCGGCTTCGGACTGCGGGATTGTCATCGGGGCCAAAGCCTCCGCAATAGCGAGTGCGAAACCGGTCACAATCGTTTTTACTTTCCACATCCTGGAACCTCCCTGTAAAGCTGTTGAAATTTCATCGTTTTAGACCCTTCACTTCTTCATCCCGTCTTCTACCGTGGGCATTTAAAGGTGCGCTAGGTGAGTCAGACCCACCGCACCCGTGGTCGTACATTCTCCACCGACCTAGATGGACATTCGCCGACTCACGTCATCGAAACGCGGTGGAAATAGCGTCATATATCTCCAGCCGTTCTCGATGTCCCATGTCAGCCTGCGATCATCACATCTCTGTCGGCATCGCCAGATCGGACAGCCCGTCTCAAAAACGGTCTGCCCTTGCAACTGGTGCCGAAACCCGGTGGAAGCGCTCGACAGCTTCGCTTTCTCGCTTCTTCCGAAGGAGAAGGAAGGGGCGGACCTGTCGAGCTACTTGGGTCCCGAACGTCCGACCGTCTCCGGTTCTTTCGTGTTCGTTTGGGCGGTTCGGAACCATTCATCCGCCCATTTACCGACCTCGTCTTTGCGATCAGCGTACCGTTCCTGCATCAGCCCCTTGAACTTGTCATAGTTCCCTTCCACTGTCGTAAGATCGTCGTCCGTAATCTCTCCCCACTGTTTCTTGAGCTCGCCCTTGAATTGATTCCACTTACCCTTGAAATGATCGGCGTTCATGTTGCTCCTCCTTTTGGTTATGAGATGAAGGGGTTCCGGCGTACGCGACGTCGAGGGAGGTCATTTTGAGAAAAAACGCGGCGCGGCTCACTTCCAGGCCTGACTGATATTTGATTGTGGGAAATTTCATGGTCCTTCCTCGGCTCGCTTGCCCTACTGATACTGTACATATACCGCGGCCATGGAAGAGCGAGGACTGGGTTGTTCCCTAGTTTTTGGGGAAGGCAACCCATCCGGTATAGGAAGCTGTTGTGAAGCCTTGAGATCGCGATGGAGATCGAGCAGCCGTCGTGCTGCTCAATCCTAGAGCGGCATGAAGTAATTAGTAGTACCAGTCAGTGCCGAGAGCTCCTCAGTATGTTTTTTATCCTCGGCCTGAATCTCTTCAAGCAATCGATGTGCGGGAGGTTTCGGACTTAGGGACCGTGCAACTGTTTACCGAAGAATACGCCTCACGCTCAGGGAAGAGGTGGTGACCAGCAAGATGTGGCTCATTAGGAAGTTTTCTCCTTGCAGCCTGCGTGATTGCAGGGACAGCGTCCCGACAGACTCGTATTCCTGCATGGATCAGAGCAGAATTCTTTCCCTTTTTCCGCAGCGCAGCCGCAAGATGGATGCGCACATTTTTTCTCTGCCATGATGTTCCTCCTGGATGATGGGTGAAGTAGTGATGAGACTATCTTTTGAGCCAGAACGCGATAACGGGTATTCCCATCGAAGAGAGGCTTACCAGACCTCGTCAAAACTTCTGCCTGAACGTCCTTGTTCCTTAATTCGCTGCTCCGCGTTGAACCAATCCTCCAGATCATGCCCATCCTTCCGCCCACGTTGCTCATACAGTGCATAGGCCAATTCTGCGACTGGTGTGTGATCCTCGCCAGATAGCGCGTGAGATGGAGCCGTAGATGCATGCGCGTCCGTGTCTTGTTGTTTCTCTTCTCTCTTTTGCAAGGAGGTTGAGTGACTCTGGGAGGGAGTTGAGGGGTTATATTTGGTGTCGGATTGTGTGTTTCTCCTGGTATGTTCCTGTTGTCTTTCCATCACATGTTCCTCCTCATGATGTGGTGATAGGCGCACTCCATTCTCCTCGTCAACGACGCGCAGCAGAAGGCGTCGCACGTTCGATCTGCAGCCCAGGGGATCAGGAACGATCGGCTCGTGCCCTGCGTCTCATAGAACCCGTGCACAAAGTGCCCCTGTCTCAGGCTCGATGAGGGTGCGTTCAGATCATCCTTCCTCGCCCGCATCTCCTTGAATTGTCCTTATCGAAGTACACCGAAAAACCAGAGGATGACAAGCAATGTGACCGGAACTCCTAACAGCCAGAGGATGAAAGCTTTTCCCATGGTATGAGCCTTTCCTTCTTATGCGGTTCGCTACCTTGATCACCTGCATTCGCTGCGACCCCAGGTCTTTCAGGAAGCTCGTAGCATGCTTTTGGTCGAACGCCGGTTCGCTCTCGAATTTCCGCAAGCTCCCCCTCGTGCCGATTTGCTTCTGCTTTTGAAATCGGAAATTGACGTCCTCATCGTTCCCCCTCGACACCGCCGCGCCTCACCTGAGAGCCCCGGCTTGGTTCATTCATGCTTCAGGCCGGCTGAGACTTCAATTCTCGCGCCCAATGGCGATGGTGGGCCATTGCATCGATGAACTTGGAGGCCACGCCGCGGGTATCATTCTCCTTACCGATGATGAGACCCTCATCCTCTGTGTTCTGAACACCTTCATGCTCGGACCCGCCTGCGAGATCTCGCCCGAGACATGTCATGCGCACAAACCGGCCCCCCGCGCCGGTGGCGGCGATGGTCTTGCAATGTTTGTAGGCCTCCTTCACAAATTCTATGGCGTCGTCTTCTTGTTGGAGAGCTTGGATGCTCTTGTCCCCACCTGGGATATAGACGGCATCGAAGAGGACTGAACTGGAGGTGAGGAAACTGAAATCGATGTGAATGTCCGCTCCCTTGTCGCTGGTCAACTTCCCAAGACGAGGGGCCACGATCTTTGCCTGAGCGCCGGCCGCGATCAACGCTTTCTTCATCCCGGTGAGATCCGCGTCATTGACTCCATCGCCGGCGAGGATCGCCACTTTGCGCGTCTTGATCCCGCCTTTCACGGAATTGGCCATCGACAACGCGGGTGAGCGGTTCGCTGAGCTTTTGTTGGGTTTGGGCTGATACTCTGCGGGGTTCCCATCCGCCGGCACGCTCTCGTTCAACAGCGTAGGGGACTTCGTGGGAACGTTCAGTCCCAGTCCTTGTGCCACGCGTTTGGCCAGAGAGGAATCGACCTGCGCGAGCATGCCGATCATGCGCTCTCGGATAGCGGGGACTTCCAGCTTGCCGAGCTCAAATCGGAAGGCTCTCACGATATGAGCTTGCTCCGGTTCGGATTGGCTGTGCCAGAACAGCGAGGCCTGGCTGAAATGATCGAAGAAACTCCGACTTCGCTGCCGTACTTTTGCCCCGACCATCTTTTCCGCATAGCTGACAAAGCCGCCCAGGTCGGCCTTCGCCTGCATGGGGCAGCCTCCGCCAAGTGAGTTCGGCTGGTAGCTGGTTCGCCCGTCGTTGATGGCCTGCCGCATGTGTCCGTCGCGTTGGTTGTTGTGAACAGGCGCGACCGGACGGTTGATTGGAATCTCATGGAAGTTTGGACCACCCAACCGGATCAGTTGCGTATCCGTGTACGAGAAGAGGCGTCCCTGTAGGAGCGGATCGTTGGAGAAATCAATCCCGGACACGAGATGGCCCGGGTGAAACGCGACTTGCTCCGTTTCCGAGAAAAAGTTGTCCGGATTCCGGTTGAGGATCATCTTGCCGACGCGCTGCACGGGGACCAATTCTTCAGGGATGAGTTTTGTAGGATCCAGCAGATCGAAGCCGAACTTCTGTTCGTCTTTTTCCTCGACGACTTGTATCCCGAATTCCCATTCGGGATAGGCGCCATGTTCGATCGCGTCCCACAGGTCGCGCCGGTGAAAGTCCGGATCTTTCCCCGAGATCTTCTGCGCCTCATCCCAGACGACCGAATGGAGACCGAGCAGCGGCTTCCAATGAAACTTCACGAAGCGGGCCTGCCCCTTGTCGTTGATCAACCGGAAGGTGTGAACGCCGAAGCCTTCCATCATGCGGTAACTCCTCGGGAGCGCACGGTCCGACATCACCCACATGATCATGTGCATGGATTCCGGCATCAAGGAGATGAAGTCCCAGAAGGTATCGTGGGCAGCAGCCGCCTGCGGCATCTCATGATGTGGCTCGGGCTTCACCGCGTGCACGAGATCAGGAAATTTGAGCGCATCTTGGATAAAGAACACAGGTACATTGTTGCCGACCAGATCGTAATTTCCTTCTTGTGTATAAAACTTCACCGCGAACCCTCGGGCGTCGCGGGCAAGATCGGATGAGCCCCGCGAGCCGACGACTGTCGAAAACCTCACAAAGACGGGCGTTTTGATCGACGGATCCTGGAGAAATACGGCCTTGGTCAGTGGAGCCAACGATTTGTACACTTGGAAATACCCATGGGCGGCTGAACCGCGCGCATGCACAACACGCTCAGGAATTCGCTCATGGTCGAAGTGAGTCATCTTCTCGCGAAGATGAAAATCTTCCAGAAGCGATGGTCCCCGCTCGCCAGCTTTCAGCGAGTTCTGATCGTCGTTGATCCGTAGACCCTGATTCGTGGTGAGGTATTGCCCTTCGCCGGTCTCACGAAATGCGCACAGGTCAGTACTTTTGGGATTCTGTGCTTCTTGTTTCTTCTTCGCCATACATCCAATCCTTTCTGGGAGATCCGTGTTCCCTCCGGTCAGAGGGGTATGTCATGCACAACGCTACATCTATAGCTCGCATTGAAGTGCCGTATGGCTCTGCTCTTACGTCTTGCGCTCGTGGATCTCCGTCTCAAATCGGGGTAACGTATGCCGCTGCAGACTCTCATCGCCAAATCCCGCTTGATGGCCTGACCCGCGATCGCTCCCTGACCCGCTGCGATAATCATCTGACGGTTGACCAGGGTCACACAGCCGCGGCATAGAGACCTCCGCCGATGAAGATGACTTCCCGAAATCCTGTCATGCGAACGGGTCCGATCTTTCAATTCGTGGCGCCGGCCAATTTGACCTCGGGCTTCGTTTGTATGTGCGGCGATGACGCCAAATGGGAACCACGAGACTCTGCATACACAGCGGTGAACTCGGCGCCGAACAGAAATATCTGCGACGCATAGTAGACCCAAATCAACATGACCACGAGAGACCCAGCCGCGCCGTAGGCGATGCCGACATCGCTCTTGCTCAGATAAAAGCCGATTAAGAACTTGCCGATCGTGAAGAGCAGCGACGTGATGATCGCGCCCATCCACACATCGCTCCACTGAATGGATGCGTCAGGGAGCAATTTGTAGATCATGGCAAATAGGAGTGTGACGATGGCAAATGACACGAAGAAATTGATGAGTTGCAGCAGCAACCCGGGGACCGGGATAAAATGTTCCAGGGTCGTGCCTATCGCCGATATCCCAGCGCTGATGACCAAGGAGATCAACAGCAGGAATCCGGTACCGAGAACCGCCAGGAGTGAAATGAAGCGGTTCCTGAGAGCTTGCCACATGCCCGCCCCCGGCTTTTCCTCGACCCTCCAAATCGTGTTCAGCGCTTCCTGAAGTTGAGCAAATACACCGGTGGCCCCGAGCACCAGCAGAACAAGGGCCAGGACTGTGGCAATGATGCCGGCGGCGGGCTTCCGGGCTTCTTCGATCATGCTTTGAATGGCTTTTGCGCTCTCCTCGCCGACGAGACCTTGAATCTGCCCGATAATCTCGCCTTGCGCCGCCTCCTGCCCGAACACTGACCCCGCAATGGCAATGACGATAAGGAGCAAGGGCGCCAGAGAAAAGATCGCATAAAATGCCAAGGCGGCTCCCAGGCCTTGGGCATGATCTGCAGTCCATTTTGTGTAGGTGGCGCTCAACAGTTTCCACATGACGTTCAGCCCCATAGGCTCCTCCAGACACCGACAACTTGGGGACGCCCAGCGCATGCTTGTCACTCGGCGTCCCCGTTGCACCTAGACCGATAAGTTGCCTTACTTCTTCTTGGGGGCCTTCTTTGCCGTCAACTGTTCCTTGCGCTTCACGACTTGGGAACAGAGTGCTTCCCAATCGATCTCGCAGTCTTCAGCCTTCGAAAACATTTCTGCCTCTTCTTCCTTAATGTGATGCCGGACGTTCTCGGCCAGCACGGTAAACTTGGCATCGTAGCGTTCGTCGCTGGGCTTCATTTTCTTCAGTTCCCCGAGCAGCCCGTGCACGACATGATGCTCCTCAAGCGCCTCATTCATCAGGTCATCGTCATCGATTTCCGCGCGAATGGCCGGATAGATGAGTTCTTCCTCCAACTTGCTATGCACCTCCAGTTCCATCAACGCCGTCTCGACGATCTGCTGTTTTGCTTTGGTGTCTTCGGCCTGCTCGAATTTATCGAAGAGACCCTTCACTTTCTTATGGTCTTCCCGAAGCATGTCCGTTACCGATGACGCGCCGGCTTCCTGAGATTTGGTAAACATGAGCGATCCTCCCTTTGATGAATAAATGAAATCGGGTACTCGACGATTACGAATGGAAACGATTGCAACGCCCATCTCGCGTGACACGCGCCGCCACATCTTTCCAATAGCGTCTTCATCGCTATTGTTTCTCTCACCGTTCTGATTATGCCGTGGCCGAGGAAGGTATAAGACTGGGTTCTACCCTAGTCCGTAGTACTCATACCGGTTCGTCGAGAAAATGCGAGCCTTGTTGCGAGACCGATTGGGGGGAGCCGTGAGCAATCGAACTCGTGCGTGAAGAGTCCGAGGGCGAGCACCGGCGAAGAGCTTGTGGTGGCAGCGGCTAGGCGATTGCTGCGGTGATGAGGCCGCCGAGCCGACGGCGAATTCAGCAAGCGGCACGGTATAGAGACGAAATTTATCGACGCGTAGAGTCGTGCTCGGACCGAGGGGCCTGTTCTCGGCGGTTACCTGCGATCATCTGCACGAGGGCCGGGACCGCTTGACGGAGCATCTCGTGGAGGAGACCACGTCCGAATCGGACGAAGCCGCTCCGTACGACACCGAGTTCGTCTTGGAGAACTCGCTCCAGCTCAGCCCATAATGTGAATCGATTGGACTGGCCTTGTTCCTTACTCGCATTGTCCGCTTCGCGATGAGGGTAGAAGGAATAGACTCCGGACTCTTGCTGTTCGGACGAGGGTGAGCCGCTCGTGGGCATCACTGCCGCACTCTTTGCACCTCGGGGGTAATAGGGAACCACTCCGTCGATCCTCCAGCCGCGACGGTAGAGGGTGCCGACCGCATAGCCGAGGACCATGGTCCCGCCCACGAACACCCATGGGTGGCGTGCGACATGGACGCGTGGATCAAAGGCTTCCTTGGTCGCCTGCAACGTTTCATGCACAGATGCCGTCGTTTTGTCCGCAACGTGAGTCATTGTAGTCCTCGCATGTTGCATCGTGGATCCCACGTGTTGCTCAATGGCTCCCAGTTTTTCGGCAATTGCGATTCTGGTCTGGACGATATCTTTGATGTCTTGGGCAATGCGATCCGCGCCTTTGTCCATGATTTCCCTTCCTGTCTTAGTCTAAAATATTTAAGTCAATGAGGGGATCGTTCTTCCGCCGCCGGATTCCACTCTATACTGGGGCATCAGGATCTGACGTCACCGCCGCCGAGATCGAGAGAACAGGTATCCCACTGAGACCCCGAGCACCATAACTTGAAGTGGATGGCGACGGATAAGCGTCGCCACGTCCTCGACCACGCCCACCATTCCACGCTTACTGAGATACGCGGTTGAGGTGTCGAGACCGTCTGCAACCATTCCCATCGCAGCACAAGTACTGTTCTGGGTTCGTCGCAGGGTATCCTGTATCGTGTGCGCCACCGTGTTTTCGGTCTGACCGATTGAGCCGGCCAATTCTTCGGCCTGTTCGGGTACCCTCTCCCTCGCTTGTCGCACAGAGGGTCCGCTTGATTTCATTGCGAATTCTTTTATGGGCGCCATCTATCCTCCTTTTCCTCACCACGGTGCGAACCCTGTCCTCGTGTCAGCCTCCTGATCGGCCTGAAAGAACCGCACGCGTAGCACGGACTGTCTCGCGCGCGTTGACAATCACGGGCACCCCAAGCAGCCATAACGGTTTTTGCTCTAAGCTTTGACGTCGCTGTACCACGTGTGTCGTCAGACGCTCCCAGTCCAGGTCTGTCTGCTCTGCGAGGGGGAACATCTTCCCCTCCTCGTTGATATGGTGTGTGACCTGGTCCCTGAGGGCCGTACACATGGACTCATATCGCTTATCCTCGGGATCCATGTTCTTGAGCGCGTTGACCAGCGCGTGAACGATATGGAGTGTCTCGCGAACCTCGTCCATCAGATCCAGGCTCTGCTCGTGAACATGTTCCCGCCAGGCAGGGTAAATGAGTTCCTCTTTGAGCCTGGTATGGACTTCCAGGACTGCGAGAGCTTCCCTCACGATTTCCGGTTTCTTTGTCATCGTCGTGTTGTCAAACTGTTCAAACAGCTGTCTAAGATTACGATGGTCTTCACGGAGCATCAACGTGATAAAGGTAGCTCTGGCCTCGATCGTCTGTGCCTGATTCGCCATAGATCCTCCTTATGTTCGGTTCGTAGTTCACGGGCCTCGCCGCAGTCCAACGGCGAGGGAAGCTCCTTCCCGATTGTTTCCATCTGACGGTCTCCGATAGCGTGGCAGCGTTCCATCATTACCACGGATGATTGCATGGGTCCGGCCGACCCACCACTCGGAGTTCCCCTAGTTCTTGGGACCTTCCTCGTAAGAACCCGTCGGCATAGACCGTTCTACTGCGGCGATCTGGGGTCTCGCATCTGGCCGTATCTCTCTTGCCTCGGCACGAAGGCAATGTCGGACAGGCTCCTGGAGGAGCCCCTCGCATTACACTGTCTTGTCAGCCAAATTATGAGCGGCGCGCAGATCTTCGCGAGGATCGCTCGTGACGCCAATGATCATGCCGCTGCCTTGTTGCTGGTATTCTTCCTGGTAGATCACAAACGTGACGAGGACGACGGCGAGGAGAACGGGGCCGAGAAATAGACCGAGAAATCCGAAGTACGCGAGGCCCCCCAACGAGGCTAAGAACAGGGGAAGCACCGGGAGCCGCGCTTTCCCACCGACGAGAAGGGGCTGCAGTAGATTGTCCATCAGGCCCACCAGGCCGAGGCCGATCCCGATGAGAATGACGCCTTTGGCTACCGCCCCGCTGAACAATAGGTATAATGCGACTGGCGCCCACACTATCGCTGTGCCGCCGACGGGGAGCAGAGAAAGCAGCCCAGATAAAGCGCCGAGAAATACTGAAAAAGGCACTCCCAATAAATAGTACGTCACCCCGGCCGTCGCCCCCTGGGCAACGGCGGTCAATAACGTGCCCCTCACGACTGCCTTCATGGTCGTATTGAGACGTTCGAAGATCTTTGCCTTGTGCTCCTCTTCGAGGGGAATCGCCCGGAAGATTGTGTCCCACGTACGGGGTCCGTCGCGGAATAAGAAGAACAAGGTGAAGAGCATAATGAGAAAGTTTGTCGCGAGGAGCAATGCATTCCTGGCAAAATCAGCCCCTTGCGAAAGAAGAAAGCCACTGACGGCCCTCCCGCCTTCCAGGAGGGAGTCCTCGACTTGCCCGCTGCCGCTCACAATGAGACGTCCCGCCAATTCCTGGATCAGCCCTCCGACCCCGGGTACCTTGGCAAGCACAACGCCTATGTCTTTCAGATGTCCTCCCTTCAGCCACTCTGAAGCTTGAGCATACGCTTCCACTCCTTGCTGACCGGCGAGGATCATGCCGTATAAGGCAGGAGCCACCGCCATGATCAGTACTCCCCCCGTCATGATTCCGGCAGCCACATTTCCGCGTTGTCCCACGCAAGCCAATAATCGTATGTACACAGGATACGTCGTGGTCGCGAGGATCACAGCCCAGAGAATCGGCGAGAAGAACGGACTGAGAATCAGTCCCAGTTGCCACAGGAGCAGAAGAAACACCAGCAGAAAGGTCACTGTAAATAGCTGTCGTCTAGACATCGGCTCAAAACCAGCAAGATGATCGCAAAGGGACTATCGGCTTACTCAAAAGACTGAGGGACACCGAGCACTATCTATGTAAACCTATGTAAACCGCGTGCGCACCCACTCCGTCATCCATTTGGCGTCGTCCATCAGGGTTCGTACCGTTCGTAGTGGGATGATATGAACGGACTTTGCCACTCCCCATCCGGCCGCTGCGAGCCCCCACGCCCCACCCAGGAGAACAACACTCACGATGGCGGCACAAGCCCAGGCAGGCAACCCTGTATACTCAAAGAGGATCAGCACACAGACCGCGGCGGCGACGAACAATCCGATCAGTGCCAGCACCGCAGCGATCCCGCACCACAGGACCGACTTGATGATCTTGCCGATTTCGTACTGAACCTCATGTTGCGCCAAGGCCATTTCCTGGCGTATGAGCGCGCGCACATCTCTCAAGAGCCCGCCCACCACTGTCTCAATTCCTGATCGTTCTGTGTCGTGCGTCTGTGGCATCGTGACCTCACTGTAATTCCAGGAAGAACATATCCTAGTGTGACTCCGATGAGCACAACATCGGACTTCACCGTGTCGGTGACGGAGCGTGAACCCGGGGTGGCACCTTGGACGGCGGAATTCGCATCATCTGCGCGAGGGAGGGACGAGTTTTTTTCGACGCCACTTGTACGCTCACGGGCTGACCGGTTCGCGCCGACCGTCGCAACGCTTCGATGATTGTCACGTCGATGAGCCCTTCGTGGCCGGACGGCTCGGGTTCCCGGTTCCGAAGAATGCAATCAGAAAAATAGCGAATTTGTGGCGCGAATTGGTCATGAACCGGATAGCGTCGCGTCTCCGTGCGTTCACCGATACGGATGACTTGCTTCATTCCAGCCGAATATTCATAGGCGGATTCAAGTCGCACGCTCCCCTTGGTTCCGACGACATCGATGTCGGCACGGTCGGACGCTCCAAAACTGCAGACAAACGAGGCCAGACGGTCCCCTGGGAATCGCAGGAGCGCTCCGTCCATCTCTTCTACACGACGAAATCGAGGGTCTTTGTTTTTCAGTCGCATCGCGACCACTTCATGCGGTTCCGCTTGAAACAGGTAGCGAGCCGCATTGATGCAATAGATCCCGATATCGGGCAAGGGGCCTCCACCGACCCTCGGGTCTAGTCGCGTATCTCCCTTACGGACCTGCTGGGTAAATAGCGAATGCACGATGCGCAGATCTCCTAGACGGCCCGACTGTCCTAGGCTGATAAGATTCAGATTCGCCTCATCAAAGTGGAGGCGATACGCGACCATAAGTTTCGCTCCGCCTTCCTCCGCTGCGCGAATAATCGCTTTGCAGTCCGAGACCGTCAGGCTCAATGGCTTTTCGCAAAGGACATGAATACCCTTCCGCAATGCCGCGCTGGCGTAGCGCTTATGGAGATGGTTGGGGATGGCCAGGTACACCGCGTCCACTGCGCCACTTTCCAAGCACTCATCGTAGCGATCGTAATCATAGGTGTGCTCCACCTTGTACATGGTGGACAGCTTCGATAATGTGACTCGACTTCCTGATACGAGGGCGCTCAGTTGAGAGTTGATGCGTGCGTGGCGAAACGCCGGCAGCACTGCCGCCTGCGCAATGTGACCCAGCCCCACTACTGCATATCGCACTTTTTTTACCGACACCGGTCTGTCCTCTTTGGGCTTCGCGTCTTCAGTTGAACATGGTTATGTGCATGAGGGTGGGGGCGGATGACCGGTGTCGCCATCGACGCCCCTCACCCACACATCAATTACTCGATGACAAGGATTGTATTTGCAGATTGTTGTTCACTTTCGACACCCCCTCCACCATACGCGCGAGGGATTCTGCTCGTGACTTCTCCTCTACGGTCTGTACCACACCGTTCAGCGTGACAACACCCCGCTCGGTATCCACATTGATGCGCGTAAAATTGGACGCCTTGTCATTCGTCAACTTTGCTTGAACCGATGCGGTCGTCGTGGCGTCGTCTATGGTTCGGCCTGCAGTTTTTCCGGTCATGGACTCGCAGGCTGTAAGACTCATCGCACTCAATCCGAGAATGCCGACCATCAATAAACGATACATAATAATCCTCCTATGGATAAAAATGAGTTTTCCGGTTGGGACAGTTGCCTATCGACGCCTAGCGATGCTGTGACGCCAGCTCATCCTTTGTTTCATTGACTGCTTGTTTGCCCGCCTCGGCAAAATCTTTAACCTGGCGACCGGCCTCTCGCAACGAATCCTTCCCCTTCTCGACGAATTCATGGCCGCGTTCCATAGTGTTGTCCAACGCTTCGGCGCCCTGGTCGACGACGTCATCGAGCTCATCTTTGGCGCGCGCCGCATAGTCGCGAAGAAGCCCGCGCATCTGCTCGCCTGACTGTGGCGCGAAGAGGAGTGCGACACCCGCGCCGATCAACGCTCCTGTGATAAACACCGACAGATTCCCTGATTCGTAGTTATTCGATGATTGCATGTTCTGTTTCCCCCTATGATGAGTTAATTGGTTTTACTGTCGCGCCCATCCCTCACTGATTGCACATGCAATGATTGTTGGTTGAAGAAACCAATACACGATTGCCTGCTCCTCTCCCGTTAACCCGTAAGCGTTCATGAGAGGAATCACATCCGGACGGTCTGTTGCCGGGTCGGTGTCTCCCGTCTTCTGGACACCACGCGGTTCCGCAGGATGATTTCATCGAGCCACTCGCCACACTGGATACAGCGCAACGACGGCATCTTTCTATCAATGGACAGGCTGAACTCCTCATCTCTGGTCAAGAGCCCGCCGCATCGCCCGCAGGCACTCATCCCAAGAAGCACGCCATTCCACCGATGATCGTCCGGTTTATCTCCGTCAGAGTTTCGTAGTCTTCTGTCTGTCATAGCGACCTCCACAATGAATTGCCGTCTCTTGTGTTGTGTATGGTTGTAGCAAGCTTCGCCATATCGATGACCTGGCAAATACCCCAGCTCTTGGACCATTTACCCCTGGTTGAGCTGTTGTCCTGTTTTTCTATGCCTCTCCACACTGTCTCCCCCCGGAGGTTGAACCGTTTCGGTGAACGGGCATGACAACCGCCCATCATCAATCATACCGTCGAGATCGCGTAAGAGGAGCTAGGACGTTCCCTAGCCCGCATTATTCACGAAGGCTTCTACTGCAACCGCCGATACGCTGCTGCGACAAGCCTAATGGCGGGCGGGCTCGCCTGGCGTCTCAGCGGTTTCGTCACGAACCCTCATGAATAATGCGGGCTAGGCCCATGACTCATGGAATCTTATGCTGCAGATATGAATCGCCGCGCGTGCGCGTGAAGCGTCTCCAATGCGTGAAATGTCGTAGGTGAAGCGTATTTCGTTCCAGAGTCGGACGTTCATATTTCGCGCCTGTTTCAAGCGCTTCACGCTTCACGAGATACGCTTCACGACGAAGGCGCTTTGGGGGATCGCAACGAACTGTCATGAATAATGTGGGCTCGTAGGCTTGTGGTCCTTGATCTTTCACGGACCTTTACGTATTCTTCAAAATTATTCTCCTTCGCCTTGGCGGAGGGGGGTAATGGCTTCGGAGAATTTCGCAAGATACCCCGCAGCTTGCTGCGGGGAGCTTCATTCTTTAACTGTGTGGAGGAACCTCAGAGCTCATGAGTGAACGAACGTTAGCGATCATCAAGCCCGATGCGGTGAAGAAGAATGCGATCGGCGATATTATCGCCAGTTACGAGAAAGCCGGCCTGAAGCCGGTGGCCATGCGCATGATGCAGTTCTCACAATCAACGGCAGAGGGGTTCTATGCCGTGCATAAGGCCCGTCCGTTTTTCGATAGCCTGTGCACATTCATGGTGTCCGGTCTGGTCGTGGTGCTGGTGTTGCAAGGCGACAACGCGATCAAGAAGAATCGTGAGCTGATGGGTGCGACTGATCCGGCCAAAGCGGACGCAGGCACGATTCGCAAAGCCCATGGGGCGAACATCGAATTTAACGCCGTGCATGGATCCGATTCGCCGGAGACCGCCAGGTTCGAAATCGGATATTTCTTTCCTGGAATGGATCTCATTGGATCGTGACCGCCACCGTTACCAGTCCTTCTCCAAAGGGGAGTACGCATGATTCCGAAAGACCTCCGTTACCACCAAGAGCATGAATGGGTGCGAGTGAGCGGCATACAGGCGACTGTGGGCATCAGTCATTTCGCCCAAGATGCGTTGGGCGATATCGTCTTCATTGATTTGCCGAAGTCCGGCGCCGTCGTCAAGGCCGGGCAGCAGATCG
>SWDP01000037.1:152917-177161 GCA_005116885.1 Nitrospira sp.
ACCTATGATATTTCCGGCAAACCTCCTGCCACCATTGAATGGGAATAACCGAACAGGATGAAGCCTGGATGCGCCATGCACTAAGGCTGGCGCAGCGGGCGGAATCGTTGACAGAGGAATTGCGCCGACAGGCCGAGGGGGATCGCCTCGACCTTGATCGACTCAGGCAGGATCTTTCGGGAGCCTCTCAGGCCCGTGCGGTGGCGGAGACCAAGGCTACGGAGGCCGTGCTTCATCTCAACGAACAAAAGACCATGCTGGGCCAGGCCCGACAGGAATTAGCTGAGACGTTTCAAGCGCTTTCCGGCGAAGCCCTCAAACAGAACAACGAAGCCTTTCTGAGCCTGGCACGTAGCTCATTCGAAACGCTCCAGGCCGAGGCCAAGGGCGATCTCGCTCAGCGGCAACAGGCGATCGATAGTTTGGTCAGGCCCCTCCAAGACTCGCTGCATCGATACGATGATCAGCTTCGGCTGCTCGAGCAATCGAGGCAATCGGCGTATGGCGGCCTCGATCAACATCTCAAGCTTCTGGCTGAGTCACAGCAGCGGTTGCAGTCTGAGACCGGCAACCTTGTGAAGGCCCTCCGTGCGCCCGCCATCCGCGGCCAGTGGGGTGAGATCACGCTCAAACGCGTGGCCGAGTTGTCCGGCATGGTCGCGCATTGCGATTTTTTCGAGCAGGAGTCCATTACAGTCGATGGAGGCCGGCTCCGTCCCGACATGGTCGTCCAGTTGCCGGGTGGGCGGCAGATCATCGTGGATGCCAAGACCGTACTGGCAGGGTATCTGGATGCGCATGAATCGGCGACTGACGAGCAACGGCTTGAAGGCATGCGGCGTCATGCCGCTCAAGTGCGGTCGCGGATGGATGAATTGAGCGTGAAAGCCTATTGGAATCAATTTGCGCAGGCTCCGGAGTTTGTCGTGCTGTTCCTTCCGGGCGAACAGTTTCTTGGCGCGGCGCTGGAGCATGACCCACGACTCATTGAAGATGGATTCCTTCGCAGCGTGGTTCTTGCGACACCCACGACGCTCATGGCACTCTTACGAGCGGTCGCCTACGGGTGGCGGCAGGAGCGATTGACCGAACATGCCGAGGAGGCCGGGCGGTTAGGGAAGGATCTTTACGAGCGAATGGCCGTACTGACAGAGCATTTGAACGACGTCGGGCAGGCGTTGGGGAAAAGTGTCTCGGCCTACAATAAAGCGATCGGATCGCTCGAGACGAGAATCTTGCCTGCCGCTCGTCGGTTCAAGGAACTCGGTGTCTCGTCGGAGAAAGAGATCCCCATGTTGGATCCGGTGGAATTAGTCTCGCGCAAAGCTTTGCCCTATGACAGTGAATAAGGAGTCTCTGATGGTTGATGAGCAGGTGATGGTTGAAGCGTTTCATCGGACTTTTGATATTGTCGTCAATTCAGTTCCGTCGGTCGTCGACAAACAGACGCGCGAACTGCGTGTCAAACTCATTCAAGAAGAATTCGACGAGTTGAAAGAAGCGTTCGAGGCCGAAGACCTTTCGTCTATTGCGAAGGAAATGGCTGACCTCCTCTATGTCGTCTATGGCGCGGCGGTATCCTATGGCATCGATATGGATCCGGTCTTTCGAGAAGTGCATCGGTCCAACATGAGCAAGGTTGGAGGCTATAAGCGTGCAGATGGGAAATGGGTGAAGCCGGCTACCTACTCGCCGGCGTGCATCGAACCGATTGTGGCTGAGCAGGGGGCGGCATAGCGCTGATCTTTCAACTGGAAATTTTCACCAGCATGTTATCGATCAAGCGGATCGACCCGATTCGCACAGCGACCAAGATGACTGCGCGCGTCGTGATGACGGGCAGAGGCTCTAGACTGTCCGGATCGCAGACGGACAGGTATTCGACCTGAATGGTGGGTTCCCGTTTGAGAGTCTGCTGCATGGCTCGCTCGATCGCCGCCACGTCACGTATCCCATCCGCAATCATCCGTTTACCGATTTGGAGTGCCTGAGAAAGTAAGGGCGCAATTCGACGTTCGTTGGCGCTGAGATACACGTTGCGTGAACTCATGGCCAGCCCATCCCGCTCTCTGACTGTCGGGCGCACCTGAATCGCCACACCGAGATTCAAGTCCTTCACCAACTGCTTCACGGCAGCAGCTTGCTGGTAGTCTTTCTGGCCAAACAGAGCCACGTGTGGCCTGACCATTCCAAATAGTTTCGTGACAACGACGGCGACGCCGCCAAAGTGGTGGGGGCGCGATGCACCCTCCCACAGTTTGGTAATGGCCGGTACAATAATGACCGTTTGAAATCCTTCTGGGTACATCGCTTGTGCGGTCGGTTCAAAACAGACATCCACACCTTCTGCGCGGCAGAGAGAACGATCCTTCGCGATGGGTCTTGGATACTTGGCCAGATCCTCGGTCGGGCTGAACTGTGTCGGGTTCACGAAGATGCTCACGACGAGCGCATCGCATTGTAATCGTGCGGCTCGGATAAGGGAGCGATGGCCGTCATGCAGCGCGCCCATGGTGGGCACGAATCCTATGGTCACACCTTCCCGGCGTAGTCGTTCGCTCCACGCAGTCATAGAGGGTAGCGTGCGTATAATCTTCATAAGTTTGGCTGCGGGCCGCAAGCAGGGCGAGATCCATAGCGGGTCGAAGGCTGGGGAAATAGCAGGCGAACTTCCGGTTGCTTTCCGGCCTCGGCGAGCAATTGGCTGATGGTGCGTTGGAGTACCGGATGCACGAAGAGCGGATCGAGTTCACTCAACGGCATAAGGACAAACCGGCGATGGTGCATGCGGGGATGTGGCACCACGAGATCTTGTTCGTCGATAACCCGTTGGCCGTAGAGCAAGATATCCAGATCGATGGTTCTGGGGCCTGATCGATTCTCTTCATCCCGGCCGAGCGCACGTTCAATTTCACGGAGTATAGCCAAGAGGCTGTTCGGCGTGACATCTGTCTCAAGCTGCACGGCCCCATTCAGGAACCAGCCGTCACCCGGTCTGGCATGATCGTTCACGGGCTCGGTCTCATACAGCAACGATACCCCTGTGACGTGCGAGTGTGGCAACAAGCTTAGCAACGTCACTGCCCGATCGCAGAAATCGAGCCGATTGCCGACATTTGAGCCAAACCCGATGAAGACAGTCTCCATAGAAGCCACGTTAGATGTGAAATGTGAGACGTGAAACGATTTCGGATCTATCTCTGTTTTCTTCACCTTTCACATTTCACCGTTTCCGTTTTACGGTCTTAAAACCCTGCCTTCTTAATCCGCTCCACCGCTTCCGCCAACCGCTCTTTCGATGTACAGACGGTCATCCTGATATATCCTTCCCCTGGCGCTCCGAATCCGTTGCCTGGGGTCGTCACGATTCCGGCCTTTTCCAGCAAGTGTGCCGTGAATGAGGCGGAGGTGTATCCCTTTGGCACGGTGACCCAGATATAAAACGCAGCCGGTGGGGGATCGACTTCGAGGCCCAGGCTCTTCAGTCCAGGCACCAGGGTGTCGCGCCGTTCCTGATAGATTTTGCGTAGGCCGTCTGTGACAGAATCATCCAATCCCAGTGCCGTGATCCCTGCGGCCTGCACTGCTTCGAATACGCCGGAGTCTAGCTGGCTCTTCACCTTGCCCAGCGCGGCCAACACATCCTTGTTGCCGACGACGAAGCCGATGCGCCAGCCCGTCATGTTGTAGGTCTTGGAGAGTGAATGGAACTCCACACCGACGTCCTTGGCTCCATCGATTTCCATGAAGCTGACAGGAGGTGTGCCGTCATAATAAATTTCCGAGTAGGCTGCATCGTGGCAGACGATCACGTGGTTCTCCTGCGCAAACTCCACCACGCGCTTGAAGTAGTCTTTGGTCATGACGACCGACGTGGGATTATTCGGCGAGTTCAGCCACATCAGCTTGGCTTTTTTCGCCACATCCTTGGGGATCGCGTTCAAGTCAGGCAAGAAACCGTTTGCCTTTGTCAGCGGCATGAGGTGCGAGACGCCGCCGCAGAAGCTGGTGCCGACGGGGTAGACCGGATAGCCGGGGCTCGGGACCAGGACGATATCGCCCGGATCGACAAGCGCCAAGTGAATGTGCCCGATTCCTTCCTTTGAGCCGATCAGGGTCAGCACTTCATCGGCAGGATTCAGCGTCACTTTGAAACGTCGTGTGTACCAGTCTGCCACCGCGGTTCGGAACGACAGCATTCCTTCGTAGGAGGGATATTGGTGGTGCTTGGGGTTCTTGGCCGCCAGAGCCAAACTTTCGATAATCGGAGCCGGTGTCGGCAAATCCGGATCGCCGATGCCGAGGTTGATGATATCGACGCCCTTGGCAATCGCCGCCTGCTTCATCTTGTCGATGGCGGCAAACAGATAGGGCGGAAGTGTTTTAATTCTGGTTGCGACTTGAATTGGAAAACCGGCCATGGTGCAGAGTGCTCCTTTTCTAGAATGAACCGCATTGAGGACGCGGCGGAGCCCCTAGGCTACTTCAGGAACGAGGCGGTAATCAACGTGTGGAATCAAGCAAATGGCCGATGAGTCGATCGGCGATGTGATGGAGTTGCGGAAGGTGGGGAAGGGCCGCGGCTTTCACCTGTTGGGCAGTCAGGCGTGCCTTGGTGAGGTCCGACGCACATTCGCGGGACAATGATTCGATGCCGTTCTCTTCCATTTCCACATGAAACAGAAGCCCGTAGGCGCGAGCGCCATAGCGGAAGGCTTGCAGGGGGGCGATGTCGGAACCGACCAAGGGCACACAGTCTTTGGGGAGATCGAATACTTCGCCATGCCACTCGAAGACGTCGAATGACTCCGGCAGCGTCCGGAACACAGGGTCCTGTTTTGCCTCAGCCGTGAGCGTGACCGGCGTCATGCCGATTTCTAGCGCCTTGCCTGAACGTATGGTCGCACCCAACGATTTCGCCATGAACTGGCTGCCAAGACACACGCCAATGACGGGTTTGCCGACCAGGATCGCGGATCGAATGAATTCCGTCTCTTCGGCAATCCATGGATCGGAATCATTCACCGACATCGGCCCGCCCATCACGATCAAGAGATCTCCCGTATCTTTGGGTAGTCCGTCTTGTGGGACGAGATATCGTTCCAGGCTCACACCTCGCGCGGTCAGGGCCGTTGCGAAGGCTCCGGGCCCTTCAAAGGGAACATGTGTCAGGCAGACGGCGCGCAGACCACTTAGTGTCATAGGAAAGAGGGCAACGTCAAGTCTCTCAGGTGAGAAGCGGGATCTCCAAGTCTAAACTGGAAGGCGCGTGCCCGTACCTTCATGGCATATGACAGTTCATTCGAGACCGCGATGCGCACGCGTGCAGTATGGTGAGGATTCGAGGGGTGAGCCCGCTGGCTCGTCCTAGCGCAGATCGCCGATTGTAGCAGAAGTGTTCTTGAATCACGGGCCGGGTGAGGTGAATGTGCCGGTGCCTGGATGAAGACTGTATTTGATGTTTGTCAAGTCAAAAGTTCGGCAGTCGCAAAAAATGATGAAAAGAGGATCCAGCTCCAAAGTATTTTTGTCTCTTTGAGAGATTTTTCTCAAGTTGATATGGACATCCGTCCGTTCTGGACTTATACTGCGCCAGAAATTTTCTTTGTAAGGAATCTGGAAGACACATGTCAGTCATGACCGAGGAACGGCAACAGATTCAGCTAGAGCTGGACGGGTTAAAACGAACGCTGGAGTGGACAGAGATCCAGCGAGAGCAGCTTTTGGATCGTTTGGATATGCTTCGGCTCGATAACGCCCGCCTGCAAGATCGTGTCGAGGAGTTAGAGCGTCAGGTGGTAGAGCTTAAACAGCAACAGCCGATGTTCTAGGCTCATTATTCATAGCGGTTCACCACCACATCGCATAGAAGCCAAACGGGAGATGCCCCCGGATCATCCTCTCGTCTCTCAGCTTGTTCGTATGATGTATGAGCGCTTTTATTATAAGCGGCAGTCCTCTCCTCTAACGAGCCTTCGACCAATGGGCTCACCTCTCTGATCCTCATCGTTCTTTGCGGGTATGCATCGGGCGGCGAGGGGCTTGTGCGTCGATTTTTTTGACGCGGTTCAGTGTTGGCTCATACACCTCCATGCACAATGTGTGAGAGTTTCTGATCTCCGTATTGCTTGCCTGAACATTGGCAAATGCGGTAGAAGCGCTCATGATGTGGGCTTGTTGCCTATCATGATCCGCCATGGGCTATCGAGCGTTCACCCGATGAAATGCCATGTTGTAAATATTGAAGACTTACGTTGGCTGCTGGGTCATACCGGCGGGTTTCGAGGCGGGTATGTCACGGACGTGCAGGTGTCCAAGCGACGGCTGCTGGACGAAGCATCGGGGCGAGAAGTGCCGGCAGGGACCACGGTCACTGTGGTGATTCGCTATCGTATTCACCAGATGTCTCGGGTTGCGAAACTGACGATGACCGGTGTCACGGATTTTTCGATGTTTGAACAGGAAGGGGCTGATTGTTCGACATTGGGGGTGATCCAAGCGGAGCTCAACGAAGGCAAGCTCCGTTTCTGGTTCGATCCGCAGGGCGAACTCTATGTGGTGTGCGATGAAGCGCAGCTGGAGGAAGTGGCGGCGCCGAGCCTCGAACCCTTGTCGTTGGAGCAGGTAGCTCAATGGACGTTTCAAAGCGGGATGCCGGATTGGCCGACGGTCACATGGATTTTGGCCGAGCTGGATGTGGCGGGTGTTCCCTGCGCCTGGCGGGCCACGACTTCGTCACCCGGGCGTCACCCAGCTATTCAGTGGGAAGGAGATCTGATTCCGGCATCGATGCAGGGGATAGCGAATATCGCAGGGGTTCACTGTATGCTGTACGGACCGCTCGATGGGCTAGGGTTTGGTATGGTGTTGCGGGTTCGTGGGGTTCAGGATCGTCGCACAGGCCAGGTGCTCTCGCTCTTGGCTGACCTGATCGCCCGGCGATTCTCTGGTCAGTGCTTGGTGGGCAATACAATCATTCCTGGCGAAGACTGGCAGAACTGGAAGTCATTTGAGCAGCAACGCAGGGGTGATGGGTAAGGTGTGAAGTCGAGGCAGAAACTAGCAAATTAGGCAGGCTGTTCAAAAAGACCGTTCAGCAAGGCCGCAGCGAGTGAAGGGCCGAGGCGTACCCTTCGGGTACGTTGAGGGTCTGAACGATGCGAGAACGAAGCTGGCGGGATTTTTCAACAGCCTGCTAGCCCAGCGCTTGCCCGCTGGCCTGTTCAGAAAGACGGGTGCCGTTGATGTGTGCGTAGCCTACGGCGCCGTTGCCATTTTTTACGCCGTTGATGTGTGTCTTGCCGTTCACATTCTTCTCGTTTATACATTCCACCAAGGCCCAGAGCCGCAACGGATTCACATGCTGCTTCCGGGTGACGTGCAGCGGTGTGCCATCCAGCACGGTCTGCAGCGCCAGGTCTGTCCGCCATCCTAGATGCTTTGTGAGAGGGGACAGCACTTTTTCTATGGCGGCGATGGCCTTATTGTCATTCGCGAAGTGATTGAGCATGATGATCCGTCCGCCGGGTCGGCAGACGCGGATCATTTCGCTGACGACCTTGCGATAGTCCGGGACAGCGGTCACGACGTAGGCTGCGACAACGGTGTCGAAACTGTCGTCTTTGAATTCCATTTCGCCGGCATCCATCCGGTGTAATTCTACGTGATCCATCCGGTGTTCCGCCGCTTTCTGCTTCGCTTGATCCAGCATACCCTCGGAAAAATCAATGCCGACGATCTGGCAATGGCGAGGGTACATCGGCAGAGCCAAACCGGTTCCGACTCCCACTTCAAGGATTTTTTCATGAGGCTGGGCATTCAAATTCTGAATGATCGACTGGCGTCCTTCGTGAAACACTTTCCCGAAAATCCGATCATAGATCTTGGCGTACGACGTATAGACGCGCTCGATCTTCGCTAAATCCATATCACCTCCGATTTCACATTAATGGCAACGTGCGCTCCTCGACCGCGAGAGATGGCCGACTGCCGCAGTTACAGAATGGAAAATTTGTGCGGCGGAGCACCTGAATAAAGCGAGGGGACCCGCCTGAACAGCCTGCCGGGCTACTCTAGCCAACTCGCTGCAACGAGTCAACAGATTATCTCCGTTCCGTCCCTTGATTCACCTACGGCCCCTATGGGATAGGTACAACCATGATCTTCGCTGGCTTCTTCGCCGGTGCGTTGTGTCTCGGCCTCATTCTTGGAGACTGGCTCTACTTCGTGCGTCTCACGCCGGACGCAAGTCGATATGGGTGCGGCATTGCACGCACGCACGATCGATTGACCCGTACGACGATGACGCAACTGGTCCACCGGTTTGATGCCGGAGGTATCTTAATATTGCCGCACGGTACGGCTCGATTGCATCAGAATGTGAACCAGATCGTAATTCGCCAGAGATACCGGCTCTTCGCGCTAAGCTTTCGAACCCTCTGGCCATTGAAGGGGTTGATTGCTCTGTCCCCGGAAGGCGATGCACTCTCGGTGCTCTGTCGAAAGCTCACTCCCTGGTCCTCGGTCCTACTCACTGGTCTCTGGTTTGCCGTCGTCGCCGTGGGGACGGCAGGAGCGCTGATTTCCTTATTTCTCGAGGGACAGCTGGCGGCAATGGGTGGAGTGGCGTTGGCGTTCGGGGTTCTCGGATTGGGGCTTATTTTTTTACTGTCCGGAGTCATCACGGTGGTGTTTGCCTATCGGCTGGAGAACTCACGGCTTATGATCGTGTATCATGAATTGCGGGAGGTTCTGGAAGGGGCGAGATTGCCATCCTGAGTGAAGCCAGGTCTATCTGGTTTGTCTGGTTGATTTGGTTCATCTGGTTCAACCAAATAAACAAGACAAACCAAACAAACCAAATGAACGAAATTAGGAGAGATACAGATTGAGGAATTGATCGTATTCAGCGGGGAGATTCAGGCCGGACCTGTTACGAGCGAGGCCTGCAATGATGCCACGATGTTTCTTGCTGAGCCCGGATGATTCGAACGCCTGACGAAAGTGCTGCCATCGCACGGTTGCGTCGGTGGCCAGACGCGCGCGCTCCGACGGCGGCAATGCGTGGATTGATGTCGTGAGGGAACGAATGGCCTTCTCGACACTCTCATAGGGCGGCGCGAGCTTGAGCTGGGCATAGAACGTTTCGAGGTGATGACGGAACTCCTCTCGAAGCGCCAGGACCTGATCGGTTGTGGGAACGGTTGGGTCTGACATGGTAAGGAGAAGGATGATACGGGAAGTAGCGGTATGGCGACAACAGGTTGGTCATGTTTATTTTTAGGAGGTTCGTATGAAGCGTGTGTATGGATATGTACTCGGGCTCGTCGTCGTTCTCGCCTTGGCCGGTTGTTCGTCCCATCGCCATCATGGGATGGCCAGCGAAGGGAAGAGCGATGCCTACTGGCAGAAGGGCCAACAGGACATGGCCGCCTTGATCGATCGGACTGTCACGGATCAAGCGAAGGCCGGGCAAGTCAAATCGATCGTCGGTGAGATTGTGACGGAGTTGAAGGCGAGCCGCGAGCAGGATCGCGCAGGGCATCGTCGGCTCTATGAATTGAATGCGAACTATTCCGCAGCTCCGGAGGAATTCACCAAAGCTCTTGATGACGCAAACAATCGGCGCATGCAGTCGGCTTCGAAAATTCTCTCACTCCGTTTCAGAATGAAAGATCTCATGACGGCTGAGGAGTGGAAGACCGTATCGGACCAGATGCTGGCTTACAGCAGCCGCTACAAGCATAGCGAAGCGGCGCCAAAGGCCGGCTACTAGCAGGCTGCTGAACCGTGAAACGTTAGACGTGAAAGGTGAAACGTAGGATTGCCGAGGGCTCTCCTTCAGAAACCCTTTCGCGTTGTGCGTTTCACTTTTCACGACGACAAGGAAGCCTTTTCGAGCCCTTGGAACTATTGCGACGAACTGTGAGCCGGTGCGGCTTTGAGCGGTAGGGAGGTCCATGTTGCACCGGCATCGGTTGAGCGGTAGAGACCGCTGCCATTGGTGCCGGCATAGAGAAGATGTGAATCGCGCTGGCTCATCGCGAGGGTACGAATATTCAGTGAGCCAAGTCCGCTATTGATGGCAGTCCAAGATTGCCCGCTGTCCGGACTTTTCCAGACTCCCCCTGGCCCCCCGATATAGAGGGTTTTCGGCTGGGCCGGATCGAGGAGAATACTACTGATGAACAGATCGGGGAGGGATTGCCCAATCCGCTCCCATTGCTCCCCGCGCGTCGCCGTGCGGAATAGACCCTTCGTGGTTCCGGCATAGACGATATCAGGGTTGACCACATCGAAGACGATGACATTCACCCCCAGCGCCATCCCTCCCATCAGTTCCTGTTCGGGAATCAGCCCCGTGTTGATTTTCTTCCAGCCCATCCCGGCGCTGTCTGAACGATAGACTCCTCCGGTGGTTCCTGCGTAGAGAACCCGCGGATCGCGCGGATGAATGGCAATGGACACCACGATGTGGACTTCCTTCATTCCAGTCATGCGTTCTTCCCATTCACGCCCACCGTCCTTGGTATAAAAAGCGCCCACGGTCGTAGCGGCGTAGATTTGATCGTGGTCTGTCGGGTGAAAGACGAATTGATTGATAAAGGAGACGTGTTCTTTAAGCCCGACGTTATGGGGAAGCCAATGTTGCCCGCCATCCGGGCTCTTGTAGACGGCATCGGCCATCGTGCCGGCATAGATTGTGGCAGGGAATTGAGGATCGATCGAGAGCGTCGTGACCCGCCTGGCGCTGAAACTCGGGAACCGCTCCCACAACTGGCCCTCATCGCGCGATTTGTAGACGGCATCGTTCGTGGCCACATAGAGGATACTCGCATTCGTCGGATGCAGCGCGATCGAGACAATCGCCTCGCTCTCTTTCTGGCAGCCGGCGCCGGCCAGGCAGAGGAATATGGAAAGGGCACAGGTGAGTAACTGTGGCTGGATATGGTTGGCCTGAAGCATTGTCATGTGAACAGCCTGTCCTGAGGAGATCGGCGAGAAACCTAATCACAGCGGTTGGAGGGGAGTCAAGAAGGATAGAGGCGCGGAATGGAATGCCCCCACGCTCCGGGTGCCTCGCTCGACGCCGAAACTCGTTCCATTCAGAGCTTCGCTCGAATGGAACTTCAAATATCGGCATCGCCAGCCTGCGGCTGGCCGCATCTGATGGACGAGTGTGGTACCCGAGCATCAGAACAAGTCGCGCGAAGGGCATTCCATCCCGCTATATAGGAAAGTAGGGCGACCACAGATTGAACGCTCTTCGCCACGAACAGAGGGCTGGACCAGATCTAAGCTGGAAAGTGGGATGTCCCCATTCTCTGTTTCGCACCGTCCAGGAATTGTGAGGCCATCGCGACGTCAAATCGACAATGATCGACACGCATGTGCTTCACCGATCTGGGGCGTGAGTCGCCCATCACCAACGCCATCATACGCGGCGCTCGCCGATCCCAAGCCGCAACGCTTCGACGTCCAGTTCATGCTCCAGATGATGCAGGACTTCGTCGCTGATCGTGCCGTCATTGCGCAGGCCGATAAGGGCCAGTCGCTCGGCCGTCAGCGTTTCGTGGCGCAATCGCTGAAAGGCCTCAGTGGCTTCACGAGAATCGTCCTCGTGAACGGCGGCAGAACCCGCCAGGCGTTCCAGCTGACGCCCATACTGCACACGCAGTTGTTCGACGTGCTCTCTCTGCAGCCAATCTTCCCCTGTCAATTGATCCAAGCGGGTCAGCGCAGCCGTCGCCGCATGCTCGCGCGCCAACAGTTCCTCTTCTTCAAGCCCGCGGCCTTCTTTGATGTGCAAGATGCGAATCAGCGGAGGCAGTGATAGACCTTGGAGCACCAGCGTGGCCAGGATCACGACGAAGCTGATTAAAATGATTTCGACCCGAAACGGGAACGGCGTGCCGGCAGCAGTCGTCATGGGCAACGCTAAAGCTGCCGCGAGCGTCACGATCCCTCGCATACCGGTCCAGGAGGCCAGGAAAATATGGGACCAGGGCGGCATGGGATCGCGAGTCCGTACGGCTGCGCTCACCCACCGTGGTAGCGCGGCCGCCAGCGGTACCCACAGGAGCCGTACCACGATGGCTGTGAGGCTTATCACGCCTCCGGCAAGCAGAATCGGCCAAAATTTTCCAGATGGTACCGCTGCTCGCAGCGCCCCGAGCTGAAGCCCGATCAGGATAAAGATCACACCGTTCAGGATAAAAATGAGCAAATCCCACACGGCGCGCGCCTGAATGCGCGTGGCTGGGGCCACAGCGCCGCTGAAGTATCGTCGGAGATGCAGTCCTCCCGCGACACAAGCTAACACCGCCGACGCATGGACTGACTCGCCAAGCACCCAGGCGATATACGGCGCCAACAACGTGATGCCGATGTGGATCAACCCATCATCTGTGGCGCAGAGCGCCCACCGTGTGAGCATCGCCACCCCGATGCCAATGGCGACTCCGACCACAGCGGCGAAGACGAACTCAAGCATCGCCCCACCCACCGTAAATATGCCGCTCACCGCCGCGCCGACAGCGACGCGATAGAGGACGAGCGCCGTGGCATCGTTGACGAGACTTTCCCCTTCGAGAATCGTCACGACGCGCCGCGGAATTCCCAGCCGTTTCCCAATGGCCGTGGCCGACACTGCGTCCGGCGGCGAGATAATCGCTCCCAGCGCAATCGCCTCCGCCCAACCCATCCCGGGCAGTATCACACGTGCCACTGCTGCCACAGCCCCCGTCGTCGCGAGGACGAGCCCAACCGCCAACAGCGAGATCGGCCTGAGATTCTGGCGAAACTCGCGCAGCGAGGTGAAGTATGCAGCGGCCCAGAGAATGGGAGGGAGGAATACCAGAAACACTAAATCTGGGCTGAGTGTGACCATGGGGAGTCCCGGCAACACCCCCAGGATCAATCCACCGATGACGAGTAGAATGGGATAAGGGATTAGAATTTTTTGCGCGACCGTTGTCAACGCGAGCACCGCCGCGAGCAGCAGAATGACGGTCTCAAGTTGCTGGAGGCTCTCCATCCCTTCTCCTTTTGGAAAGACACGATCGGTGAGAAGTGAATGGAAGACAGGCTACTGGCCGAGGGAAGCGGAGTCAACAGCGAGGAGAAGTGCCGGCTGACGGATACGCTTATCGCCGCGCGCAGACGAGTCGAATCCGTTCCGCGCGCGGCGCACCGTTTTGCTACGGCTTTCTGATATAGGTAATCTCCAGCACTTTCATTTCCTTGCCGCCGTGGTGAGCCCCGTACATATCAAACGTTTGGGAATTGCTGTCTACAATCTTCCAGACTGCACGATGCGTCATTTTTCCTCCGCCAGGCTCAGGGTGCGACCCCTTCAGCGTGATGGTCTTGCCGTCGGCGCTGGCCGTGCCTTCCATCATGAAAATCCCCGTACCCATCGTATCGATCCAGGCCGTCATATATTTCTTGGTCATGTTGTCGTAGGCGTCGATGCCGACGCCGGAGAAGGGCTGTCCCATCATCTGGGCATTGTATTCTTGATAGAGAAAGCGCCCGTCGAGCAGCATCTTCATCTCTGCGGTCCCCGTTGATTCTGTTGGTGGCTTGCCCGGTTCCATCCATTCCTTGGTCGTGGTCGTCCAGCTACCGGCCAGGCCGGCAAATAGCTTATGCGGCTCGCCGGGCGTGGCGGCCTGCTTCCACAGCTCCATCATGGCTTTCTCATCCATGGGCTGTTGGTGTTTCTTTTCTTTTGCCAAGGCCGGCGAAACCAGCAACGTGACACACAATGTGATTACAGTCAGTGATAGGAAACGCATAGTGACCTCCTTATGGGTTTATGGTAGCGCCGTTGTCGTGTACCGAGTTAGTCGGGGATTTCAATTTCGACAAGTTTTCCAAGCAGGATCAGTGATTCTTGCCAGCCAAGGTAGCACGCCTCGGTTGGAATGACAGCAGGGACGTTCTCTTGCACGATGTTCACGTCCGTTCCACAAGACACTTCGGTCAGCGTAACCGTCACGTGCATGTCGCCCGGGAGGTTTGGGTCATCAAATGCGTCGGTGTAGCGGAGTCGTTGATGCGGCACGAGTTCAAGGTACTTGCCGCCAAACGAGTGGCTCTTACCGGTTGTGAAATTGGTGAACGACATCTTGAACGTGCCTCCGACCTTCGCATCCATGTGATGCACCTTACACGTAAAGCCATTGGGAGGAAGCCATTTTGCCATCGCATCCGCATCGAGGAATGCGCGATAGAGCCGTTCGGGTGTGGCACGAAACACGCGGTGTAAGCGGATAGTATTGGTGTCCACAGTTCTTTCTCCCTGTTCTGGATATGATGGGCCTATTGCCCGGCGTAAGCTCGGTCGATTTGCTCAATGTCTGGTTTGCTCATTTGGAGGATTGCGGCCATGACTCGTTCCGATTTCTCCGAGTCCTTGTCGCGCAACATCTCGTTCCATACAGGCACGACGATTTGCCATGACAGACCATATTTGTCTTTCAGCCAGCCGCAGGGGCCTTCTTCTCCGCCTTCGGAGAGCTTGCTCCACATCTCATCGATTTCTGCTTGAGAATGGCATTTCACCATGAACGAGATAGCCTCACTGAACTTGAAAAGCGGCCCGCCGTTCAAGGCAACGAATTCCTGCCCCTCGATCTCAAAGGTCACGGTCATGACCGAGCCCTTCGGCCTTCCCGAGACCTTGGCGCCAGCCTCACCATAGCGGGTGATATGTCCGAGCTTTGCACTCTTGAAAACCGACACGTAAAACGTCGCCGCCTCTTCGGCCTTGTCGTCGAACCACAAACAGGGCGTGATCTTCTGCATGGTCTGTCCCTCCGAAATCGAATCAACCAGGTTCTATTTCTTAGTCGAACGGGGTAACCTGAAATCGACATCGCAAACGATCTCACACCATAGGCTGTTCAAAATGGTCGTCCAACAAGGCCGCAGCGAGCGCGACGACTGAGACGTACGACCCGAGAACGCCGCTTAGGTCAAGGCGCGTCTCGGCGCGCCAGGGCTGGGCGGGTGAGACGAGCGATTTTTCAACAGCCTACTAGCCGCCCGCCATGGCTCCCACAATTAGAAACGGCTCGGTACCCATTGCAACCGCATCGGGTAGCGGGGCATCCGGTGATTCATGAGAGAGATCCTGCTCGCAGGCGAAGAATCTCACGAAGGCTCGGCGCTTGAGTGTGACGTGGTCGCGGATTGTCCCGTGCAACATCGGATAGCGTGCTTCCAGCGCGTCGAGCACCGCACGTTGCGTGACCTCCCCCTTGACGTCCAACGTCACCTCGCCATTGACGCGAGCCAACGTCCGCAGATGTGCCGGCAGCACGACTCTTATCATAGTAGTGTCTGGACCTCGACGGATAAAACGGCTGGAAGATCCCGGACGATTGCGGTCCAGCTGTCGCCGGCACTCGCCGAACCATACACTTGTCCGCCGGATGTTCCGAAATAGATGCCGCAGGGATCAAGCGAATCGACGGCCATCGCGTCACGCAGCACGTTCACATAGCAATCTCGCTGCGGCAGACCGTTCGTGAGCGCTTCCCACTCGTTCCCGCCCGTCCGGCTGCGGTACACGCGCAACTTTCCGTCGGGAGGAAAATGTTCGGAGTCGCTTTTGATTGGCACGACGTACACCGTCTCCGGCTGGTGGGCATGCACATCGATCGGAAACCCGAAGTCTGTTGGCAGGTTCCCGCTGATTTCGTGCCACGACTCGCCGGCGTCGTCGCTGCGCATTACGTCCCAGTGTTTTTGCATGAACAGCACGTTCGGGCGCGTTGGGTGCATGGCGATGCGATGCACACAATGGCCGACTTCCGCATCCGGGTCCGGAAGCTCATATGGTGATTTCAACCCGCGGTTGATCGCGCGCCAGGTCTTGCCGCCGTCATCGGTCCGGAACGTCCCCGCAGCCGAGATGGCAATATAGATGCGCTGTGGATTCGTCGGATCCTGCACGATTGTGTGCAGACACATCCCGCCGGCGCCCGGCTGCCACAGACTTCCTTTCACGTCGCGCAGCCTGGACAATTCCTGCCAGGTCTGCCCGCCGTCGCCCGATCGGAACAGGGCCGCATCTTCGATTCCCGCATAGACTGTGTCCGGCTCGGTCAGCGACGGTTCGAGGTGCCAGACCCGCTTAAATTCCCAGGGACGTTGCGTGCCGTCATAATGCTGGTGCGTCGTGAGCGGTTTCCCGGTCTCCGGAGATGTATCGTAGACGAACTTGTTGCTCTCTCCCTTCGGCATGCCATCCAGAGTGGTGGTCGGTTCGCCGGGAGGGGTTCCGGGTTGGTGCCACGTCTTGCCGCCGTCATCCGAGCGTTGAATGATCTGACCAAACCAGCTGCTGGTTTGCGAGGCGTAGATGCGGTTCGGCTCAACGGGCGAGCCTTTGAGATGGTACAACTCCCAACCGGCAAAATGTGGACCGCTGACATCCCACTGTTTGCGTGTTCCGTCCGACGTCAAAATGAACGCACCCTTCTTCGTTCCAACCAGTAGCCGTACGCTGCTCATCTCCGACTCCTTTCATATTTACGCGCCACGGTCTCGCGTGCCGCACCATAAGAGGCTTATTTAAGCTGGTAGATAAAGGCTTATTGGCCTTTGGGCTTTGGCAAACACCACGCTTCTTTGATCTTGCAAAGTCTCGCAAGCATCTCCTCGTACTCTTTATTAATAGCGGCTCTTTCCGTCAGGCCGAGAAACTGTATGGTGTATCCATGAGGGCCGTGAAAGATAACAAAAGGATCCATGCCACCGGGCTTCCCACCACCGATGTCATTATTAGATACATGGGGGGCGTAATGCATGACGTGGGGAATGTTGAGCGTCGCGACGCTGTCGTTTTCTTCCGGATTAATGTAACCCCTAAACACTGGGGACAGCATGTACGAGATTCCGGCTCGTTCCGGCGCTTTATAGAATCCTCCATTGAAACGGTCTTGGATGATTTTCTTTAGTTCGCCGGGAGGAGTGCCCTTAGCTTGCATCTCTGCGGCATCAAAGATGACCCGCATTTGTGCCGTAACGCCCGCTTTATCAAAGGAAACCGGGTAGAGAATATCATCTCGATATTCCGTGAAGGGCCAGGACCCTCTGAACGTATCATCGCCGGTTCGAGCAACAAAGGCATGGAATTCATTTGTACCCTTGCGGGCAACTTCAAAGCCCTTGTCAGGGTTTAAAACATATATGGTTGCGCTGTCTCTGAGGTGTGGCGGCAGTGCGCTGAGCGCCAGTTGAATTTCCAAATCTCGCGGAAGCGGCTCGACCTTGGAAGCCTTATTGTTTTCCGCGTTCGCGCTAAGCGTGAACAAGAGACTCGCAATTACAATAAGTGTCTGAACGTTTCTCATCTTGACCTCTTTTGGTTTTAACTCGGCCCTCAGGGCTTAGCACTATACAGTTTTGGGCAGTCCGGTAATCTCGATCAATGGCCGTACTTCAACAGATCCGATCCGTGCCCCTGGGACTCGGGTGGCGATACGGATCGCTTCGTTGAGATCCCGCGCGTTGACTAGGAAATAACCAGCAATCTGTTCGCGGGTTTCGATGAAGGGGCCGTCGGTCACCAGCGGCGTGTCTTCACGCACCCGCACGATGACTGCCGTGGCCGCTGGTTGCAGCGGCGATGCATGGACGTATTGTCCCGTGGCATGCAACTGGTGCGTCAGTTCGATGGATTCGGTGAGGAGTTGCGATTGCGTCTCCTTGTCCATTTTCTCGAAGGCGTCTTCGTTATGATGCACGATCAACATGAACTTCATCGTGTGACTCCCGGCATGATTGCGGCTGGTTGTTATGCGCACCCGTGTTCTTTGAGCGGTCGAACCTCGATGCTCCCGTACTGGGCTGCGGGAAATTTCGACGCGATCCGTACGGCGTCGTTGAGGTCTCTGACGTCGATCAGTAGGTAGCCGCCAAGCTGCTCTTTCGTTTCGGCGAATGGACCATCGGTCGTCGATGTCTTTCCCTCGCGGACTCGCACGGTCGTGGCAGTTTCTACCGGGTGAAGTGGTGAGGCCGCAAGGAGCTGACCTTGCTTCTGCAGATCATCACAGTAGGCCATTGATTCGTTGGAAAGCGCGATCCGCTCGTTCTGCGGCATCGCGTGAAGTGTCTTTTCTTCGACATAGACCAAGCAAAGATATTTCATCGTGTGCTCCTTCATGAGTGTGCGATCGAATGCGTCTTTGTCATCTTGCGCGCTCGTTCATCTCCCAGAGCGCGAAGGTATTGTGCTCCGTATCCTCGCAGATCGCGAAGTAGCCCATGTGCGGCACAGCGGTCTTCGGCTTGCAAACGGTTCCTCCGAGTTTTTGGACTTTTGCCACGGCCTTGTCAACCGATGGGACGGCCACGTAGATCGTGATGGAGTGCCCGGGATGCACGCGCGGCAGGAGTCCGCCGTCCGGCGAGGCATCCTTCCCACCGGTGTCGATATGCCAGTAGTCGGCCACGGCCGCGGACAACTTCGCGAACTTCCAGCCGAACAACGAGCGATAGAACTTCTTAGCCCTCCCAAGATCATCGGCTGGAACATCGAACCAGCAGACGCTCGCCGCTGTCTCAGCTGGCTTCACCTGTCGCTTCTGCACTCGCTTCGCCATGGCACCCTCCCATTAGTAAATAGGTTCTGTTGTCATAAGATAGTCGTCGGGACAGGCCAGGATCGACAGCGGGTTTCATGTCCGAACTTGGGCAATTGACAAGTTCCTATAAGCGAGTGATATTCCTTGCAGCGTCGGGTTTTCTTAAATAAGGAAGCTGTCATGAGTAGGCTGCTTGGGCCACGGTGTCTGTTGCTGCTCACTTCGTAGTTGGGTGGCCACCCAGAGAAGGAGGTCGCGTGAATCTATCGTACGAAGATCAAGAAGCTCTGCGGTATGCAAAGGCTCTCCTTGAGAATCCTGGCCTTGCAGTAAAGATCACGGGGTTGATCGGCATGCCGATTGAAATGGCGCTTCAGCGACTCCCAGGAAAATGGGCACAGGTCGTCAATGAGGCGACAAGGAAGTCGCTAGAAACCGCGCTACAGGCTGCGCTGCTGACATTGGACGACAAGCCGAAGTCGAACTCTTGGGAGTTCCTCCATAAGCTTGCGGTCGCGGCGACCGGCGCTGGAGGAGGCGCCTTCGGACTGCTCGGTCTTCCTGTCGAGCTGCCTGTATCCACCACGATCATGCTGCGCTCCATTGCGGATATCGCACGAAGTGAGGGTGAACGCCTTCGGACGCCTGATGCCAAACTGGCCTGCCTTGAGGTCTTCGCGCTTGGCGGGCCTAGCAAGAGCGATGACGCGAGTGAGTCTGCCTACTTCCTGATGCGTGCAGCTCTGGCAAAGTCGGTCTCAGACGCTGCGGGGTATATTACTCAGAGAGGTTTGGTCGAAGAGGGCGCACCAGCCATCGTCAGGTTCATCACACAGTTGGCCACGCGCTTTGGCGTGAACGTTTCAGAGAAAGTTGCCGCGCAAGCCGTACCCGTCATTGGTGCGGCCGGAGGCGCCGTGATCAACGTCCTGTTCATCGACCATTTCCAGGAGATGGCACGGGGTCACTTCATCGTCCGCAGGCTGGAACGAACGTACGACCCCAATTTCGTGCGGGAAGAGTATGAACGTCTGTGAGGTTGAAGGCCTGCTCGTAGAAGGTTTGGATTTTCTGGCCGACAGACCTGCCGGATATATCCGGCATCCCAACTTGTTCCAGCCTGGCAAGGCGGTCGCCTTTGCCCAGTCGTTTCTGCCAAGATACTCGAGGAATATGTTCGGGTGCTGGCCTATTCAAAATTCAAGCTTACGAGTTCGGAGATTCTCAGTCTCATTGAGGAAGATGTTCTTCCTTTCGTCGATACCGTTCGGGCAAAACCCATCTCGGTTCCAACTCTGAGAGATCCGGACGACATGAAGTTTCTTGCCTGCGCGGTATCGGCAAGAGTCCACTGGCTCGTCAGCGGTGACGACGACCTGCTTTCGATCGGGAAGGTCGAATTGGTCGAGATCGTCTCCGTGACGAACTTTCTCCGCCACCTCAAACAGAAATCCTAGCCCACATCATTCGTGACCGCTTCTGCTGCAGCCGCCGATACGCCGTTGCGACAAACCTGACTGTCGCAGGCTTGCCGTTTCACCTCGGCAGCTCGCTTAGCCGTCGTCCAAGAAATCGTTGTTCTGGTTCTTGTTGTGTGAGGTTCAAGGCTCGTTCGTAGGAGGATCGGGCTTCTTTCGTTCGCCCCAGCCATCTGCACATTGACCCGCACCGCAAAGAGGTTTTAGGCCCCTCTCACTTCTCTACGGTGAGTAGGATTTGTGAACGGTACGTTGTGAGATCCACCAGATGCTCCCGCGCTGATCTTTCACGCCACCTTGCCGATCCCCGTACGGCATCTCGCCGATTTCCATCTCAAGGACTGCCCCGTGTACGAGGGCCTGCTGCATGGACGCATCGGCGTCTTCGACATACAGATTGTATGCAGCAGTCATGGGTTTGTAGCGTTCCGTGGCTTCACTGACCATAACTGTCGAGGTGCCGAGTCGGACCTGTACGTTCGCGATTCACTGCAACCGCAGTGGTTCACGTCGTGCGGTGAAATGAGGCCAGGTCCTCTGGTCTTTTTCTGGTATGGGTTGATTTCGATTGGTTGCGGAATCGGGCCGGTGGGAGGCCAAACGCACGTTTGAATGCGCGGTTAAAGGATTGTTCCGATTCATAGCCGACCTCAGCAGCGATCTGCGCGACGCCATTGCTCGTGGATGTCAGCAGTTGCGCGCCGAGCTGTAGCCGCCAGCGTGTGAGATATGCAATGGGGGTCTCTGAGAGATAGCGCCGAAAACGCTCGGCCAGCACGGACCGAGAAATTCCTATCTCCTCTGCGAGTGCGGCAATCGTCCAAGGATGGGCCGGCTTGCGGTGCAGCAGAGCCAAGGCTTTTCCAATTTCCGGATCGCGGGCCCCGGCCAGCCACCCAGTTTGTTTCGGAGGAAGCAGTGCAATGTAGCGCCGCAGCGTTTCGATGAACAAGACTTCCGACAACTTGGCGAGCACGGCTTCAACTCCTGGCCTGCCAGCGTCCGCACGACCGACCGCATGACGGATAGACTGTTCCAGCCATTGGCCGGACTCGTCGTGGCGGATGTTGACCTTCAGGATGGAGGGGAGTCCGCCAAGAAAGACTCGGCTCAGGTGCAGGTCGCAGGTCATACGGAACCGGCCGGTTGTCTCCCGCCACCCGCGCATAGCCACGGCCCTCAGTCAGCAGGTGAAAGATGATGACGTGCCTGCAGTCCGGCGAAAGGTAGGGAGCGACGGTGCGCGAGGCAGGAGAACGAAAGCATCAGGGGGCTGAAGACTTAGCATTGTAAAGCATGGCTCCGTCGAGCTTGACGGCCTTGAGGACTTCGGACAAGGCGTCCATGCGGGCTCCAAGCTGTAGAAACTGAGTTTCGGCAAAGCATACCGGACGCCAAAACAAGGACGGTATAGCCTAGCACGCCCCTGTTAAGAGAACCAGACTCCCGGATAAGAACAACCGCAACCAGTCATCCTATAATGCGACATGGATTGCGATGCGGACGGCTCTTCGATACGAGAACATTCACTATTAGCGCCCCTATCACATGACGTGGAACGCGTGAGTTCCGATACTTCATGCATGGTCCTGCCAGAGAACGAGAGATGGGGAACGCGCGATCATGGCCGCGAACCGAGGCTCTGTATTGAAACGTCCATAGGATAATGAGGCCGCCATTCAGCAATTAACCACCAACCATCCATCATCAGGAGGAGCCCATGTACGAAGAATCTAAGCAGGATCGCGGAATGCTGATACGCGCAAGTGAGACTGCCCACAGTGGGTACATCGTTCAGATTGAAAAAGCCACGCTTAAGGAAAGGAGGCACGCTATGAAGTCCCCCCATATCATGGGCTTCGCCGCGTTTGCTCTGCTCGCCTGTGCCGCTCCCGGTTGGGCTACAGAATCGACGGCCACGCCCGAGCAGCCGACGAGCCTATCTGACACGGTTCCCCTCTACACAAACCTTGGCTCCCACCACAAACGCATCTCCACTCGAGTCCCGGCCACACAGCAATACTTCGACCAGGGCCTGCGACTCGTCTACGGATTCAATCACGCGGAAGCGATCCGCTCGTTTACGCGCGCCGCAGATCTCGATCCCACTTGTGCTATGTGCTACTGGGGAATCGCACTCGCCTACGGCCCGCACGTCAACGCTCCCATGGACGCGGCCAGCGGAGTCGCGGCCTATGCGGCGGTGCAGAAAGCGCTGGCGTTCAAGTCCTACGCCACGGCGCCTGAGCGCGCGTACATTGAGGCGCTCGCGCAGCGCTACGAGGCGGACCCACCGGCCGATCGTGCCCGGTTGGATACATTGTACTCGCGGGCGATGGGGCAGGTCGCCAAGACCTATCCCAAGGACCTCGACGCCGCGACCCTGTACGCCGAATCGCTGATGGACCTCCGCCCATGGAACTACTGGCGCCCCGACGGCACTCCCTACCCCGAAACCAAAGAAACCGTACGCCAGCTGGAGAGAGTCATCTCGCGCAACCCGAACCACCCCGGCGCGTGTCATTACTACATCCACGCGGTCGAAGCAGTGAACCCGCAGGCCGCGGTACCGTGCGCCGAACGGCTCGCTCGGCTCATGCCGGGCGAAGGACACATGGTCCACATGCCCTCGCACATCTATGCCCGTGTTGGACGGTGGAACGACGCCATCCAGGCCAACCACCACGCCATCCACACCGACGAGGTGTTCA
Source organism: Nitrospira sp. (assembly GCA_005116885.1). GTDB lineage: Bacteria > Nitrospirota > Nitrospiria > Nitrospirales > Nitrospiraceae > Palsa-1315. Next base: position 175,709 of record SWDP01000037.1, read on the forward strand.
TCGACGGGCAGCACCCGATGGGCGTCTATCCGCTCGCATACTATCCGCACAACATCCACTTCCTCGCCTTCGCCTCCACGATGGCGGGCCGCAGTGCGCAGGCGATCGAGGCGTCCAAGACACTCACTTCCAAGGTGAACCTCGATGCCGCGCGCCAGGTCGGGTTACTACAAGAAATGCTGCCGTACCACGCGCTCACGCTCACGACGTTTGGAAAATGGGACGAGGTGCTCGCCGCACCGCTTCCGCCGGAGGACATCCGCTTCTCGTACGCCATGGCGTATTACGCCCGCGGCGTGGCACACACCGCTAAGGGACAGTGGGCGGAGGCGCAGGCCGCGCTCGACACGGTGACGGCGATCAACGCCACGACGCCAGACGGTGTCGATGGCAAGACGGCGCTCTCGATCCCCGTGCACGCGCTGTCCGGCGAGATCGCCACCCGCCGCGGCGACCTCGACGCGGGCATTAACCACTTCCGGGAGGCGGCTACGATCGAGGACGGGGGACTGTATTTTGAACCGCCCAAGTGGTACTACCCGATACGGCACTCGCTCGGCGCCGCGCTGTTGAAGGCGGGACAACATGCCGAGGCCGAGAAGGTGTATCGCGAGGACCTTCGGCGCTTCCCTGAGAATGGCTGGTCCCAGTTCGGGCTCGCGCAGGCGCTCCGGGCGCAGGGGAAAAACACCGAAGCGGCCGCAGCGGAAGCGCGCTTCCGCCGAGCGTGGGCGAGCACGGACGTGACGCTGACGGCATCGAGGTTCTAGCGAATCACAGTCGTGCCTACATGGCCTGGGCCACGAGCTCGATAGGTATAAAGGACTTCGTGTGAGATCCGCCTCGGGGATTCGTCAGGATGCCTCGCGAATAGACATGCCTTAGTGGAAGAACACGCATTCGCGCGTGAAACATCAGTCTGAGGAACGGTACGAGAAATCGCTTTCAACGATTTATCATCAGGAGGTGCTCATGTACGATATGAAGAATCTTAGCAAGATGAAGAATCTTAGCAAGATGAAGAATCTAGAGGCTCATGCGTCCGAGGCGATGAAAGCGTTTGTGGCCTTCGACAAAGCAGCCTTGGCTGGGGGGGCTATTCCGGGAAAGTATAAGGAACTCATGGCACTCGCTGTTGCATTGACGACACAGTGCCCGTATTGCATCGAGCTCCACTCGAACAAGGCGCGAGAGATAGGCGCTTCAGATCCCGAGATCGCCGAAACCGTTCTCATCGCTGCGGCGTTGCGCGCGGGTGCGGCAATCACCCACGGCACACATGCGATGAAGTGAAGCTGCAGGAGACCGTGGAGATATTCTACGTGTTCAGCTCGCTGAGTCGTCGTCCAAGAAACCGTCGCTCCGGTTCCTGCTGAGTGAGGCTCAAGGCCCGTTCGTAGGATATGCGGGCTTCTTTCGTTCGTCCCAGCCGCCGATAAAGATCGGCTCGGGC
>SWDP01000037.1:177261-183220 GCA_005116885.1 Nitrospira sp.
ATGTAACCCTGTCCACGAATTGGTTTTCCCTGTGCGGTGCCGGTTGTCTCGACGGCGCCTTCCCAATAGGTGACTTGCGTGCTGCGTTTGGGGGAGAGTTCCTGATCGGCCATGCGGGGAGCGATGTCCAGTGAGAGTTGCTGTGAGGGAATGGTCAGGCGCCAACGTTGTGGATAGCGAGCCTTGCTTGTAGGGCTGGTCCAATAACTCGTTGGTTCGAGCGTGAAGTCTCCGAGCAATAAATGATGCCCCTGTCCGTCACGATCGATGAGTGTGCCGCTTGAGGCGGGATCAGCCGAGCCATCTGCCCGGCGGAGTCTATAGAGCATGAGTTCCCTCTGGTCGTCGAGTTGCAGACAGAACCAGTCCCATCCGATGAGATCCTTGTCGAGATCGGCAGATCCGAACTCATGGTCCATCCAGCTGGTGCCAGTCACGTCGAACGATTCACCCCCGACCGTGAGGGTGCCGGTTGTGGCCAGTCTGGTGAAGGAATAGTAGTGGGAGGCTTGCCCGATGAGCGGACCTTTGCGGCTGATCCCGTTGGTGCCATGTACGACTGGTGGTTTTTCCGACGAGACCGTGAGTCGGATGGCGAGGTCGCCCTCTGCGGCCTCGAGGATCTGGGTGTCGGGAGCGGTCGACGGCGATTCGGCGCGCCACCGATCGATCCAGGCGTGGAGACGATCTTGCGCCGCACCGGCCTTGCCCAGCGCGGCGCGGCTCATTCTATCCGTATAGTGAAACCGGCCTTTGCTGAGATCGCTAATGGCGAAATGGGCTAGGTATAGGTGCGGGACGGCCCACTTCGACGGGAGGGTTTTCGTCTGCTCGCGCGGCATACCACGGCGAAAGAAGGTGAGCTCATAGCCGAATGGCCGGCCGTCCTTTGTCGTGACCTGGCCGGTGTAATACCACCATTCTGTGCGAAACTCTTCATGCGATCCATGGTCACGCGGAAAGGCGTATCGATAGCCTTCCGTGGCGAGGCGGAATTCTTCTGCCGTATCGGCTGCGAGCCCCGGCACAACCATCATCAGGCTACTGGTAAGCAAGAGGGCGTGCCTGAAATGGCGCAGAAATTTGTGCATGTGAACACACCGGCCAAGAGATGTTTACGTGTCGCGTGCGCTTATATCATGCTTCGAGTGGTGGCACAAATCTCCTGTGTTGATAGGTGTTTTCATCGACTCGATGCGTGAACGACACCCACCTCGCGCCGTTGACAACTTTGTCGGCCATCAGCTATCGTGAGCTATGGAGACCAATCACGAGCGTGAGCAACCAGGACGTGACCAGCCTCGTAGCGCGACGCCGTTTCCCATTCCGTCCCGTATTCCGGTGTTTCCACTTCCGAATGTCGTGCTGTTTCCCAAGACCTATCTTCCTCTGCATATTTTTGAACCACGCTACCGTGCCATGGTCTCAGATGCGGTGACGAGTGGGCAGTGCATCGGCATGGCTCTGCTCAAGGATGGATGGGAGACAGACTATTATGGCCATCCGCCCGTGTTCTCGATGGGCTGTGTCGGTCGATTGGCGAGCGTGAAGACGTTGGCCGATGGCCGGTACAACATCTTATTACAGGGGCTGGAACGGTTTGCGATTGAACGAGAGTGGTACGACAAGGCCTACCGTGAGGCCACGATTGCGGTCACGATTCGAGGCACAGAGACCTCGCTGGATCCCATGGTCCGCCGCCGACTGTTTGCCACGCTAGAGTCCTATCTCCAATCCCGTGGCGACGTGCCGACATGGCAGGAGTTGTTTCGGGAAGATGTCAGCGATGAGATTATCGTCAATACCCTGTCCACGTACTTGGAGTGCACGCCCTTGGAAAAGCAGTTTCTGTTGGAAGCAGACAGTCTTCATCAACAAGCCCGCCGCCTCAGTGACCTCATCGAATTCATGATCCACGATCGATCTGGTGCGAAGGGCTGGGGCTGATGGATCGCGCCATCGCGATTCAGGTGTCCCGGCTCACGAAGACCTATGATAAGCATACGGCGGTCTCCGATCTGTCGTTTGAGGTGTACGCCGGTGAGATCTTCGGTCTGCTGGGGCCGAACGGGGCGGGGAAAAGCACGACGCTCAGGACGCTTATCACGCTGTTGACGCCGACGTCGGGCACGGCCAGTATTTTGGGCCATGATACGGTGCGTGAGGCGGATGTTGTCCGGCGACTGATCGGCTATGTGCCTCAGGAACGTGCCATCGATCGCTTTCTGACCGGTCGGGAACACCTCGAACTTCTCGGCGCGCTCTATCACTTATCCAAAGCCGAAGCCGCCAAACGCATTGCCGAGCTGCTCAAGCTCGTAGAATTAGAAGAGGCGGCCGATCGCGCGGCGAAAACCTATTCCGGGGGGATGAAGCGGAAGCTGGATATCGCCTGCGGCCTCTTGCCGGATCCCAAGATCCTATTCCTCGACGAGCCGACGCTGGGCTTGGATGTGCAGAGCCGGCTTCGGATTTGGGACTATGTGCGGATGTTGAAGGAACGCGGCATGACGATCGTGATGACGACGAATTACTTGGATGAGGCGGATCAGCTTTGCGATCGGTTGGCCATCATCGACAAGGGATCAATCAAGGCGCTCGGATCGCCGGCTGAGCTGAAGATAGGATTAGGCGGCGATATTGTGTCGTTGACCTTGAAGGACCCGAGCAAGATTCCGACGCTGGTCTCTGCATTGTCGAACCAACCGGCCATGCGAGCGGTGAAGGCTACACCGACCGGTTTGGATATCCGGGTCGAGTCGCCGGAGAAGGCCCTGCCCGCCATCCTCGAGTCCGCCAATCGATTGGATTGCCAACTGGAGTTTATCGAGTACCATCGGCCACGGCTGGACGACGTGTTCATCGCCCATACGGGCCGATCGATGAAAGACGATATTCCAAAGGAGAGTGAGGGGTGATCGGTGATGAGTGAACGGTTTGTTTCTGGACCTTCGCACATCACCTAAATTACTGATCACACATCACATCATGCAAGAATACTGGCAAGAAATCAGTGCGCTGACGATGCGGTGGGTCAAGCGGCTCAGCCGTGAGAAGTTCAGTATGTTGTTCACGCTCGTGCAACCGATGCTGTTCTGGCTGATTTTTTTCGGCAATTTGTTCCAGCGAGCCGCGGATGTGCAAGTGACGGGGGCCCCGGACTACATCAGCTTCCTGACAGCCGGCGTGGTCGTCATGACGGTGCTCAACAATGGGCTCGCCGGGGGTGTCGATCTGCTGTTCGACAAGGAGAACGGGTTTCTGGAGCGGTTGATGACGACGCCGATCCATCGAACGTCCGTGATTCTGAGCCGCTTCATCTTTGTCATGACGATTACGTCGCTCCAAGTGCTCGTGATCCTCGGGGTGGCCTTTCTGTTCGGCGTACAGCCGGCAACCGGGCTTCTTGGTATCGCTGCAATTCTCATGATCGGGATGCTCTTCGGCGTCGGTCTCACGGCGATTTCCATGGCGATGGCCTTTTCCGTGAAAAGTCACGGTGACTTCTTCTCAGTCCTGGGCTTTCTCTCGCTCCCGATGATTTTTTTAAGTTCGGCCTTGGTCCCCTTGACGGGGATGCCTGCCTGGATGGGATTTCTGGCGCGTTTTAACCCGATGACCTGGGCGATCGACGCGGTGCGGCCGTTAATCCTTTCCGGCTGGACTGAAGCGCTTCCCCATGTTGGAATGGTGGTGATCGTCATGGTGATTTTCGATGCGCTGTGTCTCTACGGGAGCGCCAAGTATTCCGTCGGGCCATGGGCTGATGGGCGGGCTTTCGAGGAGTTCCACTATGCTGACAAACGAAAGCCAAATCCGGGCTCTGATCCGATTGCTGGCCGATGAAGACGAGAAGATCGTCCGGACCATCAGTGGAAAACTCATCGACATCGGCCCCACTGCGGTTCCCTTGCTTCAGGAAGCGGAAATCGAACAGCCGGAAATGGCTGACCGCCTTGTTTCGGTGCTCGAAGAAATTCGCGGTGGACATCTCGAAGATGAACTCACGCAGCTGGTGGCGCAGCCGGATGGTCAGATGGATCTCGAACGTGGCGCCTTCCTGGTCGCCAGGTATGCCTATCCCTCCCTGATGGTCACGTCGTATGCGCGACAACTCGATGAAATGGCGCAGGAAGTGCAAGATCGGATCGGTCCTCGCGCATCGGGAGAAGAAACGATCAAGACCCTGAACCGATACCTCTTTACGGAGCAGGGCTTCAAAGGCAACACGAAGAACTATTATGAATTGGAGAATAGTTACCTCAACTGTGTGATCGATCGACGAACGGGTATTCCGATCAGCCTCTCGACGGTGTACCTCCTTGTCGGAAAGCGGCTGGGTCTTCCGGTTCATGGGATCGGGATGCCGGGCCATTTCTTAGTGAAATACGAATCGGATCGCTACAAGATTTTCGTCGATTGTTTCAATGGGGGGGCGTTACTGACCGAGAAAAATTGCCAACGCTTTCTGACGGAAGCCGGCTATGGATTCGACGAGAAGTATCTACAGGAAAGTCCGGTGCGGGCCATTCTCGCCCGCATGATCAAGAATCTCTTGGCCATCTATGCCAAACTCGATGATCCCATCAAGAACGCCCGCCTGACAAAATTTATCGAGATCCTAGGATGCGATAACCGCGAAGGCGGACTGTAATTCGTGAAAAGTGAAACGTATCTCGTTATTCGCGCGAGCATCGCGAAACTGGCCGAAAGTTTTACCAACTCCGCAGGATGCTCAAAAAGCCCGTTCAGCAAGGCCGCAGCGAGTGAAGACCGGAGGCGTACCCTCTGGGGTACGTTGAGGCTTTCGTCTTTCCGATCATAAACGCCCGATCAGCTACTTCTTTGAAATGAATCGCGAACGGTGCCTCCGTAAAGCCTGGTAGGGTCGCAAAGAGAGTCCGGAAGAATTTCTTGGTCCCGCGAGGGCCGATCACCGTGAGCGGCGGCCGCGTTCCTCCTTGGTATTTCGTAAAGATCATCGCATCGAAGAAATAGGTGATGAAGTCGGAAAAGTGATCGGCATGGTAGTGGGAAAAGAGAATGTGGGTAATTCGATGCCGGTTCACGCCGGTCTTTAGTAAATTCGACAACGTGCGCGGGCCAAAGTCCAACAGGATCGTCTGGTCGGTGCGAACGAGATAGCCTGAGGCTGCGCGCGTGGGGTGGATGTTTGTGCCGGAGCCGAGAATGGTTAAGCGCATTGGGTCAGATCACCTCAACTTTCTTGGCGGAAGCTGTCCCGAAGACGAAGGAGCAGCGCGCGAGTCTGGTCCACCTCTTCGGGGCTCAAGGCCCGTTCAAAGAATGGACGAAGAAAGGCCATGTGGGCCGCAAATGTTTTTCGAAACAGCGCATCGCCTTTCGCGGTTAATGAAATTTTTGTGCAACGGCGATCTCCTTTCATTGCATCCCGCCGGATCAGGCCTTTGGCGACGAGGCGATCGAGGACGCCGGTGAGCGTGCCTTTGGTCACGAGCGTCTGGGCCGAGAGTGCTGAGCAGGTCATGCCCTCTGTATCTCCTAGCGTCGCAATGACATCGAACTGTGAGGGCGTCAGCCGCAACGATTTGATATGGCGGATGTCGATGCGCCAGAAGGCCAGGTACGCCTCAACGAGTGGTCGCAACACTTTCAGGTAGGGATCGTCCTTCAGATCCGGCAATTCCATGCCGGAAGGATAGTCCGTGCTAGGACGAAGATTCAAGAGGGGAGGCGGGGAGCGGCCAGGTGCCCTCCTTGCTCGCGGAACGCGCGCCCTGAGAAGGGCCTCGTTCGACGGCCGCAGTGGGACCAACATGGGTGTCCTTCCCAGAGAAAAAAATTGATAAGCTTAGAAGGATCATGTGGATTGATGGTGGCCTCTCGATGTGCGCAGTAAAGGGCAGCCTTGGCTACCCCCTCGTGATTAGTATGATGAAGAAATTGAATTGGACATGTGTTGTGGGCGGCGTACTCC
>SWDP01000037.1:183320-186750 GCA_005116885.1 Nitrospira sp.
CACTTGGAAAGCGCGCTCGCTATGCAGCACGCTTGAGAGCATGGCCACGCCTTGCTCGGTGAATGCGTAGGGGCGATAGCGCCTTCCCCCTGGTCCAGTTTTTGAGGTCGCAAATTGCGACCTCAAACGTTCGACCTCTTCGGGCGTCAACTGGAACATAAAATCGGAAGGAAATCTCTTCTTGTTGCGCCTGACTTGTTCATTGAGCCGTTTTGTTGGCACACCGTAGAGGATTGCCAGATCTGTATCCAGCATCACTCGATGTCCACGGATAAGCAGAATGGTTCGCTCAACGTGTTCGGTCAGTATTGGCAAGGCCATACGAGTTATTTTACGATAAAATAATACGTCTTTGGGCGACAGAGTCATATCGGTTCTGCCTCGGGAAAGCAACGGACAAAGCGATGCAATGGAAGTATGTACAATAAATTACGAATGGTAATTGAGTTGGACAGAGGTGGAGCGAGTGTGGGGGCGATGGCTTGACCTTGCACGCCGTTTCCGAAGTCTTGAATGAGAACTCGAAAACTTGGCAGTGTTTTACGGTCGGTGAGGAGTGGTCTGGTCTTCCTCCAGGACTTGCAGGTCGGCCCAATGGAAACGTCTTCGTGGGCTTCCAGAAATACCTGTATAAACCGCGGAGCCAGGCGCGGCCATAACACGGTGAAAGAAGAAGTGTAGTGACCGTCAGGCATTTCTAGTTAGCTGCCAAATAAAGTGTAGCAAGCCGTCTTCCGACGCCATCTCGACGACCTCTTTCAGCCAATGTACCACCGCGCCTTCAATGGCGAATTATAGTCGCTGTTTAGGCTGATTTAGTCGGTTACGTTCACTAAATCACGTTGTTCACGATTCATGAACGTGCTATCTCGGATGAACGCAATTCTTTACACGCATTCAGCGAGGTGGCTGGTGTGGTCTCCACTGCGCGCATCGAGCGACTGTCACCTACTCTAAATGGCCCTCCAAGCTCGCTTGTTTTTCCTCTCTAGGGAGGATACCCATTGGTCTAGGTGCGGCCGTCGAACGAGGCCCTTCGGAGGGTGCGCGTTCCGGGAGCAAGGAATTGGAACGGGTGTCATTTCGCTCCCTTCCCCAGCCTGATATGATGCGTTCCCCATGAGCACTCGTTCTGAATCCGGCCAGACCAATTTAGTCGCCATTGGAATCATTCTCGGCCTCGTCATTACCAGCGTTTGGGTCTGGAAGCGTCTGTCGTTCGATACCCAGGATTATGTGATCGATCAAGCTATTCCCGTGGCGTTTGCGGGGTTGGTGATCGCGGCGGGGTTGTTTCTGTTGGTTCGGGCATTCAACCGCCGCAGGGGGCAACGGCGTGAACGTGCAAAGTTAATAGCCGCGTTCAATCAGGCTACGGTACAAGAGAAGAAGTTGGAAATCGCCTTTGCCTTGATTGAAGTGAACGAGTATCGCGCCAAAGGCTTGGAGTCTGTCACGCCTGCGTTACGTGAACTTTTTGCGACGACCTTGCAGCGGGCGCTGGGCGACAAGCAGCATCGGATTCGTGGGATGGCGCAACACCGTAGCCCATCAGGGCCGGCAGTGTTGCACTTGGAATTAGAACTCAAGGAGGGTAATTTTATTGCGATCGGCAAGTTCGCAATACTGATCGATCGGCACGCCACTGTAGTGATCGTGATTGCCCAATGTGATGAAGACCGGCGCAATCGTGCGCAAGCTCGAGAGAAATCGAAAGACATGCGGCAGTCCCTCCGGTACGTTGAGCAGGTCGCCGGTGACGAAGATCCAGTCCGGCTGGAATTTGCCGATGGTGGCGACGATGAGATCGTGCCGTGGCTGATAGTGGTCGAGATGCAGGTCGCTCAGATGAACGGCTCGTCGCCCTGCCAAGGGGCTGTGCGGATAGGTGAGTCGTGAGATCTCGTGAGTGGAGAGTCCGACCTCCCAACTGGGAACGCGACTAAAGGCTCGATAGAAGGGTTCACTCAGGCAATATCCGATGAACGAACGGGCTCGATCGGGCCAGGACATTGTCCGTCGTATCATCCCATCACCCGATCCAGCTCGACACGATCGGAGGGGGTGACGCGATAGCCCCGCTCATACAGATCGCTCATGCCTTGCATCAAGGCGTCCATATTGCGGCTGTGATACCAGCTATCGAACTGCTCCATGAGTGCGGTAACCTGCTTCGGGGTGGGTTCCTCGTCGTGGTACGAGAGGGTGAGGGAGCGGAGCATGTCTTGAAGTTCGACGGAACTGTAGGTCGCATCGTCATCCCGGTCGGCGACCAGTGCGAATTGATAGAAAGTCAGGCTGACCGAGAGCAATGCCTGGGTCTTGGCAAGATCATTTCGCGCATCATCCATCCCCCTTGGATAGTGGCGAAGGCAATCCATTTCGACCTGGGATAAGAGAGTAGGGCTCCAGCCGATTCCCTGCACGGTTGGGGGAGGCGCCTTTCCCGCTTTATAAAACCATAAGACGCAGGTGTTCGCTTGCGCAAAGGCCTGTTTGTCTTTGTGGATCTGCCGGCCGATGTGCTGGGTAAACTGTTGAAAGATCGTATTGTCTCTACCCAACGAGTCTCCTGGGAACAGCGCGCACATGAGCATGGTGAAGGACAGGCCTGCCGTGAATAGGCGGGCCTTAGGCCATGGGATCATCACTGGACGGAATAACATGGGAAAAGTATACCATGCGTGTCGTCTCTCCCCCATCGAGATTGACTGAACCGTGATCGCGATCTTGTGAGAACGAAGAAGGGACTTACTACATCATGACCATGCCGTTTTTGACAGCCACATTGCCGGGTATCGGCGGACAGATGCGGGCTTTTCCGGAAGATTTCCAGGTCGAGGAACATCCGTTGTATCTTCCTTGTGGAGAGGGCGAGCATCTCTACATCAAAATCAGAAAGCGCCTGCTTTCGACTCCAGATCTCGTCCTGCGCCTCTCTTCAGTCTTGGGGGTGAAAGCGCAAGCGATTGGAGTGGCAGGCCTCAAAGATGCCCGGGCCGTAACCACGCAGATGGTCTCGCTTCTCGGGGTCACGCCTGACAAGCTGGATCGATTGAAAGTGGACGAGCAGCTCTTGTCTGTGGAGGTGCTCGGGCGGCATCGTAATCGCTTGCGTCCGGGGCCTCATGCAGGCAATCACTTTCGGTTGGTGATTCGAGATGTCGCCACACATGCCCGGGAGACAGTGCCCCTGGTCACAGACTTGCTGATGCGACGAGGCGTACCGAACTATTTCGGCCCACAACGGCAAGGGCGGAGCGGACAGAACTACCAGACTGGAGCCGAACTCCTGGTGGACCCTGCTCGTCGAAACAAGCTGAGCCGGTCCAAGCGCATGTGGTATCTCAATGCCTATCAATCACACTTTTTTAATGGCATGTTGGCCAGGCGACTCGATCGACTCGATCGTATCTTGGTTGGCGACTGG
>SWDP01000037.1:186850-192120 GCA_005116885.1 Nitrospira sp.
TTACGCGACGACCCATTTGTCTACCCAGGTGCGCCTGCGCGAACAGTGGGTGGAGGTGGAGGGGATCGAGATGGATCTGGGCATTCGAGTGGACCAAGTTCGTCTGACCGCGAGGACTGTTCCGATGGGAGAGGTGAAGCGGGGAGATCAGGTTGTGATCGGTCGTGAGGGCGTGCGAGTGACCCCTCTCCAACGGCCACGTGATCGCGATGTGTTCAGCTTCATGGAATCGCAGGTCTCGTCCGAGCGTCCCCACGGGCGCGTCATCAGCGATATTGCCAAGCGCCTCGTGCAGTTGCGCGTAGGATTTCGGGAAGGGAAAGTTGGCAGTAAGGTGCTGCTGGCAGGGGGGCCGGCGATCGTTCATGCCGGCGGGCGTGAAGCGCTGGCATGGCTTATCGACGAAGAGTTCATCCATGTCTTGTTCTGCGGCAATGCGCTGCCGGCTCACGATATGGAAGTCGATCTCTACGGCACGTCCCTTGGCTATGGGCATGCGGCTGGTCGGGCTGTGCCGCATGGACATGAACACCATCTGCGAACCATTAATCGGATCAGAGCCATCGGCAGCATCGAGGCAGCGGTGAGGTCGGGAGTCGTCAAGACCGGAATTATGGCGGCCTGTGTCAGGCGGGGTGCTCACGTCGTGATGGCTGGCACGATCCGCGATGACGGTCCGTTGCCCGGCGTGATCACGGATTCGCTGGAAGCCCAGACAGCCATGCGTGCGGCGATCCCCGGTATCGGACTAGCTCTGCTCGTCGCCTCGACGCTGCACGCGGTAGCAACAGGGAATTTGTTGCCGGCTACGATCCCGTCCGTCTGCGTCGATGTCAACCCAGCTGTCCCGACGAAGCTTGCGGGCCGAGGAAGTTTCCAGGCTGTCGGGCTGGTCATGGATGCCGCGTCGTTTCTGAGCGAGCTGGCGCGTGAGTTGGGGTGGAAGCGATGAGTCGTCTATTAGTCTGTCCCCCTGACTATTTCAGTATCGACTATGAAATCAATCCCTGGATGCGCCGTTCGAATGCTGTCGATTCAGATCGGGCCGTCAGCCAGTGGCATCATCTCATGCAGGTGCTTGAACAGGACGTGGGGGCGGTTCTGGAACGGATGAAGCCGGTGCCGGGATTGCCGGATCTAGTATTCACGGCAAACGCCGGTATCGTCGTTGGACGCAGAGCGGTGCCGAGCCGTTTTCGTTATGCCGAGCGGCGGAAGGAAGAGGCGTATTTTGAAGAATGGTTTCGCGGGCAGGGGTACGAAGTCGTGACACTGGATCCGGGCCGCTTCTTCGAGGGAGCCGGGGATCTCCTGGGATTTCCCGACACCTGGTTCGGCGGCTATCGACAACGATCGGATATCCGTGTATTCCCGACGCTCAGCGAGTGGTTTCATCGAGAGATCATCCCACTCGAACTGATCGACAACCGGTTCTATCACCTTGATACCTGCCTGTGTCCCTTGAGCGGGGGTGAACTCCTGTACTTTCCTCCCGCCTTCGATCACTACGGGCAAGAAGTTCTTGCCGAACGGGTTGTTCCTTCCAGACGTCTTGTGGTGCCGGAAACTGAGGCTCTCAGGTTTGCTTGCAATGCCGTCTGTGTCGGGAAACACGTTGTGCTCCCCGCAGGCTGTCCGGAAACAGAGTCTCTCTTGACCTCGCGCGGCTATATCCCCCATCCAGTCCCGCTCGATGAATTCATGAAGTCGGGTGGCTCGGCGAAATGCCTCACTTTAGCGTTGGACTGAGAGTGGCATCGGTCATCAGTCAATAGTCATTGGTCAATCGTTGAGGACTACCCGCCCTCTTGTCACCTACCAATGACTGATGACTATTGACCGTTGACTCGCTAGGGTTTTTTTTGCCGGAAGAAAAACGATCCATACAACCCGGCAATGGCAATCGTGACGAGCTCGATGGTCAGCAACAGTCGGCTCACGATGGCTTCGGGTGTCGGTGGGTTCAAGATAAAATGCAGGCCGAGGAATTCGGGAGCCTGTGACGGCGGGGTTTCCCAAGGTGGGAAGAGGATTGCGAGGGAGAGCGTGGCGACCATGCCGTACAGGATTTCGACGTTAAGCTGTCCTGGTTTCGCTGTCACACTTGGTGGTGATGGCTTCGGTGGCGGGGAGGCGTCGACGTGGTCTGCGTGAAGCCGTTGTCCGCACTGCGAGCAGTAACGGCTAATCTCCGGGAGTTCGCGTCGACAGGATGGGCAAATTTTCATAGGCGGTTCCGTGTGTAAGCTACACGGAACCGAGCGGGTTTACTAGATGTAAGCGGGAGCGGCGGGTTTATTGATCAGAAGTTGTAGCTCAATCCAAAGGCGACATGAAACATATTATAGGTGCTGTTGAAACCAAATAAATTGAAGCTGGACCCAGGGGGCGTTTCGGGAAAGTTGAATCGCGCATGATTGAACTTGCCCTCAGCGAATACTGTGAAATGTCTGGTGATGTAGTATCGGAGACCTACTTGAGCGTTGAGTCCGAATGCCGTATCAGATTGGGTGTTATCAGAAGTTAGAGAGGGATCTTTCAATCGAGCAAGGAATATCCCAGGTCCAATGGCAATGTACGGTTGAAGTCGTGTTTTGTGGTAACGAAACGTCACATTCAGCGGTGCGAGCGTAAGTACTCGAAAGTTCGCACCAGTGACGTTTGCAGAGCCAACGCTTGCTCCTGACGGTGCAAAAAACTCCAGCGACTGCTGCTTGATGTGAGGCGTTGTATTGTAGACCTCGGCTTCCAAGCCTACCCAAGGTACAGCAGTGAAGTAGTGCCCTACTTTTGCTCCATAGAGGATAGAGGACGTGAGTGCCTGATCGGAAAGTGTGGACCCCTGGATAAAGACCCCCGTCAGGTCGGTATTACTGAGTCCGGAACCGATTGAAGGCAACGTAACTCCTACCTGCCCTGCCACGTAGGTTTCTGCATAGGCGTGAGGTGCGAAGAACACAATCGGAGTCAGCAAAGCCAGTAGACTCTTGAGCGCGAAATGCCTTGTCGATTGGAGGGTGTTCATAGCGGTCTCCCTTGCGTGTAACTCTTACGAGGCTGTACTTCATCCTAATCGTCCGGTGCGTCAGGGCAAGGGAATTGTAAAATCTGGCATGCTGCGAATATAGCCTATGTCCCCACACTTCCGGCTCTGTGTCGGCAGGACGATGGAGCCTGGTTGGCGTGATACATGTCGAGGATTGTCTCTCCTTCATTGACAGGTGAAAGAACTGCTTCCTATAATCTGGGAGGCAGAACACATCCAAGTCATATATCCCTTCCGTCGCACACACGTTTCATTCATGCCATCCATCCATTGCATAGGAGTCATCGGAGCCGGTGCGTGGGGCACAGCTCTGGCGAAACATCTCGCGGAGAAAGGTCTCAGAACTCTGCTCTGGGCCTATGAACGAGAGGTGGTGGATGCCATCAACGGGAAACACGAGAATCCGGTCTTCTTGCCTGGCGTCTCACTCCCTGCCTCGCTCGTGGCTACCGGGTCGTTGGTCGATATCACCCAACAGAGCGAGGGGCTGCTTTTTGTGGTCCCGTCACACGTTGCACGTCCCGTCTTGCGCGAGCTGGTCCGATCGCTCTCCACTCCAATCCCATTCGTCAGTGCGACGAAGGGGGTTGAAGAAGATACGTTGAATTTGATGACTCACGTCATGACCGACGTCCTTCCTCCGGCCATGCACCAGGGTCTTATGGTGTTGTCTGGCCCGAGCTTCGCCGCAGAAGTCAGTGCAGGGAAGCCGGCGGTGCTCTGTTTAGCCGGAAAGAATGTGGAATTGGTCAAGACATTCCAAGCGGCGTTGATGACACCGTCCTTTCGGGTATATGCCGACAGCGATGTCTTGGGTGTCCAACTCGGCGGAGCACTCAAGAACGTGATGGCGCTTGCAGCCGGCGTGGTGGATGGATTGGGGCTCGGTCACAATGCGCGGGCGGCGTTGATCACGAGGGGATTAGCGGAGATGGTACGATTGGGTGTCGCGATGGGCGCGGATCCGCGAACGTTCTACGGACTATCCGGCGTCGGCGATTTGATGTTGACCTGCACGGGAGCGTTGAGCCGAAATCACACGGTTGGTGTTCGATTAGGGAAGGGTGAGCGGCTGGAGATGATCCTCGGCAGCATGCAGGCCGTGGCCGAAGGGGTGCGGACGGCGAAGGCGGCGTTAGGACTTGCGCGACGCCATCGCGTCGACATGCCGATCGTGCAAGAGGTCAATGCGGTGGTATTCGAGGGGAAGTCGTGCCGCAAGGCGGTGACCGATTTGATGGAGCGCGATGCCAAGCCGGAGAAAGGCCAGCCATGAATCCTGAGGCGCTTGAACGACTGTTGATGGAGGTACAGAAGGGTGCCTTGCCCGTGAAGGCAGCGATCGGGCAGCTCCGCACTTTGCCCTACGAGGATCTTGGATTTGCGTCCGTCGATCACCATCGGTCATTACGGCAGGGGTTTCCCGAGGTCATCTTCTGCGAGGGAAAGACGTCGGCCCAGATTCGCGCGATTGCGAAGGCATTGTTGAAACACCATCGTCCGTTGTTGGCGACGCGGGCAACTCGCCAAGTGGGCAGGCTCATCAAGCAGCTAGACCGTCGAGCGGTCTATCATGACGAGGCGCGCATTGTGTCGATCCGTGACCCAAAGCGGCGGCTCCAAGGGCACATCTTGGTGATCACCGCCGGCACCTCGGACATTCCTGTCGCAGAAGAAGCGAGAGTGACGGCGGAAGTGATGGGGAGCCGGGTTGAGACGCTCTATGACGTGGGCGTGGCCGGCATTCATCGGCTGCTGGAGCGTCAGAGCCGGCTGATGCAAGCCCGGGTAGTGGTGGTAGCCGCAGGGATGGACGGAGTCTTGCCGAGCGTAGTCGGTGGGTTGGTTCCCTGCCCGGTCGTGGCTGTGCCGACGAGCCGGGGCTACGGCGCAAGTTTCGGTGGACTCGCTGCCTTATTGACGATGCTGAATTCCTGCGCGGCAGGGGTTGGGGTGATGAATATCGACAATGGCTTCGGGGCCGGCTGTCTTGCGCATCGCATCAATGTGCTGGGACAGGCGTGAGATGTAACACGTCAAAAGTGAAAAGATAAGAGGTGAGGTCTTGATGATCACCTCTCACGTGTAACAGTTCACTTTTTACAGGTTGTTACTTCACTTCGATCATTCCCCGTTTCGGCCAGGAGACTATCTGCGTTCTGGGACCCTTCTCGCCGTTTGCCAGCAATTTGGCTCGCACTTCGTACTGATAGGGGCCAGTTCC
>SWDP01000037.1:192220-215355 GCA_005116885.1 Nitrospira sp.
TCTTCATCGGATTCGCGCCATTCTCTCTGCGAGTCGGCTTTCCGACAAGGTCAAGCAGCAGAGCCGATCGGTGTTCGATCGGTTGGCTGAAGCGGAAGGGCATGCCCACCGTGTCGCCAAGGATCATGTCCATTTTCATGAAGTGGGGGTATTGGATTCGTTTGTCGATATCGTCGGCGGGCTGATCTGCTGCGATCTGTTGGGCGTGACGCGTGTGACGTCTTCTCCCGTCAATGTTGGAGCGGGGACGCTGCAATCCGCTCACGGGATATTACCCGCGCCTGGTCCGGCAGTGGCCATTCTGGCAAAAGGGATTCCGATCTACAGCGCCGGTCCTCCTCGCGAGCTTACCACGCCGACCGGCATGGCCCTCTTGCGCACGCTGACGTCTGAGTTCGGCCCCATGCCGGTGATGACGCCGACCGCCATCGGCTATGGAGCAGGCGATGCCGATCCCGACGGCTGGCCAAATGCTCTGCGGGTGTTTCTCTCCAACCCGCCGTCCCGAGGAGTGCGCGAGCGGGATACCGTGCTGCAGCTTGAAACGAACCTCGACGATGTGAATCCGCAAACGTACGAATATGTGATGGAACAGCTTTTCGCATGTGGGGCGCTCGATGTGACGCTGGCGCCGGTCATCATGAAACGTGGGCGCCCCGGAATTGTGCTGACCTGTCTTGCAGCCCCGGCACAGCAGGATCAGATTCTTGACGTCCTGTTTCACGAAACGACGGCATTGGGAGTCAGGATTCGTGAAGTGGTGCGACAGATTCTCCCGCGGCGATTTGTCTCAGTGAAGGTGCGAGGGGGAGTCGTTCGGATGAAGATAGCCGATGTGAGCAAGACAACGGCTAAAGCGGCTCCGGAATATCTCGATTGCAAGCGGATCGCCGAACGAACGGGCCGCCCCATAATGGAAGTGCTCGAAGACGCGGCCCTCACCTATGCCAGACAGCGGGTAGCTAGGTCGACGGGCCGGGGATGACGGTCCTACTCTATACCCTCCTGTTTCTTGTATCCGTCGGGGTCACGCTCGGCGCCTGCACTCTCTTCACGAACGCCATTGAGTGGGTAGGTAAACGATTTAATCTGTCCGAAGGCGCCGTTGGCGGTGTGTTGGCGGCCATCGGCACCACGCTTCCCGAAACGTCGATCCCCGTCATCGCCATTTTTTTCGGGGACAGCCGGGCCGAAGCAGAGGTGGGGTTGGGTGCGATCCTTGGCGCGCCCTTCATGCTGACCACCCTGGTGATC
The DNA here is from genome assembly GCA_005116885.1 of Nitrospira sp. Classification (GTDB taxonomy): domain Bacteria; phylum Nitrospirota; class Nitrospiria; order Nitrospirales; family Nitrospiraceae; genus Palsa-1315. The sequence continues at coordinate 193,475 of SWDP01000037.1, forward strand.
CCCATCTTGGCCGTCTTGCTGATGGTGTATGCAGGATTGGGGAAGCGAACCGCCTCTTTTCACTTGAACTATCGTGATGTAAGGGGTGATCTCTCCTTCTTTGTGGCGGCCTACATGGTCGCGCTGGCCTGTGTGTTTATTCCATCTCGACTGGTACACGCCAGTGCCGCCGTGGGGTTATTGGGTCTCTACCTCTATTACGTCAAATTGAAGTTCAGTGAAACTGATGAGGAGGGGGGTGAAGGGGGACTTGAGCCGCTGCTTTTTGCCAGGAAGTCGGCAATTCCGTCGTTTGGAGTCATCGGTCTTCAAGCCATCATCGGCCTGGCCGGGCTCGCGCTCGGCGCACATCTCTTTGTGCTCGCCGCAGAAACAATAGCGAATGCCTTGTCGATTTCTCCGTTGATTCTGGCCCTCCTTGTCGCTCCCTTAGCGACCGAGTTGCCTGAGATGTCGAACAGTTTTCTCTGGCTTTACCGGAAGAAAGATCGCTTAGCAGTAGGGAATGTCACCGGTGCGATCGTCTTCCAAAGCACCATTCCGGTCTCGATCGGGCTGTTGGGGACGGACTGGACCCTCGCGCCAACGGCATTGATTACGATGGTGCTCGCGGTGACCGCTGCCACGTTCTTGTTGGCACAGGCGGCGTGGGGTGCTCTCTGGCGGCCCTGGTTGCTGAGCGGGAGCGCCATCCTTTATATAGGGTATGTGGTGTACCTGTATGGGTGGTGACCAGGTGAGAGGGTTTGTCTGGTTTTTTTGGTTTGTTTCGTTTGTTTGGTTTCAACTAGGAGCGAATCAATGAAGTTCCAACGAGACAAACCAAAGAAACAAAACAAACCAGACAAACCTCTTCTCGGCATCACGATGGGAGATCCAGCGGGGATTGGCCCGGAGGTGATTGCAAAGGCTTTGGCAGGCCAATCGTTGCGGCGACTGTGTCGTCCGATTGTCATCGGCTCGTTCCCGGTGATGCAACAGACGGTTAAGAAGCTGAAACTCAAGATGGACGTGATCCGCGTGGAGGGTCACGAAACGGTGCCTCCGCGGTCCAATCAGCTTGCTGTGCTGGATCCGCTCGATCGTTCCCTTGGGCGGTTTCCGCGTGGAGTCGCGGCGCCTGAAACCGGAGCGGCGTCCGTACTGTTTATCAAGAAGGCCGTGGAGCTTGCGCAGCTGGGTTGTATCGACGGCATCGTGACCGCGCCGATCAACAAAGAAGCGATCAACCTGGCAGGCTGCCATTTCCCCGGCCATACGGAATTGCTCGCAGATCTGACTGCGACACCGGAATCCGGCATGATGATCGTCGGCGGCCCGCTACGGATTATGTTTGTGACGACCCACGTCGCGATCAAGGATTTACCGGCACTCCTCACTCAGGCCAAGATTGAAAAAGCGATCAGGTTGGCTCATCTGGCATTACAAGATTTGTTCGGAATCAAAAACCCGAGGGTTGGTGTTGCCGCGTTGAACCCTCATGCTGGAGAACATGGACTATTCGGGGACGAAGAGGCGAGGGTCATTCTTCCGGCGGCTCGTGCTGCGCAAGCCCAGGGCATTCGTGCCAGCGATCCCTTGCCGGCCGACACGCTGTTCGGCAAGGCGGCGAGAGGCGACTACGACGGTGTGGTGGCTCTGTACCACGACCAGGGGCTCATTCCTCTAAAGCTTGTCGCCTTCGGCACCTGTGTCAACTTGACCGTGGGGTTGCCGATCATTCGCACCTCGGTCGACCACGGCACGGCATTCGATATTGTCGGGAAGGGTGTGGCGGACCCCGGCAGTCTCATCGAGGCGATCACGCTGGCTGCCAAGCTAGCCCAAAAACGTTGATGAAAGGTTTGTTTGGTTGACGGAAACTTCAATGAACCAAACCAACCAGACAAACGAGATACACCAAATAGACCAGAGTAACAGGAGCCTATTGATGACCAACCAATCAGAAGCCACGCGCGACATGCTTCAGAAGCAGTTGAAGGAATTGGATCAGATTTTTCATGAGACCATGGAGACACTCAATACCGTTGCCGGAGCCGAACGAGTGGCCAAATGGAAAGCGAGAACGAGCGCGCTCATCACTGAGTCTCTGGGCCAGAAGGAAGGGCAGAAGTTTGCCGCCCTGCAGCCGGGGCCTTCTTTTACCAATGACCTCGTGGAGGAGTTTACCGACCTCACCGACTATTTCAGAGTCCCGTTGGCAGATCTGGCGAAACGACTGGCGCAAGCAGCGCCGCCTCCTTCCAGCGGGAATTGACTTGTGTCCATTACCGACCTCCCTCCGCCGAACAAACGACTTGGCCAAAATTTTCTGATCGATCCCAACATCGTGCGTAAAATCGTCGCGCTGGCAGAACTGCGACCCGGTGACCATGTATTGGAAATCGGCCCAGGACGCGGCATTCTGACCGAGGCCTTGAGCCGCGCAGCCGGTCATGTGACGGCGGTCGAAGTAGATCCACGACTCCATGCCTATCTCGAAACCAGGCAGGCGGAGTTTCCGAATGTGGAGTTGGTCTGTGATGATGCGTTGGCGTATCCGGTCGAGAACCTGCCGATGGGGACGGTCGTCGTAGCCAATCTACCCTACTATATTTCAACCCCGTTGCTGTTTCGATTACTCGATCAGCGGGGCCGGTTTCCGCGGATGGTGCTGATGTTGCAGGACGAAGTGGCTGATCGATTGGTGGCACAGCCAGGCGGGTCCGACTACGGCGTGCTCTCCGTCATGGCGCAGTACTCAGCAGTCATTTCGAAAGCGTTTCGTGTCTCGGCCCAGTGTTTCCGCCCCAGACCGGACGTGGCTTCTGCGGTGGTGCGGTTGGGCATGAAAGAAGGCGCGAGGCTCAGCCGGCAGGAAGCCGTCGCATTTCGCGCGTTGGTGAAGGCCGCCTTTGCGCATCGAAGGAAAACCCTTGTGAATTCCCTTCGCGACGAAGGGTATGCACTTCATTCTGTGACTGAAACATTGCAGCGATTGGATATTGCTCCAAGCCGCAGAGCAGAGACGTTGTCAGTTGATGATTTTCTTCGGCTCGCTCTCGCTCTCGGTTGATGAGCTGTAAGTGTATTCTGTGGCGTGGTTCCAACGGCGTCTTCGTTTGAAATGACCAATTCCCTGTGCTAGCATCCGTTCTATGGGTGCATCCACTTCGGCCAAGCGGGGCGAGGCCCGCGGCGCCGTTCCCCCCTCCTCACATATCAAGCGAGAAGTGATCGGGGTTGTCCTGATCGCGTTGGCGCTCTTGACGCTGCTCAGCATGCTGTCCTTTGTTCCGGGGGAACTCAAGGCCGGGGCCACTGCAGCCATTCCATCTAAAAACCTCATTGGTTCGGTCGGTGCGTACTTCGCGTCTGCCCTATTCTGGTCGATCGGCGGGGCCGCCTACTTATTTCCCATTCTCCTCGGTTTCTTAGGTGCTCGGTGTTTTACACAGAGCGATCTGTCGATTCGTCTGCGGAACGCCGGCGCCTCGCTGGCGGTATTGTTGTTTCTCAGCGGCCTGTTCCATCTCGAAGTCATGGCAGTGCCGACCGTCGCCAGCGGCCTTATTAATCGAGGGATGGCGGGAGGCATCTTCGGACAAGTGCTGGCCGAGAGTTTACGAGCCTATTTTGCAAGTACTGGCGCCCATATTTTGATCGTGGCGGGGTTACTGGTCTCCCTGCTCTTCACGGCGCCCATCTCTCTGGCTGAGATTGCCCGGCGGATTCCCGGGTGGGGTAATTGGATGTTCAATCGGGCACGGACGTTGATCCCGGATCGGCCGGAGGAAGAAGAAGCTGTTCGCGAGTCTCCACGGAAAACGAGACAGAAATCGTCTTCTGCCATTCGCGCGGTGATCGAAGAGACGCTTCCAGAGGCCATGGCAGAACCGGAATTGAATTGGCCGGTCATTCAGCCGTCACGGCAACCGATTCCCGAACCGGCTGAGCCGATTGAGTCTGAGTCGGATAAACAGGTCATGACTACCCACACGAAGGCGGGGGACTATATCTTGCCGGATCCGGCTGTCCTCTTGAGCGATCCGTCAGGCCCGCTCGGACGTGTCACGGAGGAAGAAATCAAGGCGCAATCCGATGTGCTGACCCGCGCCCTACTCAGTTTTGGCATTGCAGGAAAGGTGACGGAAGTTCGCCCTGGGCCAGTTGTGACGATGTACGAGTTCGAGCCGGCGCCGGGGACCAAGGTCGCGCGCATCGTGAACCTTGCCGACGATCTGGCATTGGCGCTGAAGGCGATCAGCCTCCGGATTGTTGCGCCGATTCCAGGAAAGTCGGTGGTCGGGATCGAGGTGCCGAATCTCTATCGCGAAACGGTATCGATGAAAGAAGTGATGACAAGCGAGGCTTTTTCGCGCGCCAGATCGAAGCTCAGCTTGGCGTTAGGGAAGGACATCTTCGGGGCCCCCATGATCGCCGATCTGAAAACGATGCCGCACTTGCTGGTCGCCGGCGCTACGGGGGCTGGGAAAAGCGTCAGTCTCAATACGATGCTCTTGAGCCTGCTGTTTTCGGCGCGACCCGATGAGGTCAAGCTGCTCCTGATCGACCCCAAGATGCTCGAATTCCAAACGTACGACGGCATTCCTCACCTGTTACGGCCGGTCATCACCGATGCCAAGTCGGCGGCGCGTGGGCTCGGTTGGGTCGTGGCTGAAATGGAGCGGCGCTACAAATTGCTTGCTGAAGCAGGGGTGCGAAACATCGAGACGTATAATCGGAAAGTTGCGGGGAAGCAGGGTGTATTGGATACGGAACCGGCGGCTAAGGTGGACCAGCCGGAATTGCCCATCCAGTTTTTGTCTGAAGAAGAGCGGCTCTCTGCCGGAGAGACGGTCGTCCCGGATGGCAGCCCCGGATCATTCACGCCGCCTCCGACTCCGCCGGAGCCGTTGCCCTACATCGTGGTGATGATCGATGAACTGGCCGATCTGATGATGGTGGCGCCGAAGGAAGTCGAAGACAAGATTGCTCGTTTGGCGCAGATGGCTCGCGCATCGGGCATTCATCTGGTGCTAGCGACGCAGCGCCCGTCGGTCGATGTGCTGACCGGTTTGATCAAGGCCAACTTCCCTGCCCGCATCGCGTTCCAAGTGTCATCGAAGACCGATTCACGCACCATCCTGGATGCCAACGGCGCAGAGGCGCTTCTTGGTCGTGGGGACATGCTCTATATGGCTTCGGGAACCGGACGTGTGATGCGGCTGCACGGGTCGTTTGTGTCGGATGACGATGTCCGCCGCGTGGTCGAGTTCGTGAAGGATCAAGCCAAGCCCACCTATAATCAAGAGCTGCAGATCGCGCTGAAACAAGAAGTGGCGAAAGAAGAAGATGGACTAGGAGAAGTATACGAACAAGCCAAAGAGTTGGTATTATCTAGCGGTTCAGCGTCCGCGTCGCTGATTCAGCGCCGGTTGCGGGTAGGCTATCCTCGAGCGGCTCGGATGATCGAGCAAATGGAGGCGGATGGCATTGTGGGCGCGGCTGGTCGGGATGGACGGAGAGAGGTGGTGGGGCGGCGAGGGCCGGTGGGAATAGGAGAGGGGGATGGAGGAGTGTGAGGAGAGTGGAGGATCACTGCTGTGCTCGCAGAACGCGCACGATAAGAATGTGCTCGTTCGATGCGCGCAGTGGCAGTAACCCTCCACCCCACTCCCCTTGCGATTGATATGATGAAGAAATTGAATTGGACATGCGTTGTGGGAGGACTGCTTCTTTGTGCGTGGAGCTTTTTCCCATCGCCCGCTCTTGCCGCTGAAGAGAGCGATGAGAATGCGGCGAAGGAAGTGCGGGAGGTGGTCAAGCAGCTTCAGGCGCGGTATGAGAAAACGAAAGACATCCAGGCAGACTTTGCGCAGAAGACCATGATTGAGGGGTTCGAGCGGCCCATCGCGTCTTCGGGGAAGGTCTATATCAAAAAGCCAGGTCGGTTACGGTGGAATTATCTCGACCCGTCGATCGAGGACATCTACGTCAATCGTGACGACGTGAAAGTGTATGTGCCGGAGCATAAGCAAGTGCTGGTCGGGAAGCTCACGCAAATGGCAGCCTCCAAGGCTCCGTTGGAACTGTTACTTGGGGCGGCCAAACTGGATGAGTCGTTTGATATTGAGCCAACGTCAGGGAAGGGGCGTGGCGTGGGAGGAATCCCGTTGCTCACCCTCCTGCCGAAATCGCATGAAGGTGAGGCAGGGAAATCGTTGCAACGGATCGTGATCGAAGTGTTTCCCAAGACGTATTTCATTCGCACGATCTCTCTCTACGAAGCCAGTGGCAATGTCGCGAGTTTTGAATTTTCATCGCTCCAGTCCAACATCGGTCTCGCCGACTCATTCTTCGACCTGAAATTGCCTGCCGATGTGGAAGTGGTGAAGGCTCCGGTGCTGAATGGACCGTAGGGGTGGATGTCAATGGTCATGAGTCAATAGTCAGTGGGAGGAGTTCCTGACATCGTCATTGACCGTTGACCAATGACTCCTGAGCCGATGACTGGGAGGATACTGGTGACAAGTTTGATAATCGATGTGACCGAAGCCGTCGAGCGGGCGGTGAAAACTCTGGATTTCGATCGAGTCTCGCGTGAATATTGGGACCAGAACGAGTTTCTGTTTATTCCGCAGTTTCTCCCTCGGTCGGTGGTAGAAGAGCATCTCGTTCCTCAGGCGCAAGGGGTGAAGAGCCTGCTGAATCGCAACTACATTCCCGGCCACAAAAAGGGCGGGAGTGTGAGTTACTACACGGTGATGGAGAAGGCCCCGCGCTTTCTCGATCTGTATCGATCCGAGGCCATCATCGATTTCTTGAGCCGACTGGTGCGGGCCAAGCTCAGCCTCTGCCCGGAGAACGATCCCCATTCCTGCGCGCTCTACTACTATACGGAGCCGGGGGACCATATCGGGTTTCACTACGACACGTCCTACTACAAGGGGGCTCGCTATACCATTTTAATGGGGCTCGTTGACAAGTCTACCCAATGCAAACTGGTTTGCGAGTTGTTCAAAGACGATCCGGTGAAACAACCCAAGCACCTTGAGCTCATTACACAACCAGGCGATCTCGTTATCTTCAACGGAGATAAGCTGTGGCATTCGGTGACTCCACTCGGTGAGGGGGAAGAACGAATCGCTCTCACGATGGAATATGTTACCAATCCTGACATGGGAACCTTCAAGCGGCTCTATTCCAACCTCAAAGATTCCGTTGCCTACTTTGGCTTACGCACGGTGTTTAAGCAGGCCTTCACGGGTTCCAACCGACCTCGCTCTTAGCAGGATGCTGAAAATGTCCCCCAGCGTCGTTCTCAGTCGCTCCTCTCCCTGCAACGTACCGCAAGGGTACGCTTCCGGTCGCCGAACTCCCTGCGGCCTTGCTGGGATGCCATTTTGAGCATCCTGCGGTGGTGCTATATATACGGACCATCGAAATTCTTGCGTGCCCAAATAGCTCTTATGCAGCCTGCTTGGGCGCCAGCACTTCGATCTTGTCGCCGAATCCAATCGCCACGAGTGGGCTAGAACGGCCTAGCAGAAGAGTAAAAGTCTCCGACCTGTAAAGTGCCCCCTAACCCAGCGAAAGATAAGCCTCGCACCGGATGAATGTCGCAGGCGTCTGATGCCCTTGACAGGCGCACGCTCCGCGCCGTAATCTCTTTTTGTAACATAGTGTTAATTAGTAATATATGTAATGTATAGGTATGATGGTTAATGCAGTATTTAATAGTGAGATGAGAAGAATGATAAGAGTGCGGGTGAGAGTTGGTGGCAGTATGTGGTGATGCAGGTTGCGCAAATGAAGGGGAGAGCATGAAATGTAATCAGCAGCATAGATATAGATAAAGACAAAAAGGAGTTCGGTCATTATGCCACCGCTCCAGGGCGATGAACCGGAGTGTTAGTCGTGCCGGCTTTACAGGAGGGATTTCATGCCCCAGTGGGAATACTTGTTCGCCAACATTTATGATCTGGGGCCGTTAGAAGTTGGGCCGGGGCATTCCCTTGATCGGAATCGCTGGTTAACGGAACAGCTTAAGCGCCTTAATGATCTCGGGGCCACCGGTTGGGAGGTTGTAGCTTTCCTGGGCTATCCGCATAGTGAAGGCACCATGTTGCTAAAGCGCCAGAGAGCCGAAAAAGGGTAAGAACCACGCCTGGCAAGCGAGTGGCAGCTTAATAATACGCCGGAGCAGATGCGCCAACAGCGGGTGCGTTTCTCAGCGCAGGTATTATGAAATGGACGCGCAATGAAAATTAATGACGATCATTTTTACCACGGCGCAGCGTTGATTCAAATTGCCGAACACCTTCAGTTTACGGCCATCAAAGCGGTCACTGCAGACGGTCGAGTCTCTCGAAGTAGTTTTCTCGTGAACAATGACATAGCAGTCTTTCTGAAATACGCTGAAAAGCCGACAAAAACATTTAACGAGTACGTTTTCACCTTTTACCTAGACCATTTGGACGAAATTGAACGCATAGAGCAGAAAGCTGGGAAGGCCTTTGTTGCGCTTGTGTGTATCCAGGCCAGGCAAATCTGCTGTATATCGAGAGATGAGCTTACGGACATCATTGAGGAGAGGAAGCGCGCGAAGGGAAGCGCTGAGGATAGGTACACACCATATTGGTAACAGTGCCGAAGGGAAAGAGCCTCCGCGTATACGCGAACTGTCCTGGCAAGAGAAAGAAGAGCCTCAATCAACGGATTGTCTCCCGAACACGATTCCCAGGCGTCATCTTTAAGGAGTCGAAGAACGGCCAGTAATGTAGGGTCGCGTCTTGTAATCATACATTTGGATGCTCGCCGCAGAACTGTTTCTGCCTTGCCGAATTGTAATCGGCCTTGCCGCCTTCGCTAGACCCAGTTCTCAAAGCGTAGCCCGGGTGACGCGCCGAAATTTTCTCGTCTTGTTCGTCACGAGACGCACCGTGAGGCTGAGCGCGCGAGCGGCGATTAAGGGATCCTTCGAGTCGATAGAGGGGTCACATCTTGTAATATCATATTGGCTTCGCAAGAGAGTTGGAGCTGGGTCTGCAATCCAACATTTCGTAAGGCTAAGACGGAGGCCGTTCCTTGACCTTACGTCTGGCTATTAGACTGAAGCTTTCCTCCGAAGTGTGGCGATCCACGGTCGGTCCATCGTTTCGCTGACGATCGAGCCCTTGACCAGGTTTACAAGTCAGCTTACTCTTCAAGTATGATCAAACTGAATATTCACGAGGCCAAAACACATCTCTCCAAGTACTTGTCTGAACTTAAGCCAGGAGAGCGCATTCTGTTGTGTAAGCGTAATCAACCGGTTGCGGAAATTACGCCGTTACCAGAAGTCCCCGTCCAGGGGCGCGCCTGAATTCTCTCGTATTGTTCGTCACGAGACCCACAGCAAGGCTGAGTGCGTGAGCGGCGATTAAGAGATCCATCGATCCGATTGCGTTCCCCTACTGCTCAAGTGTTGCGCGGAGGCGCCCATAGGCGGCGGCTGCATCTCGGTCAAACGATACGACTTCGAGTGGAGTGGTGACGGGCGTGTCGTTTCCATGTATGATGCTGCCATGAAAGCGAAATCTACAGCCGCATCCTTGTCTCTTACTCGAAATGCTTCGCGACGGCCCAGTAAGCTTGGCGACATGCTGGCACAAAGGAAGATTGACGAAGCCCGCCGACTCACCCCTGAACAGCGGCTGCTTATTGCGCTCGAGCTTTCCGACGCTGCCGCCGCTCTCCACCGCGCCGGTTCCAAGAAGCGTTAGCTGAAATCCTCTCACGTCTTGAGATGGCCTAGCGTCAAGGGCTCCTCGGCAGGATGCGCTCATTGGCGGGTTTGCCGTTTCAGCCTGGGGCGTACCGCGAGTACCAAAAAATGGACAATAAATAGGGCCCGCGTCTTGTAATCATATATTCCATTCCTCACACCCTGGTGATCGTCCTATCCCTTCTCGCTGAATCTGCTGCTCACCCTGCGAGTGCTTCTGTCTGGTTCGTTGATTTCATGGTTGCTGCCGTCTATAGTTTGCTGGGCTGGTACAGGCCTGGAAAGGGCAAGTCTCAACTGACTATGAATCAGCTTCTTCAACATCGCGCCATGGTGTGGGTCATCCTGTGCCTAGCCGTAGTTGCTTCTTTTGTCACGGTCCCGGCAGGGGCAGAGCAACCGGATGTTGCGCAGCAGCACTACGAGCGAGGCGCTGCGCTGCTGAGAAAAGGTGACCTTGCCGCGGCATCCGAGGCTGCCGGGAAAGCCATCGAGTTGAATCCCACCTCAGCCGAAGCGCATCATCTGCTCGGCATGATCTATTTCAAAGAGAAGAAGCCGGTTCAGGCTGTCGATGCATTCAACCAGGCGCTCGCGCTGAGACCGGCCTATCCCGATGCCTTGAAGGATCTCGCCAGGGTCTATCGGATCCAGGGGAAATCAGCCGAAGCAGAGCAGGCTCTCAAGCGGGCGATTGAGACCGATCCACGCCATGCCGATTCGTATTTCGACTTAGCCAAGCTGTATGAGCAACGTCGCGATGCCGCCTCGGCCATCAAAACATATCAGGCCTTACTGGGCGCCCATCCGAACCACCGTGATGCTCTCTATAGTCTTGCATTGCTCTACGAGGCGCAGGGCGACAGTCGCGGCGCGCGAGAGACGGTGGGGCGATTGCTGAAGTTCGATCCCAAGTATGCGGATGGTTGGTATCTTTCCGGACGAATGGCGGAGAAGGACAACGTGCTTGCGGAAGCTGCTGATTCCTACAGAAAAGCCATCGCGGTGAAGCCCGCGTTTGTGGATGCGCATTATAACCTCGCGTTCATTCATCGGGGTCAGGGCCGTCCCGTGGAGGCTGAGCGGGAATTTCTTGAAGTCTTACGGTACCGCCCCAAGTATGCCGAAGCGCATATGAACTTGGGTGTCATCTATACCGGTCTCAACAGGCTTGATGAGGCAGAGCAGTCCTATGAGCGAGCTGTCGCGCTGAAACCGAACTATGCCGAAGCGCACTACAACTTGGGTGTCTTCTATGAGTTGCATCGGAAAGACCTACCAAAAGCGCTGGCCCATTATCACCAGTACCTCAATCTCGGTGGCCGCGACGATCGTGTTGCGCGGATCGTCGAATCTGGAGGTCAATGATGATGAGAGAAGTAGGATGAAGAGGAGAAACGTATTGATGAAATAGCGAACTGTTGTAAAGATCGCCAGAATGCCTCGGAAGTCCAGAATAATCCGAGGCGAAATTGTTTTATGTCGGCTGTTGCAGAGCTAATTGGGGTCGGGAGAGCTTGGATGATTGGCCTGCGATGCGCACAGTTCCCCACTGCAGCCTGCTCACCAGTAGTAGGGCCAAGGCCCCCAGTAGGGCCCCCAATAGGGACTAGGCCCCATATAGGGATAGGGGCGGATGCGGGGGGCCAGGTTTTCCACCGCGCTCCACACTTGCACACGACTGATAGTAAGAACGGGGTAGGTATAGTCCGTTTCATCCAATGGCAGCGTCACGGAACCAGAGACCTGGCCGGTCACGGTGACTCTGGTTCCCGGCGGGATGGTCGCAGGGTCGAGGAATTCCCGGTAGATCGCGATGAAGCGGCCCTGTGATTGAGTCAAGTCGTACCCGGGCCGCATGGATCGATCGAGCGGCAACTGTAGGATTTCGATCTTCGTCCCATCTTTCTGTCGTCGGGCCGTCAAGACTTTCCCGCCGAAGACTGCCGGTTGGCCTTGGAAGGAGTCCGGCGCTGCCTTGACTTGGAGAAAGTTGAATCCCTGCCTTTCATCCGCCTCTTGCGTCGAGGCACAACCTGCCAATATGACGAGCAACGCCATGAGAGATAGCAGTGTACGTGCCGGGAGCATGGCCCTCGTTTGCCGCAGTAGACGGAGTACTATCGCACAGGTGCTTCGCATAGCCACAGTCTAACACAGGAGAGTAAGTTCTCGGCACATTCGCTATAATGAGCGATCAGCGTCGATCTAAGAAAGGAGTCGATTATGGGGGACAGACAGTGTACGGAATGGGGTGCAGTGATTTGCGCGGTGATGATCTGGAGCATGGTCGCCTTGTGGGGCTCACCGGCCCTCGCGGTGCCTCTCGATATCCAGGGCAAGTTCGAAGTGGTGACGGGTGAAGTCTCCACACATACACCCGGTAAGGTGAAGGTGATTGAGTTTGCTGACTTTTACTGCCCGCATTGTCACCAGTTTGACGAGACAGGATTGCCGTTGCTTGTGAAAGAGTTCGGCAGCAAGTTGGAGGTGACGATGGTCGGGTTCCCCGTCATTCGCGGAAAGCTTCCGACGCCATTCGATATGTATGAGCAGGCCAAGATGATGGGTAAGGGCAATGAAATGAAGACGGTCTTGTTCCGCACGATCCACAAAGACAAAATTGACGGCGTGTTGGATCGCTCGATTCGGGACGTGCTGATTCGGGAAGTCGGCCTCGATCCGAAAGCGTTTGAAGACGGGATGGCCGGCGGAAAACCGGCCAAAGCCGTTGAAGACGGTAAGCGGTGGGGAGAGCGGATAAAAGTGTCGTCCACTCCATCGATCTTGCTGGACGGTAATATTAAAGTCGATGGCCCAAACATGACTCCTGACAATGTCATCATGATCATTCGGAGCATTCTTGAAAACGATCGGAAGAAGTGAGCAGTGATGAGTGATCGGTGATGTGTAGGGAGCAAGGAGTGATCACCGAGGTTTCTCCACAGGTCACTCATCACCCATCACCATTCACGGAGTTGTGATGGCGATCGATCCAATCTGCGGAATGACGGTCGATCCGGCTACGGCGGCCGGCAGTCACGACCATCGAGGCCTGAGTTACTACTTCTGCGGGTTGTCTTGCCTGGAACGATTTAAGCTCGATCCGGAGCGAGCGTTGCAACCACGAGCGACGAGTTCCGCTAAGCCGACCACACGACGGCCCCTTCCGATGATGCAGGCTGCTCCGGTTGCAACGGACGCTGCGGCGATCGACCCCGTATGTGGAATGACGGTGCAGCCGGCTACGGCAGCCGGTTCCTATGAGTACCAGGGGAAGACCTATTATTTTTGCGCCACGAGTTGCCTCACCAAGTTTCGGATCGATCCGATCCACTATCTGACTCCTTCTGAACAGCGCGCCTCACGAGTCATGCCGGTTCCTTCCGGCGGGGTGGTCGAGTACATCTGTCCGATGGATCCGGAGGTGCTTGAGACTCAGCCGGGGGCTTGCCGGATTTGCGGGATGGCGCTGGAACCCAAAGTCGTCTCACTCGAAGATGAGCAGAATCCCGAGCTCGAAGATATGAGCAGGCGGTTTTGGATCTGTCTCGGGCCATCCCTCTTGGTCATGTTTCTGGCCATGGTCGATATGATTCCTGGTGTGTCGTTTCCAGAAGTATTCACCGGTTCGGTAAGGAACTGGGTGCAATGGGCGCTGGCGACGCCCGTGGTGCTCTGGGGCGGCTGGCCGTTTTTCCAGCGAGGATGGGCTTCGGTAGTGAACCGGGCTCCCAACATGTTCACGCTGATCGCGATGGGAACAGGCGCAGCCTATAGCTACAGCGCGGTGGCCACCGTTGCACCATCGCTCCTTCCCAGCTCATTCCATCTGCATGATGGCTCGATCGCTGTGTATTTCGAGGCTGCGGCCGTGATTACGGTGCTTGTCTTGCTCGGCCAAGTTCTTGAGTTGAAGGCTCGAAGCCAGACAAGCTCCGCGATTCGATCCTTGCTCCGGCTTGCCCCAAAGACGGCCAGGCTGATCACGCGAGATGGACGGGAAGAAGATGTGCTGCTTGAGCATGTTCAGGTGGGTCATCGACTACGCGTGAGGCCTGGAGAGCGAGTGCCGGTCGATGGGAAAGTCCAAGAAGGGGCGACCTCTGTCGATGAGTCTATGATTACGGGGGAATCGTTCCCGGTGGAGAAAATAGTTGGAGCACGGGTGACCGGAGGCACCATCAACGGCACAGGCGGGATTGTGATGGTCGCTGAACGAGTTGGACGAGACACGATGCTTGCCCGCATCGTGCAGATGGTCAGTGAGGCGCAACGGAGCCGAGCGCCGATCCAGCGGCTGGCCGACGTGACGGCGGCGTATTTTGTCCCGCTGGTTGTGGCTGCGGCGCTGATGACAGCGGTGGCCTGGGTGATCTGGGGACCGGAGCCGAAGTTGGCCTATGCGTTGGTCAACGCCGTGGCGGTCTTGATCATTGCCTGTCCCTGCGCATTGGGATTGGCGACGCCGATGTCCATCATGGTAGGGACCGGTCGTGGAGCAACCGCCGGCGTCTTGGTGAAAAAGGCCGAAGCATTGGAAGTGTTCGGTAAGGTGAATACCCTCGTGCTTGATAAGACAGGGACCCTCACGGAGGGGAAACCAAAACTGCTGTCGATCCGGTTTGTGCCACCCTGGTCCGATGTCGAGCTGTTGCGCCTCGCGGCGAGTGTTGAACGGAGCAGCGAACATCCGCTGGCTGCAGCGGTGGTGGCTGGAGCGGAAGGGCGGGGGATCGTCTGTGCTCCGGTTGAGCAGTTTCGTTCGGTGACGGGGAAGGGGGTGACCGGGATGGTCGAGGGCCATCGCGTCGCCATCGGGACGGTTGCATTTTTACAAAATGATGTCGGGGTATCAGGCCAGAGTCTCAAGCCGTTGGATGATGACGCGGCCTCGCTTCGTGGTGAAGGGCAGACGATCCTGTTTGTCGCCATCGATGAGCAGGCTGCCGGTATACTCGGGGTCGCAGATCCAATTAAGGCCTCGACGTATGATGCTGTACAGGAGCTCAAAGCCGAAGGTATTCGCATCGTCATGGTGACCGGAGATCATCGCGATACGGCGGAGGTGGTGGCCCGGCAACTCGGCATTGAAGAAGTCATGGCTGAAGTCTTGCCTGATAAAAAGGGGCAGATCATTTCACACCTCAAGTCGCAAGGCCGAGTGGTGGCGATGGCCGGTGACGGGGTGAATGATGCCCCGGCTCTGGCATCGGCCGATGTTGGGATCGCGATGGGGACGGGAGCGGACACGGCCATTGAGAGCGCGGGGATGACGTTGGTGAAGGGGGATCTGCGCGGGCTGCTCCGTGCGCGGAGATTGAGCCTGGCCACAATGCGGAATATTCGCCAGAATCTCTTGTTTGCCTTTCTCTACAACGTGATTGGGGTGCCGATCGCCGCAGGCGTGCTCTATCCGGTCTTAGGGATACTCTTGAGCCCCATGATCGCCAGCGCCGCGATGACGCTCAGTTCTGTGTCCGTCATTTCGAATGCCCTCCGATTGCGGCATGTGAAATTGTAAGTGTGCCTTCGCCCAACGCATGCTAGGCTACACCCGTTTGCCGTCAATCGGGTAGGCCCTCTGTTCAGAAAGGATTGTGGCGTGTTTCGACCTGCACTTCTCTTGCAAATTATGATCGGTCTGAGTCTGGGAAGTTCGATCTTCGCCGGAACGGTCTTCGCCGAGAGTCGCGTGATTCCTGTGGCAAGCGGCGGTGAACTCCAGGCGCAAATTAAGAGTGCCGCGACCAAAGTGATTCCTGCGGTCGTCAGCATCGCTTCCACGGTGATGGTCCGCGATCAAGCGTTCAGCGACGAAGCGTTGCCGTTCGGGCTATTTAAAGATGCCCCATCGCGGCGACAATATGGCCAGGGTTCCGGTGTCATTGTGTCGTCGGATGGCTACATCATGACGAACAACCATGTCATTGCCGATGCGGTCGATGTGGAAGTGATTCTCGCCGATCGGCGGCAATACAAAGGGCGAGTGGTGGCCACCGATCCGAAAACCGATGTGGCGGTGGTAAAAATTCAAGCGACGAATCTGCCGACGGTCACGTGGGGAGATTCGAGTACGCTTGCCGTCGGCGAATTTGTGTTGGCGATCGGGAATCCACTTGGGTTGAGTCGCAGTGTGACGTTCGGCATCGTCAGTGCCGTTGGTCGCGCCGACGTCGGGGTTGCCGATTTTGAAGATTTCATTCAAACCGATGCCCCCATCAATCCAGGCAACTCCGGCGGGGCATTGGTGACTCTCAATGGAGAATTGGTGGGGATTAATACGGCCATTGCGAGCCCTACGGGCGGGAGCGTCGGTGTGGGCTTCGCCATTCCGAGTAATATGGCCCGGGCTGCCATGCAGAGTTTGCTCAAGACCGGCCATGTGGTTCGTGGGTTTCTCGGTGCTTCGACGCAAGATGTCTCACCCCTGCTAGGCAAGATCTTTCGTCTCCCCGACGTGAAAGGTGCGATCGTAACCGATGTGCAGGCGAAAGGGTCCGCTGAGAAAGCGGGGCTCAAGCGCGGCGATGTGGTCGTGCGATTCGACGGGCGCGATGTGATGGATAGCGGGCATCTTCGGAACCTCGTGGCCGCCTCGACGATCGGGAGTAAGCATCGGCTGGACCTCATGCGGGAAACCAAGCCCTATCAAACTGAGCTGGTTGTCCAGGAGGCGCCGCGCGAGCGAACCAAGAAGAACCAAGCCGCATCGGCTGCATCTGCCACGGCTCATCCCCTCGCCGGCGTCGTCTTCGACGATGTGACTATGCCGTTGGCTCGGCAGATGGATTTAGCCGTCACCAGCGGAGTGGTGGTGACCGATATTGAAGAAGGAAGTCTGGCCGAGTCCTCCGGTCTCCAGCCGGGCGATGTGGTGTTGGAGCTCAATCGCCAACCTATTCCCAACTTCGATGTGTTTCAGCGACTGGCCGACCCGATTAAGCCATCCGATCTGGCGCTTCTACTCGTCAATCGTCAGGGAAATGTTATGTACATCCCCGTGAAAAGCGAGTAGCGTCGCTCCAACTCCAGCCATTTTCTTTGTTCAATCGCTAACAGTTTGCGTGAACACTCAGTTTTTGCGTGACATGCTGTTACGATAATACTTAGCACGATTGTGCCGATAGTCAGCAGGATGCTCAAAAAGGCTGTTCAGCAAGGCCGTAGCGAGCGAAGAGGCGAGGCGTACGCTTCGGTACGTTGAGCCTCTGAGGGACGCGGTCCAGGACTTTCTTAAACCGTAAGCCAGTGGCAAGAACATGGCGACGATCGCCAGTTGACCCACCTCTACTCCCAGGTTGAAACTCACCAAGCTCAGTGCCAGAGATCCTCTGGGTAGACCGAGGTCGCTGAGCACACTCGCGAAGCCAAAGCCATGGATCAGGCCGAAGAGAAAGGCCACCAATCGGCGGCGTTGGACAAGGGCCGGATAGAGATTGGAGATGCCCGCGAAGACGACCGATGCGGCAATCGCCGATTCGACCAGCCGCGATGGAAGCGCAATTAGACCTACAGTGGCCACGCCGAGGGTGATCGAGTGGGCAATCGTAAAGGCCGTGACGATTGCGAGGACTTCCCAGAACGCTGACAAGAAGTCCGGGGTCGGCTCCCACCGGCCTGCCACCCTCCGCAAGACGGCGGGCAACAGCAACGCGAGCAGAAACAACACATGGTCGTAGCCCATCCAGATATGCCAGATACCTTCGTGCGCGTATTGTTGAACCTGATTCCACATCGAGGTTTCGCTGATTGTGAACTGTCGGGTCGGCGATTCTTGGCTGAAGATGGCGGTCGTAATGTCTCCCTCATGAGTCAGACGGAGGAGTCCTTTGTGTTGAGCGTCCAGATCGAACAGCAGTCGATAGTCGGCCTGAAGCGTCTCGATGGCGCTCGGACAGGTCATCGTAAAGAGCAGGACGGCGTAGGCGCCGTCCGTGTGGTTGTCGATCAGTTGATGAGGCGCTTGCGCGGGGCAGTGTGTCTCGCCGGATGTGATGGTGAGGCGTGAGAGCGCGTACGCGGCAATCTCGTCGTGTGTAGACCGGACTTCTCCCCATGTGATCGCGCCGTCCCCGTCGGCATCTAATCCAATCGCATCGTCCAGGTCTCGCAAGGCAATATCCCAGCGGCCTTCAATCCGATCATGCTGAACGGTGAGCGAGAGTAGACTGTCGCTGGGCTTGTGCGCCCAGGCGGGAGTGCTCAGAAGAAGCATCGCAAGTGCGAGGATCAGGCGCATCAGGATTGTTCCTCAGGAAACTGAACGACCAGTTGTTGAAGCCGCATGTCTTCCACATGATTGGTGTGAAGCCAATCGATGACCGGTCTGGCTGCGTTCCAGCTGTCGGCAGCCAACGCGCTTTCAAGCAGAAGCCGCGCATCCCAAGGCTCTTTTTGGGTTTCCCAATTGGCTTGCGCGAGGGTGAGTGCCGTCTGCGGATCGCGCAAGAGCGCGAGGGTGAAACGTGCCTCCTCTCGCACATGCACGCGGGTGCCTCGTTCTCGACCGGCGGCAAAGCGGGCTGCGAGTTCGGCGGTATGGTTCTTGGACACGGGAAGATGAAGCGCCTGCTCAGCCAGAGTCAGGCGCAAGAGCAATCCGTCGGCTCTGGTCTCATGTTGCAAGAGTGTGACAACCTCTTGTGTGCGTCCTTGATCGAGAAGAAAGTCGGCATAGGCGCCTATGAGGTAGTGATCCTTTACGCCGAGGCTTCGTGCATCGAAGAAATGTTTCTCCGCAGCGCTCGCGTCTCCTGTGCGCGCGGCCATCTCTGCCAGGACGGTGAGAATCCAAAGTCGTTCACGCGCTGAGATCCCTGGACGATCCAGGCTTGCGGTCAGCATCTGACGGCTCGTGGCCGCCTGGCCGGTTAGGCCGGCAATGTCACCCGAACAGGTGAGCGCGACGTGCCGTCCTGCCAAGCGAAGCAGTGGCTGACATGCGCGTCGCGCCTCGTCGTATCGTCCCTGGACCTGATAGATCGATGCTCTCGTGAGCCAGGCCTGGGCGTTCGCAGGTTGCATACTCAGGACGGCATCGAGATCGGCCAAGGCGAGATCGAACTCATGGGCATGTTGACGGATCATGGCCCGCAACAAGAGTGTGGACGATGGGGGTGTCGGGTGATTCAACCAGGGAACCAACACCGCTTGCGCTTGGCCGAGAAACCGTGGATCTCCTTCCGATCGTGACTGCTCGATGAGTTTAGTTGCAAGAGAGACGGCCACATCCATGTTCTGCGGGTCACGCAACAGGCTTGCGCGCAAGGCTCTGATCTCCCGCGCGACGGGATCGGTGGCTTTGACCGTGAGGTGTTCGAGGACCTGTGCGTCCTGTTGAGGAAGAAAGGGTTCGCCAAAGGTTAATGAGGGGGTGCTCAATGCGAGCCATCCTGTTGTAATCATCCAGCCGAGTGTTCGTATTCCATTCATGGCATTCTCTTAGCAGGCTAAAGGAAAACTATGCTGGCCCTGAGCCTGTCAATGGTTCGCCCTTTTTCAAACACGATGCTGGCGGACTTTTTCAGCATCCTGTTAGTCACGCGAATAGGTAATGGGAATGCGCATCACGATTTGTTGGCGATCCAAGGTATGATCAAGCGGCATAGGGAATGCACGTTGCACTAGCGTCATGGCTTCTTGATCTATCCGACTCAATCCAGAGCTCTTCACCACTTCGGCCTCCATCAACTCTCCCGTACTGGACACGATGGCTTTCACCAGGACTTTGAGCCGGCTTGAATTGTCCAGGGATGGCCGCGACGATCGCTTCAGTTCTTCCAACCGCCTGGACACAGCGCGTTGCAGCCAGCTGTAATCTGTTTGTGGCGATGAGGGTTGATCGGAGACTACAGCTGGAGTAGGCGAGGAGGAAGCAGGGGGTGCATCCATAGACTGCGTTGGAGCCATCGTCGTATCGGTTGCTGATGTCGGGGGAGCCGGTATTTCTTGCTCGACTGGAGCCTCGGGTTGTGCAGACGCCTCATTGCTGACGGGTGATGCGGTCATGTGTGTGCTGGACTGTTCGCCCGGCAGGGTTTTTTCTGTGGCTGGTGCCATCTGTGTGGTGGAGGGTGTCGGTGGTGCAGCCAATTGAGACCCCGTGTTGCTGGATTCATTTACGAGGTGAGCGCTGTGTTTTTTGGGCTGCTTAGGAGATCCGTGTACGTCTGTTGGCGAAGAAATGGAACCGTGGGCCTCCACTTCGGTCGTTCGAAGGGTCTCGTCTGAGAAAGCCGTGTTGGTACCTGGCTCCTTGGGTGTGGTCTGTTGCGACAACTCCGTGAATATCACATTCCATTGAAACGGCTCCGAGTAAGTTGGGGTGGGAAGATGGCGAAAAGCCGGGACGATCGTGCCTAGAAGGACTCCATGAAGGATAAGCGAGAATCCCCATCCTTCCATCCAGCGTCGTTCAACGATTCTTGCCTGCATGTGTGTTCTCTGGATTGTCGTACAAATTGCTCAACTGTAGGGTGCCGCGCTCATGCGCGACACCCCCGATGGTTCCTACTAATTGATCGCTTCTCCAGGATCGATATGGCGGCGGTCTCGTCCGTCGAATGGCGTTGGGAGGAAGGGGAAGGCCGTGGCAATGCCGTTGGCGGTCTTGCTTCCACCCACCGAACCGATGTTGAAGTTCACTCCATCGCCCAAATTGGGGGTAGCTGGATTCGTCAAAATACCAGCCACGACCCGCAAGGCGACGTCGGTGACATCATCGTTCGGTCGTCGTCCATTCGGCCAGCCTGCTTTGTCGGGAGTTGCGTTCCCGCTCTGGTCATGGGCGAGAGGCCCCAGTCGTCTCTGACTGTCCGCTGCCGTTGGAGGCACGTTCAAATCTACTCGCAGGAGGTCAGAGAGGGTTTCGTTTCCCTTGCCCCCACCGCAGACCGGTGGGCCCGGGCTGTATCGGAGGAGCGCGTTGACGAGGTCTTCTCTGTTCGTGGTCGGGAAGCCGGTGGCGAACACCGCGTTCAGCGCAGTCGCCAGTGCCGAGTTGCAGTAGGACGAGACGAAGTCGGCTTCGTCTTCGGCATCCGTCGCGTTCCATTTATCTTTCATGTTCGTCGGAATGACCAATTCGTTCACCAACGGATTGCCCATGCGAGCCACTTGGACAAACCGGGATGAATTGTCCCGATCGCCATTTTTCTTGATGACCGTGACCTTGGGGCGGCTGGTCGAGGCGTACGCGCCGATGAGTGTATTGCCTTTTGGCCCCATCAGGTCGCTGATCGGGATTTCCAAGGCAATGGTGTTGACGTTGAAACCGCTGAATGTATCGCGCGCGGCGCCGAGTAACAGCGCGTCGTTCGCGTCATCAGCTAGTGAGAGGATTGGAGACACATGGAGATTGAGCGTGTCGAACGTTCCCCCGAGGTCGATGTAGAAGGTCTCGTCACGCTGACCGGCGAATACCCGCCCGCCGTTCTTCAAGGGGAAGATACCTTTGGCCGCCAACTGTTCGTAGTTCGGCGTGGTCCGGGCACCGACGTTCGACGGTACTGCGTACATCGGGCCGGTGCCTAAGTCCCTTGGCTGTTGACCGAATCGTACCTCAGTTACTGTATAGCTCTGCCGGACCAGTAATCCCTCTGACCCCGAGCCGGAGAGTGCTGTGATCGGTGGCAATGCGACATAGGCCAAGGGAAATACATCCCCCGGTTGCCTGATCTCGGTCTTGAAGCGGATTTGATAGACGATGTTCCCCGCAATGTTGTTCTTGTTGTTGTCGACATGGATCTCGTAGAGCACATCGTCGGCAAAATTGAAATAGTTGGGGCCCGATCCCGGCTCCTGACCCGGAATCACATTCATGATCACAATGGCCTTATCTGAATCCTGCCAACTCCTGAATAGATAGAAGTCGGTGATGTCTGCTGCAGGGTCGTTCGCGATCAATGGGGCTTCGCGATGGCTAGCGGCGAAGACCGGCGTACTGATGCACAGCGCCAGTATCGCCAGGGTGAGTAGTCGAATCTGTCTGGACATGGTCGTCTCCTTCTGAACAGCGCCGCCTTCGGAAGCGGCATTTGGTTACAGATCTGGTAATGGTGTCGGCGCAGGTTCCGAATTGGCCTGATTCACCAAGCCAACCTCAGCTGCTGTCAGTGCGTCCGATTGTGCG
>SWDP01000037.1:215455-222040 GCA_005116885.1 Nitrospira sp.
CGCCAATTGTTGTGACTACCTGTCAGTGCATAGAGGCCATTGGCTTCTCGACGATGTCGCCCTTCATCGGACCTAGCGCGCCGAGCAATTCGCTTTTCTCCCGCTCAGGGACCTTGAACTTGTTGAGCGTGGCGACCAGATCGCCGACCAGCGCATCGAAGTCGCTGCTGCTGACGCCCATGCCGGTGTGAGTAGCTTTCATGCTGCGGCCGGTATAGGTGCAGGGGCCGCCCGAGGCCTGGCAAATCTGTTCCACCAACAGCATCTTCAAGCGGGGGATGTCCGTGTTGGCAAACTTGCCGTTGATACGGTTATCAGCGGCGACGCGCCCGACGAAATCATCCACGACAGCCGTGATCGCCGGTTTGCCGCCCAAACGATCATAGAGCGGCTTCTCCGCCATGGCCGTCGATTTGGACATGGTGGAACCGGGGGTCGATTCCATGGTGTTGCAGCCCGTGACGCTGAGCGCCAATCCACTGATGATGAGATACGAGGCGATTCTAGTCTTCATGGCCCTGCCCTCCTGGTGAATGAAAGATGAATGTTGAATGACGCGCGATCTTGTCGATACCTGTCGCGTCTTGATCTTACTTACGAGGCTCGACCGGATTTGGATGTGTCTGTCTGTTGCTGGGCTTTTTTAGTTGGTGCGATGAGGTGGAATTCCGAAGGGGGCCGAAAAAAAATATCAAAACTAGAAATCCGATCTTGCCCATTCTTTCGTATAAGTAATTGGGAGAGTGCCCTTATTTCCTCTCCAGAATGAGACATTATCCTAACTCTGTTCGAGTGCCTGCACCGCTTGTTTCTGTGCCAGCGATCACTCAGTTCTCTCCATTGCCGCCGCTCACCCTGCGCATGAATCCAGTTCGCTAGCGAGATTCGTATGATGATAGGAATTGTGGGCTGGTTGGTTGATTGAGCGTCATCGATCGTGCTATGAATATAAAAATCGTGCTACTAATGAGGTAACCATGAAAAAGCTTATTCGATTCGGCGTGTCATTGGACCATCATTTGCTTGATGCGTTCGATCTACACATCAAGAAGCGCAAGTACACCAACCGCTCGGAGGCGTTACGGGATCTGATTCGAGATAACTTGGTTGAGCAGGAGTGGGACGGGAACAGGGAGACGGTCGGTACCATTACCTTCGTCTACGACCATCATGTCCGCGACCTGACGGGAAAGTTGACCGACATTCAACATGACTATCATGGGCAGATTCTCTCTGGCATGCATGTCCATCTCGACCACGACCATTGCCTTGAAGTGCTTGTCGTGAAAGGCAAGGGGTCGGAGATCAAGAAAGTGGCGGATGCGTTGGTGTCGGTCAAGGGCGTGAAGCACGGCAAACTCACCATGACGACAACCGGTAAGGGGCTGGTGTAGGCCATGCGGGTCTGTGTCATAGATGGGCGGGGCGGTGGTCTTGGATCTCGGCTGGTAGCAGGACTCCGATTGGAACTCGGCCAGGCGCATCACATTGTGGCGTTGGGGACAAACACCGTCTCAGCGGCGGCGATGAAACAAGCCGGCGCGACGCAGGTGGGTGTCGGGCCTTGTGCGATCACCGACACGTTGCCTACGGTGGACATCATTGTGGCTTCGCTGAATGTGGTATTGCCGGGCGCGATGCTCGGTGAGGTCACACCGGAGATCGTTCACGCTATTCTTGGAGCAAGGGCCACGAAGGTCCTGCTTCCCATCAATCGGGCTCGTGTGGAAATTGTGGGGGTAGGGACGGGTACCCTCGACGCGTTAATTGCACAGTCTCTCTCACGAGTTCGTTCCCTGATCAGTGAGGCCTTGCCCGTCTAGCCGGGCTTTCCCCAAGCCAGCGAAGTTGCCGGACCACGAGGGTCTGCGCCAGTCGATGAGTCGGCTGTCGTCAGATTACTGTGGGCGTCTCATCCGTCCATGTCCTGAAAGTGAGGGTGTGAGGATGCGGCGCCTTTTATTTTTCTTGTCTGCCATGATCGTAGGATTGACCTTCGGAGAGTCTGTACAGGCCCACGATCCTGACGTGCCCGAGTTGGAAGTTCCGGAGGTCTCTGTCATTGGCGAACGACCGGTCGCGGCATCCTCCCAGCAGTTCATCCCGGACAAAGAAATTCTTCTTCAGCCGCAGGGCAGGCCGGCGCAGGTGTTGCGCCTGATTCCCGGTTTCCTTGCCGTTGAACATTCCGGCGGGGCAGGGAAAGCCGATCAATATTTTCTGCGCGGGTTCGACGCGGATCACGGCACCGATGTCGCGTTCTTCACAGACGGGATGCCGATCAACTTGCGCACCCATGCGCATGGACAAGGCTACACCGACCTCAATTTCATTATTCCCGAAACGATCGAAGGACTTGACGTCCACAAAGGAGCCTATCTTCCTGAGTATGGTGACTTCGCCACGGCGGGAGCGGTGAATTTCAAGACACGACAGATGGTTCAGGAAGGGGTCGCCCAGGCGACAGGTGGTCAGTTTGATACGCAACGATATCTGCTCATGTTCTCGCCGACGAAGGACAAGGTCCGCACCTTGTTCGCTGCCGAGGGGTATTACACCAATGGTCCATTCGAGAACGGAAATCGGTACTTTCGAACTAACCTGTTCGGCAAAATGACGACCAATCTGACAAGCCGGGATGAATTAAGTCTGACCGGCACGTTTCTGAAGTCTCAGTGGAATGGTTCCGGAGAGATTCCCTTTCGCGCAGTCACTGACGGCAGGATCGATCGGTTCGGCGCGATTGATCCTTCGGAGGGAGGTAATACGCTCCGCAGCACTGCCCGGTTGAATTATCACTATGACACGATATCGGGCGGCCAGTTTTTTGCCAACGCGTATGGGCAGTATTACCGGCTGGATCTTCTCACCAATTTCACGTTCTTTCTCAACGATCCTGTCAATGGCGATGGGATTCAGCAAGCCGATCGACGTGTGATGTATGGAGGAGATATCGGATACAAACAGCGCGGAGAGGTGTTGGGTTTGCCGAGCATTGGGACGGTCGGGTTTCAAACCAGGGTGGACAATATCCACGCTCGCTTGGGGACCCAAACGACGAGAATGCCGACTGGGTCTACCACAGACAGCGATATTCTTGAGGCGTCTTATGCGCCGTTCGTGAAGGCGGAGGTTCAGCCAACGTCGTGGATGAGGCTCGCGGGAGGACTGCGCGCGGAAACATTCACCTTCGATGTGCGCAATCGTTGCGCGACTTGCGCGGAACAACCGGCTGGCCGGACGAGTTCCAGCATCGTCCTCCCGAAAATGAATCTCATCCTGGGCCCCTGGGCCAGCACAGAACTCTTCGCGAACTACGGCGAAGGCTATCACAGTAATGATGCGCGCTCAGCCGTGACGCCAGGGTCCTCACCGCTTGCGCGAGCCCAGAGCTATGAGGTCGGGGTGCGATCGAAACCCTGGGGGCCTCAAGGCATTGAATTCATCGCCACCCTGTGGCGATTGGATCTCAAGTCAGAGCTCGTGTTTGTGGGAGACGAAGGGACGACCGAAATTCGTGGCCCAAGCAGACGAGAGGGCGTGGAAGTGGCCGCGCGCGGACAAGTCTGGGGGCCAATTTATTTCAACGGCAGCGTGACATGGACGAAGGCCGAATTTCGCAACGGCGATGCGATTCCACTAGCCCCTGAAGTGACGGGGTATGGCGCAGTGTTGGTGCGTTGGCCTGAAGGTCTCACCTCTCAATTGCAAGCGACGTATCTCGGCGTGCGACCGCTCATAGAGGACCGGAGTGTCAAATCTCCCTCCTGGATTGACTTCGATCTTTCGGAGCGCTATCAACTGCCGATTAACTTGTCCTATGGACGTTTGGAGTGTATCATTGCCTGAACGTCGTGACGGAGCGAGCAGAGTTTCCTTCAGCTGTGTTGATCAGGGCGATTGAACTCGATGGGGAGTTGATCGATGGACCAGGGCGGCTCTGTCGTGCGCTGCAGATCGATCGCTGTCTCAACCGGGTGGACCTCACGACCGGCGAATGTCTCTGGTTCGAGGATCGAGGGGAAGTGGTGGGAAGAGTAACGGTAGGCGCGTATCCCAGAATCGGTGTCGATTATGCGGGCACGTGGGCAAAGAAACTCTGGCGATTCAGATTACGCACGGTCACAGCCGCCACGAATGCGCGGCACACAAAAAAATAGGGAGGCACCGGATAGGTCCGGTACCTCCCTGCTCTATCACACGGAAGGCTCGACTACTCGATTTTCCGATCGCCGGTGATCTTCGTCGCCGAAGTTACTGGTGGGGCGATCTTAATCTGTGGGCCTTGCACAGTCGGGAGCTGATTCGCTCCCTGGCCAGTGGTGATTCGCTCATTGTCCGTCTTCTTGAGACTCTGCTGGGCGCTCTTAAAGGAGTCGGCCGACTTCATCAGCGTAGTCTCACCACGCGCATCCGACTGACCAGGATCGTTAGCGGTCGGCTGTCCCGTCACTGGACTTCCGCTGTTCTTCATCGGATAGCCTTCATGCTTGGGAAGGAGCGATGGATTCGCCGAGGCCATCGACAACGCAAAGAGGACACCGGAGACGGTTGCAACAGTGCCAATTACGAGTTTCATACGCCTACTCCTTTGAATAAATGATAGTGGCTGGAGACCATAAGTGTTCAAGTTCAAGGTTGATTGAAGTGGTGGGAATCATAGACGGGAGCGGGTGGGTCTGTCAAAGGAAGAATGGGAGGGGAGTGGCCAGGTGCCCTTCTTGCTCGCAGAACAGAGGAGGCGTTACCTCTTCCTCCATGTTTTCAACAGTGGCCCGGCGGGCATGGTAGTCTGGCAGATGGCACTGCGATCGTTATGGTAGGCAACTAGGTGTATGAAATATCGGCTGGCAATTTTTGATTTCGTGGGCAGAAAAATGGGGTCACATCTTGTTGTATAACATTATCTTGGAGCAGGATAGACGATAGGGTCGCAGAAATGAGTCGGGAGTCTTAACTTCTCATAAGCCTTCCAAGAAATATTCCCAATCCCTCGCCTCCTTATATTCCCTCCCGATCGCTTGGTTCGCGGCTGAGTAGTGGAGCGTTCAGCGTCTCAGTAATGGAAACGCAACTGCGCGATCATGAGCGAATCCCCTTCTACGCGATAGACCATTCGGTGCTCATCATTTATTCGACGTGACCAGTACCCTGAAAGCGCATGTTTCAAGGGCTCAGGCTTACCCATTCCTGCGAAGGGCTCTCGTTGTGTCTCGCGTATCAGTTTATTGATTCTCTCAACCATGCGCTTGTCTTGCTTTAGCCGATAGATCTAGTCATCCCATGCATCGTCAGCGAAGATCAGTTTCACTTGGCTGGCTTCCACTCAATGCCTTTGTCGGCGTTCAGTTGTGCAACAGTTGCAAGAAGACGCTTGGCGTTAGCGGGAGTGCGCAAGAGGTATGCGGTTTCTTCTAGCGATTTATAGTCTTCCAGCGAGAGCATCACGACCGACTGTTCCCCATTGCGCGTAATGATAAGGGCTTCGTGGTCGTCGCACACGCGGTCCATTGCGCTTGCGAGGTTTGCGCGAACGGTGCTGTACGTCATGGCATCCATGGTAGGCCTCCTAATATAGACGTGTTACGGTACATCTTTGTTTGCCAATTATCTAGCGCCGCCGACTCTGAGAATGGACGGAAATACGAGGTCAGCTGTGGTGGCGGCCGCGTCGAGGCTAATGGGGTTAGGCTTGAGGACTTACTGCGGCAGTGATCGTCCGTCTTATTCGCCCTGGCAGATACGTCCATTCTCGGATACTTCTCATGTCAGTACTCATGCCTCACCCCGTTTCTCTCTCACCGCTTTTCCGCAACGCCGGTGCTATCCACAATGAGCCTAGTTGACATACTATATTTAGCATAGCCATAATATAGCATGTGGCATATCGAAGAACACCGGCGGGTGGATAAGCAGGCTGCGGCGGTTCCGAAGGATATCCTCAAGCGATATGAAAAGTGGAAAGACATCGCGGAAATATCCGGCCCGCCTGGACTCCGTCTGATCAGGGGGTTTCGTGATGAAGCCCTTTCTGGCGAGTGGCGAGGTTGCCGATCTTGCCGGCTCGGACTTCAATGGCGCGTGATCTATCGCGTAGTCGCCAAAAAGTTGCTTTTTCAGGTCGAATCGATCACTGCACATGACTATAGGAGGCCATAAATGAAAGACTACCGTTCTGCCAAAAAGCGTGTCACGGTTTCGGTTGGCGAATCCGTACGCATTATTCGTGAGCTTCAGGAGTTGAGCCAAAGCCAGCTGGCCCGTCTTACCGGGATTCCCCAAGCCACTATTTCGGCCATTGAGCATGACCGAGTCCGTCTGGGTGTCGAACGTGCCAAGGTTCTCGCCCGAGCACTCACGTGCCATCCCGGCGTGTTGGTGTTCCCAGGTTGGCAACTGCCCGACAAGGCCGCGGCATAACACGTCGTCCCACCGGAACTCGGCCTCGCTGGCGCAAACCCGTGTCCGGTGAACTCTACGTTAGCTGTCATGGGTCATATTGTCGGCGAGGTTTGACGATGCGTGGAATAACACAGGAGTCAGACCCGTTACCTCTTCCTACATGTTTTCAGCAGTGGCCCGGCG
>SWDP01000037.1:222140-229253 GCA_005116885.1 Nitrospira sp.
CCGATGAAAGCACCGGAGGCGTAGCCTCTGGGCTACGTTGAGGATGCTTTCAAGGAGAGAACGCCGCTGGCGGACTTTTTCAGTATCCTGTGATGTTAGGCCGGGCGGCGTGCAGGAGGCCGGCGACGGCCGCGTCCACGATAGGACGGACCGTGGCTCAGACCGGGAAGGCGGATGGTGACGGTGGTGCCTTCGCCAGGCGCACTACCGATGGCAATTGATCCACCATGTTCTTCAATGATCTTCTTCACCGAGGCAAGGCCCAGACCAACGCCGGTCCGCTTCGTGGTGAAAAACGGCTCAAAGACCTTGTCGACGATGTCTTCCGGGATAGGGGCACCATCGTTCTTGATGAGGATCTGATCTTCCACGCCGCGACCCGCGCGATGCTGGGTGACCTGAATGTGGAGATGCCCACCGGGGTTCATCGCTTCACTCGCATTCCTGAAAATGCTGAGAAAGACCTGCTGGAGTTTGGCTTCATCGCCGCGCACCGGCGCGATCATTGTCGCGTAGTCTTTGGTCACCTGTATTCTGGTGACTTCGAGGTCGGTTGCGACGACCGTGAGCGCGCTTTCGATCACTTCCGGGATGCGGAGGAGCCGACGAGTCAGTTCGAGTGGTTTGGCAAAGTCCAAAATCTCGTTGAGGATGGCTTCGATTCTGATCATGTCACGCATCGCGTTCTCGACGCGTGTCTGCGGGTCGAAGTCGAGGATGCCTTCCCCCGTGACTTCCTCCAATTGAGCGCGGATCGAGGCGAGTGGCTCACGCACTTCTGTGGCCAGGAACATGCTGAACTCGCCGATCGCGGCCTGCCGCTCTTGTTTTCTGATGCTGGGTTCCGAAGGACCAGGGGCAATGGCTGTCCCAGGTGCGCCGGTTTGCCCAGTAGCGGGGGCCTGGCTGGTCGATACCGGTGTTGGAGCTTGGAGAACATCTGCAATTTTGATAATCGTGGGCTCAAGTGTGCGGGCATCGGTCTGTTGGTATCGTCCAGCTTCTTTTGAGGCCAGGGTGATGGTTCCACCCACTTGTCCTCGAACGAAGAACGGGATGACGAGCGATGAGAGAAGCCGATCCTTAAAGAGGTATTTGTGGTCGAGGAATCGTCCCTGTGTGGAGGCGAGATCATGATCCACGCGTGGCTTACGGTGACGAACCGCCCACCCGGAAGCTGAGCTATCGAGCGCGAGGCGGTGCCCAGGCTTGAGATCTTTCTTCCCGTCTTTCTGCTCGCCCTTCAGATCGCCGGCCAGTCCCAGGACTTCGACATTGCCCGCAAGCGGATCGTAACGGCAGGCCCAGATACGATCGTAGGCAACGTATTGGTTGGCGTCCGTCAACACGGCAATGATTTTGTCTTGGAATTCCGGTGTCAGTTGCGATGCCGGGGCTGTGAACATCTCCGTCGGAGAAGGCGGTGGAGGGACTGGCTCGTGTGCGACTAACGGGCGGCTGAGCACGACGTTCATATCGAAGAGACCTTCGCGCTCCAGTGCTTTTGTCACGTCGTCGCCGGCCTGCTCCATCAAGCTCTTCTCTTTTTTCGCGAACGTGACGCTCTCTTTTCTCCCGATGACGAGGAAGCCGTAAGTTTTGTTTCGATAGTGGAGGGAGACCCCAAGTAATGACTTCGTGCCCGGCGTAATCAAACGGAGACGAATGGTGCGGCCGCTCTCCTGATCGCTCACAGGGGTGGATGCAGCGATGGTCGATGCCGACAGTGTTCTGAGGATGGCTTGAATATCACGAGGGGTAAAGCCTCGTACGGCATGGCTGACCAGCGGGCCTTGGTCATGGTGGAATACGGCAGCGAGCGCCGCGTCGACCGGCAGTTCGTTGATGACAGAAGTCAAGGTCCGTTGGAGATGTGTCTCGGGAAGAGGTTTGCTCTGTGGTGGAGATGTCTGTGTCATTCGTAGTTTTGCCCAGCCAAAGGAGCGCATTGTAGCAATGCACGAGGGGCAATTCAATGAAAAGGCGAGGCCGCGTTACTCGCCAGGATTGATAATCTTCGGCGGCCGTTGGGGGAACGAACGATGTTCCGTTGGGCGGGTGTCGGAGGTCCACCAGTTGAGGATCATGGTGACGAAACTGATCACGATCGCACCTCCGACTGCGGGCCAGAATCCTGTGACGGAGAATCCGCTGACCAGATAGGCAGTGAGTCCCAGAAGAAGCGCGTTGACCACAATGAGAAAGAGTCCCATCGAGAGAACGATCAAGGGAAGGGTGAGCACAAAGAGAATGGGCCGGACCAAGAGGTTGAGAATGGTGAGCACGAGGCCTGCGGCGAGCCCGGCGGGGAGCGAGGCCACTTCGAGGCCTGGTACGATCAGGACCGCTAGAAATACCGCGGTGGCTGTGATCGCCACGCGAATCACTGCCGCGCGTACTCCACCGCCAAAAAAAGAGTGAGTGGGCTCAGATGTCATGTGAAGTGGCGGCATCGTTCATCCTCACAGGCTGTTGAAAAAGTCTGCCAGCTTCGTTCTCGCATCGCTCAGAGGCTCAACGTTGAGACACACTTCGGAGATCGGAAACACGTGAGGGGCTTTTCCGTTTGCCAAGAACTACTGAGAAGGGCAAACGGCTACACGAAGTGCGGTCCGTACCTCCTCGCCTCTTCGCTCGCGCGGCCTTGCTGGGCAGCCCTTTTGATCAGCCTGCACTCGATTCTGACCCTGAGTCAATGACCGTTTGCTGCCTTACACATTTCGACAGGGCAACAGTCGTCTGTCTGTAACCTGCTTAGTGAACAGGAGCCGGCGGTGTGGGGGCCGGTACACGCTTGGCCGAGGAAAAATGAATGGCGGTGGCCGCTAGAACGTTGCCGCCTTTTTTTTCAATTTTTTCAGCCATGATGACGACTCGGTTGCCCACTTCGGGCATCGTGACCTTTTTCGGGTTGCTCTCATCCTTGTACCGGGTTTTTTTGTCCACCTGCACATTCACCAATTGGCCCATGGCCGTTTTGATTTCGACATGGGTCGCGTCAATCGCCGTAATCGTCCCGAGCACATGTTGGTCGGCGCTGAGGGCGGCGTTTGGCGCCAACATGAAGAGACACGTGAACGTGACAATCAGGCGTAACCACATGGTGAATCTTCTTTCCTCTATCGACGTCGATGCGTGAGTGATGGCCACGATGGGCCTGTACTGCTGCCACATTGTCTCCCTACAGGAGCTGAACGAAATCGGCTTCTTCTTCCAGGTCGTTCTGTGTCTTGGGATTGAGTGCCTTCATCTGGTCGAGTTCGTTCGGGATCGCCTTCTCCCTAGGCCGGCATCGCGGTGAAGCGGGGATACCTCTTGAATCACCCAGTGCCGATCGGAATCTGGCCGCTCGCGTCCTCTGCGCAGCGACCGCTATTCACTATACAAATTCTCTTGTCTGATTGCCACCGGGCTATCCCGATGAAGTGGCCACGCGCGGTCCTACAAGACGATACAACAGTAATGCGATGACAGGGAGGTGCATCAGCAGTCCGCTCATGCCCATGAACGATTCTCCGATCCAGAACGTCACGCTGAGATTAAAGGCGAGAACACCATAATAAAGGCCAATTCCCAGGAGGAGGCGTGGTGTGACCGATGGAGGAAGCGAGAGAGCCGGGAGCCGGCGCTCAAGTGGAAAATAGATCGCGAGGGAGATGAGTCCGACGACGGCCCACCCGACATAATTTGCGAAGGGGACGCCGAAGTGAACGCCTGGGTCGGGGTAATAATAAATCTTTCCCAGGAACCAACGGTCGCCGCGGAGTGCCACCGGATCGATGACCATGTCGATGAAGGCAAATAAAAGTGCTGTGAGGAAGAGCGCGGACCAACTCGTTCGCGCACGTACATCAAGGTGAAGGGGATTGAATATCGGTTGAGTGGAACCAATGGAAGGCCTGATTGGAAGAAGGAGACAGAGGGCCACGCAGTAGGCGGCGTAGAGCAGAAAACTGAACGAGATCGAGTCCATGAACGGGACGTTGGAGAAGTAGAGTTCCTGCCCCACCGTCGAGCCATTGTAGTGGTACCACCCGAAGGGAATGCCGGTGCGTGTCGAGGAAAATTCACAGACGAAGGCTGTGATCCAGCTGATCAGCCAGAACCGCCAGGTCCTGGGCCAGCCAATCAATTGGATTGCGGCGAACAAAAAGGCGGCAAGAAAGGCGAAGACGTAGGGACGGAACAGGATGGTTTTGAAGAAAAGAAGGACGAATTCCATCTTAAAGAATTAGCAGATGCTCAAAAAGGCGACCTTCTCACCCGCCCGACCCCAGCGCGCCAAGACGCGCTGTTCCGCGGACAAGGCCGCAGGCGCTGACAAGACCGGAGGCGTAGACTGCTCACCCACCCAACCCCGAGCTGTCGGAACAGCTCTTTCCCCGGGTGGGGTACGTTGAGGATCTTGTTGAGCCGAGAACAAAGATGGGGGATTTATTCAGCATCTGACTATGCATATTTGTGATCTCGGAACCAGCGCACAGCCTTATCCAGTGCCACTTCCGGCGGCGTGTGCGGGATGCCGAGTTCGCGGATGGCTTTGCTGCAATCGTAGTGCATCTTGTATTTTGCCATCTTTACCCCTTCCAGCGGAATACGGGGAGACTGGCCGGTGAGGTTGGCGATCCATAGATTGGCATAGGCTAACGGGAGAATTGCGAGTCTGGGCAGCTTGATCGTGGGCGCCTTCACACCGGTCAATCGACTCAGGATCTCAAACACCTCGTGCAGCATGAGGTTTGCGTTGCCCAGAATGTACCGCTCGCCGATCCGTCCCTTCTCCATCGCGAGCAGATGACCGGTGGCCACGTCATCGACGTCCACGATATTCATCCCGGTTTCGATATAGGCGGGCATGCGGCCTTTCATGAAATCCACGATGACCTGTCCCGTCGGGGTGGGTTTCACATCCCCTTCGCCGACAGGGGCACTCGGATTCACAATGACGACCGGTAGCCCTGCCTTCGCGAGCTTCATGACCTCTTGTTCAGCCAGGTACTTTGATCGTTTGTAGTGGCCGGCCATCTGTTCAAGCGAGACGGGTGTTTCCTCTGTGCCGAGACCTCCGCCGGGCGGAAGGCCGATGGCGCCGATAGTGCTGCAGTAGACAATCCGTTCGACGCCGACATCGCGGGCCGCCCCCAGCAGATTTTTCGTGCCGGTGACGTTGATATCGTAAAAGATCGAGGGATCTTTGGCCCAAAGCGCATAGTGCGCTGCCACATGGTAGAGCTGTTGGCAACCGGTCAGTGAGGCGCGCAACGAGACCGGATTGCGCAGATCGCCTTCGACCCGCTCAACGGCCAGATTCTGAATATTCTGGAGGTCGGCTCCGGCTCGGGCCAGAACGCGAACATCAACACCGGTATTGACCAACGCACGTACTACTGCGCCGCCAACGAATCCGGTTGCCCCGGTGACGAGAGCCTTCATTGCGAGGAAGTGACGGGTGATGGGTGATGGGTGATGAGTTGAGTTAGGAGGCAGGCGCTGGGTTTCATCCGATCTCGTCACCTATCACTGATCACTCATCACATCAGTTCTTCCGCGAAGTGATATAGCGCGCAATTTCACGAAGCGGGTCTGCTCCTGGACCGAACAGAGAGAGGCGCGCGATGGCGCGGGCCACACAGTCATCTGCTAGTTTCCTGGCTCCGTCGGCCCCGTAGAACGTCGGGTAGGTTTTTTTCCCTCGTTCTGCATCGGTGTTGGGATTCTTGCCCAGTTCCTCGCGTGTCCCCGTCACATTGAGCACGTCGTCCGCAATCTGAAAGGCCAGTCCGACATCTTCGGCATAACTCGTGAGGTCGTCCAGTTGGCGATCGCCTGCGCCAGCGGCAAGGGCACCCATCCGTACTGCTGCGCGAATCAACATGCCGGTCTTATGCTTGTGGATGTTCTGAAGCATTGGAAGATCAATGTCTTTGTTTTCAGCCTGGATATCAAACACCTGACCACCCACCATCCCCATATTCCCCGAGCCATAGGCCAGTTCTTGAATCAAACGGACTTGGCGCGCCGGGTCGCAGCCCTTCATCAGATCCGGATGGCTGCAGAGATCGAACGCCATCGTCAGCAAGGCGTCGCCGGCCAGGATCGCCATCGCATCGCCGTAGACCTTGTGATTCGTGGGCTTACCGCGCCGGAAGTCGTCGTTGTCCATTGCGGGCAGGTCGTCGTGAATCAAAGAGTAGGTGTGGATCAGTTCCAACGAGCAGGCGATTGGCATCAATCCCGGCGCCGACTGACTCACTGCTTCTGCTGCGGCAATGGCCAGGATCGGGCGGACGCGCTTCCCGCCCGCCATGAGACTGTACCGCATGCTTTCGTGGAGGGTGGTAGGCGGTGTGACTGTGCTGGGCATGACGGAATCGAGGAATCGATCCACGTCAACCCGCTTCTGTTCGAGGTAGTCCTTAATATTCATAGAGTTTGGTCTTGCTGACATCGGCGCCAATCGGAGCGGAGCGTAACAAACAGCTTTGGGAGGTGTCAAACCAGGGGACGTAAAACGTAAGGCGTGAAACGTAAAAGGTGGGGGGAAGGTGCGTTAAGAGAGGAATACTGAAAAGATTAGAAGATTTGAGCGACTTTCGATCTGGCGGTAGGGTCAGGCTGACCTTCCCTCGATTTCGTGGGCACTTGATTAGCCATAGCCGTCCTCGCCATCATGCAGGACATCTTCACGCTGTAAGTCTTCAAGCGAATCCTTCCAGCCTGTCAATACTCAACGCCGTCGTTTACCGCAACGCCGGCGTCACACGCTGATCGTTCAGTTCAACAACGCGCCGCGAAACAGGAACGCGGGACTTCCTAGACTTACTCTTACTCATTCCGGAAAAGTGAAAGAAATCAGGAAGGATTTCCTGAGTCGGGCGTGCGATCTTCCTGAATTGCCGCTGCGCTCCCGCCGGCGAGGGCTAAGCACAGTAGCCCGACTCCGATCCACACCAACTCGCGGAACCGCCGGAGCAACGCGAAGGTGATGCCGGTGACGTCGGAATAACCAAAGATACTCAGCAAGAGCATGTTCCCGCCGTCTTGGGCGCCGAGGCTGCCGGGGATGAAGAAGGTGCCGCCTTTAATAAAGACGGAGAGGGCGCCGATGGAGAT
>SWDP01000037.1:229353-238796 GCA_005116885.1 Nitrospira sp.
CCATGCTCCCGCCCTATCGCTCCGAGAGATGGATGTGTTCCAAGATGCGGTGTGGGTCCGCTGTGCAGAATGCCGGTCACAGTTCAACTTGGCGGTCTCTCAATTCGAAACACATCAGAAATAGCCCGTCCCTTTCAGCCAGTGACCCCACCGATCATTGACCATGCCATCACAGTTTACACACGAAGAAGCGGCCTTGATGGCCGATCAACATTTCTTCCTCGCCAAAGCGCAGATCATGGTAAAGGTGCGCAACTTACTTGGGCTTACACACGAGGCCTTGAAAAAGGAGGTCGCGTCGGCTGCTCTCGTCACTCCACCGGACTTCGATCCCGCCAACTGCCACTTCGTGAAAGGGGAGGCTCTTGAATCCTTTCCGTACCAATATCTCGACTTCCCGAAGCACTTCCATGACTCAAACTCCTTTACCTTTCGGACACTCTTTTGGTGGGGACACCACATCGTGTGCGCCTTGCTGTTGGAAGGGGAAGGGATCAAGCAGCACAAGGTACGGATCGTGAACCGGTTTCATCAACTTGCCGGGCAAGGGCTGGAACTGTCGTTGGCCCCGACGTTGTGGGAATGGAAGCGTGGCGAGGGATATACGTTGCCGATCACTCACGATCGCAAGGCGCAAATTGCCGCCGTGTTGGCTGAACGGTCTTTTGTGAAGATCGTTCGCTTCCTGCCGTTCACCGATCCAAGGATTCAGTCGGGCCAAGTGCCAGAATTCAGCCGCGAGACCTTTCAGTCGCTCCTGCCGATCGTGACTCGCTAACAAGCTGCGTGGAAACTCTCGCCGGAAACGAGAACGATGGATGGGAAAAGGCGCGTCTCTGGGCGAAGAGACTATCTTGGCAGGTTCAGGGCGGGAGGGTGAGAAACGCGGCTGGTTCAGTATCCTGCTCGCCTCGATATTTGTCTCTGATCAGCAACTTGGGTACACTGGGAAACTTCGATGGTGCAGCGTCCATTTGTAAGGAGGGCGATGTCGTGAAACAGGCAATGGGCCAACTGGGCGTCGGAGTCATGCTCACAGCAAGTCTGCTGATGGGAACGGGGTGCGGAGGTACCGGGAAAACGGTCAATCTTGATCTCCAGCAGAAACACGAAGCGGCACAATTCATGGAGACGGAACCAGTCAGAATCGTCATCGAATCGTTTGAAGACCGGCGCCAGGAAAAGAATCGGCTCGGTCTGCGGACTCATTTGTGGGGCGGGGTGACCTACTTCAATGTGGCGGGAGGGCGACCAGGAGACATGATTGCCCAGATTCTCGCCGATCGTCTGAAAACGCGCGGGTGGAAGAATCGAGCCTGGGCTGTCCAGGTGACTCCCAGCGGGCTCACAACGAATCCGAACAATGCAGACATCGTGATCAGCGGACAGTTGCTCGATTTTTCTGCCAACGCCAAGAGCCGGCTCTTTTCAACGGTCGTCATCACGAACAGTAGGCTGATATTCACCGCGAAGAATATCGGCGACCAGAGTTCGACGACCCGAAGTATCGAAGGAGCACAACGTGAAACCCTGTTTTGGTTCAACGAAGACGATGTTCAGCAGTTGCTGGCAGCGACTCTGACGGACGATATCGATCGATACCTCGCTGAAACGACGATCGAGAACAACACGTTACGATCGACACGTTGATAGACCGAGGAAACAGATGACACATCATGCGTGAACGTCGTTGGGAAACGACAGCGCCGTTGACCTTCGGCCAGGTCCTTGGTGTGGGCGAACGACTGGCTGCGTTAGGGTTGAAGCCGGCGGCGCCGTCAAAGGATGTCATCTGTTATGTCGAAGAATGGACGGTCAAGTCTCCTGAAGATTTTGAACAACTCGAGGGGTGGTCCACAGAAGATGTGACCCTGATCCAGGTCCGAGACGGTTGGAAGGGCGATTTTTTCCTTCTGGCCGGGGCCTATCACACGGTCTACCAACGCTATCAGGATGTGGGGACCTACTGCTCGATCAGTCATCCCTGGCGCATTCGCGATTCATTGCAATTGCACGACCCCCGCAGCATGCTCTGGCTTGGGTTTCGCCACGCCCATTCGTTTATCCGCGTTCGACTCCAAACAAAAGAAGTCATCACTCCCGGCGAAACACGAGGCGACACCGAGCGGGCACAGCGGTTGGAAGAACGCCGTACGTCGTTTCTCGAAGCGATCACGTTGTTGGAGCTTCCCATCGAGACAGTGGTTGAGAAACAGCAGCTGGTGTTGCGTTCGGTCGATCCCTCCGTGCCTTTCTTCTGCTCCTGGCCCGATGCCTTCGGGCCCTGTCAGTTCGAATACAACACGGCAGACGCCTATGAATTTCTGGTGCCGGCCAGTAAGTTAGCCGCGACGTCTGCACCGGGACTCGTCGGCGTCAGAGCATACCTGACGGGTTTTCCTGACGTAGCACTCGTTGACTTTCAAGCGATTGAACCCACCGCCCGCTCCGCCTATCGCTGTTCAGTGCATTGTCCGCTCAGCGACTTACCGGAGATTCGATCTGTCATCGAACCGGACGGCCGCCTTTACAGCACCCTCTGTGAGTTTCAAACACAGGAACTGCTCCCTGAATGTGATGACGCCTCAGCGATCATCGGCCTGATTGGGTCGCACACAGGCTTCGGCATTGAGGCCCGCTTGAATAAAGCACCGCTGAAAGACGAGGCCATGGCGGCATGGGTGGAGCGACTCATCGGTCACCCAGTGACCTATGCCCCCTTGCCCGCATTTGTGTGATCGCCGTGATGCCTCCCTTAGCCCACATTATTCATGAGCGCTTCTGCTGCAATCGCGGATCCGCTGCTGCGGCGAGCCTGTCGGCAGGCAGGCTCGCCGCTCAGTCCCTCAACGTACTGCTTCAAGTACGTGTCGCTCCTTCGCGGCTCCGCGTGCCGGTCTCACAACGCGGCTGCGCGATTTCGTGACGAACCGTCATGAATAAGTGGGCTAGCGAGCCACGAATGCAGAAGGTGGTGCAGTCGAGCCCCCGTTCCTAAATCCAACTTTTCATTGAACAAACCAGGGAGATTTCGCACAGTGAGGGCATGAGCCCGCTGGCCACTGTTCAATCCGTTCTCCCCAGACCTGTCATGTCGGCGGGCTTCTTTGTCTCAGGCGTGATCTACGATACCTTGACGCTGCCGCGCATCGATCGTCTGCAAGACAATCTGATTCTCCTCTTCTATCTCGTCGCACTCGGCTTTCTCGTCGTGCTCACTGGTCGCCATAGTGTGGCCACAGTGGCGCTGGCCGCACTCGAACCTCACGACGACTCATCAATCTCCAGATTCCTGATCAAGGCCAAGCCCTACTATCCGAAGGCCATGCAGTTTCTCTTCGGTGGACTGTTCAGTGCCTATGCCGTCTTCTATTCACGCAGTGCGCCACTCACGGGCACCGGAGTCTTCCTAGGCTTGCTGGTTCTACTGCTGATGGCCAATGAATTCTTGCGCGATCGCCTCTTGAACGTACGCCTCCTCGTTGCGTTGTTCGCTTTGGCCAGCTTCAGCTTCTTCACCTTCTTTCTGCCTGTCATGGTGGGAGCTATTGGAACCCGGGTGTTTCTGCTCGGAATTGCGCTGACTGTGGGAGTGACGCTACTCGTCGTGCAACTGATTTATCGACGAAATCCGGACCGACCGCAGAAGAAAGTGGTATCGGTCGGCGGACCGGCGATCGCCCTCATTGGTCTCCTGATCGGATTCTATTTCTTGAACTGGATTCCTCCAGTGCCGCTTTCCATGAAGTTCGGTGGCATGTATCGCGAAGTGCAGAAGCAGGACGACCGGTTTGTGCTCAGCTTCGATCGCGAATGGTATCAAGTGTGGAAGCGCTCGCAGAATCCCTTCCCAGCAGATGAACCGGTGTATTGCTTCACCGCCATTTTTGCCCCCGTGGCCCTGAACACAACCGTCTATCACCATTGGTACTTCCGAACGAACAGCGACAAGCCCTTTATTCACGCCGACAGGATTCCGATCAAGATTGCCGGAGGCCGAGAAGGCGGGTATCGCGCGTACACATTCAAGCAACGGCTCGATCCGTGGGACTGGCGCGTGGACGTAGAAACCGAAGACGGACGAGTGGTCGGGCAAGTATCTGTTGTGGTGGCAGAACAAGGCGAGGCAGGGGCCATACCCAGAACATTTTCATACTAATCCATGAAGCGCCTGAGTGGTCTCAATTTGCTTGAAGAACGAGAGGGAGCGGGAACTCCTGCGAACAAAGGCGACCGTGTCCTATTCAATATGAGACTGTTCCTGAACAAGGGTGATGAGGTTCGACTGAACGAGACACAGGCAACACACCTTCCAAAAGAGATGATTCGAGTAACTGATGGAGTAACATTGATCGATCGCACGGTCGTACTAGGACGCCGTGAGGCGGTGGCCGGTGTCGAGCATGCTTTATTGGGCATGAAAGTCGGCGGTTATCGAAAAGTTGGTATCAGTCCTCATCTCGCCTACCGAGATAAAGGCATTCCGGGCCTCATTCCTCCGAATGCGGTGTTGATTTGTGAGATCTGGTTGCGCGACAGTGTGCATGCTTTCCTTTCGTAAGACGTTACCGGGTACACCCATGAGCCCTCGGACCTTAGGCCTTTGCCCTTTCAGCCCCAACTGCGTCTCGACGCACGCCCAGGACAAAGGCCATGCTATCGCGCCGTTTCGTTATCGCAAATCTCGGGCAGAGGCAAAGGAGGCATTGAAGGAAGTCGTTCGCTCACTATCCCGTACAAAGCTCGTCGAAGAGAACGAGTCGTATCTGCATTACGAATTCACCAGTTTGTTACTCCGCTTCGTCGATGATGTTGAATTCCTCTTCGACGATGACACCAAGACTATCCACTTCCGCTCCGCCTCTCGCACCGGCTACGGCGATCTAGGCGTCAATCGCGCGCGCATGGAGCAGGTGCGTGCCCTTGTTGAGCAAAAGCTATAACTCCAATTGGCAATTTCTTTGAGTAATGCGGCCTCTTTCCCTCTCCCTAAAACTCGTTCGTCAAAAAGCAGGTTAAGCACATTAGATACCCAAAGGACCACCCTTTAGATTTCTGGGCTACTGACCGAAAGGAGATTTTGCAGGCTGTTCAAAAAAGCCTATCAGCAAGGCCGCAGCCGATGAAAGCACCGGAGACGTAGCCTCTGGGCTACGTTGAGGATGCTTTCGAGGCGAGAACGACGCTGGCGGACTTTTTCAACAGCCTGCTAGTGTGCAGGGGTGGATGGATTTGGGCCGAGCCTGGTTGTGTGCTGGAAGACGCACTTCGGGCAGGTGTAGTGAACGAACTGCTTGCCCCCGACGAGACGCTTCTTCATCTGAAGCCGACACCAGGTGCAAAGGCGATCAGGAAGGTCGGCTGGGGGTGGCGCGTTCGGTATCGATGGGGCGACATGATCCATGAGGGCATTCTCTCCGACCGGTGAGAACCATGTCAATCGATCGAGTAGGCCATGACTGCTTCAGCGCGAAAAAAAAGTTTCTATATCCTCCCTGATATAAATAGTTTCGTGGTATAGTTCGTGCGACAGGTCCACGGTGAGATTTTTACCCTCTTAACAGAAAGGTGTACAAACTATATGAGTAGCTCGCCTGAGTCCGAGTCTGCGATCTTTCCATCCGAGTCCCTAGTAGCCGCGCCCATTACCCCCCAAGAAATGGTGGGTGACGGGAAGGCGTGGGGACTCTGCACTGCCATCGATCTTCAAGATTGTCATCCTGACTTGATTCGTAACGCCGACCATATTCGTCGCTATGTCGTCGAGCTGTGTGAGCTCATCGACATGAAGCGTTTTGGCGAATGCCAGGTTGTCGATTTCGGCTCAGGTCGCGTTGCTGGTTATTCCATGGTGCAGCTGATCTCGACTTCGTTGATCAGCGGCCATTTCGCAAACGATACGAACAGCGCCTATCTCGACATTTTCAGTTGCAAGGGCTATGACCCGGCCATTGTCGAGACGTTCTCCAAAGACTTTTTCGGCGCACGTCGCAGTACCGCGACAGTCACGCTCCGATACTAGCAAGAGACCGGGGGCCGCGGCACCGCGGCCCCCGGTATCGACCTGAGGACCCCCTGCCTTTCCACAAACCATGAACCCCACCACGGTCAAAGAGTTTTTTCAGCTGCTACCTAGCCGGCTCGACTCAGATGCCGCCGAAGATCTCAACGCGGTCTACCAGTTCGATCTGAGCGGAGCGCAAGGCGGGCAGTACATTCTCACGATCTGCGAGAGGACCTGTCATGTCGTTGAGGGAATGCATGCGGCCCCTCACGTCGTGCTCTCGATGACTGGAGAAGATTGCATGAAGGTCCTAAGGGGTCAGTTGAGTGGGACCGTCGTCGCGATGTCTGGACGA
Source organism: Nitrospira sp. (assembly GCA_005116885.1). Lineage (GTDB taxonomy): Bacteria > Nitrospirota > Nitrospiria > Nitrospirales > Nitrospiraceae > Palsa-1315. The sequence continues at coordinate 235,713 of SWDP01000037.1, forward strand.
CTCAAGATCAGCGGGGACATTGGTTTGGCAATGCAGCTGAAGGCGCTCTTTCCAACTATCGGGTAACGAGCTGGCTCCGCGAAGGAGTAAGCGGGCCGAGCGAAAATTACACCATTTTCTCCAGCCTGAGCCCCTATCGGCCAGTCGGCTCGGCCGGTATCCAGTCGACATCCTCTGGTGCCTGATCCGAATGGCGAGGGAACCGCTCCTCTAACATCACATAGATCGTGGGCACGAGAAAGAGCGTGAGGACCGTTGAAAAACTGAGTCCTCCGACAACCGCCCTCGCCAACGGGGCATTCGTTTCACCACCAGTCCCCCAACCGATGGCCATGGGGAGCAGCCCTAGGACCGTGGCAAGCGACGTCATTAAAATCGGCCTGAGTCGCGTCCGGGCAGCGATGACTGCCGCGTGATGCAACTCTTGCCCTCGCCGCCGTAGCACGTTCGTATAATCCACCAGCAGGACACCGTTCGAGACCACAATGCCCAACATCATGATGACGCCCATCATCGACGTCGTGGAGAGTGTGGTGTCGGTCAGAAAAAGAATCAGAATCACGCCTGGGAAGCCCATCGGAACCGAGAACATGATGATGAAGGGATCGATCAGTGATTTAAACTGCGCCGCCATCACCATGTAGACGAGGACCAACGCCAGAGCCGTGGCAAACAGCAATCCCTCAAATGTTTCTCGTTGCTGTTGAATCTGGCCGGCCAACCGGATGCTGAATCCAGTGGGAAGCTGGATCTTGGCTAAGCCTGCCTCCAGATCGGAGGTGACGGCACCAAGGTCCCGATCGACAGGGTTAGCGGTCACATGAACCACACGCTGAAAGTATTTGCGGTCGATCTTGACCGGGCCAGCGTTGAGCTTAAGGGAGGCAACATTCTTGAGAAGGACTGGTTCTCCAGCTCGCCCGATCAACACGATGTTCTCAATATCAGTGAAATCCTTTCGATGTTCTTCCGCGAGCCAGGCGCTAATGTAGTACTCATTCCCATTTTGAGGGTCGGTATAAATGATAGGGTCGGTCGGGCCGTTGCCGTTGAGAGAGAACAGCACGGCGTTGGCCACGTCCGTTTCGCTCACGCCCAGGAGAGCCGCTTTCTCTCGATCCACCACCACATTGACTTCAGGGTAATTCTCTTCTCGACTGACTTCGATATCGGCCACACCCGGTATTTGATTCATCAGGTTTTCGACCTGACGGATCACTCCCCTCGCCTGCTCGAAATCGTACCCGTAGATTTCCACGTCGACGGATTTTTGCGATCCAAAGCTGGTAATTCGTTTGATGAGCCCACCTGGATCGAAAAACATCGCGACGCCCGGGAAAAGCTTGAGAACTTTGGGTCGCACCTCGTTCATGATTTGCACTTGGTTTCTGGTTCGTTTGTCCGGTGTCACAAGATGGACGGAAATACTCGATGTATGGGGGCCGGTATTCGGATTGAACAGCGAGGAGCGCCCCTGCGCGAGCACACCGGTACTGGACACGATCGTTTCCAGCTCTTCAGCAGGAATCTGTGCCCGCAAGACACGTTAGCTCTCAGCCACTTGTTGCTCGGTTTTCTCGACTCGCTGACCGACTGGTGCGCGCAGGACGATACGGAACTGGCTTTCATCCGACACTGGCAAAAACTCTGTGCCAATTTTTGGCGCCAGTGCGAGAGACGCGGCAAAGAGGAGCAGGATACCAATAATGAAACGCCAGCGATGAGCCAATACCCAGCGAAGTGATTCCTCGTAGCCTTTGTCTAACGACTCGTATTGTCCGCGGCTCCAATCCATCAGTCGCACGAACCATGCCGGCATCGAACGGTGAGACTCTTGTTCTGGCTTGAGGAATCTGTAGCAGAGTGCAGGGGTGACCGTGCGGGAGACGAAGAAAGAGGTGAACAGTGAAATCGCAATCGTGATCGTCAGGGGAATCAGGAGCAAGCGGGCAATCCCGGCGACGAAAAAAATCGGGAGGAACACGACGACCGTGGTGACCGTCGAGGCGAGAATGGGCATCGCCACTTCGCGGGCCGCTTCCAGGATGGCGTTCCAGCGGCGGGGCGACGTGTTGAGGTGGCGTTGAATGTTTTCGAGTTCTACGATGGAATCGTCAACGAGCCGGCCGATCCCAAGGGCCAAGCCTCCCAGGGTGAACACATTGAGCGTTTGCCCGGAAAAGTACAGCACGATGAAGGTCACCATGATCGAGAGAGGAATGGCGACGGAAATGATCAGCGTGCTCGTCACACTACGGAGGAAAATCAAAATGACCAACGCGGCCAACAATGATCCGTGCAGCGCCTGTTCGATGAGGTTGCTGATCGACTGGCGGATATAGACCGATTGATCGAAGGAAATCCCGACTTTCACGCTAGACGGAACGCCGATCAGCTTCGGCAGAACCTTGCGCAGCGCATCCACCACCGCCACGGTGTTGGCGATAGGCTGCTTGTTCACCCGAAGATACACGGCTCGAGCCCCGTCCGTCCTGACAATGTTGGTCTGAATGTCCGATGAATCGGTCACGGTCCCGACATCCCGTACGCGCACGGGGCTGCCCTGTGGATTGACCTTCACGATCACGTCTTGAATCGGGTCGACCGTGCGAAACTGATTATTGGTGAAGACATTGTAGTCCAGATTGCCGGCCTTGATGTCGCCCGATGGAAGGATGAGGTTGGCGGCCTTCACGGACTTGACGACGTCCAGGATTGACAGACTTCGAGCGTTCAACAGCGCCGGGTCGAGGTTAATGTTGATTTGACGGATCTTCCCGCCTTCCACGGTGGCAGCAGCAACGTTGGCAATTTGTTCAATCTGTGGTGCAATCGTATTCGAAGCTAGGTCGTACAAGGCCCGTTCGTCCAGATCGTCGCTGGAGACCGTCACGAGAGAGACAGGGATATTGGAGACGTCGAACTTGACGATGAAGGGTTGCCCAATGCCCGGCGGGAGGCTATTGAGGATTTGGGTGACGCGTTGCATCACCTCCATCTGGCCGACATCAATATCTGCCCCCCAGTTGAACCAGATCTGCACTGCGCCCATGCCCTGCTTGGCGAACGACTCGACATGATCGA
>SWDP01000037.1:238806-246522 GCA_005116885.1 Nitrospira sp.
ACTGACCGCTTTTTCGATGGGATAGACGACACTCTGTTCGATATCGAGCGGCGGCGCGCCTTTATAGATGACACCGACGAAGGCGACGGGCACTTGAATCTGCGGGAAGAGATCGACCGGTAACCGCTGGACGGAGGTGCCACCTAGGATCACCATGGCAAGCGACAACATCAGGACGCCGATGCGGTTGCGAAGCGCAAGGAGGGTCAGCCACATGATGAAGATGTGAAACGTGAAACGTGAAACGTAAGGGGTGAGGCGTCAGGAGATAAACAGGGACGTGAAAGGTAGGATGATATCTTCAGCATACGCCTCACGCCTTACCCCTCACGAAATGAAATGACGAAAAACATCTACACAGGCATCGTCGTCAACTTGAATGTCGATACCGTCACGCTGCCCAACGGTATCACCGTCGACTTGGAGGTCGTGCGACATCCTGGAGCCGCTGCGGTGGTGCCGCTGAAAGACGATGGCACAGTCATCTTGATTAAGCAGTTCCGCCATGCGGCAGGAGGATTCATCTACGAAATCCCGGCGGGAAAACTTCATCCTGGCGAGGACCCCAAAGTCTGCGCGTCACGAGAACTTGAAGAAGAAGTCGGATATCGAGCCGGCAGTCTTGAACTGCTCTCGAGTATATTCACCGCGCCCGGATTCACCGACGAAGTGATCCACATCTACAAGGCGACTGGGCTCACAATAGGGCGACAACAGCTCGACCGTGACGAGGTCCTCGAGGTGATCGAGATGCCACTAGCAGAAGCGATGAGGATGATTGAAGCTGGGGCGATCAGGGATGCAAAGTCGATTGTGGGATTACAGGCCGTCTATCTTCAAAGCCGTAGCAGGTAGAAAAAGCGCCGAAGGGGCCTCCCGCCTTAGGCAGGAGACCCCTCAAGCTCACTAGCCTCGCCAAAGAAAAGGGATTACTTGCCCTTCTTCTCGTCTTTCTTCTCTTCGCCGAACGTATCGGTGTACTTGCCGCCCTTGTCCTTCTTCTCTTCGCCGAAGGTGCTGACATGGCCACCTTTCTTCTCATCTTTCTTCTCTTCGCCGTACACAACGACGTGGCCGCCCTTCTTCTCGTCCTTCTTCTCCTCGCCCGCGAAAGCTGGGGCGCTGAACGTCACTGCCACTGCCACTGCCATGATCGCCATCAACATGCTCTTCATAATCAATTACCCTCCGTTAATGTTTGAATTTTGTGCCGTCCATCGACACTTGTTGTGAGTACACAGCAAGCTTGATGCCGAACCATTGATGTCGGTGCCACTATATATTTATCAATGTGTTATGTATGTTATTCGAACTAGGATTCACTGCTGAACCTTTACGTTTCTGTGGCGGAATGGCTTGAGGTCAGCTAAACCGCCCCATCGCTGGAATGCACATTGCTGTCGAGACCGAGACTGCCTACGCCACACGGTTCCATTTCAGGTGGAAAAGCCAGTGAGAAAGATTGTCACCAAACCATCACAAGGGACTCCGTCTCGCCAACGACTCACTGATCACATTAGGCCGGGGGTCCATATCCTCTTCGTCGGCATCAATCCAGGCCTTCGTTCAGCTGCCACCGGGCACCACTTTGCTGGGCACTCAAACCGTTTCTGGAAACTCTTATACGAGTCAAGGCTGGTGTCCGAGCCGCTCACACACCAAGACGATTGGCGACTTCCCGATTGGGGGCTTGGCCTCACAAACATTATTCAGCGGCCCAGCGCAGGGGTGGGCACGCTCAAGCCACAAGAGTATACAGCTGGGGAAAAGCGGCTCGTCGCCACAGTGAAACGGTATCGTCCTCACGCTGTGGCCCTACTCGGCGTCACGATCTATCGCACGTTATTCCCAGAATACAGGTCTGGACGAATCAGCCTCGGGTTGCAAGCCAAAACCTTGGCGGGCCGGCCTGTTTTTGCCCTGCCCAATCCAAGTGGACGGAATGCCCATTATTCATATCAAACGATGCTCGCGGCGTTCCGTGCGCTTCGCAACGTGTCAGACAAGTCTATTCAAGGTATGACGAAGGGAACGATCACGGGAGGACGCCCGAGTCAGCCATAGCAAACTTCTCACAAGCTATGTTATACACGCCGGTTGAATTGATATATCGATACGGTGTCTCGCAAGGCACGCTTGTGGGATCCCCCTTACAACCGGCAGGAAAAGATGAAACGCACATTCCTGATTCTGCTCGGCTGTTGGATCTTGGCGAACCCCGAGAGCCTCCTGGCACAACCATCATCCCGGTCGTTGACTCAAGAGGCGATGACAGAATGCCATGACGGCCGTGTCGATCGAGACCGGGCCAGCAGAGTCGGCCATTTTGAGAGAGGCCAGGCCCTGGGGGAACAGGCTGTAGCCTTGGACGATCGATCTGCAGACGCACATTTCGCTCTATTCTGTAATTTAGGCGAACTCATGCGGATCGATGGTGAGCCGAGCATCACATCGGTCATGGGTTTCCGCCGTATGACGAATGAGCTCGACCGGACACTGGAACTTGCACCTGATCATCTTGACGCCCTGTCGGCCAAAGGGGCGTTCCTTCTCAGGCTTCCTCCACTGCTTGGGGGGGACAGAGAGAAGGGGGAGAAGCTTCTTCAGTACGTGCTCCTGAAATCACCGCAGTCGGTCAATGCCAGACTCAGCCTGGCCAAGAGATATTGTGCCGACGGCCGCCACAGCGAAGCTCTTTCGCTCGCCTTCGAAGCCCTGGATCTTATTCAAACCTACCGGTGGGATGACTTCGCTCCTGAAGCGGAGAAAGTGTTGGCGCAACTTCATGCCAGCGCTACCAAAGCAAATTAGCTCCTCCCTCCCCCTACTCACCGTCTTCCTGGTACCAGACATAAAATCATGCTATCTTGAGCCCCCAGAATGAAGACGCACCTCGTCGTGCGTGACGCGTCGTTTGAATCGCATCTCTCGCGGGACAACGCCTGGGCTTCACGAAACACGCTTCACAGATAATTACCATCCTGTCAGGAGTCCACCATGTTACTCGACGGTAAAAATGGACTGATCATTGGCGTAGCGAATAAGCACAGCATCGCCTGGGCGATTGCGCAATCTGCAGCCAGCCAAGGGGCACAGCTCATCTTCAACTATCAGAACGAACGGCTCCGAGAGAACGTCGAAGAACTGGTCGCTACCATGCCTGGCGCAAAAGCCTTTCCCTGCGATGTAGGGAGTGATACCGAGATTGCCGCACTCATGCAGCAGGTTCAGAAAGAGTTCGGAAGGCTGGACTTTCTTGTCCATTCCGTCGCCTTTGCCCCGCGTGAGGAACTCACCGGGCAGTTTGTGAATACGACGCGCCAAGGGTTTGCGACAGCGCTCGACGTGAGCGCCTATTCTCTCGTGGCTGTCACAAAATCCGCCGTCCCGCTGATGACCGATGGAGGCTCCGTCGTGACACTCACCTACCTTGGAGCGGAACGGGTCGTGCCTCACTACAATGTCATGGGGGTCGCCAAAGCCGCGCTTGAAGCCAGCGTCCGTTATCTGGCCCACGACCTCGGCCCCAAGAACATCCGCGTGAACGCCATCTCTGCAGGTCCGATTAAAACCCTCGCCGCCCGTGGCGTCTCTGGCATCAGCAAGATGGTGGATCACCACCGGGAATTTGCACCGCTCCGCCGTGCTACAGAGCAAGGCGAGGTCGGCGACACGGCATTGTTCTTGGTCAGTCCGTTAGGTCGTGGAATTACCGGAGAAGTGATTTACGTGGACGGGGGGTATCATATCCTTGGATCGTTGGCGTCGGCGGACTGACGTGAAGCGTATCTCGTGAAGCGTGAAGCGCAGGCGAACGACGCTTCACCCGCGATGGTTACTATCGGGTCGATGGGATCGGCAGCGGCAATTGGCCTGGGCGTCGCCTTATCGAAGCCGAATAAACGCGTGATCGTTTTCGATGGCGACGGGAACGTCCTCATGGGCATGGGGACACTCGCAACAGTGGGAGCACTAAAGCCAAAGAACTTCATTCATGTGGTGTTCGACAACGAAGTCTACGGCACGACCGGGAATCAGCCGACGATTTCCAATGTCGTTCCGCTTGAAAAAGTCGCAAAGGCTGCCGGGTATGTGCACGTCGAACGGGTACGCGAACGTGAAGACCTCGTCTATGAGTTCAAAGATATGCTGAGCAAAGACGGGCCAAGCATGTTGCTGGTGAAAGTTAACGAGATGGTGGAAGATGCCGGGCGCGTGATACTCGATCCGCCGGATATTACGAAGCGGTTCATGCAGGCAATCACATGACGCGTGAGGGCTAAAGAGCAAGGGAAAGAACGACAAGATGATTTTATTGAATCCAGGGCCGGTGAATGTGTCGGAGCGGGTACGTCAGGCGCTAGTACGTCCCGATGTCTGCCATCGTGAGTCGGAGTTTACCGAACTGTTGCACGGGATTCAGGCGAAGTTGCTGAAACTCTTTGTGCCGGGAGCGGAAGCAGAGTATGCCGCTGTGGTGCTCACTGGATCGGGCACCGCGGCGGTGGAATCCGCCGTCATGTCGGCGCTCCCGCACGGCAAGCGGATGCTGGTGCTCAACAACGGCGTGTATGGCGAGCGCATTTCCCAGATGGTCGGCCTCTATCGTCTGGGCGTATCCGAACTCAAATATGATTGGACGACAAGGCCGGATCCTGAGCGGTTGCGACTCGCACTCCGACAACATCCGGAAGCGCATGCGGTCGCCATGGTCCATCATGAGACGACCACAGGGCTTATCAATCCGGTCAAGGAGATCGCGGATGTCGTCGATAGCCAGAACCGGGTGTTCATTCTCGACGCGGTCAGTGCCTTGGCCGGGGAACCGCTGGATATCGCCGGGTCGCACATTTACATGCTGGCGGGCACGGCAGGAAAATGCATTCAGGGATTCCCGGGTGTGTCCTTCGTGCTCGTCCGCAAGGGATTTCTGGAACGGATGCGTAGCTATCCCAGACGATCGATCTATCTCCACCTCACTCAATACGTGGACGATCAGGGTCGTGGAACCATTCCATTCACGCCGGCTGTCCAGGTCTATTATGCGTTCGACGAAGCCTTGAATGAACTGATGGAAGAAGGGGTTGCCAAACGGATCCTACGGTACAAGAAAATCGCAACCTTAATCCGAGACCGTATGGCGAGACTCGGCGTGAAGCCGCTCCTGACTCCTGACAAACTATCGAACACAATTACGGCCTATTATCTTCCAGAGGGCATGACCTATCAGTCATTGCACGATCAACTCAAGAAAAATGGCTATGTGATCTATGCGGGGCAAGGCCAACTCCAGAGCCAAATATTCCGCGTCGCGAACATGGGCGCTCTGACTGAGACGCAGTTGGTCGGATTCCTCGACGCATTCGAACGAATCATCGGCACAGCATGAAAGCCATCATTCTTGCAGCCGGGGTCGGGAAACGCCTATGGCAGGTCACGCAACATCGCCCGAAGTGCCTCATTGAGATCGGCGGAGAAACCCTCATACACCGCTATCTCACGACGCTTCGAAGCGTCGGCATTCACTGCGTGGATATGATCGTGGGCTATAAACAGGAGATGATTCGCACGGCTGTGGCAGCGAACGATTGTGGGATACGCGTGAATTTCCTTGTGAATGAACAGTTCCATCGCGGCAGTATTTCCTCACTCTGGATCGCCCGCATGGCATTGGATGACGATGCAATCGTCATGGATGCAGATGTACTTTTTCATCAAGAAATCTTGCGCCGTTTGGTACAATCTCCCTATGAGAACGCCCTGCTCATGGACGAGACCGTCAAGCAGACTGGCGAGGAATGCATGGTCGTGGTCGAAAGCGGGCGCGTGATAGCGCTGACAAAGACGATGCCGTTACACTACGACTACGCCGGGGAAGGCGTGGGGTTCCTCAAGGTCCGGCATGCCGATGCACCACACGTGGTGGCGTCGCTCAAGACCCATGTGGACCGCGAAGACTGGCAAATGGAATACGAGGACGCGCTCGTGGGATTTTTTCGCGACGTCAAAGTGGGGCACGAGAAGATCGGCGGACTTCCTTGGACAGAAATCGATTTTATTGAAGATGTGACGAAAGCGGAACGAGATATCTTGCCAAAACTATAGCGATGTCGTCTGCACATTGCTGACCGGTGTTTCAAGAGGCGAGAAACGGAGTAGATCATGAGCGAGAGTATCGTTGAGAAACAGACAGACCTCCAAGGGTTGAGCACGGCGATTCTCCTGCCGTCAGTGAGCCTGTTCGGCGAGCCGGCCGGATTGTATACCGACGAGGTAGGCCCGCTCACCAGCGTGGTAGGTATCGGCCTGTTTCAGCGAACGGTATTGACGCTGCAGCGCGCCGGTATTCGACAGCTCATGGTGTTGGTGGGGCCGGAAGAAGACCAGCTCAGACAGGCATTGGGCAAAGGGTCACGGGTGACGATTCCCGTGCGCTGGTTGCCGATCCGAGAGTTTCCACTGGATGATCCACGCACGTGGGACACGCTGGCTGCTGAAATTCGAGGGTTCTGTCTCCTGTCCGGTGTACAAGGAGTGTTTGCGAGTCCCTTGATCGAGAGCCTGCGCCATGAGGTGCAGGAAGGCCAGGCAATCGTCGTGGCACGAGCCGATAACGCTCGGAGCCGACCATCGAGCCGTTCGAGCTTGCGTCTGAAGGTCCAGGCGGGGCGACTCCTCTCGATTACCTCAAAAGGGGATGATGCCGCATTGGTGGCAACAGACTTAGTGGTGCTTCCTGCCGGTTTAATGAGCTCGGCCGGTCATGTCGAAGTCGAAACCGGCACAGTACCGATCCGTCGATGGCTTGAACGGGCTGCAGTGGATGGGCATGTACGGGTATTGTCTACGGAGACAAACCCGTCCCACTGGTATCAGAACGTGCGCGATGCCTCGGATGTCAAGGTCGCTGAAAGAAAGCTTTTTAATTCCCTCAAGGGCGAGTTCGAAGGCTTCGTCGACCGCTTCTTCAACCGGAAGGTCTCCCACTGGTTCACACGTCTCTTTCTCGCCGCAGGCTTCTCCCCGAATGTGATTACAGTCCTGGCGACCCTGGTTGGGCTGGTCGCAGCCGCCAGTTTTGGCGTCGGGACCTATAGCGCCGGCATCATCGCCGCGCTGTTGTTCCAACTGGCGGCGATCATCGATTGCTGCGATGGTGAAGTCGCGAGGCTGACGTTCACCGAATCGCCGTTCGGAGCCTGGCTCGATATCACAATGGACAATGTGGTGCACATGGCAATCTTTGCCGGCATTGCCGTGGGCTCCTACCTGCGCATGGCTGGAAGCGACGGTGCCTGGATTCCTCTCGCACTGGGTTCGGCTGCGGTCCTTGGAAATGGGCTCTCATTTTGGCTCGTCACCCGCGCGCAAAAAATCAAGTCATCGAATGGATGGAAGACCCCGACACAGGCCGCCTGGTCTGACTTCATGCTCAAGAACGTCGCGAGCCGAGATTTTTCCGTCGTCGTGCTAATATTCGCCGTCATCGGCAAGCTTGATTGGTTTCTCGGTATGGCTGCGATGGGTTCTGTGGTGTTTTCGCTTCTGATGCTCTGGGTTATCAGACCGTCTGCCAGGATCCGTGTTTAAACTCCTTTTCCTCTTTGTCGGCCTCCTGACCCTCGTACTCATCGTCTGGCATATCGGCCCTGGACAGATTTTCGATGCGGCGGCGCAGCTCGGGCCGATCGCACTCCTCGTAATGCTGATTCCCTC
>SWDP01000038.1:0-694 GCA_005116885.1 Nitrospira sp.
GCAACACTGCCAGCCTTGATGGGCTAAGGTGTTGCTATGCCAACGAAATGCTATACACACTTGAGTGCGGAAGATCGTGAGACCTTGAGTCTGGGCCTGGCCCATGGCCACTCGCTCCGGACGATGGCGCGGGTGTTGGGACGCGCCCCCAGCACCGTGAGCCGCGAGTCGGCTCGCAACCGCCCGCGAGGCCACCCCTATCGCGCCTGTACGGCGCAGGTCCAGGCGGCCGCCCGAGCCCGTCAGCCACGGCGACCTCGCAAACTCCTGGATCCCTGGCGGTGGCAGTACGTGCGGACGCAGCTGGCCGCGGGCTGCGCACCCGAACAGATTGCCGGACGTCTTCAACGCGCGTATCCTGACGACATGCGGAAACAGCTCTCGGCCGAGACGATCTCTGCGGGGCTGTATGTGCTGCCCCGTGGCACGCTGCGGAGCGAGCTGCTGGCCGCGTTGCGTCAGGCGCGCAAGGCGCGCCGACCTCGGGCGCGAGGGATTGATCGACGGGGCCAAATCCCCAACATGATGCCGATTGACGCACGTCCAGCCGAGGTGGCCCCCCGCACGGTGCCTGGCCACTGGGAGGGCGATCTCATCAAGGGGGCCCGCAATGGGTCGGCCGTCGGGACCCTGGTCGAGCGAACCACACGCCTGGTCATTTTGGCCAGGATGGACGGGACCGATGCCACGAGTG
>SWDP01000038.1:794-10438 GCA_005116885.1 Nitrospira sp.
GTTGAAGTAGCTATTGATCCCCACCAATCCATTCACGCCATGGTTACCGTGATGCAAGCTACTGGGCAGGTGTTCGATCAGATGGGTTTCTATGCGGTGCACAACAAGACCGATGTTCCATTTTTGACCAGTGATAATCCTGTAATCTGGTTTGATCCTTCGGTCAAGGATGCCGACTTACGACCGTATGTTCTTCGGCCTAATGGGCCGGTTCTCCTGCTGTTTCCGGTGAGTCCGTCGCTCATCATTTATGGGGATTCCTCAATACGGGATGAGTTTGTATCAGAGGGTGTCGGAATAGCCGACATATCGGAAGTAAACTTTGTCGAGATATTTAATCGGCAGATCTGTCGTTTCGCATACCAAGCGGTCTTTGCGCAGAAGGCAGGCCAGGAACGACTTATCCAGGAACACGCAGAATTGTCACCAACCATACGTTTCGACAGAATTGGTGCAGGAGAAGATGAGTCTGTTGTCTTTGAGATGGTTTTTGGGAAGCGAGAACGAAAGCCAAAGTGGGTCGACTAACCGGTCCTGAGTTAGAGATTTGAGGTTAGGCGTGAGTGAAAAACTTGGTCATTGCTTGACCGTGCTTTCGGCCACACATACACCTGGAATAACGATTGTGATTGGGGGCGTGTGGAGTGATCGACTAGTCCGACAGTCGAATTAGGGAAATGCTTTGACGATAGTCGAGGAGAACGTTCGGAAATCCTCCAACTGTTTCGTGATAATGGCCTGGGCTACATCGAGATTTAGGCGTGGATACTCTTGCACGGCCACGTTGCGGAAGCCGACCATATGCTGCATTCGGGTTGCAAGATCGGCCGGCAGGATGCCTGCGGTCTGTAAGAGAGTGAAGGCATCGTGACTTTCTTGCGGAACGCCAAGGCGTCGTTGGTTGACTACATACATGGCGAGATCAATGGCAGATTCGCAGGCTCGCTGTAGATTCAAGATGATGGCCTCTTGTTTGGTCTGATTCGCTACTAGATTCTGATTATCCCCTGCATATTCCTCTAGAATGCGCTGAAGGCATCGCTCGATGCTCGCTGCTTTGTTGAGGATGATGTCGTTGCCATGCACCAACCCAGTCGTGCTGATCCTTTTCAGTATCTCGCGCCGTTCCTCGTTGAGCCTGGCATAGTCCGAATACGCATACATTTCGAATTCCCGGCGAACTGATTCGTTCTGAGTGTCCAGGCACGTTCCTGTGGAGAGGACTTGCATTCGCATGACGGTCGATGCGTTTCGCAGATCGACGAGATCGACATCGCAGTGCAATTGAACAGCCAACTCCTGGGCCAGCTCAAACCGGCGCAGATTAGGAATCGGGTCGCGTGCGAGCACGGCGAGATCCATATCGCTGTCTCTGCGGGCAGTGCCTTTCGCCTGTGACCCGAATCGATACAGGGCGGTGAGGCTGGGAACCGATTGTCTGATGTATTCGATCAGCGATGAATCATTCATGGAGACAGCTATGCATTTTCGTGTCGGCTCAGGCTACTGATTCACCCACGTTCTATCAATCTTCGGACGCTGATCTTCTTATGGTCTGGTGGGTTGTCTGCTGCGGCTGGTCATGTCGTTTGCTCGTGGCAGGATCGTTCTGGTTTCGGCATCGATACAAACTGATTACGAAACTGGGGCAAGGGTGTGAGCGGAATGAGAAGTCTTCCCCTGACATCTCGCAGGATGCTCAAAAAGCTTGTCCAGTAAGGCCGCAGCGAGCGAAGGGGTACAACCCGTACTTCGTGTGGGCCGTTCGCCCATACAATAGATCTTGAGATCTTGGCGAACGGAAAAGCCTCTCCACTACTTCCGACCTCCAAAGAGCCCCCTTCTCAACGTTGAGCCTCAGCGCGACGCGAGAACAATGCTGGCGGACTTTTTCAGCATTCTGCTAGACGCCTTACTCGAATTCATCCCATCCGCTTAAGCGACTTCCGAAGACGAGTGTGCGTGTGCTGGTGGTGACGATGATGAGGCCTTTCTCGTTGTCCAATCGCGTGATGTCCTCGTGGATGCCGAGTGCTTTTGAGGAGAAGTCGCCGAGCAGGGAGGCAAACCCCACGAGCCGTTCGTTGGTGACGAACACCGCCCCATAATCAGTTGAATGAGTGACCTTGACTGTTTCTCGCACCCCGAGAGGTTCATCGAGCCAGACTCCATTCGCTCCACGAAATCCATACAGATGCGTGTTCGTTCTCACCACGCTGAATGTGGGCAACAGCCGCCGCTCGAGCACCTTTTCATTGAGATCACGATCCGTTTCACTCCAAGACAGGGTGCGGCTAGAAAATCCCAGCAGTCGGCGTGAGGTGACGACAATGGCATTGATGCCGCTTGCCTCTGAGCTGATCACGGTTTCGTGCGCGTCGAGAGGGATCGTCCGACGACCGCTCAACTGACTGGTGGCAACGGCTTGGCGCGGCTCGATCAGGACGGTGACCTCGTTACCGTAGTCGACTGCATGTGTCACGCTTGGCCAGACGAGCCAAGCAAGTGTCGCCAGCAATAGCTGGGGAGGGAGGAAAGTCCTGTGTGCTACGCAGGGTGTAGGCATGGGCTAGATGATTGTACCGCACACCCACGCACAGCGGCGGTTTTAATTGTCCGGGGCCAAGGCTGGTTGTGCAGGACCTCTGTTTCGAAGCGTGAGTAGGATGGTGAGGGACACGGTTGCGCACAAGCTCAAGTAGAATGCGGGTGCTAAGACGTTGCCACTCCATTCGATGAGAAACGTGGCAACTAGTGGGGCGGTGCCGCCGAACAGGGCTGCCCCGATGTTGTAGCCGACTGAGAGGCCGGTATAGCGTTGCGATGTGGGAAACAGCTCGGTCACAGTGGCAAAGAACGGCCCCATGTAGCAGGCGACCAGTAGGGTGAGGAGCACTTGCGCTACGATCATACGGGGGAGGTGATTGCTCGTGAGCCAGAGAAAGCATGGATACGCCAGGAGCGCAATTCCCGCGGCTCCCGTTATCAGCAGAGGGGCCTGTCCGATCCGATCAGACCAAGCACCCATCAAAGGGATCAACAGAGCCAGCAGCAGCATGCATCCCGTATTGATCGTGAGTACGGTTGCGAGGGGAACCTGGGTTACGGTCGTCAGATAGGTCGTGAGGTAGACATACAGGAGGTAGAACGCCACTCCGTGTAACCACACGAGGCCGGCGAGTTTTGCTACGGCCAGCCGCTGTGTCATGAAGATGTCACGGATGGGGGAAGCAGCGAGTCCTCCTGCTAGGCGAATGGTTTCGAAGGCGGGCGATTCTGGAACCCCGGTTCGCACGTACCAACCTACCACGGCAATGAGGCCACCCATCATGAAAGGGACTCGCCAACCCCACTGATGGAGTGTGTCGTCCGCGAGGTTTGCTGCGAGCACCGCTCCCACGCCAGATCCTAACAGTGCACCGATCTGGGCACTAAAGCCTGCCCAACTTCCAACATAGCCGCGTCGCGAAGCGGGCGCATGTTCGACGAGGAATGTGGCGGACCCGGTGAATTCTCCGCCGACCGACAATCCCTGGAGAAACCGGCAGAGCGTCAGGGCGATGGGGGCAACCACTCCAATGGTCTCGTACGTCGGCAGTAGCCCTACCAGGCACGTCGGAACAGCCATGAGGAGGATTGCCCAGGCCAAGGCGTTGCGTCGTCCCAGTGTATCGCCCCAATAGCCGAACAGCATGGCCCCGAGGGGCCGTGCGAGAAAGCCAATGGCAAAGACCCCAAACGCGGAGATCAACGACAACCCGGGAGAGTCGGATGGGAAGAACAAGGTCGCGAACACGGGCGCGAAGTATCCATAGAGTGCGAAGTCGTACCACTCCAACACATTCCCGACTGAGCCAGCGAGCAGTGTCCTCTTCATCGTTGGGGTGGTGGAGGTGTTCATGCGGCGCGTAGCGTGCGATAAAGTTGATCGCCGATACAAGTTCTTTTTCAGGGCGCTCCATCCGGCAGCACGAGTTCCATGGTGTGGATGGGATTTTCGTGGACCGTTGGGGTTCGCGGATCTTTGTCGATGTGGTATTCGGCGCCTTCCCCAAGCGATCGGCCCAGGAAGTTGAGAATGGTATTGAAGCTCCGCAGCCGAAAATCTCCCTTGAGTGATATTCCCCCCAGAAATGCCCTTGGTAGACATACAGCGAGACCTGTCATTTTCTTAAGGACTGTTCGATTCTGTCTCTCGCAAAATGAAAAGATGTCATTCTGGAACCATCTCGCGGCACTCAGCCGGGGTGGGCGTCATGTGAGTACCAATAAGTTCAATTCGCAGTGAGCAATATTGAACAGGCAGAAGAGAGGTTTTCACTTATGATGATCGCAATAAGGCCTGAGTCGCTCACGGCGATATTCACACTGAGGAGTGTGTCGTGTACTGAGGAATTTGACTGGCACAGGCTTACTTTTCTCGCTAAAGAGCAGCAAACACGGAGTTCAACAGAGGGAATAGAGGTGCGTATGTCTAAAGATCGTCTGACCCAGACAAAGCATTATCAGGAATGTATTGCCGCCTGTTTCGCCTGTGCTCAGACTTGCGAGACCTGCAGCGACGACATGATCGGCACGGACCATCATGGTGATCAGAAACTCATGGCACAATGTATTCGGTTGTGCCTCGAGTGTGCGGATATCTGCGTGTTGGCTGGCCAATGGATGAGTCGAGGCTCCGCGATGAGTGATCGACTGTGCGGCCTCTGCGCCGATATCTGCGACACATGTGCTGGGGTCTGTGAACAGCACGCCCCACATCATGCTTTGTGTGGACCGTGCGCCACAGAATGTCGTCGTTGCGCAGAACTGTGCCGAAAAATGATACATGCGGCGGCCTAGCCGTCGAGGTAAGGAGCCATCATGAAACGCGGAATGATCGAGTTGATGGTATTGTCAGCGCTTTTTCTCCTGAGTCCTATCGCCAACGCTATGGAGACGAACCAGTCCACACGGCCAGTGTCAGGCCCGACAGATCCTCTCTTGCCCAAACCTATGCCTCCTTTACCGACACCAACGCCCTCTGAGCCGAAGCAACCGAACCAGATTCTGCCGCGTGCCTAAGGAGATATTATGTCTGTGAAGATGATCGTCCTACTTGCCTTGCTACTCAGTGCTCCTTCTTTCTCGATGACGATGGCAGCGTCGCCTGAGCACACGGGCCAGGGGACGCATGTCGTCATCGGGACGCTTGAGGAACTGGATATGTCCAAGATGAGTGGAAAAATTAAAACAGATCTAGGACAGACGGTCGTGTTCACGATGACGAGGCCGGACTTGTTTAAGGGACTGTCGGTAGGAGAACGCATCGCCGTCCGCCTGGATGATCAGGGACACGTGATCAGGGTCATGGATACGACTGTTCCGGAACTCCCAAGCCCTGAGAAGTAAGTCGATCAACCGCGACGTATTCTGATTGGCACTCTTCACCATACCTGCTCCTTCCTGTGATCAAGCAGCGCCTACAGCCGTTTTTTAGCAAAATTGGGATTGGCCGGATGGGCAGCAACGATCTCATTAGAGAAGCGCTGCGTCCTCAACAAACCTATTCAAGGGTCTTGGCGTCGAAGCTAGCGAGGGCCTCGTCTTGAACGGTATAGCTGAGCTCGACTGGGGTGCAGCAGACTTCACAGTCCTCGATGTAGGTGTGACGGCGTACTGAGAGGTCTAGAACCATCGAAATCTCTTCCCCACAAGAGGGGCAGGTGAAGGTGTGTTCCATTGACCGAGAAAGGTATCGCAAATTCATGTGGATGACAATACAGGTCGCCGGACCCTGTGATTCCTAACGGACTTACGACCAACCTCTCTGGGTTCAAGATAGAGGTCGGAGCTTGCAATTCAATATGGTGGAACTCGTCTGTGCGCAGCTCTTCGATACGGTCATTTGGAACAAGAGATACAGCATTTGGAAGGCCTCGCGGTTCCAGCGTGCCAGCGGTCCCGTGGTGTTCACGGCGTAATATTTGCCGTGGGACTTGATCGATACGTCGGCTCCTGGTGGTGCTGCATCCGACAGCAGGAGTTCCATGGTGTGCGGAGGATTTTCGCGGACCGTCGGGGTTCGTGGATCTTTGTCGATGTGGTATTCGGGTTCTTCTTCGAGCGAGCGACCCAGAAAGTTGAGAATGCTATTGAAGCTTCGCAGCCGGAACTCTCCCTTGAGAGGGTATTCACCCCCAACATGCCCAGGACGGATGTCGAACGATACATCGCTGAGTTGTCCTTCTTCTGTTTCGTCGATCAACCGGGCTCGTTCGTCTGGTGAGAGGGTATTGGGGTCATAGTTGGTGATGAGAATTTGTCCCGTGATCTGTTTCCGAAGAGTGTAGCTGTTGTCTTTCTGGTTGTAGGTGACGAGATACTCTTTCTGTAATGCTTGAAAGCCTTCGGCTGTCACCGAGTTCGCGGGAATGGTCCAGGTTCGATCGTAGGCGAGCGGTTCGGCATATAGCTGGTTCTCGTCTTGAATGGCTGAGAGGTGTGTCACCACCCGTCGGAATTTCTCGTAGCCTGTTCGGTCTCCCGGTGTATTGCGGTAGGCGACCTCCTGGCCATGCTCCTCGATCCGCAGTTCCTGCGCCATCAGGCGGAGCAACAGATCGATGTCGTACCGCTGCCGGAGGAGGAGAAGAAACTTGGTCTCCTGAAAGGGAGTCAAGAGCCGCTTGGTGAACTCTTCCCCTTCAATTGGCGCGATGCTGATAGTGGGGTTCTCCGCCACGCTCCCGCCGAAGATCGGCATAAGCCCTCTGCTCGCCTCTCCCGTGAGTGCCGGAGTGGCGCCTGCGCTGACGCGGAAATCGAATGTCGCGGCGATATTCGAGACGCCGGTGAAGTGAACGGGTTGATGCTGATGGGCGCGGGCGATGTTGATGAGGAGTTGTTTGGAGATGGCATTCGTGATCGCCTCATCATAGGTTGTCACGGCTCGATTCAGCGTGATGGGGGAGAGGCAACCGGTCAGGGCCAGGCTGCAGAAGATTCCCCCGAGGATCACCCGCGTGAGGGACTGTGAACGCTGCCCCATTGTCATATGAACAACCTTCGTGCGAGCCCGATCATGCTTCGGCAAGTTTGTAGCATAAGTGGCAGGAGATGCCTAGCGAGTTGCATGTACTTCGTCTTAAAACACGAAAGGGGACGAGCGTCTTTGTTGAAGGGTATGAGATCGCTAAGGACTGCGTGATGTGGAGGGGAAGTATGGAAGTGTGACGAATACCAAGATGGTCGGAAGTCTTTTCTCGCCTGCTTAGGGCAATGAAGACTCCCGACTAACTTGGTTGCCGCATCTATTGCAGCGGTTGTACCACTTCGTCCAACGGGGGCACCACATCGGTCGGCGAAGGTTCCACCTCATCCAGCAGGGGTGCCACATCGGTTGACGAGGGCACCGCATCAGTCGGCGGGGCAACCGCAGCGTTCAGCGGCGGAACCACTCCGGCAAAGGTCAACAGATCGGTGATGCGAAAATCACCTCGGCTCGCAGAGGGCAGCACCGGTTTCCATCTTGGTTGAGCGGACAGATAGGATGTCTCATCGGCCTTCAGTAGGCCGATAAACACTTCACCGACAATGCGGCCTCCCACCGGTCCTAAACGGAGACCCTTCTCCATGACTTCCGCTTCCTTCATAATGTAATACCACAGTGGCGTACTCTTCTCCATGTCGAAGGGCTTGAGTTCATCCAGCTGCGCGGGGGTCAATGCCCGAACACCCGTCCTCTTGGCAATTGCCTGACCGGATGGGATCCCAAAATTGACGTGGCGCATGAGATTGCGCGAGGCCAACGACTGTACCCCGTCAGCCGGCAGACCTGGAGCAGGTCCACGTGATCCCGGAAGCAGCATCACCACGCTGGAGAGCTTGCCGTCAATCTGCTTGTTGGGCCGGAAATTGCCATCGCCGAAATTGAAGAACGTTTGCCAGTCGACAAATCGGCGCGGCGCCGGCTTCCCGCCACGCAGATCGATTGGAGCCGGGTCGTTGGGATCTTGGGTCGAGCGTGATATCGTGGTCCAGAAATTGACGAAAGAAGGTCACGCCCGCCGTCATGTTGGGATTGTCGGGATTATTCGGGCAGAATATACTGGGTTCCGTGATCGACTTTATGGGATCGGTGAGGTTATCCAACGCATCGATGAGCCCACCTTTTTCTCCCAGTTTTTTGGCCTGATCACGTGCGGCATCGGTCGGTGGAGCGTAGGGGGGCAAGTCAGGAAACATGCGCGTAAAGGAATTGTCCTGAGTGGCCGGCCGTTCCCGTAAACCGGGGAAGAGTTAAATTGTTTTTTCCCTGAGCGTGAGCCGCAGTGAGGACAAACAGCGCTGTTGAGCACAGCATTCCCGCTAGACCAGCCGACAGGTATTTCTTGTGACGAAGCGACATTGCTGTCCTCCTCTAAAAATTAATAAAATGTTTTGGAACCCTGATATCCTGGAATCAACTGTTTTTTCCCGGCATGACTGCAAACCTAGTCGGGTAAATGCAAAAAATGAACCATGGTGTGAGTGCAACCTGCCGCTTCATTTTTCAGGCGAAACAAAAGAAATAATCTTTATGGAGTCTGCTCTCGAACGCCAACTGTATGCGTAAAGTGTTCATCGGCCCCAAGAAACATACAACGTGGTTCCTTGCATAAAAAAAAGCCCAAGGCCTCTTGCGATGACCTTGGGCTCCGTCCTGAAAGACTCTGGCCTCAACTGCGTATGCGCTGCTACGAGAACAGCGACGTGCTGTTCTCGTATTTTCAATCAGTATCATATTAGGTAGTTTCTTTCAAGACCCTACTCCCGCCACCAAATTTTTCGGCTCTTCTCCTTGGTGAGCGGGTAAACGCAGCGCGAGAACCGGCATCTTCGGGAATAGGGGCGTGCATTCTAGGTGTGATTAGGAGCTGGAAATTTGGGATGATCGCCAGATGCGAACACACTGAGGCCTATGGGACACCTACCGCTTTCCGGTTTCCGGTCAAACTCAATGGTGCAAGGCATCTTCGGTGATCCGGCGGCCCGCGTCATCTAGATTGGCTGACGCTGGGAATTTGTCTGGGGGGAGGCGCAATTATCGGTGCGAATGCCCACATTGCGATTGTGTATATCCCGCGCAAAGCCGACTACTCGTGAGCGAGTTGTACCACTGGTTCGTCTTATTCTTCTGATCTTTGCTCATATAGCGGATCCAGGGTTCAGTAAGGCGGACCACACCGAATGACCCCATCTGGCGAAACCACACCAACCAATTGAGACTCCAAGATATAGGGCTGCGGCATGGTTGATTTGGGTTGCCCATTCGTTGGTAAAAACTTTGAAGGCTTGTGAGTGTGTCATCAGTCATTCATGAGGGTGATCGCTAGTTGATGTGAAGGATTTCTTTGCGACTGTATGTCATGGGATGCACCACCAAGAGTTCTATGGAGTCAACGGTATACACGAATTCTGATATAGGGGATGACTTCATTCCCCTTCAGGCAGGATGCGCTCCCTAAGTGTGGAGAGCGAGGGCACACATTGAAAAGCCTTGTAATTACAAAGTCGCAAGTTTTCATCATACTGAGGCGCGATGCTTGCTCTTCCGTCTGTATGGAGCTCTAGGGCCTGTCGACATTTAGTAGAAATTGCGCGAGAATCTTCTAACCCAGGAG
>SWDP01000039.1:0-15532 GCA_005116885.1 Nitrospira sp.
ATTGCCAAGACTGACTCGATCCAACCGGACTCGAATCTTTGCGCGCCCCTTGAGGTCTCGCAGCGAGGCAAGCCATTCACTAAATGGCACTCGGCCATCTTCCGTCACATAGATCTGGATCTCTTTCGGCGTTGCCTCCACAGGCTTGAATGTAGCTTATAAGCTACTTCTTGGCAAGGGGGAGGACCTTTCCTCCCAGACTCTCGTCTCACAGCGCACGGACTCTAGGGAGCCTTTTCCTTAGGAGCGGGCCTCAGGATATGAGGCATGGGGATGACCCTCAGCATGTCTGCGCGTTCGATACCATTCCCCCTCATTCCCGTCAAAATTGAGATGCTGCACAAAATTGAAAACATACATGCAATGGAGCGTACAAAGTTGTACGTATAAGTAGTGACCACAGTGCTAAGCCATTGATAATACGGCACAGTCGTGCTGGACCATTAATTGCTATTCCCTTGTGCACGTTCGGTTTCATAACAAGGGAGAAAATAATCATGGATTGCCCGAAGTGCAAAGGATTGATGATGTTGGAACGATTCTCGGATTTTTTCCTGGCCTTCTATGCCTGGAAATGCGTCAACTGCGGAGCTGTCATCGATCGGACAATCGCCAAAAACCGGAGAAGTAGCCTTGCCGCTAAAGCCACGAAAGAAGCCGAAACGGCCACTGTGTAGCGCAGAGGCTGCAAGACATCGGAACTCCGGTATCGGCAATGCGGGTTCGATAATACGCGAACCGGAGTTCTCGGATACGTCTCAGGCACACAATACCCTTAACACCCCACTCCACACTCGTTCATCGATGTTCGCGGTCTTTTTCTCTATCTAACGACCGTCCATCCATTCAAACAAGCTTCCAATCTAACAAGGCGACGGCTGAGCATGCCGGCATACCACATGCCAGGAACCTACCTGAAGACCTTCGTCAAAAATTCTGATTCACATGTAGAGTGGACCTGGTGCGACATGCTGAGGGAAAATGAGCGCTCATCTTGCGCAGTACGGCGGCCCAACTTTGTGCGCACAATCGCATAGTGTCTCGATCGGTTTCGGTTGTATGATGGACCCTCGATGCTGCGGATAGAGTGAGGCTCCGGATGCGACGCTCACACCTAGAAAGTTACTGGCGGCTTACTCAATACGTGTTCAAAGCTCGAAAGGAAGGGAACGGGAATGACGGATAAAGACCGACCTATAACACAGTTCCTTTCCCGCCGTGAAGTGATGGCATATCTCGGCGCCACGGGCGTGGTCTGGCTGGCAGGTGGCAGTCTCTTTCCCAGATGGGCGATTGCGGGCACACGTGGACCCTCATGTGTGGTCCGACCGGAACAAACCGAAGGTCCGTACTTCGTTGACGAGCGCTTGAATCGCTCCGACATTCGGGCTGATCCGGCCGATGGACGAGTGAGTCCCGGTACGCCACTGGTTCTCACGCTGCTGGTCTCGCGCCTCGACGCCGGAGACTGTCAGCCATTGCCTGGAGCCCAAGTCGATATGTGGCATTGCGATGCGATGGGGGTCTACTCGGATGTGCAAGATCCCGCATTTAATACAGTCGGCAAGAAATTTTTACGTGGTCACCAAGTGACCAATGCGCGAGGTGAGGCTCGGTTTGTCACCGTGTACCCTGGCTGGTATCCAGGCCGAACGGTGCACATTCACTTCAAGATTCGCACCGCACCTGTCGCTAAGCGGAGCTTCGAGTTTACCTCGCAATTGTATTTCAACGATGCGGTGACGGATCGCGCCCATGCTGCCAGTCCGTACGCCGCGAAAGGTCCACGCACCACGCGAAATCAGCAGGATTGGATCTTCCGCCGTGATGGTGACCGCCTCATGCTGGATGTGAGGGAAACGGCCGATGGCTATGCTGCAACGTTTCCGATCGGCCTGCAGTTTCGCTAAACATCTACCTGACCGCTTTCCAAGCCATCGCGTGAGGAAGTGGTGTGTGCGTACCCGACACACCATGGATGGCCTCAGGACAATCTGCATGAGTTGTCGTAGCATGCCACGTCAACACACAAACAAATTCTAGTTCTCCACCACCGGCGCGCCTGCATTACTCCAACACAGAGATACGATCCTGGTCCCGAATAGAGGTGCGCAGCAGCATGGCCAAAATCGATGAACTCTTTCGAATGATGGCGGAACAGGGCGCGTCCGACCTGCACTTGATTTCGGGGCAACCACCTGCCCTGCGGATCGACGGCGAGTTGGAGCGAATTGCCGGACAGGCTGTTCTCACCCAGGACACCCTCCAACCATTGTTGCACGAAATCTTGCCGGAATCGAAGATGGAGCAGTTCGAGTCAACCGGCGACGTGGATTTCGGTTATGAAATTGCCGGGCTCGCCAGATTTCGCTCCAACCTCTTCAATCACAAATACGGCACCGGGGCAGTGTTCCGGAAAATCCCCAGCACGGTTCTGACGGCTGAGGATCTCGGGCTCCCTCCGATCCTGACACGCGCGGCCATGTTGAAAAAGGGACTAGTTCTGGTCACCGGCCCGACCGGCAGCGGTAAATCCACGACCTTGGCAGCAATGGTGGACTATGCTAACAAAAATCGAAAGGATCACATTCTGACGGTTGAAGATCCGATCGAGTTCGTCCACCAAAGTCAGGGTTGCATCGTGAACCATCGAGAAGTGGGACTGCATACGATGACGTTCGCATCGGCGTTGCGCGGTGCGTTGCGGGAAGATCCTGACATTATCCTTGTCGGAGAAATGCGGGACCTCGAAACCATTTCTCTGGCAGTCGAAGCTGCGGCCACAGGCCACTTAGTCTTCGGAACGCTGCACACCGAGAATGCGGCCAAGACGGTCGATCGAATCGTGGAAGTCTTCCCCCATGGAGAACAACCGCAAATCCGGAACACGCTGTCGACGGCGCTGAGAGTCGTAGTCGCACAGAATCTGTTTAAGCGGATCGACAAGAAAGGACGCTGTGCGGCGCTGGAAATTTTAGTCTGTACGTCCGCTGTCGGGAATCTCATTCGCGACGCCAAGACGGTCCAAATTGCATCGGTCATGCAGACGGGAAAAGCCATGGGGATGCAGACCTTGGACGATGCGATTCAGGATCTTCTGACGAAGAAGTGGATCTCGCCCGAGGAAGCCTATGAGAAGTCTATCGACAAGAATCGGTTCGCCAAGCTGCTCAAGACGCCTCCTGATGCGCTCCAGTGAGCAGCCCGCGCGACGGGATACCCATTCACTATTGGAATATGTCCCCTACACGTCGCACCCTCTTCCTCCCCGCTTGCACTCACACGATCACTGATCATTGCAGGACAGATGCGACCAGCATTCTTTCAATAATGAAACCCACGATGGGCGATAGAAAAGTGACACGGTTATTCGTACTTGGCGCGGAAAGCTTCTGATAGCGTGGTGGTCATGTGATGCTGAATCATTCGGTTCTTCCCGCGCGTATCAAGAGGACATCAGGGATTGAGTCTGGCCTGGTCTCCTCGCCACAGACTCTTTCCTCCCTTCCCCTGAGTCGATTCAGAGACCGTTTCCTTACGCCCCTCCAACTACTCGTTATACTGTGATGTTTTTCCCGCTGACCTGGATACCGAGATCTTCTATCAAGGCTCGCAGAGGTTCTGCAACCGACCAGGCTTGCGCGTAGCAGCCGCGCGCGCGGTGGGGCGCTTCGGCGTCGAAAATCTCTGAGACTTGGCCAAGGCATGCGTCTTTCACATGCGCGCTGATCCCATCCAGGAACGAACGCGCCTGCTTCAGCGTGGAGGGATTCTTTCCATGAACCTTGATCCAGGCTGTCACAAACTGACCCAGTAAAAAAGGCCAGACCGTGCCCTGATGATAGGCGCCGTCGCGTTCAAGCACACCGCCTTCGTACCTCGGACGATAGCGAGAATCGTGTGGCGACAACGTCCGAAGTCCCACCGGCGTCAGGAGTTGTTCTTGGACGAGGCGAAGGATTTTCAACGCCCGGTCGTGCGGGACTAGCTCGTCAACCAACGAAATGGCATAGAGTTGATTCGGCCGCACTGAGGCATCGTTCCCTTCCGGTCCATCGATCACATCGTACAAATAGCCACCGTCTTCGTACCAAAACCGTTTGCGAAAGGACGCGATCGCATTGCTGCGGTCATGTTGGCACCGATCGGCATAGTCCGCCTCACCAAATTTCCGCGCAAGAGCTTCGCCGACTTCCAGCGATCGAACCCACAAGGCTTGAATCTCGACCGGCTTTCCATGGCGCGGCGTGACGACCCAGTCGCCGACCTTCGCGTCCATCCAAGTCAATTGGGCACCGGGCATTCCGCCCGCAATGAGACCATCTTCGCCCATCTTGATCCCATACCTAGTACCCCGCCGATAACCGTCGAGAATCTGCTTCACCGCAGGCCACGCAGTCTCTTGCACCCGGACCTCATCTCGTGACGCCGTGAGATAGCGATCAATCGCATGGATAAACCACAGCGAGGCGTCGATCGTGTTGTATTCAGGCTGCTCGCCTACATCGGGGAAGCGGTTCGGAACCATACCGGCAGACACATACGCAGCGAAGGAGGCGATGACCTGCCACGCCACGTCCAATTGACCGGTCACCAGACAGAGGCCGGGCAACGAAATGAATGTGTCGCGACCCCAATCGGTAAACCAGGGATACCCGGCGATGACTGTGTGCTGTGCCCCTCGCACGGAGAGATACATGTCCGCCGCGCACCAGAGTTGGCCGGCCAAAGAATCATCGGTTGGGGCTGCTTGTCGAATTGTGTATCGACGAGACTTCTCGCGTTTCGCAAGGGCCGCGACATCGAGCTGGTCGATCGTCTCGCTGGTGAGGGCTAAGGTCCTGGTGGATCCTGACTCAAGCTCGAAGGTGAACTCTCCGGGCGACCACCAATCCTCTTCGGCATCGAGCCCACGTTGCCGTTCAACGGAGAATTGTATGTACCGATACCAAGCCGGTTCATGCCGATACGCTCCGGAGTGGAAGGCCCGCACCGGAGGCAGATCGGCATACCCGTGCCACATAACCATTCCACTCCCAGCATGGGCCTCCGTCGAGAGGTGGCCATTCTCGTGATGTGTCCCATGATAGTCACGCCCGGTCAGCTTCGGTCTCACACGCAGCGCAGCTTTCGTTGGCTTCTTACCAACCAGCCTCCATCGCACCGTCACCATATCGCGGCCGTGAATCGATAGGATCTCCCGCTGGATCGTGACTCCATTGCAGTCGAAGGTCCAAGTCGGCCAGGGGTCCGTTGAAAATTCGATACAGTGCTCATAACCAGTCGGATGGACGGCGCCCGGATACAGATTCGTTGAGAGTGGAATCGTCTGACCGTCGATGTCGAGCCATTCTTCGAGGTGGTTGACCAAGACAACTCGTTCACTTGGCGGCTTCCTGGCCGTCAGCAAAAGCGCATGATATCGGCGGGTATTAGCACCCGAGACTGTACCAGACGAGAACCCCCCTCGACCGTTGGTCTCCAGCCATTCGAGGTTCAAGGCACGGTCGAGACTCTGGCAATCTTGGGTGTTAACCTTCATCCTGAGGCTCTCAGCTATTAGCTATCAGCAATCAGCTTTCAGCTCAGAAAGAACCATTCCGCTTCCCTCTTCTGACTGATCGCTGAGAGCTGACAGCTTCATCACTCCCCGGATTGCTGAATCAACTTCGCCACCAGTCCCGTCCAGCCTGTTTGATGACTCGCACCGATACCGGCCCCGTTGTCCCCGTGGAAGTATTCATAGAACAAAATGTTATTGCGCCAATGCGGATCGTCTTGCAGTCGATTCGTTCCGCCGAACACTGGACGTTTCCCCTCGGCATTCTGGAGGAAGATGTGCGTCAAACGACGTGAGATCTCAGCTGCCACTTGCCAGAGCGTGGATTGACGGCCCGATCCTGTTGGACACTCCACCTTATACTGGTCACCGAGATAGTAGTGAAATTTTTGCAACGACTCGATCAAGAGATAGTTGACCGGAAACCAGATCGGTCCGCGCCAATTCGAATTGCCTCCGAACAAACCGGTGCTGGATTCCGCCGGTTCGTAGTCCACTCGATGTTCATGGCCCATGACCGAGACGATATACGGATGGTCTTTGTGATAACGCGAGAGCGCGCGAATGCCGTAGGGGGACAGGAATTCCTCTTCATCCAGCAGGTACCCCAACACAGACTTCAACCGATCGCGGCTCACGAGCGAGAGAAATCGCCGCACGCCACCGTCATATGACTGCGTTTCCAAATGCTGGGCAAAGTCCGGTCGGTTTTCGATGAACCACTGCATGCGGTGCTTGAACCTCGGCAGGCTGTCCACGAGTTCGGAATCGAGCGTCTCAACCGCGAACAGAGGAATCAGGCCGACCATCGAACGGACCTTCATATGTGTCGTATCCCCGTTCGGCAGGTGCAGCACATCATAGAAGAAGCCGTCCTTACGGTCCCACAACTCGATCTTCTCGCCGCCGATGTTGTTCATGGCGCGGCAGATATAGACGAAGTGTTCGAAAAATTTGCTGGCCACGTCTTCGTAGGCCCGATTGTCCCTGGCAAGCTCCAGCGCAATCGTCAACATGTTGAGGCAATACATGCCCATCCAACTGGTGGCATCCGACTGTTCAATGTGGCCGCCGGTCGGCAACGGCGCGCTCCGATCGAACACCCCGATGTTGTCGAGGCCGAGAAAGCCTCCCTGGAAGATGTTCTTTCCATCGGCGTCTTTACGATTCACCCACCAGGTAAAGTTCAACAGCAACTTGTGGAAGACACGCTCTAAGAACCGTCGATCGCCGACACCTTTACGCTTCTTATCAATTTTATAGATGCGCCAGGCGGCCCAGGCATGGACCGGCGGATTCACATCGCCGAACGCCCATTCGTAGGCCGGAATCTGTCCGTTGGGATGCATGTACCATTCACGCAACATCAAGACGAGTTGCTCCTTGGCGAACGTCGGATCGACGAGCGCGAGCGGGATGCAGTGAAACGCGAGATCCCACGCTGCATACCAGGGATACTCCCACTTGTCCGGCATCGAAATGACGTCGGCGTTATAGAGGTGCCCCCAGTCCGAATTGCGGCCATGGAGCCGTTCACGCGGCGGCTCCGGCATGCCCGGGTCGCCTTTGAGCCAGCGATTCACATCGTAGTGATAAAACTGTTTACTCCAAAGCAATCCGGCAAAGGCTTGCCGCTGCACACAGCGCGCATCTTCCGACAGATTGCTCGGTGCGAGGCTGTCATAGAACTCGTTCGCCTCCTCGAGGCGTGTCGAAAACACCGTGTCGAAGTCCTGCTGGGCGAAACCTGAACTTTGCGCGTCGTTGGTAAATCGCAGCTTGATCGTCTTCGTGGCGCCCGGGGCAAGCGTCAGCACGTACTGAGCCGCCGCCTTCGTCCCCAAGTGGTCCGGGTTCACCGCGTCCTTCTCGCCCTGCACAACATAATTGTGAAAGCTGTCCTTCACGTACCGGGCACCTTCTTGGTCGCCATAGAGGCGGCGGCTGTTGGTTTCATTTTCTGTGAACAGTAAGGGAGGCTCGCCCTCGCAGAGCAGCCTGCGGAGGCCATAGTAATCATGCTGGGTCTCGATGACCCCCATCTGATTCGTCGACCCCCCTTGCCTGAAACGGGGGCGCCTGATGTCCGATCCCCAGGACCATGTGTTGCGATACCAGATTGTCGGAAGCAGCGTGAGTTCTGCTTGCTCGGGGCCACGATTCACCACCTGGATACGGATGCACAGATCTTCCGGCGAGGCCTTGGCATACTCCACAAAGACGTCGAAGTAGCGGTTTTCATCAAACACTCCGCTGTCGATCAATTCAAACTCAGGATCACGACGGCCTCGACGGCGGTTTTCCTCAGCCAGCTGGGTATAAGGGAAAGCCGCGTGCGGGTACTTGTAGAGGTATTTCATGTAGGAATGCGTCGGCGTCGAATCGAGATAGAAGTAGCATTCCTTGACGTCCTCACCGTGATTGCCTTCGTTGCCGGTGAGACCGAAGATCCGTTCTTTTAAAAAGGGATCGCGCCCGTTCCACAAGGCGACGGCAAAGCAGATCAATTGATGGCGATCGCAGATACCGGCGAGACCATCCTCGTTCCAGCGGTAGGCGCGGGATCTCGCATGATCATGGGGAAACGCTTCCCAGGCCGTTCCATGAGGGCTGTAGTCCTCGCGCACAGTTCCCCAAGCCCGTTCGCTCAGATAAGGGCCCCAACGTTTCCAGTGGCGCTGACGTTGCGCGTCCTCTTCAAGTCGCTGCTGTTCAGCCAGGAGTGACGGTTGAGGGGCGGAAGCGGTCTGACGAGGAGAGGCCATACGACTCCTTCGGTAGAAACGTGACATAACTAGAGTCGGCGCGCTACAAAAAGTCTTACAGCAGCCTAGTACTGAGCTCCGGATGTCGTCAAGCGAAGATAAAAGACCGATGAACCTCCCCTGATGAACAGGATCTGCCCATCCTCCCCCCATTCGACATTGGAGGTCAGTTGTCTGGTCTCGATTGCGCTGAGAGTCAGCGGGACAGTAGCGGATCAGAGCGAAATGCGACGACTGCGGGAGTTGAGTCTTGAAGCCCAGCCAGCGCCGCTTTGGCTCGATCAACATCGTAGGCCCATTCGCGGTTCGAATATCGTGCGAGCACACGCTGATAGAGCGCCCGAACTTCAGGCATAAATTCGGCCTCGGCCATCACCCCGGCGCCCTGAGAGTACAGGCAGCTCCAAGAGCTTGAAGATCGACCGACGTACGGCGCGGTTGGTTCGTCACGTGATGTCCCCATGCCTTCGTCCAAGATGGAGGTTCAGCTCCCTCAGATACAACACGCTCGAACCGTTCAACGATCAAGATCAACTCCGTGGGATCGGTGGCAGCGAGGCAATGTTGATAACTCTCCCCTAATGGCATGATCGGTGACGGAGGCTCTGCCGTTGTTTGCTCTAATAGCGAGACACCATGGCAACCACTTAAGAGGATGATGAGCAGGCACATGGTCCAACGCATGAATGTCTATCGGAGAAACAGGGACGCTCTTACAGCGCTTGGCAACAAAAGAAAATGGAGGAGGGTTATTGAGAACTGGTGGGCCAGTTGGGACTTGAGCCCAAGCCCCTCATGGTTGGTACCGGCGGAGCGGAGCCCCAATGGGCTCCGCTCGCCGTCAGATGTCGTTTGAGGCAACGACTCTAAGAACTTACTTGGCCCCCTCGATCAGCTTGCCGTCCAGCATCAGGGATTGGCCTTCCTGCAGCTGTATCATTTTCCCATCCTTCATGACCATCTTACCGTTCATCATGATCCTCGTACCGTTAGACATGGTCGTCTCGCGATCCATCCGGCCAATTTCTTTCCCGTCCTGCAATCTCCACATTTTACCATCCTTCATCGTGACGCCATCCTTCTCGACGGCCATCGCGGGTGAGGCAAGGAATGATAGGGATAAGCAGAGCCCAACGACTGCGAGCATGACAATTCTATACTTCTTCATGACGATCCACCCCTCCAATGATTAATAAATAATGTGAACGAACTGCCCCTGACAACGTGGAGCCTGAAAACTGGCCCAGTAAGGTGGGCCACGCCCGGCTTGGGCCGATATGAAACCGGCCTCGTCACCCAATGGCCACCGGGTAAAAGAGTCGAAGTGGCGCCATCGTCTATGTAGCTGTTTACGTGAATAGTTTTTCGGTTGATGAGGCGAGATTGGCCGCTGTAGCAGCGGGCACAGCTTACGGGACAGAATTCGACAACTACAGCTACGCATCACCAATTAACCGCCCGCTTTATTCGCAACGGGCAAGCTCATCGCGCGATGCGCGTGAAGTTTCCGGCGCGTGTCTTAAACCGACTTGATCCGACTACAGTAGGAAATCAGGATTGGAATACTTGCGTGATGGGCACCTGCCGTCACTCAGGTATGTTCACCCTGAGTGAGGATGCCGATCAATTTACAACAGCCCATATCTCCAACTGTAGCGGCGCAATCTCATACTGAGCCATGCAGCACAGCGACGATGCTTTTAGAGGATCGCATTATTGTCTAGTGCCTTAAAGGCTGTCAAGCCCACAGGCAAAAATGCTATACTGGCACTCAACCAGATAAGCCACGGAGCAGAAATCATGTTTGTGCAAAATATGGCCAAGACCGAGATGACCCATTTTTGGGAGTTTATGTTTAATCTCTGCAATGAAGAATATTCCTGCGTGCTTGGATGGGGCCTGGGAGGGGTTGTGGCAGTCCTCGGTGTGGTCCTGGGCTTTGGGTTTCTGATCACGCGCGCAAATAAAAGGAGAGAATAGAAGAAACTTCAGTCAGCCGATAACCCATCAGAACGCTATCAAATTTTCTGCCTACGTGATTGTTATCGAGATCACACGATCTGACCGTACAGAGCCTACCGTCGTTACCTATCGACCAGCCCAATGAGTCAGAACTCGTGGCGCCACCGAGTGGAACCTCAACTCAGCGTGGCAAAATCCTTCCTCTCCTCAAAAAGAACACATCCATTAAGTGCGGGAATGGGGCCATGACATGATCAACTATGTGGTGAGCCGGCTGGGACTCGAACCCAGGACCCTCGCCTTAAAAGGGCGATGCTCTACCAACTGAGCTACCGGCTCACCGAGCCAAGACCGCGGATTCTACCACCGACGTTCGGTCTATGCCTAGCCCGCATATCGCGAGATTTGCGTGACTTGCAAGAAAAGCGGAACGGCCCGGACATATCAACTTTGCGAGTCACGCCTGTCGCGCACTTCCCGCTCGTCTCGCCCACTTTTCACGAACGACGAGAACGGATCTTGAGTGGGTTGCGAAGCACAATGGTTTCACTGCGCTTTGAGCCGGTTGAGATCATGTCGATAGGACACTCGGAAATCTCTTCAAGATACTGGAGGTAGCGCTTGGCTTCCGCTGGAATCTGTTTATACGTGGTTGCACCGGTGGTAGAGCCAGACCAGCCCTTGAACGTCTTGTACACCGGCTTACAGTCGGTCAACGTCTGAAGATCGGCCGGCATGTCCCGATAGAGCGTCCCCTCATACCGATAACCGGTGCACACTTTGAGTTCCTTGCAACCGTCGAGTACATCCAGTTTCGTCACGGCCAGCGACGTCAGTCCATTCACTTTAGTGGCGTAACGCACGAGAACGCCGTCGAACCAGCCGCAGCGTCGGGCACGCCCCGTCGTCGATCCGAACTCTTTTCCTCGTGACTGGAGGCCTTCTCCTACCGCATCGGTCAATTCCGTGGGAAAGGGCCCACTGCCGACTCGGGTGGTGTAGGCTTTGGCGACCCCGAGCACTGCATCGATCTTTGTCGGCCCCACACCCGTTCCCGTCGAAGCGCCGCCGGCCGTGGAGCTGGAAGAAGTCACGTAGGGATAGGTGCCGAAGTCCACATCCAAATGTGTCCCCTGTGCCCCTTCAAATAGCACGGTCTTCCGACTCTCGATGATCTTATTCACGAGCGCAACGGTATCGACGATATGGCTCTTCAGGCGATCGGCATAGCCCATATACTGTCGAAATACCTTCTCAACCTCGAACCGTTCCAGCTTATACAGTTGTTCGAGAAACCAATTGATCTCGACCACGTTCTCTTCGAGTTTGGTTCGAAACGCCTTCGGATTCAGCAGATCCCCCATTCGAATACCCACCCGCGACATCTTATCGGCATAAGCCGGGCCAATCCCTCGCCCCGTCGTGCCGATCCGGCGAGAGCCTTTCGATTGTTCAGCGGCTTTATCAATCGCTTTGTGATAGGGCAGAATGAGGTGGGCGCGCTGACTCACGACAAAATTCTTCCCGATCTTCACCCCTTGAGTCTGAAGATGGTCCAGCTCCTCGATCAACGAGGCTGGATCGACGACGACCCCGTTCCCGATCACACAGAGTGTCCCGCGATAAAGAATGCCTGAGGGAATGAGGTGAAACACGAAGGTGCCTCGTTCATTAATGACGGTGTGCCCCGCGTTAGACCCTCCCTGATAACGAACCACCGCATCGACATCGCGTGCCAAGATATCCACGATCTTGCCCTTGCCTTCGTCACCCCACTGCGCCCCGATCACCACGAGATTTCCCATCGCCTGCCATGCTCCCAAAAAAAGAGCCCTGGACCCAGAGCCAGAGCCGAGGGGCCATGGTAGGAGCGCCTCTGGAGTTTGTCAAGAACCGGGAGGGTCAAATTGTTCCAGGGCTTCTCTTTTCTCTTCTCTCATCTTTAATCGCAAGCCACAGCCATAAGCCCCAATCGTGACCGTCACTGGCTCCTGAAGCCTTTATCGGATCAGCTATACTTAGCGAGTGAGGGTCGTACTGACAGAGAGGAGACGTCCAATGCGAACATACGCCGCGTTCGTGATACTGCTCGCACTCGTTGTCCAGTGGGGATGCTCCCGCACCATCCTTGTACCGGTACCGCCGCGCATGGATCTGAAAAGCTACGGGACGCTCGGAATCATCGAGTTCGCCTCCAATTCTGACCCAGCCATCAGCAACTATGCGACACAGCAGTTCCAGGAACATGTCCAGGGAGCCTATCCGGGAACGCCAATTCTCGAATTGGGAAACCGCGAAGCGGTGCTGGCGGCAGTCGGCGCCACCCAGTTCGACGCGGATGCGATCGCGAAAATCGGCAAGAAGTACGGCGTGACGGCGGTCTTCCTCGGGGACATCGTCTATTCCGAACCGAAGACCGACATCAGGCTCACCGATATCAACAAGCTCGAGGGCGGGGTTCGCACCGAAGTCAGAGGCGACATCTCTACCAAACTGATGGAAACCCAATCGGGGGCCAGCGTGTGGAGTAGCTCGGCTTGGGCGAAACGTCAGATCGGGAGCGTCAGTCTATCGACCAAGCGCGGTGTGAGCGCCACGGTGGGAGATTCCAATCCCCGCAAAGACATGGTACCCGCCCTGATCCTGCATCTCACTCAAGACTTTCGACCGAAGTTGGTGCGCCAGCGGGCACCATAGGTTTGAACACAGGGCCGGGAACCATTTCCAAACTGCTTAGGCACCATCATGGTTCCTGGAACCGCTTCCGCGTGCAGGTGCCACGTCCTTCCGTCCGACTACTCTCCAGCCGCTATCGTTCTTCCGGCGGAATCGTCTTGATCTTGGCGGAGAACCGCTCATGCGCCGCCAAATCCACCGGCAGGTGCTTCACCTTGGTGCTTGCCGGATCTGTTCCAAGGAAATTGTCATCGTTCCAATTCATCGAAGGTCTAACCGGTCGAGGAACGAACCCGCCGCCGCAATTTGGGCAGACATTTCCCAGAACGTGTTCGACACAAGCAACGCAGAAGGTGCACTCGTACGAGCAGATACGCGCCTCAAGCGAGTCCGGCGGTAGCGCTTTGTTGCAGTGCTCACAGGTCGGTCTGAGTTCAAGCATGGGGGTCCTCAATGCGAAACTACATGTAATGCGCGATCAATGGTTCATGAAACTTTTTCCGGTTCCCAACGTCTTGCTAGGCGTTATCCTGATGATCGTCTTGGCCCTCCTCCATAGCTAGGTCGGAGTACCAATCCTGCAGCTCGTGCAGGGACTTGGTATGAAAAGGACCGAGAACGTCTGCAACAGTTCCTTCTAGAGACGCGGACAATTTATACTCGGCGGTTCTGCGAGGCCATTTCGCAATCGTGGAACACCAAAAGTCAGGAATGAGCATGTAGTGACTGAATGGAATGAACTCTTTCCAGCATCTCGTCAGTTCATCCTCGCTTCTAATATCAATGATCTCGACATGGCTGAAATTTTGCATGGGAGTTTGCGTCCATCCGTCGTGCAAGAGTTGCCTTGCCTTGTAATCGGTTTTTGGGCCGGAATAACCAAAAATTGTGAGATGAAACGCTCTTTTTAGTTTCTCGGTTACGACTTCCCAGTCGCGGTAAACGAGGGCATCCGTCGTGTAGTCTTTATTTTTCTCGGGGAAGAAGAGCTTACTGCGAGTCAGTGGTTTTCGGCACTCTAGGCACCTTTCCGAAGGACAACCTAATACATAGTGATCGGGGCAGGTAGCAAATCCAACGCATCCATGCAGAAATCTGATATCTGGAAGACCTGCGACGCTTTTATTTCTCTTGTGAGCCAAAAACAGCAAAGGGTCCCAGTTGAATGTCGCTACAACATCTTTTGGACGAAGCCCTAATACGATGTAGTCATAAATTGTCGGATGATCGGGAAGTTCGAGAGCCTCGAAATACTCCACAATGAGCTTTTCTATCTGGAGTAGGTCATTCGAGTATGCTGTCTGACTGCGTATCCATGAAAACTGTGCTTCGAATCCTTCATCAGGCGGATTGGAGTCATTTACGAGATCACGCCAAGGCCTCCCAAGCACATCTGGAAGACCATTCATCAAAGGAATTGACTTTCGATTTCTATCACCACCACAGAATGCTGCCTTGCTAGCACCAGCACCCAAAATCACGATATGTGGCAACGGATTGGCAAAGGGGGGACCTTTGAGTTTTTCCTTTGTGAGTATTTCGTTCATTTGCCTCACTCAACTGTTGAGTATACAGAGCGCGAAATCGCCTCGCAAACTCCTCTGTGATTTTCGTGTCGGCTCAAAAACTTCTCTACGGGAGGGAGTTAAAGGGTCAAGACCCCTTTGTTCCTTGCGGTGTCCGTCGTCTAGCAACAACCTGGCATCAGAACTGCTGCTCCAACCAGCTGGATGACTCCCTAGCCCGCATTATTCATGAAGGTTCGTCGCAAAAGCGTGCGAACGCGAAGCGAGGCGGGCACTCGGAGCCGTGAAGCCCTAAGGCATACTCGTGCAGTATATCGAAGAGCTGAACGGCGAGACTGCCCGTCATAGCCGCGTATCCGCGTTTGCAGCAGAAGCATCATGCACAATGGGGGTGAGATAACTGTAGGCCCTCTGGGATCCTTATACCGAAAGAGAATGCGTCGCTCGGTACGCATCAGTGCCATCTCGAAGCTTGTCCAACAGGTCTACAGTGCTGATCACGTCATCCATCTGAATGTCCGACATGCCGATATCGACCAACAGAGATCGCTTCGACAAAACAGCATCCGTCTGACCATACCTCTTCCATTGTGGAAGGAACTCCACCATTGCACCATCTTTATGTGCTGGCGACCTGACGGCGAGCGACGCGCCGACGGAGAGAAACGAATGGTATCTAGATAACTTTGCCGTTCCGGGCGTTTTTTTCTTTATCATCTTTTCCATCTTCATCACCTCATTCAGTGTGAACAGAACGCCTAGCAATGCTAGGCGGATCGCATATCGCCACTTCCAGTCTTTATGCCCTACTCACGTGAATTGCACCTCAGTCCAAAGAAAGTCGTCTACCCTAGGGGGCTTTCTCTTGCGCGACTCTGCATGTATCCAAAGCAAGCGAGATGCCAGCATGAGGCATGATCGTCGGATACATCGGACAATATCTTCAATCTTAGAAATTTCAGCGTGATACGACTGGCAGATTCAACATGCAGGCATATCGCGCACCGCCTGATCTCAGCCGCATGTATCAGAAGAGATTCATG
>SWDP01000039.1:15632-38111 GCA_005116885.1 Nitrospira sp.
CCATGCAGGCATTGAAGCTCTGACGTCCGTAATTATTCTTCCCCGCAGCCTGCTAACTTCGGATTGAAAGAGATATCGACGTCTGATTCACAGCCTGATACGCGAAGACCACCCTGGTACTTGCGGCCCCCGGCGTCTGGACCTGATCCGCAGGCTGGTCTGAATGGCGCTCCTGCTCGCCCTTCAATTCCTTCTCCAGATCCTCTCGTAGCTTCGTGAGAAAGTCTGGAAGGTACTTCTGAACCTTGCGCGACTCCAGGCTGGCCTCCTCCAGAGCTTCTAACACTTGCTGCACCAGCGACCTAGGTCTCTGCGTCTCCTGTGCGGGGGCACTGAGGTGTGCCTCGTTGGTGGGATTCGGAACAGATGAAGGAGTCGATAACGGGGTGGGCGCCGTAGTACCGGTGGACGGCTGCGGGATCGCCGCAACCGCCGAGGGCGCCCCACCCGGGGTAGCTGTCTGAGATGTCGCGAGAGGTATCTGCGGCAGCCGATCGATCGGCAACGCAGGGAAACCGGCTACCTCCGAGACAATATGCGCGGCAAGAACCGTGACGGACCGTTCCACATCCACATTGAGGTCCAGACCTGACAGAGATGAGAGTGCGCCAAACTGCTCGCCCAGCTTCGCCGTCTTGGCTAGCGCTTGGTCATCCTGCCCACTCACATATTTCCCGAAGATGTTGGCGACGTTTCGGAACAGCTTCTCCAAATCCTGAATCTCTTCTGCGCTCAGATCGCCTTCGATCGTCACGCCAAATTCGTGTTTCAGGGAATACTCCTCATATGTCGCCTCGACACCCACCGTCTTGCCATCGCCTTCAGCATGTGCCTTATAGTTCACGGCACGGAAGTCGGATTCAAGACCCGCCGAGAGGGTGATGGTGTCCCCTTCCGCTGTCGTCACACTCAAGCGGCCGGAAAAGTCGTTGGAGACGGCGACCCCGCTGACCTTGGTATCCAATCGCTGGATTCCCGCGCCCTGTGCAGACGGCAGGTGAAAGAACTGTGTGGGATCGAATTGAGTCAGTGCTTGGACGGGCATACGATGTTTTCTCGGCTCAGAAGCTAGGGCCGCCACACCCGCGATTATCCTTTCTATCGGCACACATCCGGCTGAACTGTAGTCCGCTTGTGTTATAGTGTCCACAGTCGACCATGATGGGAATCATTCTCTTCCACACTGAGGAGGTATCTGAATGAAACAGGTCACGATGTGGGCCGTCATACCGGTACTCATGTTTTTGGCATCGGGCTGCACGCTCAAGTCCACGATTAAACAGACCACGGATACCACCTCCAACGTCACAGGCACAACGTCTGGCCACGCCTGGTGGAATGAAGACGGACTCTTGCTCCCTGAGCATAAGGCGATTGCCTTTGCGAAATATAACGAAGCGAACTTGGAGCAGGACCTCGCGCGCGGACAGGGGGAATATGTCACATCCCTCGCTGCCCTCTTGGGAGTCCCGAGTGACCAGCAGCCGGCCTTTCACGCAAAGGCGCAGGGGGCGTTCGATACCCTGTCCACACCGGATCACGAGGCTCAGATTCACCGGTTGCGGACGCTGGCTCACTGATAACTGGACGACGATCGACACACCGATGCTCCCATTTCACCAAATTTTTCATCCCACCGATTTCTCCGTCGCGGACCAGCCGGCGTTCGCCCACGCCGTAAAGCTTACCTGCCTCGTGCAGGGAGAGCTGACAATGATGCACGTCGACCCGACGATCGGGCGCCAAGGCTTCGAGGATTTCCCCCGCATCCGGCCACTCCTCGCTCGTTGGGGGATCTTGCCGGAAGGCAGCTCGAAGGAAGATGTCTTGAAGTTGGGCGTCAAGATCAAACGCGTCCGCGCTGTCGCAGACGATGCCACAGAGGCTCTGCTCCAACACATAACAGCACGCCCCACAGACCTGCTCGTGCTGTCTACGCACCAGCGTGAAGGCCTCGCTCGCCTTGCGCACCACGCAGTCGCCGAGCCCCTGGCTCGTGGCACTCACGCCAAAACACTCTTTGTCCCGGCCGGCATCGAGGGGTTTGTCTCAGCAAACACGGGCCGCACAAACCTGAGCCGGGTGTTGATCCCAATCGCCCATACGCCGCACCCACAACCGGCCATCGATCTTGCCGCTGACCTGGCAAACTCGCTGGGCAGCTCGGATGTCTTATTCGAGCTGATACATCTTGGGAAGGAAGAGGATTTTCCGAAACTCATCAAGCCTGAGCGCTCTGGCTGGTCATGGAATACACTCGTTGCGAAGGGTGATCCGGTTGAGTGGATCTTAGCAGCAGGAGCTGATTTTGATGTGGACCTGATCGTGATGATGACGGAAGGACACACCAGCCTGTTCGACCTGCTTCGTGGAAGCACCACCGAACGGGTGGTCCGTGGCACGCGCTGCCCCCTGCTCACTATTCCTGCCCGACCTGATTTACCCGTCCTTGCTCCATAGCGTGCTCGTTGAACTTGCCACGGGCAGCCTCCCGTCCCAGAACAACTCGCACCACCACCCCGTCGCGAAACACCAGGAAGTTCGATGGCACAGCGGGCACGCGCGGACCCGGCAAGATGATGCCTGCAAGATTCAACGGATCGCTGGCAGATAGTTTCATCTCGAGAGAGATCACGCCGGACACGTTCTGTTTCCTCAACGCCCGTAACGATTCAACCGCCTCAGGCAACGCAAACTGCTCTCCGGTAAAGCCGCTCACGAACCGCCCTCCACGGATCTCACCTTGCAACTCCATGCGACGATACTGCACCAGCAGATCACGCCAAGACTGCACAAACGACTCACGGGCCAACAAATCACGAAAGACGATGCCGTAGCGACGAAGAAGTTGACGTGCGACAGGCTCAACTGAGCGTGAGGGGTGAGGGGTAAGAGGTAAGGGGATTGAAGCGACGGCCTCAGAGCTGATGGCTGATTGCTGATAGCCGACAGCTTGTCCCAATAGCGACCATCGTCCGGCTGAGTGTCGAGGCCGGCGAGACCGCTCACGCCCTTCCGCACGGCGGCGGCGCGGGTCCATAAGCGCACGGAGGCTGTCGAAGCCGTCAGCCGTGGTCAGGCCAGCGGCCACCAGCTCCCAGAGTCCCTCTTCGACTTCCGTCTGAAGATGGTGGGTCATCCGCACAAGATCGGCAAAGAAACTCGCACCTCGCTCCTGCAAGGCACGAAGCAGGTCCTGCGCCACGGAACTCAGCCGGGCATATGGGTCAGACCCATGAGATGCGGCGTCATCGTGAAAAGTATCCCTTAGCCATTCGCTGTCCTCACGTGGAAAGAGACTAATCGGCGCCACGCTCGTCGGAATAATCCGATGTCGAGCAAGATCGCCACCGGGCGCAAGCCGTGGATGAGGAGACAGTCTGCCCCAGCTGATCCCCCCGCTCAGACAGAGTCGGTCCAACAACTCCGGCTCGTATTTCGCCATCCTCGCCCTAAGCAGATGCGGCTCCCAGGCCGAAGCCGCCGCTTCGAACCCGGCTAACTGTGCAACGATGTCCAAGAGACCTGCCTCGCCATGCGCACGCGCCCCAGGGGCGACATGTTGCCACTGAAAGAGAAATCGCATGAACTCGGCCGCGGTCACTGGCTCGACTTCTTTTCGTAGCCTGCCGATGGTCAGGCGATGAATGCGCGCCAATAACCGGCGGTGACACCACTCGATCCCGTTGCTCGTGAAACGTGAAACGTGAGACGTGAAATATCCGCGGAGGAGTTGCCCGGATGCTTCGAGGCGAAGCAGCGAGCCATGAATCGAGTCGGAAGGCAGGTGAAGTCGCGCAGCCAGCTCTAGAGACGTCGTTGGCCCGATGCTTTCCATCCAGCCAAGCACCGTAGCATCCGTGGCAGCTTCATCGCCCGACGCAAACATTACTTCTACTTGAGCACGACACTCCGTCGCCACCCACCCTCTCAATTCGTCAGGCGTGAGGGGTGAGGCGTTAGGCGAGAGGAAAGACATATGCACAACGCGGCCAGACTCAATAAGTGGCGGGAAAAACGATGCCCACTCGGTGGCCGCTGACTCGGGAACCCACAGAAGAGTCAGCAAGGCGTCGTGCAATTCATCCGGATCGCGCACGACCGGCCAGGACTCCTGCTGTACTTCCTCAATCGCGGCAGGATCCAGCGCCCCGACCTCGCCGGCCAGCTGAGCCGGCAGCGTGCGCCGCATCTCCACGGCCCGCGCCCGCCGCTCTTCCAACGGCGCATCGTCGAGAAAGGCATAGGGGTTGGCATTCAAGATCTCGTGCGAGAACGGGGAAGGCACAGGCGTATCGACCGCCACACAACTGATGACCCCGGCTTCAATCTGCTTGAGGAGCGCGGTCAACCCGTCGAGATCCATCGCCTCGGTGAAACAGTCCCGCAAGGTCTCGTTCACGAGCGGATGATCCGGAATCTGGCGAGTCCGTTCGCCGATCATATTATCCTGACAGGCCATCGCATCAGGGAAGACGGCGCCAAGAAGATCTTCCGCCTTCATCCGTTGGATCTGCGGAGGAACCTTTTTCCCATGAGAAAAACGCAGCAACACCAACGCACGACTGACATTCCAGCGCCAGCGCGTCATAAACATCGGCGCTTGGAGCACGGCGGGAAGCAACACCTCGCGAAGCGTCCGACTCTGCAGGAACCCGAACACCGACGCGAGCGGAAAGCTGTGCTTCTCCCCCAGCGAGATCACGATCCCGTTGTCGGTCGCCGCGGCTTGCAATTCGAAATCGAAGGTCACACAGAACCGCTTCCGCAAGGCGAGGCCCCAAGCCCGATTGATCCGCGCCCCGAAGGGCGTGTGCAAGATCAGCTGCATCCCGCCGCTTTCATCGAAGAACCGCTCCGCCACGATCGTCTGCTGCGTCGGCACCGCTCCAAGCACCGCCTTGCCCGCCAGCACATATTCGACGGCCTGTTGTGCCCCGCGCTGATCCAGCGCGCACTCTTGACGCAGCCATTGAACGGGTGAGGCGTAGGGGGTGAGTGGTGCGGGGGTTGCCTCAAGAGTGTGATCGATATCAGATCGAAGACGAGCCACCTCAGCCGAAAGTTCTGCCGTCCGCGACGGGGCTTCGCCGCGCCAGAAGGGAATGCTGGGCGCTGCTCCGTGGGCGTCCTCCACCCGCACCTTGCCCCTCTCCACACCCTTGATCCGCCAGGATGTATTGCCCAGCAACATGATGTCGCCGGCCACACTCTCCACCGCAAAGTCTTCATCGACCGATCCCACAACCGTGCCTTCAGGCTCGGCGACCACAGCATAGTTCGCTGTGTCCGGGATGGCACCACCGGACGTGATCGCTGCGAGTCGCGCCCCTCGCCGGCCTTTGATCCGGCGATTGATCCGATCGTGATGCAGATAGGCCAGACCCCGCCCGCGATTGGTCGCAATCCCATCTGCCAACATTCGTAACACCTGATCGAACTCAGAACGAGCCAAGGCCCGATAGGGATCAGCCCGTCGGCACAGATCGAACAAGTCGTCTTCCTGCCAGGTCTGCGTCGCCGCTGCTGCCACCAATTGCTGCGCCAGAATGTCGAGTGGAGCCGGAGGCACGGCAATGCGATCCAGGACTCCTGTCCGAATAGCTCGTATCAGCGCGGCACATTCCAACAACTCATCGCGGGTCATCGCAAAAATCCGGCCCTTCGGAATCGCCTTGATCCAGTGACCGGCCCGGCCAACCCGTTGCAAGCACGTGGCTATCGCGCGGGGTGAACCGATCTGGCAGACGAGATCCACAGTGCCGATATCAATGCCGAGTTCGAGCGAGGCCGTCGCAACAACAACGCGCGTCTGACCGCTCTTAAGCCGTTCTTCCGCCGACAAGCGAATGTGGCGTGAGAGGCTGCCATGGTGCGCCGCAACCACGTCGGCGCCTAAGTCTCGCAACCGTTCTTCCAGGGAGTGCGACACCCGCTCGGCCAGCCGCCTGGTATTGACGAACACCAGCGTCGACCGATGCTGTCTGACCAACTCGGCCAACCGATCGTAGACATCGGCCCAAATCGCGTTCGTGGCCACAGCGCTTAGCTCATCCTTCGGTACTTCTACCGCCAGATCCATCTCCCGCTTGTGTCCCACGTCGATGATGGCCGGCATCGGACGATCTCCAACCAGAAACCGCGCCACCCTTTCGATCGGGCGCTGCGTCGCCGAGAGTCCAATCCGCTGTGGCATCGTCAGCGTAAGCGCCTCCAATCGCTCCAACGACAGGGCTAGGTGGGCCCCGCGTTTGTTCGGCGCGACCGCATGGATTTCATCGACGATGACGGTCCGAACCGTCTGTAGTAACCGGCGGCTCTTTTCTGCCGTCAATAAAATATAGAGTGATTCCGGCGTCGTGACGAGAATATGGGGTGGCCGCTTGAGCATCAGCTGGCGCTCCGCCATCGGGGTATCGCCCGTGCGGACCAATACGCGCAGCTCCGGCATCAAGAGCCCTGCAGACAACGCTGCGGTACCGATTCCAGCCAACGGCTGCTGGAGATTTTTC
The DNA here is from genome assembly GCA_005116885.1 of Nitrospira sp. GTDB lineage: Bacteria > Nitrospirota > Nitrospiria > Nitrospirales > Nitrospiraceae > Palsa-1315. Next base: position 22,145 of record SWDP01000039.1, read on the forward strand.
TGTATGTCGTTGCTGAGCGCTTTCAGCGGCGACACGTAGAGCACCTGCGTCTGATCGTCGAGCTCACGCGCGAGGGCTTGCTCGAACAGGCGATCGATGCAAGAGAGAAAAGCGGCAAACGTCTTGCCGGACCCAGTCGGCGCGGCAATCAGCACATCGGCCCCAGACTGAATGGCCGGCCAAGCCTGTTGCTGAACCTCAGTCGGAGATCCGACGTTCGCATCAAACCACTCGGCAATCAGAGGATGAAAAAGGGCCAGCAACATCGGCGACATCTTACCATGCGCAAGCACGGTGCTCTATTCAACCTCGCCTGATCTACGGATACATAAAACCCGTGATTTGTTGATCTATTGCGCAAACGAGATAGTATCTCAACTGAGTGATTTTCATACGAATATGAGCTGCCACGGACTTACAGACGAGGTCGATCATGAACACAGCGACGCACGCCACAGCCTCAGCCGATTCATCGAAGAAGCGCGGCAATATTCTGGCCGTGGTCGTCATCATCCTGGCCCTTGGCATCATCGGAGGCGTCATCTCCACTATAGGTAATGCCCCTTCGTGTCCTGATGAACTCATCGGCTCATGGACGACGACTGCAACAGGATACGAAGACAAGGTGCTCTTGATCACTAAGAACGGGTTGGCATTCAACGCGGGAGACGGGGCCATTGAGGGACAAGCCATTCGGCAGGTCGAGGCGACCCCAGACGGACTTAGGACCTTGTACACCATCGTCTACGGCACCTCGCGAAGCGATGAACAAGCGTTGTCGTTTCACTATCATTCTCGCGAACACACCATCACCTTCAAGACACAGTCACACCTCGTGTGGACAAGGAACAGGGTGGAATCATGATGGGGCGCTATACGCGGCGGCAACTGTTCGTTCACCCGATTCAGTATTGGTTCGTGGTCACGACGCTGATGTACTTCGCCTGTATGTTGATCGTGCTGTACGGCATCGTCGTCCTTCCGATGGTTGAAACCCTCGATGACCCATCTGTGGGGTGGCAAGAACAGGCTCAGGCAGCAACGCAGTTCCTGGACTTCAATGCGCGGGTCTGGCCCTGGATTGCCGTGACCTTCCTCGGTCTCCTGCTCCATTCCATGTACTTCATGCACCGCATTGCCGGTCCCCTATATCGCTTTAAGACGCTCTTCCACACGATTGGAGCCGGCAATCTCTATCAGCGGGCCAAGCTGCGCGAGCATGATTATCTGCAGAGGGAGGCTGGAGACTTTAACGCCATGCTGGAGCAACTGGAACAGAAAATCGAATCCTTGAACGTGCATTGCACCAACGTCACACAGGCCTACGAGGATGTGGCGCGGCTGATCCAAGGGCGGTCGCCTAGCCCGCTGAACGACGCCCTTCTCACGCTTGAAGAGGAAGTCCGCCAATTCAAGGCCGATCTCAACGAATTCAGGTTGCGGACCCCACAGCCGCCAATGGACTCATCGGCCAAGATGAAGGCCGCATGACCATGGGCCAACCGCAGCGCGCGACGATTACACCGGAACGTACCGCCGATTCTCCATCCAGGGAAACAGCGTCGAGAAACACATCCACCAACACATCTTTCCCCTCTCTCCACCTTGAGGCGCCCCCGAGCCACGTCCGAGCCGAACCACGGACCGACCACGCACGGCGCCGATGGTGGGCCATCGTTCATCCGTTCCAAATTCGCATGCTCAGCATGATTTTCTCCTATACACTGATCATCGTGGTGTTGTTGGCCATTCCCATGTTCGGACCGCTGATGCAGGCACTCGACAATCCTGCACTCTCTTGGCAAGAGAAGGCCGTCGTCGGGAACGATCTCCTCAATCTCCACGCCCGATACTGGCCCTGGGCCATCGGCGCCGGCATCGTCCTTGTGATTCACTGCATCCATTCCACGCAAATTATGTTTCGCGTCGCCAGCCCGCTGTATCGTCTCAAGAACCTGTTCCCGCAAATCGCTCAGGGCAACCTTTCGATCAGAACGACGCTTCGGAAAGGGGATTTCCTCACTCCCGAAGTGGAACTCGTCAATCAGATGACGGCACAGCTCAATGCCAAAGTCAGCGCGATCAAGGTGATGCAGGGAACCCTCACCCTTGATATCGACCGGTTAAGACAAGCAAGCGCAACGGCGGGCAATCCCACTATCGAAGAGATCGTGAAGAAGACGGAACAGGACTTGGCAAACCTGAAAATGTCTCTCGATTCGTTCAAGACACACAACGGATAGACGAGAGCACATGGGCAATTCGAGAACAGACCTGTCAGAGAAACAGCTCTCCATGAGGCAACACCCGGCACCGGAGCGCCGTGAGCACAGTGGAGGGTTCACCCTCATTGAACTCATGCTGGCCGTGGCGATCATCGGAATCATGAGCAGCCTGGCGATTCCAAACTACGTGGGATTTCTTGAGAAGGCCCGGATGGCCAAAACCGTGGCTGAAATGAACGGCATTGCCAAGCAAATTCAACTCTACTCGGTGGCCGAGGGACAGTATCCCGATAGCTTAGGGCAGATCGGCCTGGATAACCTGCGAGACCAATGGGGGAACCCCTATCAATATTTACGCATCAACTGTATGACCCAGCTGTCCGAAATGCGTGACAACAGCGACCCGTCGCATACTGGCTCTGAGGGGCTTGTCCTTCCCGTCAGCGTTGTTCTTTCTCCCATCACAGCGCACGTATCCCTTGCAGTAAATGTGGGCAATCTTCAGGGTCGGATGTACCTGGTTGCTCAAGGCGGGAATGGGAACGGCGGTGGCGGGAATGGGAACGGCGGTGGCGGGAATGGGAACGGCGGTGGCGGGAATGGGAACGGAAACGGCGGGGGCGGATGTGGCAGTGGCCAGCCAAGGAAGGATCACTTCCTGCATCCGATCAATTCGGACTTCGACCTCTACAGTATGGGAAAAGATGGGGACTCGGTCGCGCCGCTGACCGCTCAAAAAAGTCGCGATGACATCATTCGGGCTAACGATGGCGGCTACTATGGTGTCGCCTCCAATTTCTGACGTGTAGGATTATGACGACCGCCTTTTCCCTTTCGCTATTCCAAAGCCGCGTCGCACGCCGCATCGTCGGGCTCTTCGTCCTCTGTGCCCTGATACCAACGTCGATCCTTGGATGGGTTGCTTACAAGCAAGTCACAGATCAGCTGCTCCTTCAAACATCAGCCCGTCTCAAGCAGCAAAGCAAGGCCCAGGGAATGGTGCTCTACGACCATCTCCTGACCGTGCAGGCCGATTTCGATCGTATGGCCTCCCAACTGCCCTCGAACGGAATCGTCACCGAGGACACAACCATCACGGCCTCGATGAAGGAGCTGAGCCGTCGATTTCGTGAAGTCCGACTCCTCTTGTACGGCAGCCCGGATCGACATCAACTGAGCCAAGCTCAACTCAAACACCTTCAGCTAGGTAAGTCGCTGTTACGGCTCCAATCCACGCCAAACCATCCGCCTTACATAGTCCTCACCCGCGCCGTCAATCCGGATCGGTGGGAGGCGGGGCTTCTGTCGGCACAGGTCGACGAAACCCAGCTCTGGATTACGCAGGCCACAGAATCCCTGCCGGCCGATATCGATCTCGTCATTGAGGATCAAGGGCGACAGGCCCTCTACTCCACTTTTCCACACCCGATGAACCTCCCGAATTTCCATCGGCAGGATCTTGCTGCCCCAATGACGGAAGTATTCGTATGGCAAGCGGGCAACCAGGAGTACATGGCGGGAAGCTGGACGATTCCGCTGCGGTTTATCTTTCTTGCGGACCCCTGGATCGTCTCCCTGAGTCAATCCAAAGAGTCTGCGCTAGCCCCGGTCGATCAATTTCGTCACATCTTCTTCCTGGTCGTTGCCTCGGCGTTGAGCGCAGTGGTGCTGCTCAGCCTCTCACACATCCGCCGAAGTCTCCGACCAGTGACCCTCTTGCAGGAAGGCACCGCCCGCCTCGCCGGTGGAGACTTTACCACTCGCGTCACCGTCAACAGCCGAGACGAATTCGAAGACCTGGCAGCCTCTTTCAACAGTATGACCGGCCAACTCAGCCAACAGTTTCACATGTTGGAAACCCTCTCGGCCATCAGTCAATCCATTCTCTCCAGCCATGACCCGAGCGCGATGGTGAAGATCGTGCATTCCAGAATCTCCGAAACGATCACCTGTGACGCTGTCGGTATGACCCTGATGGACTCGGACCAATGCAGGCCTGCCACGATGTCCGTGAGACAGCTGAACTCCCAGTCCGAGAATGAGATCACGGAATATGCCTATCAGTTCTCGCAAAACGACCTCGCCCTCCTGCAGGCCCATCCAAACCATATGATGGTGTCGTCAGCGTCCCTGCCTGGCTACCTCGCGCCGATGGCTCTACCGGAGCTCCTCTCCTTCGTCGTCTTTCCGATCGTCGTGGACAATCGCATGAGCGGCATATTGGTGCTCGCATATCGCCAGAGAAAGAAACCGTCAGCTGACGATGTCACGTCTGCCCGCCGACTGGCCGATCAAATCAGCGTCGCCCTAACAAACAACCGTGCCATCGAATCACGCGTACGTGCCCAGTTGGAGTTGGTCGGAGCGGTCGATGCGAAACACCAGGCTGAAGAACGGGCAACGGTGCTCCACGCCGTCAACCAGTCGCTGCAGACAAAAGAAGAGCGGCTGCGGCTCCAGCAGAGTGCCACGCTCACGCTCGTGAAAGACCTCACGATCTACGAAGGCTCACTTGAAGAAACTGCCCAGCAGGTCACCACCACCGCCACCCAGGCGTTCACCGTGGAGCGAGCCAGTGTCTGGATCCTCGAACCCACGTCGCACGGCCTCTACTGCCTCGATAGCTATGAACGGTCCGGGGATCGTCATGCCCCGAGGGCCAACCTGTCACGGACACAACTTCCGACCTATTTTGAGGCGCTGGAGCGCGAGCATGTGATCGCCGCGGCTCAGGCGCAAGAACACGCGAACTTTCAGGAGTTGGTCACAAACATTCTTGCGCCACGGTGCGTGACCTCACGACTGGACGCCCCCATCCGCACCAAGGGAGGATTGGCCGGCGTAGTGTCAATCGAGCATGTCGGTCCTTCCAGGGAATGGGCGCCTGATGAACTACAGTTTGCCCAGGCGCAAACCTTCACAGATACGACCGATATTCAATTGATGCAGGCCCTGAAGTCTGATTCCACTCTCGCGGATGTCGGCATGCTTCGACTCGTGTCCTTTATTTGCCGGGCCGACGTCGAGCAGGATCCGGTGTTCGGTCGGGTTCCCTTCGTCACAAAACCACTCTGCTACACAGCGCTTCATCACGCGCTCCTCAATCTCCGCGATAATACACCGGACGCGTCGCTGCAACCGGACCCGACATCTTCCTCGGCTTCTCAATTCACCGGCCATGTGTTACTGGGCGAAGACAACCCCGTCAACCAAGAGATCGCCCTGCTCATGCTCCAGAGTCTGGGCTGCTCCGTCACCGTAGCTCAGAACGGTCGAGAAGTGGTCGATTACGCACAGAAGACCCGCTACGACATCATCGTGACGGATTGCCAGATGCCAGAAATGGATGGCTTCGAAGCCACCAGACTGATACGGGAATGGGAACGCGTGACCGACACCGGAAGTTCTCGACCACCCACTCCCATCATTGCGCTCACCGCTCATGCCACACAAGGAGATCGCGAACACTGCCTGGCCGCAGGTATGAATGACTATCTCGCAAAGCCTTTCACCATGGAGCAATTACAGAATATGATTGCCTCGTGGCTGCCGCCCAGCCCAACTGCCCCGAGCCCTGACCAGACCGATGCAAAGCGCGCCGCTGGCCCTCTGAAGACAGACGTCGAAAAAGAGGTTCTCGCCGCCGTCGATCGTAAGGCCTGGAATTCGATCACGACGCTGCAACGGCCTGGCAAACCGGACATCCTGGCAAAAATCTTGTCGCTCTACCTGGCCGACTCGCAACAACTCGTCGACAAGCTGCGCCAGGGGATGGCCGCCGGAGAGGCCCAGCTCGTCAACGAAGCCGCGCACAGTCTGAAATCACGGAGCTCCGTGCTCGGGGCTGTCGCCCTCTCAGACCTGTGTCGACAATTTGAAGAGATGGGGCGCTGCGGCTCACTCGCAGACGCCGAACCCTTGCTCGATCCACTCGAAAGCGCGTTTGCCGACGCCTGTCACGTGTTTCAAACCGAGCTTGAGAAAAGAGCAGCCTAATGATGCACAATGCTGATCCGAACACTCCTCTGGCACTGATCGTCGATGACGATCCGACCTTCCGCACCTTGTCGCGCATGAGCCTGGAACAGGAGGAACTGCGCTTGGAGGAAGTGGCTTCCGGCCAGGCGGCCGTTGAGTTTGCGACCACCTGCATGCCTGACATCGTGATCCTCGACGTGCAAATGCTTGGGATGGACGGCTTCACCACATGCCAACGCCTTCGTCAATTGCCTGGGGGGGATTTTGTGCCCATTCTGATGATGACAGGGTTGGACGATGTTGAATCGATTGCCAAGGCCTATGACATGGGCGCGACCGATTTCATCATTAAGCCGTGCCATGGACTCATCCTCAGCCAGCGGGTCCGATACATGCTTCGCGCCAGCCGTACACTCAATGCCCTTCGTATCAGTGCGTCCAGCCTCGCCCAGGCCCAGCGGATTGCCCAGCTCGGGGGATGGGAATGGGACTTTGTTCACGATCGCCTGGAGGTCTCGGATGCGGTCTGCCACATCCTCGGAATTCTTCCGAACTCGTTCAATCACACGCAATCTGCCTATCTTGGCTGTGTGCACGAAGAAGATCGGGATCTCGTTGCCAAAGCCATGCGTGAGGCCGTGCCTGACGGCACAGGATTCGGTCTGGACCACCGTGTCATACACACCAACGGGACCGAACATATCGTCCATTTCCAAGGTGAAGTCCTCACCGATGACGTCGGCCAGCCGCAACGGATGTTGGGCACCGTGCAAGATGTAACGGATGAACGCGCAACCGATGCGAAAATCTATTTTTTGGCCAACTATGACAGCCTGACCCATCTCCCGAATCGAAACTTATTCCTTCACCGCACGGCCCAGGCGATCTCCTGCGGCATGGGAACGAATGTCATCGGAGCCCTGTTGGTGCTCACCCTCGACCGCTATCAACGCATCAACGATCTGTACGGGCCACGGAGTGGAGCCCAGGTTCTGAGGGAGGTCACTGCGCGTCTCCAGCCTGTCCTCTCAACCGGCATGACCGTCGCGCAGGCTGCCGGGGCAGAGACCACAATGCTTGCACGCCTCGGCGAGGACCAGTTTGCGGCACTGTTGACTAACCTATCCACGGCTGAAGACTCCGCAAAAGTCGCGCAATGTCTCCTGACATCACTCGAAGCCCCCTTTCAAGTCGGCAATGCCACGATCACGCTCACGGCCAGTATCGGGATCGCTATCCCTGGAACGGACGGCACAGAAGCCGACCTCCTCTTGCATCATGCCGTCACCGCCCTTCAAGCAGCCCAACGTCAAGACCACAATAGTTACCAGTACTACTCTCATTCCATGAATGTCTCGATTGCCGCCAGAGTCAGCCTGGAGCAGGACCTACGCGCCGCCATGACCGCAAATCAGTTCGTTCTCTACTTCCAACCCCAGGTGGACATCCTCTCGGAGGCGATCATCGGGGTCGAAGCCCTCATCCGATGGCAGCACCCGACTCGCAGCCTGGTCTCTCCGGCCCAGTTCATCCCGGTGGCAGAAGAAGAAGATCTGATCATCCAGCTGAGTGAGTGGGTGATCAAGAATGCCTCTCAACAACAGAAGACCTGGCGGAACAGCGGACTACCGCCCTTTCCCATTTCAATCAATCTCTCGAGTCTGCATTTCAGGCAGCGCAATCTCATCAAGCAAATCAGGTCGATCGTTCATGAGAACGGCGGGGACCCACACTACATTGAGTTGGAGCTGACGGAAGGGATGTTGATGGCTGATGCGTCAACGACAGTGGCAACACTCAAGCAATTGAAGGAATTGGGGTTCCGCTTGGCGATCGACGACTTCGGCACGGGATACTCATCGCTTGCTTATCTCCAGAAGTTCCCTATCGATACGCTCAAGATCGATCGGGCGTTCGTCAAAGACATCAATCTGGGCAAGGCCGATTCCCCAATCATGCGAGCGATCATCGGAATGGGCCGGGCCCTGAAACTTCACGTCGTTGCGGAGGGAGTCGAAACTCGTGATCAACTCTCATTCCTTCGCATGCAAGGCTGCGCCGCGTATCAAGGCTTTCTGTTCAGCAAGCCGGTCCCGCCACAGCAATTGCTGCCACTGCTTCGGAGCCATCTGCGCCAACCGATACCCAAATCGGCCTAACGCATTGCCGATCGCCCGTCCAGCTGAGCCACACTATTGATGACGGTTCGTCGTCCCCGGCGCAGCATCCAGAACATCAGCCTTTGATTGAATACCCGTCCAAGCCTGAACCTGGACATCGGTGGGAATCCCGACTGAGAGCGTGAACCATTCGGCGATGAGAGGGTGAAATCGAGAGAGAGACATGGCGCGTGATCGGACCGCGCCACCAGAGGAAGCTCTATGAGCTAGGGTAACGCTCGGATGTAGATATCCGACGGGGCCACTCCTCCTGCGAGTAGATTGCTCGCCTGCGAAGTGAAGGCGATAAATGCGCCGTTGCCGCTGATAGATGGAGCCTCGCTAGACGCATTCCCCTCTACCAGAGATCCCGTATTATCTCTGGAAACAAGACTCGTCGTGGGTCCGTTCCTATCATGCCGATAGATCTGTTGACCGCTCACACCCGTCTCCAAATTGGTCGCGAGCGATGTAAAGGCCACATACCGCCCATCGCTGCTGATAGACGGGGCGCTGCTATTTTGGTTTCCAGCATTGGGCGTCCCACTATTATCTCGTGAAATGAGGCTATTGGTGCCATTCGCTCCTGTATTCCGATCGTGGACATACACTTGCTGGCCACTGAACCCCGTCACGATATTGGTGGCCCCCGAGACAAACGCGACGAAACGGCCGTCACCGCTGATCGACGGGGTACTGCTGTTGCCATTTCCCGCTGTTGGGACACTGTCTTTGGAAACCAGGCTGGTGGTTCCATTCGCACCAGTGAGACGATCATGGAGATAGATCTGCTGGTTACCGCCAGCTGCGCCAAGGTTCGTGGACAACGAAGCAAACGCCACGAACTGGCCGGTGGCACTGATGGCCGGTGTGGCACTCACACCGTTGCCCAGCACTGGAGTCCCAGTATTATCTTTCGAAATGAGCGTGGTCTGGTCAGTCTGTCGATCGTGGACATAGATCTGGGTTCCGCTGACGCCGGCCACTAAGTTCGTGGAGGCTGAGGCGAAGGCCACATACCGACCGTCAGCGCTGATCGCCGGCGCATTACTGGTCCCATCTCCGATGGTACCGGCGCTGCTCTTCGAGACCACGGTGGTGTGACCAGTCTGGCGATCCCGCACATAGATCTGTTGACCGCTCACACTCGCCACGAGATTCGAAGACAATGAGACAAACGCCACGAGCCGACCATCGCTGCTTATAGAGGGATCGCTACTGGTACCTCCGCCTTCGTTGATGACACTGGCGTCACTATCGCGGGATACCACCTCAATCTGATTCGTCTGGCGATTGTGCACGTAGATCTGTGAGCCGCTGACGCCTGGCACAAAATTCGTCGATTGTGAGATGAAGGCCACAAGACTTCCGTCGCTGTTCATGGAAGGAGTCGAGCTGGCGCCACTTCCTGCCGCACCGCTGCCGGTGACCGATGCACGATCCGTCCTTGGATGGACGGCAAACAGCACTGAGCCGGTCGCAGTCTTCCCTGTGTTATCCGTCACCGTGAATACGGCAGTCGGGGTTTCCACTGTCGTCGGGATACCGCTCACGACTCCCGTGCCTGGGTTGAGGGACAAGCCGGCCGGTAAGACTCCGCCGAATAGCGTCCAGGTGAACGGGGCTGTTCCTCCTGTGACCGCGAGGGTCGCCGTATAGGCGTTCCCGACCACACCGAAATCAGCTGCCGTCGTCGACACCGCAAAGTCTGAGGCACTACCGCCACCGCTACTTCCCCCACCACCCGAGCAACCTACGAGTCCACATACGAGGGCAATAATCGACAAGAGAGGCGCAAGAGATTTCATACAGGCATTCTCTTATGGGTTCCTCTTTGAGGCAACAACTATGTTATTTTACGCGACGCGGTAACAGTGGCCGACCTTTACGGATGGAGATATTGAGTGACGCGACACATACCATCACCCCTGGTCGTGCTGGGATTCGGCTACACGGGCCGTGTCGTGCACAGCATCGGAGCCTCACAGGGAAAAGCTGTCCACGTCACCAGCAGGAGTCCCCTCAATAATCTCTCAGGTATTCCCTCGGAACAATGTCTACGGTTTGATTTGGAGCAGCCCTCGACCTGGCTGAACATTCCTGCGGGCGCCGATCTCATCTGGTGTTTTCCCGCCGCACCACTCGAACCGGTCCTGGCTTTCGCACGCTCGCTCGATACGACGGTTCGACGCATTGTTATCCTAGGAAGTACCTCAGCGTACGATACCTCGCGTGAATCGACTGAATACCCTCCCCTCTGGATTGACGAATCAGCTCCGATCGACCGCACCAAGCCGCGCGTGCAGGGCGAGGAATATCTTCGCCAACATCATGGTGCCATCGTCCTCCGCGTAGCAGGCATCTATGGCCCGGGTCGGAACCCGCTAGATTGGATCAGGCAAGGCCGCGTGAGTCCGTCACGCAAGTACGTAAATCTTATTCACGTGGAAGATTTGGCAGCCATCTGTCTGGCCGCAATTGAGAAGGGGACGCCTGGCGAAGCCTACAACGTCAGCGATGGTGCACCGCACACCTGGGATGAAATCTGTGCAACTGCGCAGCAGCGATGGGGTGTAACAGCGACAGCAGCCAAAGAAGACCACTTCACAGGAAAACGAATCAGCAACGCCAAACTTCGAGCAGAACTCAGCTACACTTTTAAGCACCCAGACTTATACGAAGCTCTCGCGTTGATCGAATCAGGAACGGGGTAGCAGTGCGGGATGGTCAAAATGGCTTCCTGCAAGGCCCGAGGCGAGATGGAATTGGAGGCGTATCCTCAGCAGAGAACCGAATGCGATACCATTCCCGCCAATATTGATAAGCACCAGCTCTCGTTATGTCCTTGAGGATGGTCAAACTGGTTCTCCAACTAGGCCGCAGGCGAGTTACAACCGGAGGCGTACCCTCTGGGTACGTTGAGGATTGTAGCGAGCCGAGAACGACGTTGGAAGCCAGTTTCACCGTCCGATTAACGGAGGAGGGCCATGACGGCCAGACAGACGAGTAGATTATTGATCGCATGGGCGAGAATACCTGGCCAGAGACTTCCGGTTTTTTCGTAGATCCATGCCCAGAGCACTCCACTCCAACACACACTCAATAATCCTATGACTCCATAACCATGCGCAATCCCAAAGATGCCGGCGCTGATCAACGCGGCCGGCAGAAAGCGGAATTTACGGCGGAGAATCGCGAACAGCAATCCACGAAACGCGAGTTCCTCGAACAGCGGCGCGAAGATCACGTATTCGAGCAAGCTGACAGCTGTCAAAGACGGAGAAGCCCAGACGAGATTGGCATCGAACCACTCGACCCAATGGCTTGTCAGATGAAACGGCGCCGCCAGCCGATCCATCACCCACCCTCCCCACAAGCCGGCAGCCACCACCGCCAAGACCGCAGCCGCTAAACGACCGGCATTGGCCCAGCCGATCTCCAACCCAAAACCACGATAGAACGTCATCCCGGAGGGCCGGAACAGATGATGGTACGCCAAAATGAGCAGCGGCACATTCGTCAGCGGAATGACCAGTGCCCGGAGCAAGGCATTGTCTGGCGGCACATAGAGCAGAAACAGCGCCGTGAGCATGGCGCCAATCGCACCGCCGCGCAACAATACCGCCGCACCAATGCCGCCTGGCCATGGCGGCGGCACACCCGGCTCATGCAGCCGGACGAAACTGGATGCCTCATTACGCCTCAGCCACAGCAGCACGCACACCACCGTCCCGACAATCATCGCGCCGAGCTCAACAAGCGTCAGCCCATGTGAACGGGCAAACTGGCGGTCGATACGCACAGCGGCTTGTTCTTGAATGCTGACTACGAGCGCGGCATCGTTGGCACGGCGCGCGAGACGTTCAGCCAGTCGATCGTAAAACCACCCGGACGGGAGGACCTCTGCCGCTGCAGCTTGCCGGAGAACATATCTGTCCGCGTCATGCACCGGTCCTTCGCTATAAGCAGCCGTCACCAGATCGGCAAACTGTGGATACGGGTCTCCTGCTTTTACCCACTCATGCGCTGAGAGGAGGGCCTGCGACACATGACCGGCCTCCGCTTGGAGAATCGCCAATTGAAGATCGACGGACGGGTCTTCGGAAGATTCTGCCAGTTCTCGATACCACTCAATTTCTTGCGCCCGTTCAGCCTCGTCGTGACCGGAGGCCCAGGCCAAGAGCTGTTGCTCCCATTGAGGTGCGCGCCTGAGCCCTTCCTCCACATCCCTCGTCCGACTGACCATCAAACTCAGTGCTTGCTCAGGTGACTCGATCCGATCCAGCTTCGATGCCGAGGTCGATAACCCGACCATCGACCCCAGCGCCACGGTAAGAAAAACCGCAGCCAACAGCGTCATCATGGGCGAGAACCGCCCGAAATAGACCCCGACCGGCGGCGGCGCATCTGTAGATCGCCACCAGGACTTGGGTTGTTGCGGTTCGTTGAGAGGCACGGTCGCTGACTCGATCATCGTTGGAACTATAACATGCTATTTTTCTCTCTCGACATCCCCCGGAATGGCTAGGCGTCGAAGAATCCTGTTGCGAATACCCGTGGCCGATCATGACTGAACTCCGCTATACTCTGGTCTGTCTGGTCTATCTGGTTGATTTGGTTTATTTAGTTAGTTTCGCTTAACCCAAAAACCAGACAAACCAAACAAACCAGATAGACCAAATGAACAAGTCCGGCTGGCGGGCTTTTTCAGCATCCTGTTAGATTTGGAGTGATATGCCGTTTCAGAATTTTATTCCCCCACGCCGTCTGCTCCTTGGCCCCGGCCCAAGCATGGTGCATCCACGAGTCCTGCGTGCGCTCTCGACCCCTCTGCTTGGCCATCTAGACCCGGTCTTTCTTGCGCTCATGGATGATATCCAAACCCTGCTACGGGTTGTTTTTCAGACCAAGAACCGCTTCACCATCGCTGTGTCCGGCACCGGCTCAGCCGGTATGGAAGCGTCGGTCGTGAATATCGTTGAACCGGGCGATACCGTGATTGTCGGAGTGAATGGCGTATTCGGCACACGCCTCGCCACCATGGTTGAACGATGCGGCGGCAAAGCCATTCGCGTGGAAGCTCCTTGGGGGCAGATCATAGAACCAGACGCGATAGACACAGCATTACGCCGATCCGGACCAGTCAAAGCGGTGGCCATCGTCCACGCCGAAACCTCAACCGGCGTCTGGCAGCCGCTTGAGCCGATCGCCCACCTGTGTCGTACCCATGACACGCTCTTCATCGTCGATGCCGTCACGTCGATGGGAGGCGCACCGCTTGAGATCGATCGTTGGGGCATCGATGTCTGCTATAGCGCTACGCAGAAATGTTTGAGCTGCCCACCCGGATTGTCACCCTTCACGCTCAGCGACCGCGCCTTCGCGGCCATCAAGGCACGGCGAAATCCCTGCCAGAGTTGGTATCTGGACATGGCCTTGATTGCCGACTACTGGGCCGACGATAACAGGGCCTATCACCACACGGCACCGATCTCCATGCTCTATGGCCTGCGGGAAGCATTGCGACTCGTCGAAGAAGAGGGATTGCCTGCCCGCTTCGCTCGCCATCAACTCAATAGCGACGCCTTGATCGCAGGCTTGACCGGACTTGGGCTTCCACCACTTCCCCCGGCAGGGCAGCGGCTCCCGATGTTGACCTGTGTCACAGTCCCCGTTTCTATTCCCGAAGCTGAGATACGAGCGAATCTGCTCTCAACCTATGGCATAGAAATCGGCGGTGGGCTCGGGCCACTCAAGGGGAAAGTCTGGCGGATCGGATTGATGGGTGAATCGTCGACCGAGGCTCATGTCTTGACCCTGCTCAATGCGCTGGAAGAACTGTTAATCCGCGGCGGTTGGCTCTCCACTCCCGGGGTTGGACTCCAAGCTGCCGCACAAGTCTATAGCCGTAGAAATTCCTGACGGTGGGGGACGTTGATCGCATGAAGAAGAGACCATCACTCTGGATGTTCGCTCTCGGGGCCTTTGCCCTTATCGCCATGATCGCATACTTATTCTTCGCGCTGACGCTGGCCGATCATATGGAGCCGGCTCCCGTTCCATCAGACAAGCCCGCGCCGATAAAGTCAGCGCTGTGAAGGGCTCTACGATAACCCTTTCCTTGGATAGACCATGACGAAGTCCGTTGCCATTCGCTCAGTGCGCGTCATCGACGGAACCGGTCGAACAATCGAACGGGCCACGGTTGTCATTCGTGGCGCCACAATTGCCGCTGTCGGATCGGACCGAGACCTCTCCATCCCACGTGGAGCGACGATAGTCGATGGCCGAGGGTTCACGCTATTACCGGGCCTGATCGACTGTCATGTGCATCTCTGCCTCGGCGCTGAACCGGATGTCGTCGAGGCTATCGCCAAAGAAACGTCCGCGCTGACCTTGCTGAAAGCTGGCCAGGCCGCACGAGCAACCCTGGAGGCAGGCTTTACCACTGTGCGCGACGTGGGGTCGCGAGACCACGCCATCTTTACGCTGCAACGGGCTATCGACACAGGACTCGTTCCTGGCCCTCGCATTGTCGGAGCAGGCCTGGCGATTTGCATGATCGGCGGCCACGCCCGGTTTATCGGGCAAGAGGTGGAAGGAGCAGAGCAAGTCCGTTCGGCCGTGCGCGCGCAAATCGCCGCCGGAGCCTCCGTCATTAAAGTGATTGCGTCGGGCGGCGTCCTCACGCCAGGCACCTCGCCGGATCAGGCACAAATGACTGTGGAGGAACTTCAGGCTGCCGTGGACGAAGCACAACGAGCCGGACGAAAAGTCGCCGCCCATGCCCATGGGTCGTCGGGGATGAAAAATGCCGTCCGCGCCGGAGTCCATTCGATCGAACACGCAAACAGCAGGGTGTCTTCATGGTGCCGACACTCTCTGCGCTGGCCACCACTGCCGCTTGCCGACTCGGATGCGGCATTCCGGAAAGCGCTTTGGACAAAGCGAAATCCATGACGAAGCGCCATCACGTGAGCTTCAAGAACGCCTTGCGGGACGGTATCCAGATTGCGATGGGGACGGACGCGGGAACCCCCTTCAACTTCCACGGCGAGAATGCGCAGGAGCTTGAACGGATGGTTGCCTTGGGCATGAGCCCGATGCAAGCGATTCTCGCCTCAACCTCCGCAGCCGCCCACTTGATCGGGATTCAGGATCAGGTGGGAACGATCGAAAAAGGGAAATCAGCAGACCTCCTCTTGTTCAAAGGCAATCCACTTCGTAGTATCGACCTACTTCGTGATCGCAGCAGGATTATTGGAGTGATGCAAAGCGGACGATTTGTCGCGGGGCCGCTTTCAAAGACGTGAAACGTGACATGCACTCATCGGTACTGAATCGGGATGAATTCTGGCCTCGAAGGACTGCTCCCAGCCAGAAGTGGTCGCACGACTTTCAAAATTCATGATCTGAAAGCTATCGTTCACTGTTGCACACTGGTCGATTTTCCGACACAAGGACTACATTCCCCAAGATGGCCGCTTTGGTCGCGTCCTTGTCGTAGAGTTCGTACCGCTTTACTTCTTTGAACAACCTGGAGGAGGCGCCCGCAAAGAATTTCTGCATACCCTGGACATCCGGCAAGGCATAGTTCAGATTGAG
>SWDP01000039.1:38211-86834 GCA_005116885.1 Nitrospira sp.
CGGTCAGGATCAATCCAGGAATGTGCTGCCACTCGCGCGCGAGATCTTCAATGGCAGCCACGAGCTTATCGACTGTTCCCAGGTCGATCATCGATGCCGTCCGAGCGCGTCTAACAATGTTTTGGCGGACCCATATAAGAACTGGGTCTGCCATTTTCTGTCCGCATAATACGCCATAACTGGTGCCGTTTCAGTGAGTTGCAACTGAGAAAGATACAAAGGTGTCTGGCACCCTCGTTCTCTCTCTAACGTGCAGATTGAGGGGCGCGGAGCTGGCTTGCCGGCGGAGCGTCCTTCTCGAAGCGTTTGTTAGGTGCGGAATTGTTGAATGAAACCATCATAAATAACTCTTGAAGGATGCCTGCTTGTTTGGAGCAGTGTTTTCCCTTCCTTGGCGCGAACAATTTCAAGAATTCGTTTTTGGCGCTGCATAAAACCATTGTCCTTACCCCAAGCAATAAGAACTATCTCTGACTCATCAACTGCCCTGGCTATTGCGTCATCATTTCTTTCACCAATCTGATCGTCAGTGCCAACGAAGTGTTTGGTTTGTATAAAGGCGAATTGATTCACGACAATCAGACGCTCAACACCATTGAACTCGGCCAACTCTTTCTCAAAAACAACCCGTTCAAGTACTTGGACAGATTTGTCAGCTATCTCAATAGAGGCATAGCTTGGGTTTTGCATGACTGCACATACAGTTCTTGGGTTGTTCGAAGCCCTATTTTTTATTGCTTCCAACCGATATCGGAAAATCGGAGTGCCCTCAGAAGAAAACTCCACATGTATCGTCAAATTTTGGCGATGTAGATAAGTTTGTTTCACGGAATACCTAACTTGTGAATTCACCAACCTGTGCGGCTTCTCGCGCAGGTCCGTTGGAATGAATGGTTAGCCAACTGGCGGCTACCATGAGGGCCGAGGCAACCTTGATTCATAAGCCACCAGAACGGCCCGTCCTGATTCATAGAACTGTCGAAGCGTCGAGTCCAGGGTATGGCTTTGAACGCCTCTCGTTCCAATCCATCCGGCATGAATGCTTTGGGCAAACTGCGAGTTGGTGAGATATCGAGGAGCGGTCGCAAACGTAATCTGGGTGCCACCATTAGTGCCTTTAGGACCATTGGGTCCGACCAAGAAGTGCATGTACTCCCGAGGGATGTACATGCCCTTGATAAGTTCCCCAGACGCCGGTCTTAGGCCAGTTGCTGGCACGAACTTCAGCATGAATCCATCATCGTTAAGACGATATTCTTCATGAGACTGAATTGCGCCAGCGTCGTGGATGGAACTGTACACCTCGTCCATGCGTGCGAGTTCGGCATGGAGCTGGCGATCCGGACGATATAGGACTACGCTTCCCTCTTTGCGCATCAGTTTGTACTGGACCAAGACGAAGAGTTGGAATTCTTTGTTGTAGTAGATGAGGTCCACGCCGAGCGTGCGTTCGAGCGCATTTCTGTTTGCATAATGAACTTCAAGCCGCTTGCCACCTTGTTCAAATACCGATACGCCTGTTTCGTGTCGCGGCGTCATGCCCGGCCAGTTAAATAGGTCATGCTGGATTGCCGACTCTTCTTGGATGTAGCGCTGCGGAATCCCCTTCATGAATGATGAGCGCCCAGTTCGTAGGTTAGCGAGAGTCGCCGTTGCATCGTTTTCATTTACGTCAACGACACTGTCATCGTAAGGAGCCCACTCGCTCAATACCTGATCGCGGAGCTGGTTGCTTCCAGAGAAAATCTGCAAGGCAATGCCGAGGGCCTCGCGCTCTTGAAGAAGAATGTCCGCCGCTTCTCCATTCAGGCGATAACCTGAATATCGTCGGAGAGACAAAAGTCGGTCAATGTCTTGCGCGAAATTGGGTCGCTCGGCTTTGATTGCGGAAATTAGAGCCGCCCAAGTGGCGGGCGGAATGACGCCACCTGCGCCTTGCGAGACTCTAATGAAGTAGCGTTGAAGCCTTTCATTGAGATGCGATTCAACTGCACGGATGGGAATCGCATTTAGATTGACCAGTCCAGAGAAGTCGATGCGGTTCTTAGAGGTGACAACACGCTTCCCTTTCTTCGCCAATGCTATGTAGTCAATAGTTGAGTCAGTAAAGCTAAGCAGGGCAATGTTCAGTTGCCCAAACTCCCAGTCTAGAACGCTCAGTGCATCGGAAAACGACTTGTAGCCCCCTCCACCTCGTCTTGAATAAGATCATTTCGCCGCTCTTCGTCGAAGTGAAGCAACAATCCGGTGGCCTTGGTGGGCATGGCTATCGAGATGAAATAAGCTGGCTAACTATATTTAGGCCGATCCGCGTAAGAGCTGGATCCTATCGTTTCTGTCCGTATAACACGCCACTACTGTTCGTGAAGAATACGCCATGTCCAGTGTCATTTCAATGAGTTGCGACGGTAGGACCATGTATCGCGGGTTCTTATGCGGATCGGCGTAAGCCCCCCTCTGATAGCGGTCAGCCGTGTACTTCTGCTTTGGGTCGAAAGCGGTCATCGACTCTGTGACCGGCACGGAGCCGAATCCATACGGTTTTTCGCGACAGGTATAAACGTGGCGGCGGCGCCCCTGGTCCTTGCGCCACCGGCGTCTAGCAGGCTGCGGAAAAGCTCGATTGTCGCGTGATACGCCGCGATCAACTCACGTATCGTGTTGGTGTCAGAATAGCTCGCAGGATGCGCAAAAAGGCCGTCCAGCAAGGCCGCAGTGAGCGAAGAGGCGAGGCGTACGCTTCGGTACGTTGAGTCTCTGAGCGATGCGAGAACGCCGCTGGCGGACTTTTTCCGCATCCTGCTAGTCTTCCACGCCCACGCCTCTCACAATGAGCACCGCATAGTCCTGTTTCGTGCAGCCCTCGACCGGAGGCATTACTCCACCTGGCGCAACGGGAAACGCAGTCTTCCGTGCGTTGGCCGGCGAGCACGAACCACCAACCGCTACCGGTGTATAGCGCGCGGAGCGGCAGGCCAAATGCGTCACGTCATAGAGCGTCGCGCCTTTATCGAGATCCCAGCGCCGGTCGCCATTCCTGTCGGCGGGATGAATGGTCAGCACCGCTGTCACGTCGCGGGCGCCCGTGACCAAGTATTTGCCGGGAGGGAGCGGAAAAGTCGGCTGTTCCATGATCAAGCCGTGCTCCTCCAGCCACCAGTCCCTGTCGTCGAATTTCCAGCGCGCCGGGGCGACGCCACCGGCATCCTTCAACCGTGGATAGCGGTTCAGCTCGACGCCCCGAGGACCCGGGTCCAGCGGCCACAGACCCCACGATTGCGCGCCGCTCCCGGAGGTCGCACCCGGATCGCCCAACGCCGCGATGAACTGCGTCGCTATGCGCGGGAACTTCGTCTGACCTCCGCCTGCGGCGTGAACCGGCTGAGCCACGGCGGCGACCATTACCAATAGTACCGTCGCAAGGCATACGCGGCGAATGAGGCGCGGCATGCTCCTCGTGAGCGCCAACACGACACCTTGCGGTACTAAACGTTTCGGTCCTGTCATTTTACGTTTCACTTTTCACGTCTCACGTTCAACACCGCTCGTAGAACAGCTCCAGCGCCGCGGCAAAGCCCTTCGCCCGCCCCTTGCGGAACACGTCCTCAAGCTGCGCTTGTAGCGATCTGACGCCGCCCGTATCGTCTCGTTTGACCACGTCTTGGGATAGCAGCATCTCCGTCGCCACTTCGAGAAGCCGCTTCTTACGCCCCTCCATTTCAGCCGTGACCAGTTCTTCCATCACCTCCGATGCCCGCTCCTGAATGATGGACTCCTTGAACGTATCGTACCCTTGATCCGCCACGGTCCGTTCACGAATCACAGCCAGTTCAGCTTTGATCCGCTTCACGTCTTTCATCAAAATCGCGAACACTTCCTTCCGCCCTTCATCGAAGAGCTTTTTCTCCATCTCGTCGAGGATGACGGCAGGATCGGCCGCTTCATCCCGTGCCGCCTCTTCTCCCCAATTCAGCCGGTCATACGTTCGACGCTTCTCCGATTCACCGATAACTTCATAGGCCGCATTGAGCTCGCGGATCTTGGACTCAGCATGCGCACTATCAGGATTGCGGTCAGGATGGTGTTGAAAGACCAGCTTCCGGTAGGCCTTCTTGATCGCGTCATCCGACGCATCTCGCGAGACCCCCAGCACCCGATAGAAATCAATCCGTGCCATGGTGGCGACTATAGCATGGGGTTTCACCAGCCCGCATTATTCATGACGGTTCGTCGCCCTTCGACCTGCTCAGGGTCCCGAGTCCGGTCGAGGGAGCCTTCGGCAAGCCTGCCCGCCGAAGGCTCGTCGCAGCAGCGAATGCGCGATTGCAGCAGAAGTGCTCATGAAGAATGCGGGCTAGGCTTCACCCCGACTCCTCCATTGGGAGCTTTGCCTGGCGTCCGTGCAACTTCTCCACAAACCATCATCAATAATGCGGGTTTCCCGCTTCTGAGTGGGAATCAAACGTGGCGGTCCTTGACATCCCGGCAAAGCGGGTTATGTTCAAACCATGACAAACACACCAACTCCTAAAGCCTTGACCCACGACGAGAAGAAAGCCGCTGACGCGGCATTTGCAGGCCGTCCGTTCAATGAAACATGGTCTGCGTCAGCCCGAACGATCTACGACGGTATCGTCAAAGCCTTGCCTCACACAGACATCGTGATTCCCACCCCGTCCGATGCCGAAATACCAACGGAGGCTTCTTCCGCACAGAACGAGGCTCTCCAGGCTCAGGCCCAAGTACCTCTCACGCTAGAGCATGCAGATGGGCAAGAATTGGTGGAACAGACGGCACAACCCCCGGCCATTCGAGACCGAGAAGCAGCGATTCAGGCCGGAATCTTGATTGACGTGACACCCACAGCCCTGCAACTCGGCATTACCTTCCCTGTCACCATCACCCGACCGCTCTGGGAAGTGGGCATTGTCACAAACCAAGCGCTCTCCGAAGAAGATCAAACCAGCCGGCTGCGTGACATTCTGATGGCCTTTCGTCTGCGCCTGGCCGGCTTGACGACAGTGTCGCCGCTGATCGACTTTCCGGTTTTGCTGGCCTTGCCACCGAGCCAGGTACCGCAACCTGTGCCGTTGTTTGCACTGATCCAGGCGGACCCCACACACCAGGCGAATGTCACGCTCTTGCTGCCGAATGAAGTGTCGCTGTCCATCACCTCGCTCAATTAGCGGGATGCTGAAAAAGCCCGCCAGCGGCGTTCTCAGCTCGCAAGAATCCTCAACGTACCCCGAGGGTACGCCTCCGGTTCTCGCTCCGCCTGCGGCCTTGCTGGACGGTCATTTTGACCAGCCTACTCGCAGACAGCGCGTCTAACACCCGTCAAGCGCATCTCGCGAAACGTCGTTCCGTCGGTCGTCATCGGGCTCGTCCGGACATCTCACATTTTACGTTTCACTTTTCACGGACAATTTTTTTGAGCATCCTGCAAACTCATCAGTAATCATTGCGAACATTCTGATTGCCGAGCCACTTCCGGACAAAGACGCGTTCTTCCTCCTCGGTTGAAACTTTTCCATCAATACGAGCATCCAATAATTTGCCCAAGACCGTTGTGTACTGCGGACCTGGCTGTAGTCCCATGGCTTGAAGATCTCGCCCCGTCAGGGCCGTTTTGACAGCCTTGTTCTTCATATAGGCCACAAGCTGTCGTTTCAGCAGGCCTCGCAACCCAGATTGCGTGCTTCGCTGCTTTGCCATGAGCAACACAAGCGCTTCGTCGGAGAAATCTGCCAAGAGGCGAAATACTTGTGAGTGCCGTACTGCCCCTGAGTCGGTGAGTCGCTTCAGCGCGCGATTGACCCTATCTCTTCCAGTGCTCATCTTCTTGGCCTGCTCACGTGAAAGCGCTAACCGTCGGATCATCGTGGCCACGACGGCTTGGCTGGACTCGCTCGACAAGACCATGAGATAGACAATCGGCTTGTCGATCACAGAGTCCGGGAATCGACGCCCCCACCAAGCGAGCGCCTTGGGAACGGCAGCGACCGTTCGCTTCACGCTTTTCGTATAGCCCAGATGGCGATGGAGGAAGCGAAGCAGTTTCAACTGCCCTAGTCTTGCAATCGCACGCACTGGATCGCGCTCCGCGAACAGCAACAAGACTTCGTTCTGCAATCGAGGACCGGACAGTCGCTGGATCAGATTCATGGAGGCTGCTTGCGCGAGCAGGCGCGCGGTGGCAGGATCGAGACGGAAGCCGAATCGTTGTTCAAACCGAATCGCCCTGAAAATGCGCGTAGGATCGTCTTGGAAGCTGCCGGCATGCAGCACGCGGATCACACGCGCCCGAAGATCGCACTGCCCTCCATAGGGGTCGAGCAACTGCCCGAACCTGGCGCGATTCAGCTGAATCGCCATCGCATTGATCGTAAAGTCCCTCCGGGAGAGATCCTCTTCGATCGACGCGGGCTGAACCGTCGGCAGGAGAGCGGGCTGGGCATAGGACTCTCGCCTGGTGGTCGCGATATCCATTTTGAGTCCGTCTGGAAACGCGAGCCGCGCAGTCGCGAACCGTTCGAATACCGCCAGCCCAGCCCGGTATCGATCTGCCACCAGCCGCGCAAAGGCGCCCCCGTCTCCCTCGACCGTGAGATCAAGATCCCAGGTCTCCCGCTTCAGCAAGAGATCGCGGACAACTCCACCGACGAGATATAACGATACCCTACCCTCATCCGCGAGATTCCCAAGTTCACGAAGCAGGGAACGACGTTTCTGAGAGAGACGGCTCAGCAGAGATCTTTCGGTCATTCGACGCGTCACGACGCGCTATTGTAGCAATCTCCCTCTTAATGAGGAACAACGTTCCTGATCAAAAAGACGGGGCGCTCAAGATACAATCCTGAGCGCCCCGTCTAGCCCGCACAACTTCGAATTACCGATGTCGCTCGCCTTGGCGATCGTGCTTCTGACGTGCGACATGGCGTGAGGCGCGATTCTGTGCCGCACCGATCCTGGCTCGTTCCCTTTTCGTCATGGCACCATCGGACATTGCCCTGTCTTCCATCTTGTTCACATGTTCCTGCTGCCTGTTCAGCCTATTCGCTTCTCGCTTGTTCAGCTGCCCATTCGCAATCCCCTGATCGATCCGCTGTTCCTGATTCATCTGCCGCTGATCGATCACAGGCGTTTCTGCTTGGGCAAAGACTATTCCACTCATCATCAACGTCATCGCACTGACCGCGAGCCACATCTTTTTCATTGATGCCTCCTTGAGGTGTAATACTGTATCCCCTGGGCTGTAACAACGGCCCAGGCCTATCTTGGAGGGCCTTGAGTTATCAAGCCGTGCCAGAACAGAGTACAGCATTATTTATCAGGCTCAATTGGGAAGATCCACGATATTCAGGATTTGAGAAGGATGGAGTGAAACACGGACCAGAGTAGGCCTCGCAGATTATACAGATCTGCCAGGATGCCCTGCCCGGAAAGAGGGGAGCTATTTATTCCTTGCCACAAGCAGCTTCCCAGAGAGCATGGCTCATACTTTCTGCTTCAACCGGAAGCCAGTTGTTCTTATCTACGTATCCATCACGGGGCATGCCGGTTCCCATACCCTGCGAGAACTCCGTGTAGGCAAGCAGCCGAACACGCTTTGCCGTGCAGTCGAATTGCTTCTGGGTCTTTGTAGACAAAAATCTGGTGGGTCCTCTCGGATTCCCTTGCATCCACTTGAAGTCAATGAGTTGCCACATCGTCGCCACATTCCCTTCTCGGCGAATGCTGTCCGGATCGATATAGACAGTCTGTAGGCTCGGCGAGAGATAGTCTCTTTCGACTGCGACCCATTCCGCATAGGCTGGGACAGTGCTCAGCAACAGGAATGTGAGCAGTAACCAGCGACCCACAACATAGGCCAGTGGCTGCGTATGGCAATGCTCGTCAGATTTGCAACGGCTCATCTGTGTTGCCTATGAGAGGGAGGACATTGGATCAGCCCCCTTTGACCGAAGGTCTAGGAGAAGGGTTTCACTGGAGCATGGGCAACCCTACTGTCGAGGCCGAGGATCAGGCGGTGGCCCAGGAGAGAGGAAACATACTGGGCAACGCGATGGGAGTACGCGGACTCGTCAAGGACCAGAAGAATTCGCATTCCGGTCTTGTGTTGTCTGTCGGGTGATCGAAATGGAAACGGGGGGCGTAGTTTGGGTGGGAGGACCGCCCATCTTTCTTCCTTCTCGTATCGACGATGGAATAAGCTGATTGTCCACCCGATGGACACAGCGTGGTTGGTTCCTACCCTCTTGATCATAATAATGATGCCACCACTTGACTGCCTGCCAAATTGCCTCGGGGCAACTCGACCGGCTTTCCAGTCCCGGAGTCAGGTCATGGCCGAGAGCGCTGAAGATGATTTCCAGCATCGCTGACGACGGAACCCCATATCCTTCCAACAGGGGATTGCCTGCGCGTCCAGCTCCCCACACAAAGGCCAACCAACGGACGATCAATTCCATTGCGTCGAGCGAGGTCCGCTGCTTTTGGAACTGAATGAATGTCCGGTTGATCTCCTCCCATGTCAGCTTGTCGCCGCTCGGAATGCCGAGCAGCGCAATGTTCGGATACCGTGCACGATCACGATAGTGTTGAAGAGAACCATTCTGCAGCCCATTGGTCGAAACCGGATAGTGAAATCCACCTTGAGGCTCCAAAGAGATTTCGTACACTCGAGACAACTGTTTTGGATGGATCAGGACGACATGTGACCAACTACTGGGCGTCATATCATGCCGGATGTGAGCTTGTGCGACTCGAAGCCGGAACGATACGGGATCCGTGCCCCCGAACAACACAAGCCGTACTAACTCCTGAGATTTGAGCGCGTCACCAAATTGAGATGTCAGAGTCTGAGTGGCGCGCCCTAACCAGCCCAGATTGTCTTCGCCACCTAGGCCTGGAAGGGACTGCACACCTTCCCATTCTCGATTGGTCCGTGCCGGAGCTATCGGAAGCATAGATTCCTCCTCTCAAAAAGGACGCAAGCGCAAAGGCCCCACTGTGATCGGTTGACGCACGTGAGCCTCTTCATGGATTGGATAATATGTCACGCCTACGTCGACGCCATGTCCTGCACGCGTGAACGATAACAGCACCACTTGATCGCCCGGTTGGCCATACAATTCATTTGATTGATATCGTTTATCGAACACCTGCATGGCGAGAAAGTCCGGCGGTGTGTCCGGATTGGAGTGACGAGGCCATGGATCTGATTTGCCAAACAAACCTCCGAAAAACCCTCCAACCATCTTCAGCTGATCAAACCCAACCGAACTCACCAACGCGCTGGGTGATGAGATGACCTCATAGAGGGCGTCGCGCCCTGTCTTGACGTCAACACTTTTCGCGACTCGTCCCCAATGAACATCTCCCGTCAAACAGAGTATCGGTCGCCCACGATCTGGAATCGACATGAGCATG
The DNA here is from genome assembly GCA_005116885.1 of Nitrospira sp. Classification (GTDB taxonomy): domain Bacteria; phylum Nitrospirota; class Nitrospiria; order Nitrospirales; family Nitrospiraceae; genus Palsa-1315. Next base: position 47,644 of record SWDP01000039.1, read on the forward strand.
CGAATGACATCCGGATAGTCTGCATAGTTGGAAAGAGAATAATCTACCACGCTGCCTTTCAGGCTTCCCACGGGTTCATCGTAGAGCGACTGGCCTGTGGCAAAGACACCGAACAAACCTTCCTGAGACACGCGATTGCACCAAGCTTGCAGCGATTGCACCGCCTGTGGCGTCATCGATCGACTGCGATTCTCAGATCGTTGACTCCGCGAATCGGCCAAGAAAAAAGAAAGCGGGGGAATGTCCAGTATGAATGGGTCACCGAGCTGCAGAGAAGCAGGAAGCTGGAATCCGCGATACAGCATTTCAGCAGCGGTACGCCAGCGCTCCCGGCCCGCAGCAGACTGCGTGTTACCGACCACGAGGCTATCATGTGGTGCGTTATTCCAATACTCATGATCATCTGGAATACTGATGCAGGGAGCTGAGGACAAAATTGCCTCTAAGCCACCAGGCCCTCGCCAGTTTTTCACGTAGTACCGTTCGAACCAATCGGCCAACCACGTCGTATCATCTTTGTAATCAGTGAGCGTGGGGAGGTCTAAGTACACTTGGTCTCCGAGCAACAATGTCAGATTCGGACGAAACGTACCTTTCAGCTGGCGGATGATCGTACTGACGAGCTCACTGCGATCTTCCGGCTGATAGTAACAAGACACGAGCAGCACGTGAAACGGCTTGCTCGAATCGGTTGGGAGCTGATTGGGTAAGGTCTGCACCTCAATTGAAGCCTGTTGCACCCCCGACTGTGCCTTCACCGTGTACACGCTCTCAGGCTGTAGGCCTGTGAATTCATATACGCCCGCGAAAGCTCGAGGTGAAGTCGATGGGACAAGGTCTGCTGAGCGCACGGAATGGAGGTCGGTAATGGTCGTGGGCGTGATAGGCGTGCCGTTCAAAAACCACTGGATCGGTGGCGGAGTAGCCACTCCAAACACGCCAATCCAGATCTGTAAGCGATCCCCCGCAGTCTGATTCGCCGCCATAGCCGGAACCGGTCGAGGGTACAGTCTGATGTCCATATCGATCCCTCCCCTTCTATCGACCGACGGACTGGGCGTTCAGGATGTGGCATGAAACGACGATAGGCTAGGCTATGGGAGGATACGTGTCAACCACTTGATCGAGAAAATTTTTGCTGTTCAGGAAAGCATCGATGCGAAAAGCAGGAGACGAGGATGAATGTAACCAGCAGGTTGCTGGCAGACTCCTCCCGGTCCCGATGATTATGTGGTGAGGATCGCTGTGGAAACCATTCGAAGACCGGCCTCGGAATCAGCGGGAAGACCTTCTGGCCATACGCTTATGTGCGGCGTATGACACCGCACATAGACCTCGGAACCATTAGCCCGCATTATTCATGACGGTTCGTCGCGAAATCGCTGAGCCGCGTCGCGAGACCAGCGCGCGGAGCCCTGAAGACTCGATGCGTACTCGTGCAGTACGTAGAGGGTCTGAGGGGCGAGCCCGCTGGCTGTAGGCTTGTCGCAGCAGCAGATCGGCAATTGCAGCAGAAGTGTTCATGAATAATGCTGGTTAGCAGGCAAGCCCCATCTTCTTCGGTGAGACTCTTCCTGCATCTCTTGAGTATCGGGACCGCAGGAATTACTCCGTCTTGGCCTTCATTTCCTTCACTTTCCCTTTGGCGCGCTCAACGGCGCCCTTCGCCTTTCCCTTGCCACGCTCCATGGCCGCACTCATTTTATTACCCTTGGCCTCTTCGACCTTGGCCTTCACTTCCCCTTTTGTTTCCTCCGTCGTCGCCTTTATCTCGCCTGTCGCAGCCTCAGTCGTCGCCTTCATATCTCCCGCCTGCACCAGCGCCGGCATTCCAAGCAACGCTACACCCACCGCCATCACCACCATCATCTTCATGCTCATCGTTCTTCTCCTTGCGTTAGAAAATTCGCCGTGACTCGCGTACTGTTCGCTTTGAGAGTATCCTCTCCTCTCCAGATCATGTTAACAATGCCACCCGTCGATATCCAACCAGCCTGAAACGAAGATCGAGGTGGCGGGGTTCAAACATTGCTCCTTTCACTCCACCACCCAGATCGCAAAGCCCTTGGCGTCACGCAAGATATGATCGGTTGTGCCGCCACCGAAGATCTGTTTGATCCGGGATATCCCCTGCCGCCCCACAACGATGGTCTCGTGCTGTCCACTTCGGGCTTCTTCGAGAATGCTTCTGGCGATATTGTCATCATGACCATACTTCACCGCCACGTGGCTCATGTCGAACCCGAATTGTGCCAGCGCCTCGCACGCCTGCATCAGGACATGGCACTCGGATTCCCGTTCCTTCCGAATCCAGGCTTCTTGATCATCGCGCAACTGCACGCTCAATTGCGCCTCGGCGACAGGATTCTCCGATCCACCATGCTCCAGCAATCCCCGCGGTATGGGCTTGAGCACATGAAAGAGCGTGACCACGACATCAAGCGTCCGGCCTAGGAGAGATCCAACATACTGGACAACGCGATAGGAGTTCTCGGACTCGTCGACGGCCAGGAGAATTCGCATAACGACCTCCTTGGCAAAGTGGGACAACCGGTGCACCGGTATATATTATCCCCCTTGAGTTCCTCGATTCCAAGAGGCTGCCAGAGCAAGTCCATGGCCCATTTACCAGGGGTTAGAAGCCTAGCTGACATCGCCTTCGTGACGAGACAAAAGGTCAGCACACTTACGCAGGATGCTCAAAAATGCCGTTCAGCAAGGCCGCAGCGAGCGAAGAGGCGAGGAGGTACGGACCGCACTTCGTGTAACCGTTCGCCCATACAATGAGTCTTGGCGAACGGATAAGCCCCTTCAGTATTTCGAATATCCGAGGTGTGCCTCTCAACGTTGAACCTCTGAGCGACGCGAGAACGCCGCTGGAGGAAAAGGCGCGTCTCGGCGCGCCTGGGTTGGGCGGGTGAGAGAGCGACCTTTTCAGCATCCTGTTAGTGGTTAAGAAAGGATGATGGCTTGCTCGGAGTGGCCGATCGATTTGAGTGTCGTTTCCAGTGCATCGGTCATTGGCGGGGGGCCGCAGAGAAAGATCACGGTGTCAGGACCGGGCGGCGGCAGATGCACGCGCAGCATGCCCTCGGTGATACGGCCCGTGCCTTGCGACCAACCTGCGGGCGGCTGCTCCAGCACATGATAACAGTGGAAGCTTGCGTGCTCGAGTGCATCCTCCTCCCACTCCTCTCGGAAGATGATGTCGGCCTCGGCCTTGTTAGCAAAGACCAGAAACAACTCGACAGGGAGACTCTGAGCAAGAATCCAGCGAATAATAGAAATCATCGGGGTGATGCCCGTGCCGCCGGCCACAAACCCCACCTGCTTCGCCATGCCGTCCACCCAATGGCCGCCGGAGTTCGGCCCGCTCATCAGCACGCGATCTCCAGGCCCCCGCGCATGGAGATACTTCGACACCACGCCGGTTTCGTAGCGCTTGACCGTCAAGTCGAAATATCCCGTAGCGCCAGGCATCGACGACGGCGTGTAGGGCCGTTTGACCTGTTTTCCGTCGATCGACGTATGGACATATAGAAAATCCCCTGGCAGCATGTCCAACGTGGCATCGTCAGGAAGGGCAAAGCAGAACGTCTTTGTGTCGTGGGTATCGTAATGAATCGCCGAGAGCTCGTAGGGTACGGGCGTCTTCGACTTGATGCGTGTGACGGGCTCCACACTCATGCGTCCATCATACGAGTCTCATAGAAAGGTCGCAACTGAGAAAATGGATACGGTGGACGGCTAAGAATTGAGATGACAGCGGTGACAGGAGGCCCGATCTTCGATCTGAATCGAATAAAGATTCCTTCATCCCGCACGGGGAGATCAGAAACTGGGAATGGCTCCTGACGTTGGCTCTGGCTAGTGCAGCAATGCTGTCGGCCTGCTAGAAAAACCTAACCCGCTTGGGAACAGCGTTCGCATGAGATTCAGGAACAGCACTCAGTCCGAATCGTACGTCCAGCTCTTAGGGAGCCGCGGTCGCTTCAAACGCTTTGACCACAAGTGTTTTCTCTTTCATTCGTTTCACCAGCCCTGCGTAACTGAGGTCGCGGATGATACTGGTAAACTGCGCGTGGTAATTGCCGATTATGCTGGCCCCATCGATGACTACATCGTACACCAGCCAATTGCCCAGCCGGTTCGCCAATCGGAAATCAAGGAGCGTGTCCGTCTTTTGGTCGGCCAACTTCGTTTTTACTTCGGCAAACCGGTCTTCGAGTTGTTCCGACAGATAGAACACCTGCTCGCCCGTATAGTCGTCGATCCTGCCGGCGAACGTGTCTCGGAGTAATTGGACGAAGAGGCCGACAAATTCCTGCCGTTCACTATGTGTCAGCTCCGTCCAGGGAACACCCAGGGCACGTTTGGCCATCTCTTCATAGCTCACTCGATCCCTCACGACCTGCTCGATCCGTTGGCGTCGCTCCGCAGCGCGGTCAGGCTGATTCAACTCAGCATCGTCGAGAATATGAACCACTTCAGCGATCGTACCCTTCACAGCTTCTGTCGGAGTCAGCTCAGCGGCAGCCGCACCACTTCCAGTCAGCACCAATAGCGCTACCAGGCTGGCGGTCGCAGTCCAACTCGAGCCGATACGTTGTGTGGAACCGATAGAACCCTGACTCACCACGTTGTGAAATATCTGGCCCATGGGCTGGCCCTCCTCAATCTTGGCAACAAGGGAGTCTCATCTCCTCTATACATACAGCAAGACCCATGCTGGACCCGCAAACCAAGAGGGCTCGATGATTCGACAGGTAAAAGACCAACGAAGCCAGCCACATGAGTCGGTGGATCGGCACCGTCCCATGAAGAGATGATGCGCGAGCCATCGGCGCATTGGGGCAGAACGACTAAGGAAGGAACTCATATGTGACTTAATTGCCGCACTGCTTGGTGAATGAACCGGCGCCCAAACTGAGACAGCGCAAGAGGACGCGCTCAGAAAGGACTCGATGGAGCCATCCATTGCCAAGGACACCCCAAGCATCACCATGGCATTACTCCTCGCACGCGGACGAGGCAAAAATGCTCCGGACTACCTTTTCCGCCCCTAAAACCTGGGTTGACTGCAGCACCATGAGTGTTATCAATAATCAGTAACAATAAACACTGAGATGAGTGCCCAGCGGAGGATCGGGAATGGCCTAGTAGGTACGTGACGAAACACGACATGGGGAACGCAAACGTTAGGGGTGGAGGGTTTGCACGAGGCCGGGCCTAACGCCGCCGGAGCGGCTGAAAGGAGCCCTATGTGGTTACTCATCATGATTCTATTAAATACAGTGCCAGGGCTCGAAAAAATCACGGTGCTGAATACGTTTACCACGTCTGAGGAATGCCAGAGTGAACGAAATCGGATAGGCTTTGAGATGGCAGCAGCCTATCCCTATGAACGTGACTTTGTTATTGCCTGTCGATTGAATCCAAAGCAGATCTCATAAGAGCGATGAAGGGAGGCAGGGAGAGTCAACGTCGTCGAAGCTGAAAATGAGGATGAGTATCTACCGACATGCGACCTCATGAGGTCGCGCAAACTGCACACTCAATTGCTCAAAGGTAGGAGCAACCATGCAATCCCGCTGACAGATGAGTCGTTTAAACACAGACTCCCGACCTTTTTTTTCTTTCACAGACCTTCGTATTTCTTCGAGCTAGATCTCTCGGCGAGACTTCAACGGACATCATGATTGGCCACCTGCTGCTCACCACATTTTGGGAACTTATCTGGTAGAATAAATTTCCCCAAGACGGAAGGTGCTATCTGGTGGTCTTCACCTATAGAAGGGTTTTAATGGTGGTCTTTTCACTTCTTTTGAGAAAGGGAGAATGCCGATGAGACGATCTACAACTCAACTAGCTATCACGCTGGCCGGAGTCCTAGCCTTAGTCGCCACCACAGTGCTGCCTTTGCAACCGGTATTCGGCGAGGGCGGGGCGCGGCGTGACGTTGTGCGTCAAGAAGAGCAGAACCTCAAGGACGCCCTCGATCACGCGAAAGAAGCGGTGGAACATGGCAAACAGGGCCATGCTGACGCACTCCTGGCACATGCGGAAGCCGCGCTGCAGCACGCCCTGAAGGGAGGCACGGATCATCCGCATGTGAACGAAGGGATCGCACATCTGAAAGAAGCCATTGAGCATGGGAAAGCGGGCCATGCTGACGTAGCCACGAAACATGCAGAAACCGCTGTCCTGCACCTGTCTCAGGGAAAGTAAGATAGCAAGGCAAAGAGGGTAGGTGAAGAAAAGGGAGTCAGCAACAGCACGGCTTCGCGTTTAAACTCTGGCGTGAACTGCTTGCGTGTGCCCATCGGACACCTCCTCGGGAAATCCTGTTCCCGTTTCAAGGTGTCTGTCAAATCCGGGGCACCTCATCCCGACCCCTTTTCCTTTTCCATTTCCCTTCCTAGTTCGCCAACATCTCTTCATGCGGGTGGCCTGGTCGATCCTCAACTGCGCGCGTCGAACGAGCACATTCTTATCGTGCGCGTTCCGCGAGCAAGAGGACGATCAGCCACCCGCATCTCTTATCTGTGTTTGTTGGCGAACGCCTCATCTCCTTCCGCCCCTGCCCTTGGCTTCCACTCCAAACTGTAATATTCCCCTCGATCCCGCGCCCATGGATCGAAGGCATTCACTACCCCCTGAAGCTCCTCGGCTAATTCTGGCATCGTTCGCAACAGCACACGTTTCATGGGAGACACCGGCTGTTCATGACCATTGGGCGTACCCTGCTCCATCATTTCAGGACCGAGCCCATTGTTTGTGACCCAGTCAACCCCGAACGTGGTGTAGAACTCGGGGCGAAAACTGGAGGTAAAGAACCGGTCGCTGAAGAGACGGCGCGAGGCGTTGAGAATAAACACGACAAACTGGGTTTCGGAAATGGCAAAGCCATGCGGCCGCCTGAATTCCGCCAACCACCCCACCACAGTATCGACGTCTTCGATATTGTCGACCAGGCTGCCGTTCGGATGACCTAGACAATCGTTGATGGGCGATCTGTCATCGTTCAACTGAGCCTCGGTGATCTTCTTGGAGGCATCGCACTGGTGCTGCCCGTAGGCTTCCCGCAACAGCGTCACGAGCTGCTCTTGCTCAAGTCGGGCCTGCGAATCCCTGGGCACCCGCGTATCGACGAAATCATCGAAACGGGTCAATTGCTTCAGACCATACTGCCTGCGGAACTCGTTGTAGCGCGGTACGCCACGCTCCCGATCCCTGATGAGATCGAGCGCCGCCACGTCAATCTGTTGCGTGGGAGATTGCAGGCGGGGCATCTTTAGATTTTGCAAAAACTGCGGATGGTTTTGAAGGGTCAGGGTCCCCAGCCGCTGACGGCCCATGCTCAGCGCCCAATTTGCCAGGCCTTTCTGCCGCATCGCCTCAGTCGCCTTGCCCCGAAAGGTTTCGATCACCGGCACCTTCTGTCGGATGACGTTCGGGTCTTTGTTCCACTCACGGTACTCGATCAAGTCCGGCAGCAATGGGTGTAACCGGTATGCGGTGATGAACTCCTCGGGAAAATTAAAGGGGGAACCGAAATGGTTGACACCCCCGTTGATATGATCGTCATTGTTCAGATCCCAACGATCTTCCTTGTTGGGATCGAGCAGACCCACGAGCGGCACCCCCTCGTACACCCGGTTGCCCAATCCGAAAATGCCGGGTCCGCCGGCGAATGCCGCATAGAGGCTGTTCGCCTTCTTAGCGTTCCCCGAGTCGCCGAGGCGGCGCACGACTTCCTTCAGCGCGTCCGCCACCACACCCTGCTTCGCAAAGACCCCACTCCAGTTGGCGTTCATACCTCGATTCAACGGCTCGTTGTAGAGGAGTTGTGTCGTCCATTCGAGGGTGTGGATTTTGGCAATCTCAGCCGCGACGACCAGCCGAGCGACTTCGAACAACTCGGTCGGTGTGACGTCGCGGTAACGGATGACGCGATGTGGATCGGCGGGATTTCTTAAGCCGCTGTCGCCATCGGGCATGTGGGAGGCCTGCTTCCGGAATGCCTCCACAAAGACGTTGTGTTCCCTGGCAAAGACGTTGTGAAAGAAGCTGGTCCCGATACTCCAATTGTCCGGAAAGGCCGTTGCCTCCTGGCCGGACCACTCAGGATTGATTGGATCACCCGCTTCGAAAACCGGCAGATACCCCAGATTGTCGCTCTCACCTACCCTCTCTCTAACCGTCATCAGTAGCAATTTGGCTAGATCTTTAGGATCGTGCTTCACTCGCTGACCGGACCGCTCGTCGTATCCATAGAGCTGGGAGGCGTCCCACCAGGCCGTCACGTGATTCGCTGTGGTTTTTGGTGCCCGCGAGAGATAGGTCTTGCCCCCCTGCGTGAATGACCTGGGTGCTGTGCCCTCAGCGATGATCGCCGCATCGATCTTGTCATCGGGCCGACAGCCCAGCGTCTCGACACCCGCTCTCGTCAACGGCTGTCCGATATTCTTGACCAACTGCGTCGTGCAACCGACGGCCATCCACTCAGACCGATTGCGCCCTTCTTCCAGATGCGCAAACCAGTCGTGGGTCATGAACTGAATCCAGAACGCCGCCAACACATTGAGGAACGGAGCTTTCTTGTATTCGCACTCGGCCTCTGTTGTACCTCCAGGCACTCCGTACCCCTCGCGACATTTATCCGGCTGCGGCTGCGTGCGAGTGAACAGTGTTCGGCTAATCACCTGAGGATCCGGTTTCAGCAGCCCAATTCGATCTCCATGGCGATTTTTGGTCATCTCAGTCAGCCCCAGATCGGGAAACGTGGTGTCGAAATCTACGTTCCGCGCAAAGAGCTGATGCGTCGATCCCATTAGCGGATTGCGGATGTCGTTGCAGATACCGGTCAGGGTACGGAAACGTATCAACCCTCCGCGACAGACCTGTGCCTGATCCCCACCGACAGATGTGAAGTCGGGATGGCTCTGCAGCAATCGCATTTCCGGCCAGGTATTGAGCACCGGCCCGGCTTCACCGTCGCGGCCTGTGACGTACGCTTCGTAGGTCTTGTTGTTATCGAAGAGATTGAATTTAATGAGTTCGATACGTTGCAACTCCAGCTCATAGAGTGTGCCGTTGATCCCGTGTGCATTGGGGCCGATCACCTTGGCATTGGCCAACAGCTGCGCAGGAGCCCGGGAGGTGGCATCGCCGACAGCCCAATAATTCGGCCAATCCTGCCAGGGCCCCGCTCTCAGACTCTCGGCCTTCTTTCCTCCAAGACAACGAGCGGTGGTGTCTGGCACCTTCCCTACAAATCGCTCCTCTCTGGTCTGCGCCACCTTTTGAATATCCCCCTGCAGGAGCATCTCCACACAATCTTTCGTGGAGCCGACGAATGTCCCGAACGGGCTTTGCCCGGCACAGCCCCCAAGCGCACAGAGTCCCGCCACAATCACACACCATGACCCTCTACCGATTGGTCTCATCAACAGCTCTCCTCATTGGCAGAAATCGACTCACGCTCCATACATGTCAGGGCGCGAAAAAAACCCACCAGGTTCTTTCCCACACCCGTAAAGTATATCTCGTAAAATGTGGTGTGTTTTCTGGCCTATCCGGCCACTTCACGCTTATCATGTATCACGACGCATGACGCTGCTGTACGAAGAGGGCACAATCCTGTCGCTACCCATGTCGATTCGGCCAAGAATCCCGGAATTGTGTGAATGGTGAGGGAACGGGCAGAATCAGGAATACACAAGGTCAGGGCACATCGTTTGCGCAGCGCACGCCGAGCGTCGGCCCCCAGTAGGTCACGTCATCCCATCCTCGATAGCTGGACTGAACATTCGGCGATTTTTCATTCCACTCCCCGCCCCGCAACACACGGAAGGAACCACGCGACGGTCCCTGTGGATCGCGGGCGGGAGAGGTCTGATAGAAATCTTCCGCGTACCAATCTTTCACCCACTCTGACAGACTGCCGATCAGATCGAACACTCCGTAGGGCGACGTCGTCGCAACCTGACGCCCGACCGGTTCGGCTCCGTTGGTGTCGGCCATAAGATTGATTTTTTTCATATACCTTTTCGCAATCTCTTCATCATTGCCCCAGGGATACCGGCGGCCATCTGTCCCTCGCGCCGCCTTTTCCCATTCAGCCTCTGTCGGCAATCGTTTGCCTTGCCATTGGCAAAACGATCGAGCCTGGCTCCATGTAATGTTGGTCACGGGATGATGCATCCGCTGAGAGTCGTCGAACGCCTGGCGATCTTTGGGAAGCGTGCAGCCCCCTCCTTCTACACACTGTCGGTACCGCGCGTTCGTCGCTTCGTATTGATCGAACCAATAAGAACTGAGGTGCACCCGGTGTAAAGGTCGAGCATCTTGCTGCCCATCCTCCGTACCCATCCAAAACTCTCCGACTGGAATCAGCACCATCCCCTCTGGTTGAGCGATGCCTCGTTGGACCAGCTGCTTCAGTTCTTCTTCCTGTGCAGTCTGGAGTTGACTATTCACCCGCGCGATCGCCTTGTCCTCTTGCACACTCGACGCATGATCCCGCGACGGGGCCGGCTGTGGGTGCGGGGAGACCACTATTGGATGGTCACTCTTTGGCAACGTTCCGGCAACGTGATCTGGAGGTGGTGGCATTGAAGCCGCGCCCGTATTCCTCACCGTCTCGATGAGCACTGTCGTCCGAACGACCTCATGGACAAGGCCTTTGCTCTCGACGTTCCCCTTGGGAGACTTTCTCACTTTCCCAATCATTGTAAAATCGAAATCTGGGATATTCGCAAGGAGAGGTGTGGCATAGCTGATCGGCACCGCAAAAGACATCCCTTCTGGCACGATCCCCGAGGGATGGCTAAATTTGCTGGTCATCACGCCGACCAATTCTCCGCGCCCATTGAAGATAGGCCCTCCGCTGTTGCCGGGGTTGACGGCCGCATCCACTTGAAAGACTCGCTGAACACCCCTTGTCCGTACCGCCGCAATTCGACCGCGAGTCACGGAGACTTCCCGAAGACCGAACGAAAATCCGACGGTGATGACTTCTTGATCGAGCCTGACGGCACCCGCATAGCCGATGGGCGCTTCCGTCAGCCCGACCGTTTCAATCTTGAGCAAGGCAAGGTCGTGTTCGGAATCGGTACTGACAAGGGTCGCCGGCGCGCGAAATTCTCCGGCGGTGAGGACAAAAATCCGTTTGGCATCTGCGATCACATGCTCCGCCGTCAGAACATACCCATCGCTATGGACAATGACTCCACTCCCAGCCGGCTTGCCGGCTGGGGCGTCTTGTCGCTCGGCTCCCCAGAGGCTGCTGGAGGCGGCGACGACCATCACCCATAAAAGCAATGCGATTCGTCTCATGGTCGAATCGGGATCACCACACTAATGGCACCGGCATTTTGTCCGAGTCTAAGTCCCTCTCGGACATACCCGGTTCGGTCCACTTCCCCTTTGGGATCGCCGTGACACTCCAGGCATTTCCTTGTCGTATAGAGCGGAAACATCAGACGCAACGACTTGCTCTTCGCGGTCACTTCGCTGATCACTTTCTCAAGGGGATACGAGGGATCAGCAAATGCTTCTAACGCCGTTCGCTCCACAGCATCCGGCGCATTCACTGGGTTGCGAGGTGCCAAGGCTGTCTGCTTCAGCCGCACATGTGTTCGTTCCGTAAATCGGGTGGCCACTCGTGCGCCGAAGATCGCGGGAATCAACTCTTTGTGCCCGCCACCTGGGCGATTGACCTCAGCGTGTGCCTCTGCGACCACTTGCTTACTCAAGAAAACCAATTCTTCGAGAAGCTTCTTCGCTTCGGCTGGAATTCGCGCCGCATCAAACTCTTGTAGATCGATACCGGAGCGACTACGAAAGACTTCCAGCAATTGTCGTTCAAACTGGTCGGCGGTAAAATCTTTTTCCGTTTGATCCTGGTCATCAAACAAGACTTGGTACTCGTTGATCACATTTCGGCCGGAATCAAGGAGGACTGCCAGGAGACGAGCGGTCGTCTCGAATTCAAGGATGGTGGAAAGGGGAACACCGGATTCAGGTTGGCGGTCCTTCGCACCAACATCTTCGCCGTTTGCCCAACCGGACATGGCGCAGGCTAGGAACGATGCGATAACCCACCGCGGGCGACTCGCCATAACGTCGACCCTGCTGCGTACACATGGTGGAAAAACTTGGGAGACGCGATCCCCTGTCCGCTCAGGCGCGAACAGGAAACCTCTGACAGACAAATGGTACGTTTGGTCATGGGTGAAGTCAAGACGTACACCCCGGCTTCTGTACGAAGACCGATGGATGTCGACCATGACGTGATCGGCAGAGCTCAGGAACCGACATCTCTGACCAATAAAAGAGCATCCTCAGGATGCTCACAAAGATTGGCCGGCGATCCATGCTCACAGATCGCCGGCCAATGCCATGAAAGAAGCATCAATCACGCTGCGAAATACGGTTCATCGTTCAGATTCTTGAGTACGACCCGAGGGGGTGTTGCCTCAGGCGAGCAGCGTCAGCGTCCTCCCTTCTCAACGACCGCCGGCACTGCTCATCCTGTTCTTGCCTCACCACCCTCTCACTGTGGAACCTGCCTCCCTTATTTAGTCGGAACAGAAATTTTGTATTCGTCAAAGGGCGTCGCCAACACCGCTATTCTGAACAGCTCGTCAGCTGCCTTCGGATTGATTCCACCGTCCCGATTCTTGAGCATCTTGAACCACTTGTCCATTCCGACCCGTACGGCCTCTGGATTGCCCCGTATCGACGCTTTCTTCATAAGACTCAGCTCGCTGAGATATGGCTCCCAATTGGCTGGTACATCATTGGTGGTGGGATACCTGTTTTTATAAAAATTCACCGAGCTGCTGAGTTCATCCATCCAATTCGTCGATTGAGCCACTACAACGCCCCCGGCGAACAGAGTCAGCGCACAGAAGACCGCAACGATTGTCACGAGTATGGCTTTCATGGGAGCCCCCTTTCCTTCATTCAATCGAAGGGTGTCAACACCGACGGAGCGAGCATGCCATCTGTTCCTCCGCTACCTCCTTTCTTTGATGACATTCGCTTTTCTACTGACTGCCTTTGATCTTAATTCTCATGTCGGACTATTCTATCGAGCCTATCAAACGAATCCCATCGCCCGAAGGATGGTTTTTGCCTACACCGTTCGGGTGAGGGATTGGAGGGGATGGACGTTACTTGCTGTTGAGGTAGCTCAGGATCGCTTCGACCCGGCCGGTGACGCCAAGTTTGCGATAGATGTGGTGGAGGTGAGTTTTCACGGTATCGGCGGAGACACACAACTGATCCGCGATCTCTTTATTGCCTCGCCCAGACGCAGCACATGCCAGAATCTCCCGTTCACGCTCGGTCAACTGAGCTATGCCAACGGGAGTTCCACATCCCGCCTCTTCCAATGCGGAGACCACATTTCGAGCAAAGCCGTCCGGCATAAAGGGGGAATGCACTCGCTCCCCCCGGTAGGTGGCCCGGATGATGCGAAGAAACTCGGCATGGTCGGCATCCTTCAGAATGTAGCCGCAGGCGCCGGCTTGCACCGCCGCCACGATTCTCGCATCTTCATCATGGACCGACAACATCAAGACCTTCACGTCAGGGAGACAACCCCTGATCAGGCGCGTGGCCGTGATCCCGTCGAGCCTCGGCATATCCACGTCCATTAAGATTATATCGGGTTCGGTTTTGATCGCCTGATCAAACGCCTCGCGCCCATCGTTCGCTTCTCCAACCACTCGCAGATCCGGTTCGCGTTCGAGGAGCAGCCGAAGGCTTTGCCTAAAGAGCCGTTGATCATCGGCAATCAGCAATGTGGCCGGCATAAGCCTCCTGGTTCAACGGCAGTTCGACGGAAAAGACCGCGCCCCCTGACGAACGATTCTCCGCCAGAATCTTGCCTCGATGGGCCGCCACCACGAGGCGGCAAAAATGCAATCCAAGCCCTCGTCCCATTCGAGTGTCTCCGGGATCTTTTCTCCTGCCAAACATCTCGAACAGGTGAGAAAGATCCTCAGGCGCGATGCCGGGGCCCTCGTCCGCAACCCGAATTATGACCTGGGAGGATGATGTGTCGAGAGATTCTCGATCCGCCCATTCTCGCGCCTCCACGTGAACCGACACCGTAATCCTTCCTCCCTGTGGAGAAAATTTGATGGCGTTGTGAACAAGATTGGTTAGCACCCGTAACAGGCGACGACGATCGGCCATCATCGCGACATCGTCTTCCGGCATTGCGACATGAAAGTCGATCCGTTTCGCGGTGGCTTCGGATCGGAAGAGCCTCATCACGTCGGTGACGAGGCCTTTGACCGACACCGTCGAATTCAAGAGTGGCAGCCCTGAGTAGCTTTCTTGATAGACATCCAACATGTCGTTGATCATGCCGAGCAACAGGTCGATGGTGAGGCGCATATCGTCCCACCATTGTCGGTGCGTAGCCAATTGCAATCCTTCATCTTGTTCAAGCAACTCCAATGTCTTCTTGATCCCCACCAACGGATTACGAATATCGTGAGCGAACATCGACGCAAACTGACTGAGCGAAGCGAGGCGTTCCGAACGGATCAACTGCTCTTCGAGGCGCTTCTTTTCCGTGAGATCGCTCAGCTGGACCATGACAGAGATCGGCAATCCGGTATTCTCAACCGGCACCAGATCAACTTCCATGATGAGCATACCCGCTGTCGGTGCAGGCATCTGCATCTCGCCGACTAACACTTCTTTCTTGGTAGCGATAACCGCTTCCAACAATTGGCGCAACCGGACGCGATCCTCCTCCCGAAAGAGATCTTCCGCCTTCGTGCCGATCATCTGACCGGCCGATGCCGCCAGCTTCGTCTCTCCTCGACGATTGACAGCCTGAATGATTCCCCCTTCGTTGACGAGCAATCTGGTCTCTGTCGAATGATCCCACAACATCCGATAATGTTCCTCGGAAATGACCAGTTCTTTGTTTGCCCGCTCGAGTTCAGCCACATACCGTCCCCGTTCACGCGATGTACGCTCCAGGCGCTCCGTTAATTCATCGAAACTCGCGGCCAAGGTATCGATCTCCACAATGTCGGCAGACTGCACGGCCATCATCGGCTTCTCACCACTCTGCTGTCCGAAGCGCTGCACACGCTCGACCAACGCGTTGATGGGCCGCACAATGCGGCGACCGAGGCGCCATCGAAGCAGGGCGACCACGGCAAAGACCAGCATACCGAACGCGACGAGCTTCCACAGCAATAGACGCAAGGGCGCATACGCTTCGTCGGGATCTTGGCGGACCAGAATGGACCACGTTTCCGCCTGAACAATGCCTGGTCGAAGCGCCACGGATGCGAACCCGACGATCCCGCCTCCTTGACCGTGAGCATCGTCCTGAACTTCCATCCATGCCGCATTAGGAGGAGTGAGGTTCGAGGCGAGTGAGTCTCTTAGCGGGCCTATCAGAGCCGTATGCCGTCCTGGTGGGAGAAGCGGGCAGGCCAACACCGTTCCCTTTGGCCCTACCAACATCACATGGCCGGTTTCGCCGATCCTGCTGCGAAGAACTGAGGTCAAGAGCTGGTCTTTCTCGATCACCGCCTTGATCGCACCCAACACAATCCCGACCTCATCGACAATCGGCACGGCGATGTCCAACTCCCCATCGCCCCTTTCGTCGAGTCGTAACGCTCCCACCCCTAGTCGTCGCTGGTCAAAGACGACTGGCCACCAGGGCTGTCGACTGTACTGCGTCGTGGGGTGTCCGCTGGTCGCTCTACCGACGGAGCGACCTCGACGATCAAGAATTTCCAGCGACCGAAAATACGGCCGTTGCGACTCTTTCCACCGCTCAAGGACCTGGTGGTCAAACGTCAGCCTGGTACCTTCTCGAACCGCTTCACGTACCTGTGGTAAGGAACTGAGCCGTTCCACCCACCCGACCTCTTTTTCGAGGATCAACCCAACTTTATCTGCGCTCTGGCGGGCAAGTTCTTGAAACCCGAGGCCGATGGCCTCGCTGAACGAATGTTTGGTCTGCCAATACGCATAGGCTAGACCCAATGCGCCGGAGAACAAACCGATGGAGAGGACGGAGAGTGTGATCGAGCGCTGAAGACTGACCCGCTTCCTCATAGGGCACCGAAGAATCATGCCCGATGCTGGGATGGAGCTACCGCGGTCTCTTATTCCAACGCTTCTGAGCCGCGAATGTCAAGAGCCCGCAATGTTGCCGTAAATATCCGACAGTCCGTAGTAGCCTATGGACATGCAGACACTTACTCCAATCACGCTGGCCGATGAGCTCGCCACTCAAGGCCTCAGTCATACGACGATTGTAATGCACCTGGGCCGACATCGAGAGACCATCGGACTCTGGCTCAAGGGGGGTGCGGCTGACGGGCTGGCCGGGTTTCTCGCGCGGTATGCGCAGGCCAAGAAGGGGCCCCGACGAGCGCGTCAGGTCCCGGCGACGATCAAGCGACTCATCTGGGCGCTGCGCATCCGTGAGCCCGAGTGCTGTGGCCAGAAGATCGCCTATTTTCTAGAGCGGGAGCATCAGATCTGGCTCTCCGTGCCCAAGATCTACGAGATTCTGGCGGAGCAATACGTGATCCGCTCGAAGTGGCGCAAGAATCAGAAACGAGGGGCCGTGCCAACCGCCTCCGGTCCTCGAGTCGTCATTCAAATGGATACGGTGGCCTTGGGTGGCGTGTTTGCCTTCACGGGAATCGATATCTACACCAAGGAGGCCGCGGTCATGCTGCGGCCCGCCCTCACCAGTGAGGATGGCGCGGTCTTTTTGCAGACCGCCATGGCCCACCGCTTTACGGGACGTGTCGCCGTGCTGCAAACTGACGGGGGGCCGAAGTGCAAGGGCTCCTTTGCCCAACAGGCCCACGCCTATTGTGATCGGCATCGCATTGCCCGACCGTACAAGAAGAACGAGCCGGCCTATATTGAATGCTTCAACCGGACGCTGCGCAAGGAAGGCTTAGGCTGGGGAACCTATCGCGTGGAGGATCTCCCCCGCTTGATTCCGGAGGTGCACACGTTTCTCGACCGGTATCATTACCACCGGCCGCACTTGAGATTGGTACCCATGCGACCTCCGCTCACCGCGCGATCAGCCCAGGAGGCCCGACTGTCGGATATTTACGGAGAATAATGCGGAGTCCAGGATAATATCATCAAGAGGCAACCAGCTCGATCTTTCGACGTGGATGGCAATGTTTCGGCTCTTCGGAACCGCTCCAGACCACTTCCTCCTCGATGTTGTGCATATATTTTCCTCAAGACTTGAACCGTGCAGACGGCGTATACTTCACACGTTGAGTGGCCGTCATGATCGCAGCGGAGCCTTGGTCATGGAACACGCCCAGCCACAACTACATCGTTATCGGGCAGTCCTTCATCCCCCACGTTCAATCACAGACCTCTGCCGGAAACCAATCCACCACAGGAGGTGTCACCATGTCCATCTCACGAACACTCCATGCATATCTCAATCACGAACGAGTTCATTATGACGTGTTACCACACCCAGAAGCCTTTCGAGCCCTTGCCATTGCACAGATGCTCCATACCCCGGAGAAGAACGTGGCCAAGGTTGTGATCGTGAAGGTGGGTAAGCAGTTCGTGATGACGGTACTACCGGCAAGTTGGAATGTGGACCTCCATCGCTTGAGGACTGTCTTCGCGACACATTCGGTACGGCTCGCGACGGAAGATGAGTTCGCAAGCCTGTTTCCCGACTGTGAGTTGGGCGCCATGCCGCCATTTGGAAACTTATATAAGATTCCGGTGTATGTCGATCAATCGCTCACCGAGGACGAGGAGATCGTTTTCCAAGCCGGGACCCATTTGGACGCGATCCGTATGCGCTACTGGGACTTTGCCGCACTCGTATTTCCGGTGGTCACGGAATTCCATCGGTCACCTGTAGAAGTCTGACGCGTCCGGCTCCAGGCTTTGGGTCGTGGAATGACCACGGAGCAATGCCCCCTCTGTTCGGCTCGTGCACGATCAAAACAACACGGGCGACCTCCCACCGAGTAGGAGGTCGCCCATGGATAGCCCTGAAAACGCAGCCGGTATTTAGTACGGGATCACGTGCAAGCCTTTGCCATCAACGCCGCAGCGACCCGACCGGAAAGATGAGCCTGCCGGCCGGCCTCATCCGGGAAGGCGTCAAAGATACCGAAGGTAGACGGCCCCAGGCGGAGTCCGAACCAGGCCGTGGTGGCAGGCTCTGCCTGCACGATGGGCAGTCCGGACAAGAGAAAACTCTCGACCTCTTTCTCTTTCCCTGGCTTTGCGTCCAGACGAACGAACAACGCAACCTTGACCATGATATGCCTCCGGCTGCTTCTGTGCGTTCAAAGACCTTTCAACAATTCCCACATGACAGGATAGGCGTGCTCAACCAACGGCAGCGTTCGTTATTGCCGCGAGAGGGGAAGTCCTCGGTGAGAGTATCCGCCAGATTCCATACCATTTTCCGCTCTGATAATGCGGTTAGCCCTAACTACTCCCCACACGCTTGGGTCTTCCGATCCTCTAATGCTGAAAGCGAATCCTTTCGAATTTTTATCTCCGCCGCTTTCTCACCCTCTGGAGCGCGCGCGTCTGTGTCAAGTGCCTCTGCCCAGAGGCGGGCCGCCTCAACACATGCCGGAGTGGGAGGCTTCTTTGAATCACATGCCGCAATGAATATGATGCACCCTAGCGCAGCGGTAATAGGTATGACAAAACGTGTGGTCATTGTTTCCATCCTCCAATATTAGACGCCCAGCGCTTGCGTGTGCTGATCGCCATAGTACGCAAAATAGGGCGAAAAATTCCACTACGATTGTCGCGCCGAGAGAAGCCGCGTTAGCGAGCCTGCACCCGTCCAATTTTGCTATCGATCGCCCTCTGTAGTTTGTCTGCTGCTGAGGTCACGGCGAGTTCGAGGGTCGCGGCCTGATGGCTCACCGCAATAGGCTGGAGACCAGCCAGTCTGGCTTCGAGCAAGCACCGTTTGTCGTCACCCTTCGATTTATGACTGTTTGTATCACTCAGGTGAGCCTCCACGCGAGTAATCCGGTCGGCAAATCGGCCTATAGCCCCCTCGACAGTGGACTGGACGAGGCGCACCACATCTTCACGTCCTGTGATGTTATTGTCGGTATTGACTTGAATCTGCATGAATTCACCCCCCTCACAACGCCATTCCTCGATAGACGAAACCCTAACTACCAGATCACTTTATCCATGACGATTCGTCATGAAATGGTTGAGCCGCACCGCGAGCCCGCATCCGGAAGCTTGTCGTAGCCGCGAATCGGCGATTACAGTAGAACCGTTCACGAATAATGCGGGCTAGGCTGAGAAATGTCAATCGGATGAATGTGTGGAGACCAGACCCCATTGTACCCCTCCATGGCCATTGCTTTCACAACCACAGTTCAAGTTGCACGACCAACTGGCGGTCATCAGTCAAGACCGACGAACGCACGCCGCAGTAAAGTGGCGCTTCGAAACACACTGCCACGGCCCGCGAGAATGCCCGCGCTATAAGGCTGGTCCAGCCTATCGCGTTCAGGCAGGAGCCCTGAAATAGTTGATGTCGAGAAGATGGGTACCACGAGGCGCGTGGGTATTGAGGCCCACCCGTCAAATGTGTGATGAGAAGACTCGCCCGAAAAATTTGCAAGAACACCCTTCCCGATGGGAATCACACTTGGGTGCGGCCGGCATAGCGCCCAAGTGCTGCCACGAAAGGTAACCGGAGCATCATGAAGAGATTCAAGCACACCGGGGAACCGAGATGTTCCAAGCCGATCTTCATTCCCAACTGCCCTAAAGCCGGTTCTGCGCAATAGGTCCCGAATAGCCGGTCCCACCAAGGCACATTAAATCCATAGTTGCTGTTGGTCTCGCGGGGATCTACTGAGTGATGGATGCGATGCATGTCAGGAGTCACGACGAACCACCGAAGAATCGGATCGACGCTCAAAGGAATCTTTACATTGCTGTGGTTGAAGAGGGACGTGCCGTTCAGCACGATCTCGAAGGTAATGACCGCCAGCGGCGGCACCCCCAGTGCCAGCACCGCTACGCCCTTTACCATCGCAGAAATGACGATTTCCACTGGATGAAACCTCACCCCGCTGGAGACATCCAGATCCAGATCGGAATGATGCATCATGTGAAACCGCCACAAGATCGGGACCCAGTGAAATACTTGATGCTGCCAGTAGATGATAAAATCCAGAATGACCAGCGCGAACCCGAACTCGAGCCAGGCCGGCCCCTGCATCCAATTCAAGAGCCCCCAGCCACGCTCCTGCGCCATTGCCGCCACCGCGACCACCCCACCCATAAAAAACAAACGGGCAATGACCGTATTCAAGATCACAATCGTGAGATTGCCGCCCCAGCGGCAGAGCTTTGAGGCCAGCAACTTCCGTCGCGGCGCCAACAGCTCCCACGTCGCCATTACACCTAGCACGGACAGGTATGACGCTACACGAATCAGGTCTTCAGACGCCATGTCACTCTCCTCAAAAATGTCAAAATAACCCCGTCGACAATAAGAGACGTGAGCGGTCAAATGGATTCAGGTTAATCATAGATTCCTGGAACATTATTCAGCTCCCAGCGTTCTCGATCGACGCGACCGAGAACTTCCGCCTGAGACGGATGCTCCGGAAAGGGAAGCCGCGCATACTCGGGAAGATATGGATCACGGCCCCGCGCCATGGCAGCCGCCGCCGACAGCCCGGTGTCTTGACGAAGAGGCCACCCAGCCAGAGCGGTTCCAGTGCGACCGATGCCGGTAAAACAATGCACCAGAGCTCCGCGACTCCGCTCGACCTGAGTATCGATGAACGCGAGAACAGGCTCGAGATCCGGTGGAGGACGGAAACTGGGAGTCTCAACGAAGGGTCAAACCACAGGGGAAACCACAGGGGTCACATCTTGTATTATAACTTCTACTCCAGCGCCTTGATAAGGCGGCTGATCGTAGCATAGTGTAAGCCGATGACCCGGCCGATCTCACTGAGCGTATACCCATGTTTCAGATAGGCCTGAGCCATGGCGATATTGCGCGCTGTCTTTGAATCTACCCCTGCTAGGAGCGTCTTGAGAGGCGGACGATGTACCAAACGTTGCCGCTTGGGGATTTCCTTCGTCGAGCACTCCTGAAGCTGTGGTGTCAGCCGTTCAATGAAGGCCTCGCTGCCTAACAATACCTGCCCTTTGACCTCTTCCCAGGGGCCAGGCATACCGATCCCGTCATGCACGAACTTCACATACCGCCGCCGAGCGGTGGCTCTGGTGTCGGCGAACTGATTCAAAATCCAATCAGTGGCCAAGGCAGGCGGCATAGGGGCTAATCCCACCATCGCACGGTAGCTACTCCAAGGGTAACGCTCCGGCGTCTTGACCATCTTTGCCCGCACCGGGTTGAGAACGATGTAGCGAGCCAGCTCCAGCAAATACCCTTCCTTTTCGACCAGGATAGCCTTAAATCGCCCCTGAAATAGATGCCCCACTTTTCTGTGGCGACGATTGAAGCGTTGAGTATAGACACCGTTTAACTGGCGCATGCCGCGGGAGAGATTGGGTAGCGGGGTTTCAATCAAGAGGTGCACGTGGTTGCCCATCAGGCAGTAGGCGTGACAGCGCCAACCAAAGCGCTCTACCACCCAGGCCAGGGTGGCCAGGAACATCTCGCGGTCCTTATCATCGCGAAAGACTCGCTGGCGTGCATTGCCACGCGAGGTGACGTGATACAGCGCACCAGGGAATTCTATACGCAGTGGACGAGCCATGACCTATACTGCACCAAGCCAGTATCATATTACAAGATGTGACCCCTTCAGATGACGGACTGCGATCAAGCGAAGGTGTTCACGCTGCGCGAACGGTTGCTCAAGATGGCCGTGTGAGTCGAACGCTCGGTGCGCCGCATCGTGCTGCATCTGCCCCGCACGGCACCTTGGGGCACGACCTGGCAACGGGTGACCGTCGGCGCGGTACCAGGCTAACCACACACCCAGGCTCGTGCAGGACGGTAGCGCAGAGGGATCAGACAGGAGACGTGTATCATGAATCTCCCACGCAGAGCGTGCAACGACCACCAGGCTGCTCCTAACAGAGAGAGTGGGGCCCCGCCGCCGCTATCAGCGACCGCGGGGGGAGCATCGGAGTCGCTAACGTATCCAGAATGGTGGCCACTGACCCTCTGACCATCGTTCGTGAATAATGCAGGCCAGGACACCTTGAGCTTGATCAGGTCTCCTCCTCACCGACAGGTTCATCAAAAGTGCCGATCTCCAGAAAGGATATCTGTCTGCTCTCGCCACCGCTAGGCGCATATTCGTAAAAGACGTTCACGGGCTTTTCAGTCTGTAGGATTTTGTATGTGTCTGCGAAATCACTGGTGAGAAAGTATGCGGTGACGAACTCACCGTTGAAATTGAGCCCGCCCACGTTGGACACGTCTCCCAGTGAAGCTGGCAGTGAGGAACTTTCTCGGAAACGTAGGAGAGCCTTGTTACGGATGCCGTGAGCCAATGCGACACCTAGTAAGAAGATTGTGCGTCTGGCCGGGGCTGCTGCTGTGGCCCTGCGGGTTCTTACTCGATAAGACTCGACTTGGAAATCTGGCATTTTGAGCCTCCTCTAGAAATTTAAGGGGTCAGACCCCTTTGGTTGCCTTGCATCAGTGATTCGTCAAGATAATGGCCACCTCCTTCCTTAGTCTTAAGATTGATCCTTCGGGTTCTGGAGAAACGACCCACGGCCAGGCCGCGATCTTCGTTACACGCGTTGAGGAATACGGAAGAAGCACGATTGGCATTCCTGCATTCCTAATCCTAATTTGAACTTGAACATTCCCCGCAGCGTGCTGCGGGGAGCTTTATTGAGTTCGTCATCGGCATCGTCAATCCTTTTGCCCATCCGGCGTTGGCTGCACCTGAGTCCGGCAGGAGTCTTCAACTCGCTGGACTTTCTCTTGAGTAATTCTGTATTCATCAACAGCAAGCTACATGCCAGCATGGGACAGGAACGTCGAATTCATCCGATGACATCCTCAATATCAACAATTTCAATGTTGTACGTCTCGTTAAGCAAACATACGTGTGCGAAACACACCCCTGATCACAGCCGTGTGTATCAAAAGAGATTCATGAGGTGAATCCAAATAGATTCATGGCCTGACCGAGACAATGAAGCGATGGGCGGACGTCTACCACTACGCCTGTCCAATCGCGACGCTTTCGCTTCCAAGCCCAACTAAGCAAAGGCGTGAGGAGCTTTTGACTGCGACCGTCGAGCGAGGCCCTTCTAATTCCTGGTACATTTTTAAGAAGAGTGGCCAAGGCTGCCCTTTACTGCGCGCATCGAGCGAGCACATTTTTATTGCGCGCTCTGCGAGCAAGAAGGGCACCTGGCCGCTTCTTCTCCATCCTTCTGAGGCGCGCGTTCCAGGAGTAAAGAAAGCTCCTCACGCCCTTGCCAGTCCCCTTTTCTTGACTGCCGCAGGGGGCCGTGTTAGCATGACCGCGGTTTCACAAGGATTTTTGCGTTTTTCCGAGTTAACCGACATGGGGCTGTAGCGCAGTTGGGAGCGCGCGTGAATGGCATTCACGAGGTCGCCGGTTCAATCCCGGCCAGCTCCACCAAATCTCAACCGTATGTTAGGAGGCACACGGCAAGGGGCTAGCAATACAAGCAGTTTTCGGATTTGGATCCTGGTCTCACGCCGAACTGACCTCTTTCATTTCTCCACTGTAGCCTTGCTCCCCTAGCCTGTCCAAACATCCATGCTCCAAGTCGAGTCAGTTCACAAACAATACTCCACGAGAGTTCTGCTGAAGGATACGTCGGCGCATCTTCGCCCCGGCTCACGAGTCGGCTTGGTGGGACCCAACGGCGCCGGCAAGACCACACTCTTCCGGATGATTCTCGAAGAGGAATCGCCGGACAAGGGGACCATCCGCAAGCGCCCTCGTCTCCGAATCGGCTACCTCCCACAGGAGCTCGAAACCATCACGGGCAAGACCGTGCTGGACGCCACTCATCGCGATCTGTACCCCGAACATGAAGCCGAGCGTATTCTCATGGGGTTAGGATTTTCGGAAATCGACTTCAGCCGCCAGATCGAAAAACTGTCCGGTGGCTATCGAATGCGTGTTGCCTTGGCGCATCTGTTGCTCACCAACCCTGACGTACTGCTGCTCGATGAGCCGACCAACCACTTGGACAAACCGACGCAGCGCTGGTTCGAGCACTTCCTGTTGAACTCGGAAATGACGCTGTTGATTATCAGCCACGACACGGCGTTTCTTGATCGTGTCGTCACGCATATCTGGGATCTCCGGCATCATAAGATCGAAGAATACCGGGGCAACTACACCTCGTTCATCAAGATCCGCGCAGAGCGGGATGCTCAGCGTGAGGCCGCCGCAGGGCGGCAGGCGAAAGAGGTTGCCCGGGTCCAAACCTTTGTCGATCGTTTCCGTTACCAGGCAAACAAAGCCAGCCAGGTCCAATCGCGTATCAAGGCGCTTGAGAAGGTCAAGATGATTGAGGTGAAGCGCGATCCCAGACGAGTGAAGTTCAAGTTCCCTCTCCCAGCAGCGAGCGGTCGGCAGGTCCTGGAACTCGAAGGCGCGGCAAAACGCTACGGGGAGAAAGTTGTCTATGAGCGAGTGGATTGCTCGGTTGAACGGGGTCAGCGCATCGCGCTGGTGGGAGAAAACGGCGCCGGGAAAAGCACGTTGCTCAAGATACTAGCGGGAGTGCTGGAGCCTGATAAAGGCACCAGGACGGTCGGCCATGGTGTCACACTGCACTACTTCGCCCAACACCAGGCAGAGACACTGAACCCCGAACATACCATTCTCGAATCCCTTTCCGAAGTGTCCAACCAAGCGGAGACGAACTTCCTCCGCGGGATTGCCGGCGCATTTTTGTTTACCGGTGACGATCAAAAGAAGCCGATCAAGGCACTGAGCGGAGGGGAACGCAATCGCGTCGCGCTTGCACGGATGCTGGTCGAACCGGCTAATACTCTGTTACTCGACGAACCGACCAACCACCTCGACCCGGCGTCGGTCGATATGCTCACCGATGCGCTGTCTGACTTTCCCGGCACCATCATCTTTATTTCCCACGACCCTACATTTTTGACCAGAGTCTGCACGCGCGTCATTGAAATTGAAGAGGGCAAGGCCCGAAGCTTCTCCGGCGACTACGAGTATTATCTGTGGAAAAAAGCGCAGGAAGTCGAATCCATCAAGGAAACGAGTGATGACCTGAAAGGAGTGGATCGCGGGAAGGTTGTCGGACCGACCAGGGCCATGGCCTCCCAAGCTCCGCCCAAGTCCTCAGCCGGAGATCGCCGCGATTTGAACAAAACCCAGGCCCGTCTGGAGAAGCAGGTGGCGCGGGCTGAGGCCGAGATTGCCGAATACGAAACCAAAATCAAAACGCGAGATCTCCAACTGGCCGACCCGGCACTCTACAAAAATGAATCCACCAAGTGGGGCGCTCTACAGATTGAATACGATGGGTGGAAAAAAGATCTTGTACGGCTCACCGCCCGGTGGGAAACGCTCTCGGCTGAACTGGAAGACGTCAAACAGAAGCTAACGGCATTCGCCTAGCAGAATGCGCGTGGGGAAAGTATTGCGGCAGGCGAGAACTTGAATGGCCTGCACATGTGGAATGAGACCACTACAGCAGGATGCTCAAAAAGTCCGTCCAGCAAGGCCGCAGCGAGTGAGGGCCTGAGGCGTACCCTTGTGGTACGTTGAATGTCTGAACGATGCGAGAACGACGCTGGCGGGATTTTTCAGCATCTTGCTAGACGGAGGACTTAGCCGTTTCTTCCAGGTAATAATACAACCAGCGGTTTTTCTCTTTGGTGACCAGCTCATCCCAGATCACGCCGATCAGAAACCCCTTTTCCCATGGCTTCATCCAGACGACTTTCCCGTCGAGCTTTTCCATCTGTTCCGCGCGATCCGAATCGAGAAACGCAATCGACACCGTCACCGGCTGAGCCATCGCTAATTTCTCTTTCGTGTGCAACCCTGCGCCGACTTTATTGACGTTATCCAACACAGCCGTAATTGCCTTGGCGCCGCTCTTCGGTGAAATGAGCGCGGATCCGACCAAGGTCGCACGAACAAACTTACGCCGTTCGTTTGTGGCGGCGATTGCTGTCCGCGGTTTCGGATTCTGCCGCTTCATAGGCCGAAGTATAACCGATTAGAAATCTTTGTCCACCACACTCTTGAGCCCCCGTTTAGGTGTCCTTAGGCCGATAGTAGCGACGCCCCTTGAGTGGTTCCGGGAAATGATCCTGCGTTCTGGCCTGGGGATCGTCATGGACATAGCGATAGCCTTTCCCATACCCAAGCCCTTTCATCATCGAGGTCACGGCATTCCGCAAATGGAGCGGAACCCCCAGGTTTCCAAGGATTTTCGCGTCTTCCATGGCCTCCAGCATTCCGATATAGGACGCATTATCTTTGCGCCTGGTCGCGAGGTAAGTTGTCCCTTGGGCCAAATTGATCTGCGCCTCAGGGAGCCCAACGAACTGTACCGCCTGTGCGACTGCGGCCGCAACCACCAGCCCCATGGGATCAGCATTCCCCACGTCCTCGGAGGCAAAAATAACCAGCCGGCGGGCGATAAACTTCGGGTCCTCTCCCCCTTCCAACATCCGGGCGAGCCAGTAGAGCGCGCCATCAGGATCAGAATCGCGCAGGCTCTTAATATAGGCAGAGATAACGTTGTAATGTTCCTCTCCTGACTTGTCGTAGCGGATCGATTTCTTCATCAGCGCGGCTTCCAGCGCAACATGATCGATCAGGCGCGTGCCGTCAGGCCCGACTGGTTGTTGCCTGACCACAAAATCAAGCGCCGTCAGGAGCGCTCTCGCATCGCCGTTGCCATAGGCAATCAATCGTTGCTTGGCGTCTGTCGATAGGCTGGCGTTCC
This sequence comes from Nitrospira sp., assembly GCA_005116885.1. Taxonomy (GTDB): domain Bacteria; phylum Nitrospirota; class Nitrospiria; order Nitrospirales; family Nitrospiraceae; genus Palsa-1315. Next base: position 74,626 of record SWDP01000039.1, read on the forward strand.
ACTGCCCTAACCCGATCGCAGAATCCGCGAGCGCCCGGTCCAGAATCTGCCCAAGCGCGTCATCCGAAAGGGGCTTGAGCACAATGACCAAGGAACGAGACAGAAGCGGTGAGATCACTTCAAACGAGGGATTCTCTGTGGTCGCACCCACCAGAATGACCGTCCCTCGCTCGACGTGAGGCAGAAAGGCATCCTGCTGCGCCTTGTTAAAGCGATGGATCTCGTCAACGAACAGAATCGTCCGTTGGCCGCTGATTGCCTGACGTTGCTCTGCCGTCTTGATCATGACCCGCAGCTCGGGAACACCCCCTGTGACCGCCGAGACGGGGACGAACTGCGCCTTCGTGTGTCGGGCGATAAGATGAGCCAGCGTGGTCTTGCCAGAGCCGGGCGGACCCCAGAAGATGACGGAGGAAAGTTGATCCGCCTCAATGGCCCGTCGCAACGGCCGATCCGTCGCAGTGATGTCCTCTTGCCCGACGAAGTCCGTAAACTCTCGCGGCCGCAGACGCTCGGCCAATGGAGCCTCAACGGATACCGCCCCCTCTGGAGTACCGAATAAATCGGAGGTCTGATCGCGCGAAGTCGTCATATTAGTTCTCAGCAATGACAGGAATTCTATACGCCTCTTCGCATCAGAGCAACAGCCACAGACTAGCTCTTGACGCTGCCGACAGCCGATGTTACGAAAGGCGCGAAGCGGAGAAAACATGAAAACTCAGATCAACGGCATCACCATCGCCTACAGCGACCGGGGAACCGGTCTCCCCATCGTCTTTCTCCACGCCTTTCCCGTGAACCGGACCATGTGGGCGCCACAAGAGGAAGCCCTCTGCTCACAGTTCCGGATCATCACAATCGACTTGCGAGGCCACGGCGAATCAGATGCGCCGCTCTGGCGCTATACACTGGAACAATCTGCCGACGATGTGTGTGCGCTGCTGGACCAGCTCGCAATACAGCAAGCAGTGTTCGTGGGACTTTCGATGGGCGGCTATATTTTATTTGCATTCTATCGGAGGTACGCCGCTCGCGTGAAGGGACTGATCCTGGCGGACACGAAGGCCCAGGCAGACACAACAGAAGGAAAAGAGGGACGGTTCCAGATGGCGCAGACCGCCTACAAGAAGGGCCCGTCAGCCATAGCAGACATCATGCTTCCCAAACTCTTCAGCCCCGCAACCATCAAGACGAGGCCAGCTCTCGTCCAACAAGTGAGAACCATAATCGAGAATAGCCAGATCAGCGGAATCGCCGGGGGCCTCAGGGCAATGGCCCAACGGCTAGATTCAATCCCCCTCTTGTCCCAGATCACCTGCCCCACTCAGATCATCGTCGGCGAACTGGACCAAGCTACCCCACCCTCCGATGCCAAACTCATGGCTGATCAAATCCCCAACGCTCGCCTAGCCATCATCTCCAACGCCGCACACCTGACCAACCTGGAACAGCCTGAAGCCTTTAGCCAGATCGTTGCTGCCTTCGCCTCGGAACTTGCCCCCAAAAAGCATAGCTGACCGCCAACCTCTATACGCTGAGACGCGCCGGTGCGACGAATAAGGAGCACCAAGTCTGTGCGCGCCGCCGAGTGGTGAGGCGGCCGGGTCCCCGTTGAGGATCTGAACGATGCGAGAACGACGCTGGGGGACTTTTTCAACGTCCTGCTTAATCGGAGTCGGCGACGCTGCCTCGGCGGATCAGCTTCAGAAACTCCTGCCTCGTTTGCGGCTGACTGCGGAAGGCGCCCAACATAGAGCTGCTGACCGCGATGGTGTTCTGCTTTTCGACCCCCCGCATCATCATGCAAAGATGCCGCGCTTCGACGACCACGCCCACTCCATGAGCATTGAGCTTCGATTTCAGGGTTTCAGCGATTTGGACAGTGAGTCGCTCCTGGACTTGCAGCCGGCGCGCAAAGACGTCCACGATGCGTGGAATCTTGCTGAGCCCCACCACTTTCTTATTCGGCAGGTACCCGACATGGACTCTGCCATAAAATGGCAGGAGATGATGTTCACACATGCTGAAAAAGTCGATGTCTTTCACGATCACCATCTCATCGTACTCGATTGGGAAGAGGGCGCCATTCAGGAGATGATCGATATCGCGATGATAGCCCTGGGTCATGAAGGCGAAGGCCTTGGCGACCCGCTCCGGAGTCTTGAGTAGCCCGTTCCGGCCCGGCTTTTCGCCGATGGCAAGCAACATCTCTGTCACCAGGGATTGCAGCACCGCCAGATCTGCCGGCCTGCCGCTTCCGTTGATATCTTCGACCGGCTGCCGGCCCTGCCGCTTGACTCCTTGCTTAACCATGACGCCCCTCTCTAAGCACCGGGGCTTGATTCGTCGCCCCCGCATACTCGAAATAGTTGTCGCGTGTTTCAATGAGCCCGACCTTCTCCAGTTGCCCATCTGGAAGGCACGGGACTAGCAGATCCCAGATCAGCATCACCAAATTTTCTCCCGTCGTGGTGCGATCGGCAAACTCAGGATCTTGATTGAGGTCGCAATGGTCAAATCGCGTGATGACGTGTTCTCCCACAATCTGATCCAGCCGACCGAGGTCCACACCTCCACCAGCCTCAAGCTGCACCCTGTTCCTTGCGGTTACCAGCACCACATAGTTATGGCCGTGTCCATTGGGATTATTGCACTTCCCAAACACAGCCAGGTTTTCCTGGGGTGACAGATCATCCGTGTGCAGTCGATGCGCGGCACAGAACCGATATCGCCGCGTGACACTTGCCTGTCCCATCGTACATCCAACTCATATCCGGTGCAGAAATAGAGAAGCCAGGATTGCCGCGGTATTCGAACAATCCTGGCTCCCCCTGTTACTCACGCAACCGACCGACTCACACTCTTGCCACGCACGTTCACTAGGAGCTGAAGGAGCTGCCACAACCACACGTCGTCTTCGCTTGCGGATTCTTGATCGAGAACCCGGACCCTTGGAGGCTGTCCACGTAATCGACTTCGGCACCCTGAAGAAGTGGAGCACTCTGGGAATCCATAATGACCTTCACGATGCCCTTTTCCACCACAGTGTCATCGTCACCCATTTTCGACTCGAAGGCCATCCCATATTGATATCCGTGGCACCCGCCGCCCTTGACATAGACGCGCAGGCCGACGATATCCTTCTCCTCGACCATCAATTCCTTGATCTTTTGTTCTGCCACCGGTGTAATCGTCAGCATGGTAATCCTCCTCGTTGTGGCCAAGCCGTCCTTCAAAGACCTGCCTGGAATGATTTAGTGTAACATCTCTTTACTGGATTTCAAGACCCTGCGACTCCGACTGCGGCATCGTGGGTGCAACCCACTTGCCATCCGGCACCCGAACAACCACGTCTCCGAGCACTTTGGCTTGACATCCAAGACGATGCCAGGGCTCGCTGAGGGCTTCCCGATCAAGAAGGTCTTGCTCATCGAAGTCAATGTCAGACAGGTTCTCGACACCCATCTGCACCTCGACCCGACAGGTGGTGCAGGAGGCATTCCCACCACAATCGTGATTCAACCGACACCCGAGCAGCTTCGACGCTTCCAACAGCGACGTATTGATCTCAACCTCTCCACTCCTGCATTCAGGAAGAAGAAACGTCACATGCGGCATCGTAATTCGCTCCTCAATGCACCGTGGCGCCGACCGTCAGTGGCTGATAAGGACAGCGCTGCAATCGGATATGTTCTTCGAACTCGTGGCGAAACAGTTTGATGCTGCTCTGAACCAACACGGCAGCCCCAGTTACCAGTGTACAATAGCCCGTCCCCTTCACAAATCCACAGAGCTGGAGGAGACTCTCCATATCTTTCTCCGTCCCCTCTCCCTGCTCGATCTTCGTCATCAGCGCAGCGAGATTAATGGTCCCCATTCGACAGGGCGGACACTGCCCGCAACTCTCAGCCTTGAAGAAATTTGAGAACTTGAGCGTCAGGGCCACCATACATGTCGCATCATCGACCACGATCACGCCAGCCGATCCAAGTCCTGTTCCTGCTTTCTTCAACGAATCGAAATCCATCGACAGGTCGAGCTGATCGGTGGTGACCATCGAAAACGCCGGTCCACCGGGGAACACCGCCTTGACCTTGCGCCCACCCGGCACCCCGCCACCGCATGTATCCACAAGTTCACGGATTGTCGTGCCCATCGGCATTTCGTATACGCCAGGCCGATTCACAGCACCGCTCAGGGAGAACATCATCGTGCCCGGGCACTTTTCCGTGCCGACCTGCGTGAACCACTCGACACCTTTCAGAAGGATCCGGGGAATATTGCACAACGTTTCGACATTATTGACCAACGTCGGCTTCCCATAGAGGCCGAAGTCTGTCGGATAGAAAGGCGGTTTCTGTCTCGGCATCGCCGGACGCCCTTGCATCGATTCGAGCATCGCGGTTTCTTCACCAGCCACGTAGCTCCCGTGGCCTTCAAAAACTTGCAGGTCGAGATCTACACCGCTCCCCAGAATATTGTTGCCCAAGAACCCATGAGCCTTCGCCTGTGCCAAAGATTTCTTCAGATTTTCGCGTTCTTCGTGGTACTCATGGTTCACATAGATAAAGGCCGCCTTCGCTTGCACCGTGTAAGCGGCAATGAGACAGCCTTCGATAAGTTGGTGTGGCGCCTGCTTGAGTAAATAACGATCCTTAAACGTCCCTGGCTCATGTTCGCCGGCATTACAGACAAAATAATGTTCTTTCACCCGATGATTCAGAACCTTTTCCCACTTGATGCCCGTGGGAAAACCCGCCCCCCCTCGCCCGCGCAGACCAGCTTTTTTTAGTTGATTCACGATGTCGGTCGCGTTCAACTCTTTGACACACTTTTCCCATGCCTCGTAGCCCCCGATCTTCCGATAGGCCTCGATATCCCATGGAGCGCCATCAAGCGTTTGGAGAACCCGCGGTTCTGTCGCAGTCGTCATGCGCCCTTCCTGACCAGTTTGCTTCGATGAATGGAGCGATACTATAAAGTGCCTGGCCGGTATTCGTCAAGGTAATGACGGGGCAATAGGCCTGAATCTCAATGACTTAGGACCACTGCCCCATCATGGAACTGGCCATATGGCCCCCGAACTACATACAGCGGCGTTGAAGGACGGAAACGGAAGAGATGGAGGGAGATGCCGGCGGGCGTTCCCACCGGCATATCGAACAGCATCTTACCTGAGGTGACTGCCAGCCCCCATGAATAACAGCATGGGGATCGACAACATGAAGTTGACCCGTGAAGCGAGGAGCGCGGTCCGACCCCACTGGGCCATTTCCGGCGGCGCAGGAGTCCCCTGAGCTGCTGCCGTCACGGCCGCAATAATCCTTCGTTGATTCGGCCAAATGATCGCGTGAACATTGGCCATCATGATGATACCCAATAAACCGCCGATTCCCAATGCAATCGCCCCGGTTCCGCCTCGTTGATACATGTAGAGATACAGCACAATTCCCGCAAGCACCGTAACCGTGGCACCATGACGGAACCAGCCGAGCGCGGCAGGCATCAGCTTGGGAATTACGATGTTCTTCGTAGGACCATCCAAGCTCTTCAAGAACGACGCATTGACCAGGTTGAAGAAATACAGCAACCCGATCCACACTATTCCTGCTAGGAAATGGACCCACCGGAGGAACAGGCCAAACCAATCGGCATCACCGACCGCAATGCCCACCATAGCCAGATACCCCATGATCAACATCATAGCAAGCCCAAACCCTACGGCTATCGTCTGCATCGGACTCTCAAGAAATTTCATAATATCTCCTCGTTTAGTGCGCTATCAGGCTGCTCTCTCTACTGTAGGCGCTCTTCTCCTGTCAAGCAACCAGGTCTGTCACTCAGGAGATGGTCATCGGTCAGCCAAGCTCAGTGTTCACCAAACAGTTCGATTGGTGTCTCCGGCTTGGCCGGCTTTTCAGACCATGAGACGGTCAACTGCGGCACAGAGCTCGCGCACCGCATCGGCAGAAGTTTCCAATGCCGCTCGCTCCTCCGCCGTCAACTCATACTCGACAATCTGTTCCGCTCCACCTCGGCCCAACTTAACCGGCACCCCAACGACGACATCCTGCAATCCATACTCGCCCTCGCAGAGCACCGCACAAGGCACCACCCGCTTCTGGTCCTTCATGATCGCCTCGACCATATCGACCGCCGAGGCTGACGGCGCATAGAACGCGCTGCCCGTTTTCAACAGGCCTACGATTTCAGCGCCTCCCTCACGTGTCCGCTTCACAACCGCCTCCAACCGGTCCTTCGACATCAACTCCGAGACCGGCTTCCCCTTGACCATCGTGTACCGTGACAACGGCACCATCGTATCGCCATGTCCGCCCAATACCATCGCCGCCACGTCAGGGCCCGGCACGCTCAATTCCGCCCCGATGAAGGCACGCATGCGGGCGGAATCGAGGACTCCCGCCATACCCAAGATCCTCGACTTCGGCAATCCGCTCACGCGACGCGCCACATGAACCATGGCATCCAGCGGGTTGGTGACGAGAATCAGAATGATATTCGGCGATCGAGACACCAGCGCAGACACAACTGACTTCACGATCTTCGCGTTCGTGGCCAACAACTCGTCACGGCTCATCCCAGGCTTGCGCGGGATTCCGGAAGTGATCACCGCCACTGACGAGCCGGCCGTTTCATCATAACCGTTCGTGCCCACCACGCGGGTACTATAGCCGCAGACTGGCCCAGCCTGTGTGATATCGAGCGCCTTGCCTTGCGGGACGCCCTCGGCAATATCGACGAGCACCACCTCGTACTCGTCCTTCTCAGCCAGCCGCTGCGCCGTCGTGCCTCCGACGTTCCCCGCACCCACCACCGTAATCTTCGGTCTCCCCATCATCGACTCCTCGTTAGGCGTAAATCGTGAAACGCAAAATCCCCTTACCCCTCACCTTTCACTTTTCACGCATGTTCGTGCTCCGTCCAGCCTGCGACTTTAAAGTTGATCGTGCAGACGAAATTATCTCCATCATAGAAATTGACTTTGATCTTCTTCTTGCCATACGTCTTTGCCAGAAACGCGTCTGGATCATCGACCAATTCCTGATACCCTCCGGCGGGATATTCACCAAGATCGTGAAAGACCACGATCATCCCTACTTTCACTTCTTGAAGAATCTTGGCCCAACAGCGGGGATAAACTTCCCAAAACTTGGCCTCGATCAGATCCTTCGTCGGCTCCTGGCGATCCTCCCCCGGCTTCAGGGGCTGCGCAAACTTTGCCAATCGGCGGACATAGGGATACTGATGTCCTGTAAACAACTTGTGCAGCCAGGGCGGAACTGTGGGTCTCTCCGCTGAATTCGTCATCTTTTCTCGCGCGGGAAAGGTGAAATGTTAAACGTGAGATGTTTGGTTCCAGATTGCTGCGTTACCATTCTTCCACTTCTCACTTTTTACCTTTCACGTTTTACGTCGTCTACGTCGTCAGCCGCTGATAGATCCGGGGCAATTGCATCGGTAACTCTTCGAGATGATCGATGACCGCGAATTGTACGTCTCCATACATTCTCCTGACATAGCCATCAGCCTCCCGATCGATCGTGATACAGAACGGATGCACTCCTCGTTGACGCGCCTCCCGTAACGCAACTTTGGTATCTTCCAGCGAGTACTCGTCTTTATAGACATCGTCGAGCGGACGCCCATCACTGATAAGAACGAGCAACCGCGTCCGAGCCTCTCGCTCCAGCAATTTGGCAGTGGCGTGGCGAATAGCCGCCCCATCACGGTTTTGCCGCATAGGAGCCAGTCCACCCAAACGCTGCGCCGCGTTCCCACTCAACCGATCGTCAAAATCTTTGACCACAAGGAAATCCACATGCCCGCGGCCTTGGCCCGAATAGCCGTAGAGTGCATATTGATCTCCCACCGCTTCGAGCGCCTCACACAAGAGCACCAGCCCCTCTTTCTCCAGATCGATCACACGGCGGCCGCTGTCCAATTGGCGACTGGTTGACCCACTCACGTCGACCAGAAACGCGGCTGCGACATCCCGCTCTTTTCTCTCCCGCCTCACAAAAATTCTGTCCGACAGGTCTGCTCCCGCCGCCCGCTCAGCGCATAGACGAACCGCCGCGTCCACATCGAGATCGTCGCCGTCGGCTTGGCCCGACACACGCCGCAGCCCTGGCGGTCTCAGACCTTCGAAAAATCGTCGAAGGGCCGAGACTTCACTCCCATACGCACTCAGTGTGGCCCCCACGATATCCCCGCTCCCCTCTTCCGCTGCTCGCTCGATGACGCAACACCAGTTGAGGCGATAGTCATCGATCCCTTGATCCCACTCCGGATACCGCACCGCATGATCGCCAGTCCCTGCATGATCGGTCGGCGTCGGCTGCTCGACATTCAAGGCCAAGAGTTCTTCCACATGAGAGGGCCACTGTCGCCCACCGGCAAGCCGGTCACTCTCGGTTTCTGTGTATCGTCCTTCTCGATTCCGTTGACCCTGCGCAGATGACTCCTGAGCCCCGCCGGCTGCACTCGCCATTCGTTCGATGTCCGCCGATTGTTTCTGATCGTTCGATACCCGTTCAGTCTGATCAGGCTGACGAATGAACTCAGGTTTCATGGCCCCACGATAGGCCCAATTCGTGACAGGGCGATAGTCTTCACCCGTCTGTTCGGACGCTGACGGACCAACACCCAGTTCCTCTGATGCCTCATTCGTCTGATCGGCTTGGATCATCGCTCCCTTCGGTGCCAACAACTCTTCGAGCCGCAGGTAAAGGGCATGGGCCACACGCACAGCCTCTTCCGCCGTTGCGGTTGGAGAAAGAATCGTCTGGCACATCGGCCAGAGGACGGCAATCTCATCCTTGATGGCTTCGTGAATGGCGACAGGCTGCGAGGCAGCGGTCGAGAGCTGAAGCAATTGATCGACAACAAGTTCTTTGACCGTCAGCCCATGTGTCAGCAACCTTGTCGCAACCGCCTCCAACGCCAATCGCTGCAAGTCACGTTGAAGTCCCGGATACTCTCGCTGTAGCAGAAATTCCACTCGCGCATCTTCTACAAGCATCCACAAATCTTGAATCAATCCCGGATGGGGATACAGCCGAAATAGTGCTGCTAAGGTATCCGGCTCAGCGTGCTTCGGCTTGCCATACCTCTGGCGCAGAGCCAGGACCAAGTCTGCGAACGGTTCAAGGGTCAGCCGGTAGGTTCCAAACTCCACGTGCCCCGCTTCGTGTGCCGCCATCACCAGGTACAAGCGCGTATTCTCCTCGGCCGTAGGGTAACGACGAAGGAGTGCCGGCAGTGAGATGGTGCGCCCGTCTTGGCTCACTGTGGCCCGCACCGGCATTTCCTGATTCAGCGAATCAGGGAGCGACTGAATCGTCAGATCCGTTCCGCAAAGCCCCTGCACGAAGAGCTTCACAGTACGGGCTACCGGCCGAAGCGGCACTCCGCTTAACGCCGCTTCCACCGACGTCAGTGCCTTCTGCGACTCCAGCGCAAAGTAGGCTCTGGCCCCTTCGACACTATAGGCCAGTACTTCCATCCCGGCGGTAAACCAGGCCTCGAAACGGGCCATGGCTTCGGTAGACTCACCGATCACACTGACCAGTTCAGGCGCACGCCGTAAATAGGCCAGCGCTGTGTCCGCATCCTGTTCTGCCACTAACGCCCCATACTGTAATATTTTTAATCGCCAGCCTTTGTTTGGGACAGCACGCAACAGGCGCGGCGACTCCGATAACCAGGCAATGCCGGCCCCAGAATCACGTTCGGCCAGCAACGACCCAACCGTGATGACCTGAGCCCGCACCGAGAGGTCTTCGTGATCGCCGAGGATGAGCGGACTGGTGCGGAGAAATTCGATGGTTCCGAAATAGTCCGTCTTGCCAAGACTATTCCGGGAAATCAGTTTCAACCCGAACATCGCCCAAGCTCTGGCGTCCTGGATAGGCAACACTCGGGCCACAGCGGGAAGTTGGCGGATGTACTCCAGTGCCACAACAAAATCGACTTGCGTCAGCTCAAATCCGATTTCCAACCAGGCCTCGAACTGATCCGGCGGAATCACCCTCACCATGTCCGGTGAGATACGGAAAAACTCCAGCGCGACATTCGCATCGCGCTCGGCTAACTCCAGAGCCCTATTCAGCACCACCGATCGGACCGATAATGGCTCGATCATTCCCAGAACCAGTGGGCTTTCCTTGAAATACTTCAATCCGATCGCACCGGAGGATTCGGCCAACACAATTCCCAGATCCAGCCAGGCCACTGCATCGCTGAGGCAGCCCCTCTGTTGCAAATCGGGAAACGCTTCGATGGCGGCGCGAACTACCTTTGGGGAAACCTCCATCAATTCATCCAGCAACAGAGAGATACCGTCCACCTGGTTCAGCTTCGTCGTGGAGTCGGCAAGACTCGACACCAGTTGCTGGCCCATGGCCAACCCCAGTTCCTCCGCCAACTTGGCGATCAATTGTTGATACGTATCCGACATCTCCACTCTCAATCCCATCCGACGGAATTCACAGAAAGTATTGGGAAGTGTTGGATTGTAAAGAACGCCCTGGCGCTTGTAAACTATGGCGCTCGGCGCAGGCTTTTTTATAGCCTCTCGCCCAGTATCTTTTTCCAGCAGCTACGGAAAACAGCGAAGAAATATCGCAGAGTGGTACAGATGCCACGATAGGTCAGGATGCTCAAAAAGGCTGACCAGCAAGGCCTCAGCGAGCGAAGAGGCGAGGCGTACGCTTCAGTACGTTGAGCCTCTGAGGGATGCGAGAACGATGCTGGCGGACTTTTTCAGCATCCTGCGAAAGGAGTTGCGATGGCCGAGCCCGAACAAGAGAGTCTCGACAAGATGTGGAAGTTTGTAAAGGGATTCGCGGAGAAGAGCGGGACAACTATGCATCCCATGCCTGCCGTCACCGAAGCCGTGGTCAAGGGGCTCGCGATGCATGTGGACGAACTAGGCAAACCCCTCTGCCCCTGCAACTTCTACAAGGACAAGCCAGCAGAAGCCAAACTCCGCCGCTGGATGTGCGCCTGCGACGAAATGCAGATCTACAAATACTGCCACTGCCTATTATTTGTACGTGAAGACGGCTTGCCGATCACAGAATATCTCCCGGAAGGCCACGAAGGCCGTGAAGTCTACGGGATCGTCACCGACCCGACCCCCGACAAAGGCCGTGCCCTCAGGCACAAAGCCACTCCCGTACCGATACCCTCTGCTGAAACACCAACATCGTCCTCGTCTACGTCCTAACCCCTATGCCACTTCGCAACCATCTTCTGTGCGCCGCAGTCATCGTATCCCTCATGGGAAGCCTGTGGTCCAACCAAGTCTGGGCCGCTGAACCAGGCAACGCGCCTCCTGCCAAGACTGGCGGACTTTTTCAGCATCCTGCTATACGGGGGTTAGAAAATGGCCTTGACCAATTCCTGAATGCTGCGCTGCATATCGGGATCGTCGGTAATCGGGCGAGCAATCGCGACGTCGCAGGCTCGGTCAGTCGCTACACCTTGCCTGATGAGGGTCCCGGCATAGATCAGCAATCTGGTGCTGACCCCTTCTTCCAAGCCATGGTTCTTGAGGTTCCGCACCTTTCCGCCGAGCTTCACCAAGCTGGCCGCAAGGTCACGGCTGACTCCCGCTTCCCGCTCGACCACGGTGGTTTCGACGTCAGGCGCCGGATAGTCGAACTCAATCGCCATGAAACGCTGCTTCGTACTTTGCTTCAAATCCTTGAGCACACTCTGGTACCCGGGGTTGTAGGAAATCACGAGGAGGAAGTCGTCGGCCGCTTCGAGAATCTGGCCTTTCTTTTCAATCGGCAGAAAGCGACGATCGTCGCTCAGGGGATGGATGATGACCGTCGTGTCCTTCCGCGCCTCGACGATTTCGTCCAAATAGACGATCGCGCCATGCTTCACGCCGAGCGTCAGCGGCCCATCGGCCCACACCGTCTCTTGCCCCTTAAGCAGATACCGTCCCACAAGATCGGACGCAGTGAGATCCTCGTGACAGGCCACCGTAATCAGAGGGCGGCCAAGCCGATAAGCCATATGCTGGACGAATCGGGTCTTGCCACACCCGGTCGGCCCCTTGAGCATGACCGGCATCTTGCTATTCGCCGCAATCGTGAATAACCCGATCTCGCCGCGCACCTCTGCATAGAACGGTTCCTGCGTGATTCGATAGTGCCCAATGTCGAGTTCGCGTC
>SWDP01000039.1:86934-100359 GCA_005116885.1 Nitrospira sp.
ACTTTGACACTGTCCAACACTTCGCGCACTTTTTGTACCAGCGCAGGGGGCGAGAATGGCTTCTGCAGAAATCCCGTCAGGTGGCTCACGCCGTCCTGGTCAAATACCGGATGGTCCGGATATCCGGACATGTAGAGCACTTTGATCTCTGGTCGAGCGATCTGAATCTTTTCTGCAACTTCAGGCCCGCTCATTTGAGGCATCACCACATCTGTCAGCAAGAGATGGATCGGCCCCACGCATTTTGCGCTGGCGAGGAGGGCTTCGATTCCATGGCGCGCGACCAGCACCGTGTAGCCCTGGAGCCGCAAGGTCTCATGCACGAGACCGCGAACCGCCGGCTCATCCTCGACCAACAGAATCGTTTCGTGGCCAGGTGCCTGAGCCGTCGTTTCGGCACCCGCCCGAACCTCAGAGACCTCTTGTTCAACCCGAGGAAAATAGATCCGGAATATTGCGCCCTGACCAGGCGCGCTCTCCACCGTGATGCTCCCACCACTCTGCTGGACAATGCCATAGACAGTCGACAGTCCCAATCCTGTTCCTCTGCCTTTTTCCTTTGTCGTAAAGAACGGTTCAAACAGGTGCGATCGAACCTCCGCATCCATCCCTAGACCTGTATCACGCACCGCCAGCAATACATACGATCCTGGCGCCACCCCCACGGCATCGAGGCGCACCTCTTCCCCAATCGTCACATTCTTGGTCTCGACTGTCAGGCGCCCGCCCCTGGGCATCGCATCACGCGCATTGACCACCAGATTCATGATGACCTGCTCGATCTGTCCAGGATCCGCCTTCATAAGACAGGTCGACGGATCGAGTCCAGTGCTGAGTTCGACCAGATCTTCGCCGATAAGGCGACGCAGCATGCCATCCATATTGGCCACGAGTGTGTTGAGATCAACGACCTTCGTTTCAACGAATTGCCGGCGGCTGAACGAGAGCAATTGACGGGTCAGCCCGGTCGCGCGATCTGCCGCTTTTTTGATCTCTTCCGTATCTTTCCGCATGGCGTCGGCGGGTCCCAGACGTCCCAGGAGCAGCGCGCTGTATCCTCGAATGACCGTGAGGAGGTTATTAAAATCGTGCGCCATACCGCCGGCCAACCGTCCCACTGCTTCCATCCTCTGCGCTTGTCGCAATTGCGCCTCGGTTTCCCGTAACACCCCCTCCGTGCGGGCCCCTTCGGCAAATTGGCCGATCTTCAGACCGATGTCTTTCATCATCTTCAACAACTCGTCATCCGGCTCTTGCACCTGTCGGCTACAGAATTCGATAACACCCCCGACCTCACTCCCTACGAGAATAGGGAATCCGAACGCCCCGTGGAATCCAACATATCGGGCCTGCGCTTCACGAGAAAAATTGGCGTCAGTTTCGGCATCCGTCGCCCAGGCTGACTTGCCACTGGCCCAAATACTTCCGGGCAAACCCTGGCCGCGTGTGAGTACACGTTGCCACGTGGCTTGGATAAAGGGGTCTGGCGGCACGGACGGGGCACTCCACAGATCAAGACAGCGCAGCACCCCGCTCGCCTTGTCCACTCGCCAGAATACGCATAAATCCCATTCCAACGTCTCCCCGACGGCATGGAGGACTTTCGGAACCGCCTCTTCCAGGGTCGCCGACTCGGAAAGCGCTTGGGGCACGGCATACTGACAAACGAGGCGCCGTTCAGCTCGACGGCGCGCGGTAATATCCCTGATAAAAGCACTGAAGATGTACGCATCCCCGATTTTTGCCGGTGACACGGCCAACTCAACGGGAAACTCTCGCCCACTTTTGTGTCGAGCGACAATTTCAATCCGGCGGTTTAATATTACACCGGCCCCTGTCCGCAGAAATTCACGGATGCCCTGTTCGTGCGCCTGGCGATCCCGCCCAGGAATAATCGTGTCGGCAAGGGGCCGACCCAATGTCTCTTCGCGGGACCATCCGAAAATTGTTGTCGCCTGCGCGTTCCAATCGGTCACAATTCCAGTCGCATCGATGGTAATCACCCCGTCAAGCGCGGTGTCGACGATGGCCCGATTCCGTTCCTGGCTCTGAAGCAATGCGGCTTCGGCCGCTTTTGCCCACGCGCTCTCTTGTTGCGCCTGACGATGTTCCTTGCGCATTCGTGTCGTAACCCACAGCAACAACCCCATAACGGGAACCCAGATTGCCCCGCCGATGATCCCGACTTTCCAGAAGTAGGTGTGAATCGCCGCCAGAATTTCTTGTCGATCCATTCGCACTAGGACCGACCAGCTTAGCCCAGGAAAACCTCCAAAACCTTTGGTCTGCGCATAGCCAGTCACCACCTGAACATGCCGACGCAGATGCTCTTCTTCAAGAAACCCTGGCACGCCGTTCTCGCTCAGCCGCACCGAAGGCAACCCGAGTTCTTTGAGGTTGACACTCCCTGTGTGTGGCGAATAGGAATCGACAAATGCCCTGCCCTGCTTCGTCAACATTTGATACTCGACTCGCCCTCCCATGTCTGGTCGAGCTTCAAGGGAACGAACAGTCCCGGTGGTGACCTCCTCCAAAAATGGGACTCCTATCCGCGAAACCACCACACCCTGGAACCTATCTTGCGCATCGAGAATCGGAGCCGTAAACACAATTGCACCGACGTCACTCTCCTCCACTTCGAACCCCTCGACATCGGCAATGTCGAGCCGACGTGTCGCACGCGCAGCAATAAACGATGCGGTGCGGCTGTAGTCGAGTCAGACCAGCGAGGGCCCTGTCGACGCCACAATAGTACCCTGAACGTCCGTCACTGCGAGCGACTGGTAGACCGGAGCGTAGGTCGCCTTCATCCGCTTCAGATAGTCGGAGAGATAGTTCTGATCAGAGGGTCGCGACGACACGACTCGAGCCAACATGATCACATCGCCTCGGCGTTCGAACAGGATCCGATCCAGTTTCTCCGCCACTTCTGCCGCAGCCAACTTGAGTCCTCCTCCCGCTGCCTCTACAAAGCGATGTTCGACGAACCGTATCAGGGCAATACCGGCTGGGATCGCAAGGAGGGTCACACCGATCAGGAGATAGGGCAACCACCGATAGCGCCGAGGAACGTGGATGGGTATGGCCGTTGTCGTCTTCATGATTCACGCGCCGGAGAGGCCACGAAGTTGGGAATCAACAAGGCGGGATGATAGGCCTGCTTCGATGCGCGCAAGCCGGAAAGACCTGCATCATCCATCGCATTGATGTACTCGGCCCCTTCTGCAAGGGCCATCCGACAGGTCTCACGAAAGAGGTACTGCGCCAGACCTGGGTATGCGCGGTCCGTCACCTCTAAGAGGACACAGAATGTCGTGCTCGTCAACCAATAGCCGAAGGTATAGGCGCGCAGCCGACCGTGAATCCTGATCACCCTGCCTACGAGTCGAAGGGCCGACGCCTGTGACCACACGATTTCGTGAGCCGACGCCGCATCGGCCAGTAACATCACCCCGAACGATTCAAGCCCTTCTGCCTGCTTCTGCCGCGACCAATCCGCAAGAAGGGCGCGACAGTCCTGGCGGTCGCTGACCTGGTAGGAATCCACCTCAAAAGACTGCTCTCGTTCGAATCGATTGCACAAAGCGCGTTGGGATTTATATCGGTCACCCGCCAAGGATACGAGGTCCGCCGCACGATAGAGATAGTCCGGTTCCTTGGGCATCAGCCGATATCCCAACCGCTCAAACTCCGGTACCAACTGAGACGGTACATTCTCAACCCGGCTGACCGGCGAATCGCCGTTCCATCGCCGCAGCAGCCCCATTGCGCCCGACAGGGGTGCGTCGATCGAGCCGGCCCCGATCGGAGGCAGCGGCATGAACCAGCCGTCCGGAGATTGCGCGAAGAGACACAAGGCCCCCTGAAGCTCCATCCACCAATAGGCCAGAAGTCCGCTCCATATGTAATGATACATCGGTGAATAGGCGGCAAGCGATTCAGCGGCATGCCGTCCTGATCGATCCAAGGCTGTCGTCATGCGCGGGATATCGTCCAGTGTAAACCGATGCAGCGGCCCAGGGCCCCACTGACCAGCCACAGCACTGGTGAGGTGGGGAAGACGTGCAAGCACAACCACGTCTTCTTGAAATTTCCCGATGAGGCGAGGATGCGCGACAATGTCGTCGCGGATGTCCTCTTGATCGAGCAAGGCCATCACGCGATCGGCATGGCGCTGGATCTCCCCCGGAACCTCTTCTCGCATGAAAGGGCACTTTGTATCCCACCCCAACAACACCTGGTCCTGTCGCTCATCCCACATCAGCGCCAGGGGATAGAGCTGACAATCGAGCGGACGCTCCTCGTAGACGCGGCATGCTGAGGTTGTTGCATCGAATGCCGGGCAGAGATACCCCTCTCCATCGGGAGCGGGAACCAGGATGACTTGTGACCCTCGCCGATCGGGAAAAGCCGTTTCCCCAATGCCCCTAGCCAGAGCCGCCGTAATTTCGTGCTCAGTAAAATATGGACGAAGGGCGCTATCGGGGTCCGGAAACCGACAACAGACATCGCACTGGAGGCACGTACGGCTCGGCACAAGTTGGGGAAGCGAGCTCGGTGGTGTCACGAACACACCGACCTGCTCATCGGTATCTACTGGCATAGAAGGAATCCGTTCAATGTGCGCCCATCCTAGCACTTTTCCGCAGGGGTTCCCAGGGGGCGACCAACTTTTCACCGACTCTCCTCTCAATACACACCACAACATTTCCCATCCTGACATCCACTGAACAGGCGAGAGATCCTTCGAGCGTGCAGTACGCCTCACCTTCCCACTTTCCTAGCCCCTTGTACGCCCCCAAAACCCATGTTACAGTTCTGCTGCCTCGCATGAGAGGCACTCATTCACACGGATACTGCCTCTGTCTGACTTGGCTACCTCCGACCTCCAACAACGCTGCAACACCATCAGTGGCCAGCTCAGCCAAGCTGGGCTCTTTCCCGCTGTGCCCGAGCAGGCTCTAGCCCCAGACGCCGCCACAAGCACGACGACGTGGCGTATTGCCGTCACCCCGTTTGCGCTCACGCACGATCAGTTAGATTTTTTCCACCAACTTGGACCGCAACTCCTCTCATTTTATCGAGCGCTCAACCGCCTCTATGCCGACAGTGTACGCGGCCTCCAACCAGCTTGGGTCGCGGGCTACCTCGACCAAGGAAAGCCGGAAGGTCTGCTGACATATAGCCGGATGAAACGGTTTCGCGACCAGCTTCCCGCAGTCATCAGACCGGACATCATCCCCACCCAGGACGGCATGGTCATCACTGAACTCGATTCAGTCCCCGGGGGTATCGGGATCACCGCATGCCTCTCCGCGCTCTATGCCGAAATGGAAGCCGGCGAGAATCTGACACTTGTGGGAGGCTCCGAAGGGATGGTACGCGGGTTTGCAGACATGGTGAAAAGCCAGCTCGTGCAGCAGAGCGGATGCGTCGCGATTCTGATATCGGAGGAAGCCAAAGATTATCGGCCTGAAATGACGTGGCTCGCAGCCCGCCTGCGAGCGATCGGCCTCGATATCTACTGCGTAGAACCGCGTGATATTCGATTCACCGAAGAAGGCCTCAGGATCACCGGCGAGGGAATGGACCAGCCAATTGCCTTGATTTATCGCTTCTATGAGTTATTCGATCTTCTAAATATTCCCAAATCCGAGCTCGTCCAATATGCGATCAAGAAGGGCCGAGTGGCCGTCACCCCCCCATATAAACCGGCACTGGAAGAAAAACTCGCCTTTGCCCTTCTCCATCACCCGGCGTTGCGACCCTTTTGGGAGCAAGCATTGGGTCGAGACCTGTTCCTGCACCTGACGACCCTTATGCCTCGTACCTGGATTCTTGATCCTGCGCCGATCCCTCCCTCTGCGACCATTCCAGGCTTGGCGATCGGCGGACGGAGCGTGATGAGCTGGCACGATCTGGCCGCGGCCACTCAGAAGGAGCGGCACTTGGTGATCAAGCCATCGGGATTTTCTGAACTCGCATGGGGCAGCCGAGGCGTGTCGGTCGGACACGATATGCCGCAACACGAATGGGCAAGCGCCATCGACAAGGCCCTGGCCTCCTTTCCTCGAACACCCTATATCTTGCAGGAGTTTCATAAAGGCCGCTTGTATGAACTCGACTACTTCGATCCGGTCAACAACGAGATGAGTCGAATGTCCGGTCGTGCCAGGCTTTCCCCCTATTATTTCGTGAGTGGCGAAAAGGTTGAGTTGGCTGGTATCCTGGCAACGATATGCTCGGCAGATAAGAAAGTGATTCACGGAATGAAAGATGCCGTCATGGTGCCGTGCGCGGTTGAAACCAGTAAGGGATGAGGGGTAAGGAGTTAGGGGTCATCATGATACGTGTTCATTCTTGTGTCATCACCTCACCCTTCACCCCTTACCCCTTACGAGCATTATGACGCTATATCACGTCGCCTGGTGTCCCGACTGTGACGTGGTGCGCCGAAAACTGGCTGAACTCCACATCGAATACGCGCAGGTCGTCGTGCCAGACTTTCGCCCGATGCGCACAGTGGTCCACGAAGTTTCAGGCCAGTATTATGTTCCAGTCCTCAAGGATGGAGACATCGTGCTGACGGAAACCGACGACATCCTCAATCATCTGGATCAGACGTACGGTCAGAAGCGGATCACCGGCCGCTAACGCCGGCAAACCGCTGTCTACTCGACAGTAAAGGAGACCGCATGGAAGCCTGGAGACGCATACTCGTCGACAGCATCGTCAAACCCAAAGACTTGGCGGACCGGCTCGGTGTCGATGCGAAAGAAATCGAAGCCATCGTCGGCGACTATCCGATGCGCATCACCCCTACAGTGATGGCCACGATCAAAGAAAAGGGCGACGCCATTTGGAAGCAGGTGGTGCCGGACATCGCCGAAATGGACGACGTCGAAGCAGCAGACGATCCGCTCGAAGAAGACCTGATGAGTCCGGTCCCGCATCTGGTCCATCGCTATCCAGATCGCGTCCTGTTGATGGTCACAAATCAATGTCCAATTTATTGCCGTTTTTGCACGAGAAAACGGCTGGTCGGAAAACCGGGATTTCTGAAGAAAGGCGAACTCGATCAAGCCATCGGCTATCTGCGCGAACACACTGAAGTGCGCGACGTCATTCTTTCAGGAGGCGACCCGCTGCTTCTGCCGGATCATCTCCTGGAGCGGATCCTCCGGGCGCTGCGGACGATCCCACATCTGGAACTCATTCGTCTCGGCTCCCGGGTGCCCGGCACGTTGCCGGAACGGATCACCCCGGAACTTTGCGCGATCGTGAAGAAATACCATCCCATCTATATGAACCTGCATTTCAATCACCCGGACGAACTCACCCCGGCAGTCAAAGCAGCCTGCGGCATGTTGGCCGATGCCGGCGTGCCGCTCGGGGCGCAAACCGTGCTGCTCAAAGGCGTCAACGACGATCCGGACATTATGAAACGACTGATGCATCAACTCCTGCTCGCTCGCATCAAACCCTACTACCTCTACCAAGCGGACCTGACGAAAGGCACGAATCCCTTCCGCACGACGGTCGAGACAGGGCTGAACATCATCAAGTCGCTCCAGGGCCACACCAGCGGGATGGCGGTCCCCCACTTTGTGATCGATGCGCCGGGCGGGGGCGGCAAGATTCCGCTGCTTCCCGGTGACTACATGGTGCACATGGATGCTGCAGGAGTTCTCTTGAAGAACTACGAGAACAAGGCCTTCCACTATCCGCAACCGCAACAAGGACCTGCGCGAGAGTTACCGATGGTCAGCGCAGCGACTGCGCTGGAATCGTGTAGTAATGGAGCGCACGACGACCTGTGAGCACCCGCGCCGCGCAGGGGATTTTACCCTACCAGCAGATTACGCAGCTGATCGCCAGCGGCGCCATCCATGCCGATGTGCCGATCGAAGACCGTCAGATCCAGCCGGCCAGTCTCGATCTACGGCTTGGGCGCAAAGCCTATCGACTGATCAGCAGTTTTTTACCGGAGCTATCCGAGATCACGAGCCGACTCAACGTTCTAGACTTCTACCAATCCGACCTCGTGATGTACGAGATGGACTTGACCGACGGCGCGATCCTTGAAAAAGGCCATGTGTATCTGGTGCCGCTGTTGGAACGTGTCACGCTCCCCAAAGCCCTCCGGGCGCGAACCAATCCCAAGAGCACAACCGGACGTTTGGACGTCTTTACCCGTGTGGTGACGGATCTCAATACCGGGTTCGATGAAATCCGAGCCGGCTATTCCGGGCCCCTCTATCTGGAAATCGTTCCCCGTTCGTTTGCCATCAAGGTAAAAACTGGGTACGCTCTCAATCAAATTCGCTTCGTCCGAGGCGACGCCACGGTGTCGGACCGATCACTTCAGACGCTCCACACCCGAGAACCCTTGCTCTACCACAATCTCCCCGCAAAGCCCGCGCTGGGAAGCCGCGATCTCCGGACGGACCGCGGTCTGTTTCTCCGCATCGATCTAAAAGGCGACGACCGAGACAGCTCGCCGATTATCGGTTATCGGGCTAAGAAGAATAGCCATGTGATCGATCTGTCGAAGGTCGGCCACTATGCCGCGCTCGATTTTTGGGAACCCCTGTACCGCCACCGGCAGAACAGCCTCCTGTTGGAGCCGGAGGAGTTTTACATTCTCGCATCGAAAGAACGGATTCGCGTTCCTGCCGGCTACGCGGCTGAGATGGTCGCCTTTGAAGCAGCCTGTGGCGAGTTACGGACCCACTACGCCGGGTTTTTCGATCCGGGGTTTGGGTACGGCCGCGGCGAGCTGCATGGTACCCAAGTGGTGCTGGAGGTCCGCCCCCACGACGTGCCCTTCCTGATCCATGATGGACAAACCTTTTTTAAGGTTGTATACGACAGGATGCTCGCACGCCCCAGTCAGCTCTATGGCACGGCACTCGGATCCTCGTATCAGCGCCAAGGGCTGACCTTGAGCAAACATTTTAAGGCATAGCAGGATGCTGAAAAAGTCCGCCAGCTTTGTTCTCGCATCGCTCAGAGGCTCAACGTACCGAAGCGTACGCCTCGCCTCTTCGCTCGCTGCGGCCGCGCTGGACGGCCATTTTGAGCATCCTGCAAGCCGTTCTTCAGAATTCTGACCTTTCACGAACAGATAGGAACTACGTGACCATGCCGCCAGAACCGCCCGAAGAGCCGGAGCGCCGAGAGAGAGAAGACGACTCCGGAGGCGACAACCAACTGCGCGTTGCCGGGATGATTGTGGGCATCGCCCTCATTTTCCTCGGCTTCCTCGACGTGTTTCTCTCAATCAGCGGCGGATTCGAGATCGACGTCATTCCGTTCATGATTTATTTTGCGGGCGTCGCCGTGTGGGCAAACTCGGTCGTCGAAAATGTGACGGTCCGCTACAGCCTCATCGGCGGAGCCCTCCTGCTCGCAGCCCTCTTCTATCACTATGGGGAAGTGCTCTTCTGGCATAAGCAAGTGTTGTTTTGGTCCACCGTGGTGGTCGTCATGTATTTCATGTTCTACGAGCCCAAAAAACGCGACTAGCGCTGCCATGGCGATGCCAATTTCGGTCATCATCCCCACACTGAACGAAGAACGCACGATCACCGAGACACTCATGCACACTGCCGCGCTCGGCTTCGATGAACTCATCGTGGTCGATGGAGGAAGCACCGATACAACGCCCACACTCCTCGAATCATACCGACTGAGTCCACAGGCCACAGGCCTCAGTCCTGTCTCCTGGGTGACCGCGCCACCCGGACGCGCCCGGCAGATGAATGAGGGCGCAAAGGCCGGCCGAGGAGAGGTCTTTCTCTTTCTCCATGCCGACACACGGCTTCCACGCAATGCCAAAACAGTGATCAACGCAGTATTGGCTGATCAACAGATGGTGGGGGGACGGTTCGATATCCAGTTCGATCACCCCTCGATGTGGGGAACCATGATCAGCAGGACGATGAACTGGCGTTCGAGACTGAGCGGCCTCGCCACCGGCGATCAGGCCCTGTTTGTGCGCCGATCTATCTTCGAACAGATGGGAGGCTTCACTGACATGCCGTTGATGGAGGACATCGAGTTCTCCCGTAGGCTCAAACGGAAGGGAACGACCGCAGCCCTCACTGCAACCGTCACCACCTCGTTTCGTCGTTGGGAACAACAGGGTCCTTTGCAGACGATCTTCTTGATGTGGATCTTACGATTCCTGTATTGGGTCGGAATGAGCCCCCATACACTGAGTCGATGGTATGGATCGGTACGATAACTTATGAAGCAACCTTCCTCTCCATCCCCTCACCCCTCACGGTTCGACAAGCTCACCGTCCCGAGCTCAGTCGAGGGACCCTTCACCCCTCATCAGGCTGCACTGGTAATCTTCGCCAAGGCTCCGATCCCGGGCGAGGTGAAGACACGACTCTGTCCGCCGTTGACACCGGACGAGGCGGCTACCCTGCACGGCAGCTTTGTCCTCGACATGTTGGAACGGACCAAACTCGCCGTTGCCAAATTGCAGCTTCCCTTCCATCGATACTTGGCCTGTGCTCCTTCTTCGGAGCTGGTGTTCTTTAAGATTATGGAAGAACGGCAAGGCGTCCGCCTCTTGGATCAAGTGGGAGAAGATGTGGGTCAACGCATGCACCAAACCTTTGTCGATCTATTCGCCAAAGGCTATAAGAAGGTACTCCTGGTGGGAACCGATGTTCCAACCTTGCCCCTGTCGGTCTATCAAGACGCGCTTACACTGCTCGGCAAATCAGACGTCGTCTTAGGACCGGCCCTTGATGGCGGGTATTACCTCATCGGCCTCACGAAACTGGCAGAAGACATTTTTGCCGGGGTACCCTGGTCCACCGATCAAGTCCTCGCCGTCACACAACAGAATGCCAAGACTCTGGGCTTATCTGTCAGCCTCACCACCGCCTGGCGTGACGTGGATACCATCGCAGACTTGCATTCGCTCATCACAGAATGCCAAGAAGACAATAAGAAACCCAAGCAAGACCGGTCCTTCTCCTTACGAACAGCTGGAGCCATTCAGCTCCTCGCGACCAGGCTCAAAACTCGATAAGATCGCCGGCAACCACACCGACCAGGAAAGGGATCACCGATGGCAGAGCGAGTGGCACTCATCACAGGTGGAGCCAAAGGCATTGGACGGGGGATCGCCCTCGACCTGGCAGCGCAACAATGGTCGGTCGCCATCTGCTACCGCACGAGCGAGAAAGAGGCTGGAACCACAGCCGACGCAATCACCGAGCGTGGCGGTCGTGCGCTTTCGATTCGCTGTGACATATCGGACCCCCAGGCAGCCAAAGGCCTCGTGACAGAAGTTGAACAGCAGTGGGGACGGATCGATGCACTTATCAACGGCGCTGGCCCCTACCATCGTGTGAATCTGTTCGAGGAGACGGTCGAGGGGTGGAACGAGATGTTCGACGGCAATCTCCATCCCATTTTCTATCTCGCCAAAGCAGTGGCACCGGGAATGAAAGCTCGCAAATCTGGTCGAATCATTAGCTTCAGCATGGCCAACGCCGATCAGATGATTTCACAGCCGGACGTGACGGCTCATTACATCGCCAAGGCCGGCGTCTTGATTCTGACACGCACACTGGCCAAACTGCTGGCGCCCCACGGGATTACCGTCAACGCCATCTCGCCCGGTTTCATCGATTCGGGTAGTGCACCGCCGGAAGAATTAGCCAGCATGACCAAACGCATCCCCGCCGGCTATATAGGAACGGTAGACGATACCGTGGCGGCCGTGCGCTATCTCCTCAGCGACGAGGCCCGGTACGTGAATGGAGCGAATATTCAAATTAGCGGGGCGTGGGGGGTGTGAGAAGGCTAAACAGCCTCGGTTCTTTGCTCGCGCAACGCGCGGTCGCAGACTCCCCTCGTTGAACACGCGCAGTTGAACCAAAGCCGTCTAGCCTTCTTGGGATGACAAAGAGAAAGAATGAAACGAGGGAGGTCTTATGAAGACAGAACAAGAACGGGCAGCACACGGTCGGTTTGTCCAGGCCTTACAGCACGAACATATCACCTGTACCAAGCCTGGCTGCGGTGGAGCGATGAACGTAACCGACCACAGCCCCCATCTCGCTCGTATTAAGACGTATGAAGCCGAATGCAAACAGTGTCATACGAAGGAGCAGATTGCCGGCAAAGAACAGCCGATGCCACCGTGGGACGGCGCCTCGATCACGATGATGGCTGAAGTGCATCTCCTCCACGATCAACCCACATGCCCCTTTGATGACACCCCCATCACCTTCACCTCCATGCCGAATCCCAGACGCAAAGCCCGTTACCGCCTCTCCTGCTTCTACTGCGGCAGGCATGCGGAGTTGAACTGGCCGCCGGCGGAAGCAAAAAGGTGAGGGGTAGCTTCCAGCAATCCTCTTTGCTCGCGGAACCCCCACGATGAAACGGTGGTCGTTCGACGCGCGCAGTGGGAGATCAGTCAGGCCCCATCCCTGAAGAGAAAACGGATTATCTGTAGCCTCGCTCGACGGCCACAGTAGAACCAAGAATGGGTGTCATTCCAAAAGAGAGAACTGCATGGTGGGTGTGAGATTAGACGCTTTTCGAAGGCGGACCGGAGAGTCGTTTCGGCCGTTTCGCGCGCATGCCAAGTTCAAGAGCGGTTTCCAACCGAATGACTCGTCCCATGAGATCTTCGATGTGGTGTTGTTGTTTGATAACGGTGGCATTGAGTTGCTCAACTTTGTCGGCAAGCTTAATCGTAGTGGCAAAGGCATCCCAAACCCGTTCTGTCCACCCCATGCTTATCCTCTCTGAGAAGCCGCCCTAGTAAGTTGCTGGATACGTCGCTCAGATTCCGCCACAAGATCAAGCGTGCGATCAATCGAACGAATAGCTTTCCCGGCAGCACGGCTAACTTGTCGGGCGAACTGCTCTAATAAATCGGAGTCTTCATCGGGAGAATAGCGCTCTCCACCTCGGCGCAGAAGTTCTCCCATTGTCAACTTTGCCACCTTGGCTTTCCGCGCCAAGCGCAACTTTTGTGAATGGCTCATCAGCACAGGCACTTGAACCGTATTGGTCGGCATAGGCCCTCCGTTCATGATCTATATAGGCGATATATACCATATCACGGGGGATGAGTCATCGTCGATATCCGTCACAGACCACTCGGCTGCTCTTATAAATGACTCCCGTGTCGCTCCCGCACTGAGAATCGTTGACCGTCTCACCAAACGCTCCCAGCAAATTGTCGCCTTCCCCCAATCCGACCGCATCGTCCCTGAAGTCGAGTTCCCTCAGATACGGGAAGTTTTGGAAGGCCCCTACCGAGTCATTTATCACATCAAGCCCGACCAAGTGGACATTATCGCTGTGATCCACGGATCGCAACAAACACCGTGGATCGCTTAGGCGAACGGAAAGCATTCCGAGTCCACCAGCCACCTCTGC